>JAKPQH010000026.1 GCA_029580855.1 bacterium | reverse complement strand
CGGCCACCGCCCAGGCGGCCTACGTGAAGGACCGGCTCCGGGAGCGGCGGGTGCTGGTGGGCACCGAGGGGCCCCACGACAACGTGCTCAAGATCCGTCCGCCCATGACGTTCGACTCGCTAGCCGCCACACGCTTGTTGGAGACGCTGGCGGTCGTGCTTGCCGAAGACCCCGCCCAGCCCGACTGGCCGCCCCCCGCCATGCGTTAGGCGGGTGGAGCCGGAACGGACAGGTTCGGTGGCCGTGCGCCGGACCTATACTTCTCAAGCCGCCACTCCACAACGTCCGCTCAATGGACAAGCGTGCCAGCCGGTCCCCGGTTTCGCCAATCCGATGGCTGACGCCTCGACCACCTCAACCGCCATTCGGGAAGATCCTGCTGGACGGATCCGCCCCGATGAATTACAATGTAATACAATGTCTGCTGGAGGTGACGATGAAAGACGTCATGACCATACGCATCGGGGGGGATTTGAAGGACAAGCTGGACCGGATGGCCAAGGCGACGGCCAGGACCAAGTCGTACCTGATCGAGAGCGCCATCCGCGAGTATCTCGAAGTCAACGAATGGCAGGTTGAAGCCATCCAGGAGGGCGTCCGCCAGGCCGACGCCGGTCAAGTCGTCCCCCACGAAACCGTCAAGGCCCGCTGGGAGGGGAAACGTGCAGATTCTGTGGACCGCCGCCGCCGCCCGCGACCTTGAATCCATGGCGGAGTTCATCGCCCGGGACAATCCCGCGGCGGCCGTGGACCAGGTGCTGCGAGTCATCCATGTGGTGGAGCGCCATCTGCCGGAGATGCCCCATCTGGGCCGGGCGGGACGCGTGCCGGGCACGCGGGAGCTGGTCGTCCCGGACACGCCATGCCTGGTTGCCTACCGCGTCCGGCGAAATAATCTGGAGATCCTCCGCGTCCTCCACCACGCCCAACGGTGGCCGTCCGAATTCTAGTCCATCCGGAATACTGGCCACTATCTCTGTGCCGCGGCCGGAGATGCTGCCCTGTCTCCGCCAATCAGGTTCTGCCGGCGCAGGAACGTGCGGATCGCCGCGTAGCTGTCCAAAACCTCCTGCCGGCTGAAGTTTCCGTGACCGCCCCCCCGGACGGTGACCAGCCGGTTCGCGACACCGGCCTGGTCCAGCTTCTCGTGCAGCCGGACCGCGTGGCTGTACGGCACGATGTCGTCCGCGTCGCCG
>JAKPQH010000025.1 GCA_029580855.1 bacterium | reverse complement strand
GTTCTGCGTCCAGTGACGCCCACGCGGAGCCGCGGTTGATCCGGCGCGGGTGGTGGGCGTTACTGGATTTGAACCAGTGACCTCTGCCGTGTGAAGGCAGCGCTCTCCCGCTGAGCTAAACGCCCGTAGCCTGAGTGAACGATATTTTAGCACAAAGGCGGCGCCCTCTCCCCGGACGCACCGCAAGCGAGCCCGCCCGGAGCCGGCAGGCGTGCGGCCGGCAGGACAGCGAGGCCCATCGGCCGGAAGACGCGATTTTCTCCGGGGGATACAGGCGCGCGGGCGCAAGTGTTATTCTTGCACAAGCCCGGTGACGGTCGAAGCGCGGTTTCTCTTCGGCGGGGCCTGGGGGAGCGGTTCTCTGCATGCGGGAACTCCGCTCTCCCGGCGGGCGTCTCGCATGAAGGAGAAACCTGCGGGAAGGAGCTGGCATGAAGCGTGGAACCATCCTTACGGCGGCGGTGACCGTGGCGGTGACGGGGCTGTTGGCCCTCGTCGGCTGCGGTGGCGGCGGAACCTCGGCAAACGGCAAGACCTTCGGCGTCAAAGACAGCGACATCCAGGCGAAAGTGGGCGACCGGTTCGTCATCGAACTCGAATCGAACGCCACCACCGGGTTCCAGTGGGGCATCTCCGGCTCGCTCGACCCGTCGGTAGTGACCAAGGTGAGCAGCACTTACGTCGCGGGCCCCAACGCGCAGAAGCAGGTCGGCGCGGGGGGTGTCGAAAGGTGGACGTTCAAGGCCGTAGGCAAGGGGACGGCAAAGATCGTCATGACTTACGCTCAGCCCTGGGAAAAGACCGCCAGGCCCGCGCGGACCGCCACGTTCAACCTGACCGTCCGGTAAGGACCCGGCCACAGCAGAAGCGCCGCCCGCCCGGGCCCTCAGCCGCGGTTCAGGGGTTTGTCAGGAACTTGATGATACCGTTCCGCAAACCCCAGGCGACCTTCCAGCGGAAGTTTTCCTCCGCGAGCAGCGTGTCGTCCCGGGGGCTGGAGAGAAACCCGGGCTCCGGCTGGATGGCAGGCACTCTCGCCCAGTTGAACCCCGCCGCGTCAAGCGTGGGCACGATACCCAGGTCCTCCGTCCCGCAGGCCTTCAACAGCTCCCCCTGCACCAGCAGCGCGGCCTCTTTGCTTCCCTGGTAGATGCTCTCGGTCCACCTGCCCTGCTCGGGGTAGAGGGTCCGGGTCCCTTTCTCGAACGGGTCCTCCGAGTTGGCGCAGCGTATCCGCAGGTACAGGTTGGCGTTCGAGTTGTTGGCGATCTCCGCCCTCATCGAGTTGCTCAGGTCCACGTCGTTGCTCTCACGGGTCATGACAACGGTGATGCCGTCTTTCTCCAGCAAACTCTTGAGTTTGAGGGCGATGTCCAGGTTCACCAGGTATTCGGCGTTGCCGGTGGTCGCGCCCCGCACCTCCGCCTCCGGGATGTCCCTGCGGGTCATGCCGGGGTCCGTCCACTCCCCCTGCATGGGACGCGACTGCCCGCCGGGGTCCACGCAGATGACCTTTCCCGTGTAAGGACCTCCCGGGGAGGGGTTCCGGGGCATGGTCGTCGAAGGCCTGGGCTTCGCCCCCTGCTCGGGCCTCGGGCCCTTGCTGACCGTCAGCCCGACGACGGAGGCTTTTTTTACCACCCGCGCCGAAGCAGGGTTCTGAGAAAGGACTACCCCGTCGGAATGGCCCTCCGAGTAACGCCACTCCTTCACCATGGGCCGGAAGCCTTTCGACCGCGCGACGCCCATAGCCTCGGTGAGTTCCCTGCCGACGAGGTCGGGCACCCTGGCGACCGACGTTGGCCACACCAGGTAGGCGAAGGCGGCGATGGCGCCGAGGGCGGCGGCGAGACCCAGGATCTTGAGAACCGGCCTGAAGTCGATCTGCCTCGGCGCGGCGGCGATGGCGCCCTTCGGCATGTAGCCGGCGACATCCTCCGGCGGAAGGTCGAAAAAATCGGGCTCCGGGCCCTCCTCCCCCGCCGGGCCGTCCTCGAAGCCGTCCTCCGCCATGAGACCTTCGCCGCTCTCCGCCCCGCCGGCCGCGTCCGGATCTACCGCTTCCCCGGGGGAGACGCCGTCTCCTGCTTCGCCGCGCGCCAGGGCTTCCTCGCCTTCCGGCGCGGACTCAGCCCTCTCTGCTCTGGTCCTTCGAAACAGCTTCATAACACGCTCCCCCGGGCGCTGCCGGTCCATGATAACTTGGCGAACGCGAAGCCCGCATCCTTCCGGGCGGCCGCCTCCAGCGCCCGTTTTCCCCGACGGGATTATGGTAAAATACGCGCGGTACCTCGGTCTCAGCGGAAGGAGCGGCGATGTCTAAGACCAGGTGGAACAAGGCCGACCGTCCCGACGTCACCCCCGAAGAGATGTACCGAATCGCCGAATCGGTCTGCGAGCGCACCCTGAACGACCCCGGCATCTCCGAGAAGCTGCTCAAATCAAACCTGGTGCTGCAGTTCAAGTACCACGACCACGAGCGGTGGGGCGAGGACGTCATGCCCGAGATAACCGTCGTCTGCACCGAAGAGCCGATCCGGATCATCACCGGGCCGAACGACGTGAATCCGACGATCGTGATGACCATGGAGGCTTTCACCGCGCACCTGTTCTGGATGGAGAAGCTCCAGCTCATGTCCGCCATAACGCGCGGCCAGATCAAAGCCAAGGGACCGATACCGAAGGCCATGAGGCTGCTGCCGCTTCTCAAGCCGTTCTACCGCAACTACCGGGAGGTCCTGACCGACATGGGCCGCCAGGACCTGCTGGATTTCCCTCCCGACTGACGGCGGAGGGCGGCTTTCCGGCAGACGCCCCGTATGCTCTCAGCTCCGGGTCCTCCCGCGCCGACGCGCCGGCCGCGGAACGGCGGTGGCTACTCCGCTAAGAGGTCCACGAACGCGAAGGCGTCCACGTCCACCAGGCCGCGGTCGGTGAGCTTCAATGACGGAATGACCGGCAGGGCCAGGAAGCTCATCGTCATGAAAGGATCCGCGAGTGTGCATCCCAGGCCCGCCGCCGCCGCCTGCAGCGCCTGTACCCCTGAGGCTACCGCACTCGCCTCGAGTGCGGACATCAGCCCCGCGACCGGCAGGGCCAGCGAGGCCCGGACCCCGTCCCGGCCCACCGCGACCTGTCCGCCGCCGGTCTCGATCAGGTGTTCTACGGCGGCCGCCATCTCGCCGTCGGAGCACCCGACCACCACGATGTTGTGAGAATCGTGAGCGACCGTGGAGGCTATGGCCCCTTCCTTGAGCCCGAACCCTCGAACGAAAGCGACGCCTACGTTGCCCGTCCCCGCGTGCCGCTCGACCACTGCCGCCTTCAGGATGTCGCGCTCCACGTCGGCGCGTACCGCACCTCCTTCCGACGGGAGCTCCTCGACAAGCGACTCTGTGACAAGCTGGTCAGGGACCACGCCTATCACCCGGACACGGCCGTTTCCCTCGACCCTCAGCGACTCCCTGCCGAAGCCCCGGACGTGCATGCTCGAAGCGATCTCCGGCGGGCCGGGGAGCTCCGCGCGCAGCACCCCGTCGGAAGCGACAACCGCGCCGCCCTTGATGGTCATGGCCACCCGCAGGGAATCCATGTCGTCGAAGACCGCCAGGTCGGCCCTGTACCCAGGGGCGACCGCCCCCGTCCGCTCGCGGCCGAAACGGCGCGCGGTGTTGATGGTCGCCATCTGGATCGCGGTGATCGGGGACATCCCCGCGCCGACGGCCTCCCTGATGATGTGGTCCATGTGGCCCGCGTCGAGGAGGTCGGCGGCGTTCCTGTCATCGGTGCACAGGCAGCAGCGGCTGCTGCTCGAGGCGTTGACCGCGGGCAGGAGGTCCAGGAGGTTCTTCGCGCTGGACCCCTCCCGGAGAAACAGGTGCATCCCTTTCCGGAGCTTCTCTTCGGCCTCCAGCGCGGTGGTGCATTCGTGGTCGGAGTCCGGGCCGGCGGCGATGTAGGCGTTCAGCTCCCTGCCGGTGACACCGGGCGCGTGGCCGTCTACGGGCCTCCCCGCGAACGCCTCCAGTTTGGCGAGCACCCCCGGGTCTCCGCCGATGGCCCCGGGGAAGTTCATCAGCTCCCCCAGTCCGATGACGCCCGGTTCCCCCTCGAGCTCGAGGAGGTCGGCCGCCTCCAGCGCCGCCCCGGAGGTCTCGAAGCCGGTCGCCGGCACGCAGGAGGGGAGCATCACGTACACGTCGAGAGGGACTCCCAAGGCCGAGTGGATCATGTACCTGACGCCGTCGAGGCCCAGCACGTTGGCGATCTCGTGGCAGTCGGTCACCACCGCTGTCGTCCCCCTCGGCACGACCGCGCGGGCGAACTCGCCGACCGTGAGCATCGAGCTCTCGATGTGCACGTGCGCGTCGATGAGTCCGGGGGTGACGTAGCGGCCCTCCAGCCGGACGACCTCGGAGGCGCGGTAGCCCTCGCCCAGCCCGACTACGAGGCCGTCGGACACGGCGATGTCCGCGGGATGGACGCGCCCGGAGAAGACGTTGACGAGCAAACCCCCGGTGAGCAGGAGGTCCACCTCCCCTTCTCCCCTGGCCAGCTTTATCTCCTCGGCGAGCCGCATCCCGACCTCCCTGCCCTCATTCTCCGGTGGACTTCAACCCCGCGCGCCCTCACAGCACCCGCACAGGTTCAATGATATCAGCGCCACCGCGCAGTCATCGAACGGTGCGCCGGCCAGCGCCGCGTCCGCGAGCTTCCCCACCTCGTGGCTGGCGCCGAAGGAACGCACCCTCAGCACCTTCCCGCCGGCGCCCATCAGCACCCTGTACTCAAACGCTCCGTGCGGCGACTCCCAGCCTCCCGAGCCGCTCCCCCGGCCCACTTCGGGAACCCGTGGGAGATCACCGAGGTCGAGGGCCCGGCGCTCGACCTTCTCGACGAGCCTTCCGGAGGCGGCCACCTCCTCCAGCAGGACCGCAACCCTGTCAAGGGGCGTGCCTCCGGACCTGCTGACGGGACGGTACCCCAGCACCGCGTAATAACCTGCCGGGTCCAGGCCGGCGCGCAGGTCGAGAGTGCTCCCGGAACCCCTGAAGGCCGGTGCCGGCGGGTGCCCCACGGGCAGGTCGCCCTCCTGCAGCGCGCAGGAGCTCAGCCTGGCCCGGGACATCTTCAGCCTGGCGGACAGGAGGCGGCCGGCGCGAGCCGCGCTGCGGCAGCTCTCTACGAGGCCGGCGAGCGCCTCCGGGCCGCCACCCACCCTGACGCCCCCGGGGACCACGGCCCCGAACCCGAACGGGTTCCCGCACAGCCCGGAGACGGCGGCACGGATGCGGGCTATGTGCCGGCGCGGCCTGCCGAAGAGGATGTCGTCCTCGAGGGCCTGCCCGATGTCCGATACCACCTCCAGGTGGGAGGCGGCTCTCGTTGCCTCGGAAAGCGCTACCCGGAGCGCCCCGTGTCCCTCCGGCACCTCGATGCCCTGGGCGCCCTCGACCGCCTCGCAGAACGCCGCGGCGTGGTGCACCGCCGACCTGGCGCAGGAGCGGGAGACGCGCACGGCGGCTTCGGCGGGCGACAGCCCTTCGCAGGACGCGGCGATCCTCTCGGGCCTGGCGTACTGCGTGAGTCCGGCGGAGGTGACCGCTCCTCCCTCCAGCACGCACTCCAGCAGCGCCGGCATGCGGACGAGGCGACTGTAGGGCCCGACAGGCATCGTGCCGGTCACCGCCGCCTCCCCCCCGGTCCGGCGCGAAGCCACCGCGGCAGGGAGTACGCTTCCCTCGGCCTGGCACTCGTCCCTCCCGGCGACACCGCGTACCTTCCCGCGGCCCCGTCCAGCCACGGCGCCCTCCTTTCCGGCCCGCCCTCCGACGGGTTGGCGGCCCGGCTGGCGAAGTACGAGGCCAGCACGATCACGGCCGACAGCAGGAGGAACGCGGCGGCGTCCTGCCCCCAGGCGCCGTAGCTCCTCAGGGCGGAGGCGGTGGCCCCCCCGGTACCGCGGAATACAACAGACGGGCCCTGAAAACCGGGCGAGTAAAGCAGGCGGGACGCACCGGAGATGAAGTTCCTCAGAAGAAGAGCGGGGAACAAACCCAGCAGAACGCTGAACGCGCAGATAACCGGCGGCACCAACCCTTCCACAGGACCGGTCCGCTCCGCGGCGGGACGCCCTTCCCGGCCACCGAACACCCCTCCGACCAGTCGGCAGGCGGCGACCAGCGCCACCGCGGCCGCCGCGATGGCGATCACCGAGCCCAGGGCGTAGAACCGCGTCACCTGGGCTTTGTCGAAACCGGCCAGCACAACGTGAGACCTCCCGACGAAGCCGTCCGTGATCGGGAGCCCCGCTACGGCGAGACCGGAGACAACCATCGCCACGAAAGCGCCCGGCGCCGCGCGGGCGTCGGCCCGGTCGATGCCAACCGCCCGGGAGCCCTTGAGGCAAACAGCGGTTCCCGAGGCCATGACGAGAGCGGTGATCGAGAGCGGAGCGGTGAGCAGCACGAACAGCGCCGCCTCGCTTCCCGCCCTGGAGTACGTCGCCAACGAAAAGAGCAGTACCCCCGAGATCATGCAGTAGAAGCCGGAAACCACTCCCTGCACGTTACGCGAGCGCGCGGCCAGGACGGGACCGGCGGCGATCGAGAAGACCGAGGCCACCGCGAGCGCCGGCCCCCAGTCCGACGCCGCCAGACGCGCGAGCAGGGTCACGGTGACCACCAGGCGCATTCCCGCCATCAGGAAATTCAGGCATCCCAGGTGATAGCCGCTCCAGGAAACGTCGGTGCGCCCGACCAGCCCGGCCATCCACCCCTGGGCCGGGAACACGCCGAGCCTCAACAGGGCGCTCGCGAGAAACAGTGAGAGGATTACCACCACTTCGGCCTCTCCACCCGAAGTAAGCGGAGGCTTGACGAGCACGCTGGTATCTTCGAGCAGCAGGGAAGAAAGCACCACGCCGGCAACGAACATCGCGTCCGCGGCCAGCCATGGGATGAAGGCGCGCAGCCTCATGCCCGAACCGGGTCCCCCGTGCGCCAGCAGCCCCGCCGCGGCCGCCGCCGTTGCCCCGAGCCAGAGGAACATCTGCGGCACCGTCGTCGATACGGCAAGCGCCAGTCCGCCGAAACCGCCGGCCGCGGCTATCGAAGCCGCCACGACGGCGGGGCGGGCGGCCTCCGTCCTCCGGAAGCTGGCAAAGAGCACACCCCCGGCCGTCAACATGCCAAGCATGAAGAACGCCGGAAAAGTCAGGGATGTGAACCTGAGGCTGCCCCAGCAAGCGCGCGCCGGGTGCCGGAGGTATCCATTGAGGAGCGCGAGGTCGAACACCACGGCCACCACAGCGTACAGCACCCCGAGCGCGCGGCGCATGCGGCGCGCGCCGCCCGCGGCCGCGAGGAGAAGGCCGCCCGCGAAGGGAACCGCGACGGCGAAAGCCGTAACCGCCGTCATATCAGCAGTTGACATCCTCGACCCCTTCGATCAACGCCTCCATAGTGACCGGACAACCACGCACCTTCCCGTCCGCCTTCACCCGTTCGGAAAAGGACACGCCCGGACAGGCGCCCGGCGGGGCGCCCGCCCCGGTTGCGCAGCCTCCCACCGCCAGCACCCTCACGCCCGCGGGCGCTTGCGCCAGCACGTTCAGCACGCCGCTCTCCATCTCTTCCTCGAGGACGCCGCTTACGATTACCAGCCCCGCGTGACGCGGTGAGGAACACTCCACGAGCCGGGGCCTCCCCCTGAATCTGTCACGGAGGAGCACATCAACGATGTCCGAGCAGCCGCCACAGCCGGCCATCCGCAG
The DNA here is from genome assembly GCA_029580855.1 of bacterium. Classification (GTDB taxonomy): domain Bacteria; phylum Methylomirabilota; class Methylomirabilia; order Methylomirabilales; family 2-02-FULL-66-22; genus 2-02-FULL-66-22. Next base: position 2,117 of record JAKPQH010000025.1, on the reverse strand, counting down.
GTGGAAGACGGCCGTTCCCCAAACCCTGCCGGCAGACGCTGCGCTCACGTCCGTACCCCCACCCATACGAGGACCGCCGCCGCCAGGGCGATTCCGCCGGCCATGGCTACCCCCCACAGCGCCACGCGCCCCTGGCGTGCCCGTGAGCACGCGGCATCGACCAGCCCCAGGAGAACCAGGACCCCCGCGACCTTCAACGCCCAGAAGGCGACCTGGTACCAGTTGCCGGCCGGGCCGGCGAAGAAGCAGGCCACCAGGGTCAGGGACGATACGAAGAGCGCCGCCGCGTCACCGGCCAGGAAAAAGGCTAGAGGAGGACCCGAGACTTCGTCCAGCAACGCTCCCGCCCCGAGGAAGCCGTTCCTTCCCAGCGGCTTCAAGCGGGAAAACGCCGACGTCGCGAACAGCGCCGCCAGGAGGGCAAGGGCCATCCCCACGTCGGCCGCCGCTCCGCCGGACGGGCCCGCGAGGGTACTGCCGGACGCGCCCTGCAGGCGTATCAGCTCCAGGACCCCCACTTCACCCGTCCTCAGGACCAGGCAGCCGGTAACCAGGGAGAACGGAAGCGCCCAGGCGCACAGGGACACCGCCTCCGGCCAGGCCTGTCTCCGGACACGGGGATTGTCCGAGACGAACGCGAACAGGACCCCGGACCCCGCCGCGAGCAACAGCAGCGAGTAGAGAAGAAACAGGTCGCCGGGCAAAAAGCCGAACAGGATGCAGCAGGCCCACGAAAGCGCCGTGAGCCTGACCGCCGGCACCAGCCAGACGGCGGCGTGGGTCGAACCGCCGGACGCGACGCACTCGACGCCGAGGTGGTTCAGCGCCAGCGTCACCGGCATGCGACCGGGCCGCGAAAAACCCGCGATGACGCCGCCCGCCCCCGCGGCCACCGCGCGCGCCGCGGCGCCGGCCGTTACCATGAAAAGCACTCCGGGGAAGAGGGCCAGATAAGCGAGCTTCCCGACGAACAACACTTGCGGCCTCCAGAAATAAGGGTGCCCTCAAGCGACTTTCAGGGTCCGTACCGGACGAGCCGACCCGTTTTCCTTAGAAGCTCTTGAGGGCTAGATGAATCTATTAAATTAGCCTTGCCGAGTCAAGTACGCCTGCCGTATTTCGGCTGAACCGCGCAAGTTCTGGTTACTATGGTTGCTTCTGTGGAAAGAAAAGAGGAAGAAAACCCCGGTTTCCTGTTCCTGCCAGCGTGCCGGAGGCGGCACGGCACACGACAGACGTCCACTGCCGCTCGAAGGAATCCCCGTTTTGAGTATTGAGGCCGCTGCACTATCATTTGCAATACGAAGAAGTCAGGCGAGGACCGAGTGGAAGAGCCCATCGAACTCATAATCGCGGAGCCGTCCGAAGCGGACCAGCCCCTGCTGGAAAAGCTCGAGGCGTCCGGCAGGTTCCGAATAACGGCCGTGGTCTCCTCGGATTCCACGGGAGTGCTCGAACCGTGGTTCGAGATCCACGGGGTCGAGCGCGCCGGCGACCTCGCGGCGGTGTCGAGGTTGCTGCCCGGAATGCTGCTGGTCCATCTGGGCACGGGCGTTCCAGGGACCGAACTCGCCCTGAAAGCCGTCTCTTACGGCCTGGCCGTCCTCGGAAGGGAGCCTTTCTCCAGGTTCCTCGAGGCGTGGAGCGCCAGAGCGCCGCGGGAAGCCGGCAGTCCGACCTCGCGCTTCAGGAGACTGATGGAAGACTACTTCCCCACCTCGCGAAGCTCCTCCACCGCGGTCAAGATGGCGGCATGCCTCACCGAAGCGACGATCGTCTGGAATGCCAGGGGGGGCGCGATACTCGTGGGACGCCAGGGGGACTCGTCGCTATCTGTCGCCGCGAGAAGAGGCCTCGAGCTCCCCGCGGATACCGGGGTGAGGCTCGAAGCCGGCTCCGTGATCACGAGGTGCTTCCAGCGCAACAGGCGCGAAGTGCACCGGCTCGACCCGGAGCGGGACGAACTGCTCCCCGGCGTCAAGGCGGCATCGGCGGCCTGCCTCTCGGTGAAGCCCGGGACGAGCTCTCGCGGCGTTCTGGCCATCTGGTCCGATGCGCCCGCCGCTTTCTCCCGCGAGGACATCACCGACCTGTCCCTGTTCGCCTACTACGCGGCG
>JAKPQH010000024.1 GCA_029580855.1 bacterium | reverse complement strand
CGCCCCCGGCAGCGCCCCCGCCGGTCGCGGGACCGCCGGTCGCGCCGGGTGAATATCCAGGGCCGCCTCCCGCCATGGAGCAGCCGCCGCCGCTGGTACCGGGAGGTGTCCTCGACGAGTTCGGGCGCCCCGTCCAGGTAGTGGAACCCGCGGGCAAGGGACGCAAACAGAAACCCCCCAGGGAGAAGAAGGAACGTCCTCCCAGGAAAGAGAAGCCGCCCAGGGCCGCCAGGGAGAAGCCTCCCAGGAAAGAGAAAAAGCCGAAGAAGGGCGAGGTGCCACCGGGCGGCACGATGCCCCCGCCACCGCAGATGGCGCCCCCGCAGATGGCCCCTCCCCCGGCGTTCGAGGCGCCCCCGGCAGCGCCCCCGCCGGTCGCGGGACCGCCGGTCGCGCCGGGTGAATATCCAGGGCCGCCTCCCGCCATGGAGCAGCCGCCGCCGTATACCGAGGTTCCTACCGTGGACCAGGTCCAGGCCCCGGCGTTCGAGGCGCCCCCGGCCTACGAGCCCCCGGCGGTTGAAGCGCCTCCAACGTTCGAGCAGGCGCCGCCAACGTTCGAGCAGGCGCCGCCGGTGAGCGAAGCACCACCGGCGTTCGAGGCGCCCCCGGCCTACGAGCCTCCGCCGCCTCCAGAGGCGCCACCGGCGTTCGAGGAGATGGCCCCTCCACCTGTTGCCGAGGTGGGCATGGAAGCCCCTGGTGGGTTGGGAGAGCCGCCACCGCCTTACGTGGAGCCGACCATCCCCGCTATGGAGGGCCAGCCGGGGGGGCTCGAGCAGGCGCCGCCGGAGCTCGCCCCGTGGGAGATCGAGGCGGTCGATGCGACTCCCCCGCCGGAAGTGGCGCCACCGCCGTTCGAGCCGGGCCCATCTCAGACGGTCGATGAGGACAGGCCGTTCGACAGCGAAGGGATTATGGAGCAGGTCCGCCCGGAGGCGACCAGCCCCGATGACTTCAAGTTGCCGCCCGAATACCAGGAGTTGATGGGGGAGCGACGGGAAGATGTCGAACCAGCAGCCGTTCCCCCGCCCGAAGAGCCTGCCGGGGCGGCGGATTGGCCGTTCGATGAAGTGCCCTCCGGTGAGGGCGCCGGGCCACAGGCGCAGCCGTCGTGGGAAGGTGGGATCAGCGAAGAGTCGGAGGCCTCTCCCGCCTGGGACGGAACCGACGAGGCTCCTCCGGCGCCTCCACAGGACGTGGACCTCTCCGGGGAGGAGGACGAAGGGGTGACCGTAGAGGAAGCTACGCCCCCGACCTCGACCCGGGGAAAGGCCGACGACAACTCGTTCTTTTTCGAGGAGGACGTAGAGAGAAAAGGGAAGGAGCAAGCGCAGGACCCGGACTCTTTCTGGGAGTGATCCTGCACTTTGGCGTCAACCGCTCCAACCACCGGGAAGGCCGCTGCCGGTTCCGACAGGGCCACACGGGATACCACACGAAAGAACAGGCGGTTCTTCCTCGGGATACTGGCGGCATGTGTGGCCGTCATAGCGTTCGCGGCGGCGGTGGGGATCTACAAGCTGGCTTACGACACGCGTGACGCGATCCCGGAACCGGACGTAGACCTTTCCACCCTCTTCTCAACGGGCACCTTCAAGGCACTCCCGGACGTGCGGAACCCGGCAATCGTCCTGCAGGAACACCTCGAGCACCTCCGCTCGAGGCGTTACGAAGCCGCGTACCGGGACCAGTCGAAGAACCTCGGGGCGCTCGCGCCTCTCGAGGAGTTCACCGATAACGTCCGCAAGAACGAGCCCCTTTTCCGGGAGGTCGCCGCCTACAGCTTCCCGGTTTACACGGTGGACGGCGACAGCGCCGCGGTTTCGGGGACGATCAGCTACGAGGACGGCAACAAGAGCAGGGTAGACGCGACCCTGGTGAGGGAGTCGGGAAAGTGGAAGGTCGCGGGCATCACGTTGATATACCAGTGAAAGCGGGCGCCGGGACGCGCGACGCCGCCGGCACGGCGCTGGAGCTGTTCCCCTTTCTCGAGGAAGCGGGTGAACGCGACCGGGTGGTGGTCAGGAGGCAGCTCGGCAAGCCTTTTCTCGGGGAGGTGCTCATCGCGAGGCGATGCCCCCACGGAGCGCCCGCCGTCCTCTTGACTCTGCCGTTCGCGGGATCCGGCGGGGCCGTGCCCCCGCTGCTCTGGCTGACCTGTCCGAACGCCTCTACGGGCGTTGGCAGGCTCGAGAGCAGGGGCGAGATAGCGCGGGTCGGCATGCGCCTGCACGCTGACGAGGCGCTCCGTGAGGAGTTCATCCGACAGGAGAGGGCACTCGCTTCCATGCAGCGGCGGATAGCCGAGGCCAGCGGGGGAGAAGAGCTCGCGAATCGCGTGGCGTCCAGGGGGGCGGCTTACGGGCGCATAGGCTCGATGAAGTGCCTCCACGCGCATCTGGCGTGTCACCTCGCGCTGCAAGGCGACCGTCGCAGCGGGGACGTTGAGGCCGGGGGCGCGACGGAGTCCCGGCGCCGTGGGATCAGGTCCGTGCCGGGTGAGCTGTGTGTGGAGATGCTCGAGGAGGAAGGCGGTGTCTGGTGTGAGCGGCCCCCTGCGCCTTGCGTCACTTGACCTGGGCACCAATTCGACCAGGCTCCTCGTCGCCGACTGCGACGGGAGAAAGACCGGGACGGTTGACCGGAGGATGGTCATCACCAGGCTCGGCGAAGGCGTTGACGCAACGCATCACCTGGCGCCCGCGGCGGTAAACAGGACGAGGACCGCGCTGGAGGGCTTCGCCGCGGTGATGCGCCCGCTGGGGCCTGCCGGGATAACCGCCGCCGCGACCAGCGCCCTTCGCGATTGCGACAATGGAGCGGAGTTCCTGGACGGCGCGGAAGCGCTACTCGGGACGAGGCCGGTGATCCTGGACGGGGATGAGGAGGCAAGGCTCAGCTATCTCGGGGCGGCGTCGGACCTCGAGGGAGAGGTGCCGGACGGCGCCGGCCCGGTGCTGGTATTCGACATCGGCGGCGGGAGCACGGAGATGGTGCTCGGCGACTGGCCGGTCACGGGCGAGAACGGAGCGCCCGCTCTCGCGGGGCTTCTGGCCGGGAGCGCGGACGTCGGGTGCGTAAGGATGACCGAGCGGTTCCTGAAGACGTCGGACCCCCCGTCACCCGTGTCGGTGGGGCGCATGGAATCCCACGTGGTGGCCAGGCTCAAGCCCTCGCTGGAGATGCTGCTGCGGGAGAAGAAGCCGGTGCTTGCGGTCGGCCTCGCGGGGACGGTCACCACCCTCTCGGGAATCAACCTGGGGCTGAAGGAGTACGAGACGCGGCGCATACACCACTCGCGGCTGACGCGCCGGCAGGTCGAAGAGATGTTCGTAAGGCTGGCAAGCGCGCCCCTGGCGGAACGCCGCGAGATAATGGGGCTCGAGCCGGGGCGCGCCGACATTATCGTGGGCGGCGCCGCTGTGCTGCGGGTGGTGATGGACCTCGCGGGGCTCGACGAGGTCCTCGTCAGCGAAAAAGACATTCTGGACGGCCTGTTGATCAACCTGTACCACCGGCGCTGACCCGTCCGCGAGAGGGGCCGGAGGCTCCCCGTCAACCGCACAGCCGCGCCGCGCGTCCTCCCTGGAGCGCGCACCGCCTGGCCCCACGCCTTAGGGCCGGGCGTGTTCCCCGATCAGGGAACTGGAGGAGCAGGCGCGTGGAAGGCGCGGTTCTACCGAACCTGACGGCAAGGGGATATCATTGGGACTGCACCACGCCGACGGCGGCAGCTTGAACGGCGCCGCCGGGGACCCGCGGCTCTCGTGTGCGGACCGCCGCGGGAGATTGACCGCGCAGGAACGTGCAAGCCGTCGGTGGAGGGCGCAGGCCTCGCCAGCGGGGATGGTGGAATGCTAGACACGGCCCGCTTAAAACGGGCTGCCGAAAGGCGTGAGGGTTGGAATCCCTCTCCCCGCACCAGGATCTCTTCGCGCCGGGGCGGTAGCCGGGGCGGTAGCCGGGCTCGAGGAACTGCACGCAACGCCGAACACGGACGTTACACTCCCGGGATGTCACACCCCTGGTATATGCTGAGCGTCGAACGGCAACGGAGGCACCTCATGATTGGCGCTATCGCGGGTGACATCATAGGCTCGCCGTACGAAGGGCGCAGCCGCAACATCAGGACCACGTCCTTCCCTCTTTTCGGGCCGTCGAGCCGCTTCACCGACGACAGTGTCCTCACGGTGGCGATCGCCGACGCCCTGATCCACCGGACCCCGTTTGCCCGGAAGCTCAAGGAGTATTTCGAGTACTACCCGCACGCCGGCTACGGCGGCGCTTTCTCCAAGTGGGCGCGCCGGCCGCACGCCGGTCCTTACGGATCGTGGGGCAACGGTTCGGCGATGAGGGTCAGCCCCATCGGCTTCGCGTTCGACTCCATCGAAGAGGTGCTGGAAGTCGCCGCCGAGAGCGCGGCGGTCACTCACGACCATCCGGAAGGCGTCAAGGGCGCTCAGGCGGTAGCGGCTGCCATCTTTCTCGCACGGCGGGGCAGCGGCGCCGGGGAGATAAGGGATTTCATCGAGGACGCCTTCGGGTATGATCTCAGCGAGCCCCTTGAAAGCATAAGGAGCTGGTACGCTCGCGAGTTCACCGACATCTCGTGCCAGGGTTCGGTACCGCAAGCCATCATCGCGTTCCTCGAGTCGCGCGACTTCGAGGACGCGATCAGGAAGGCCGTGTCGATAGGGGGCGACAGCGACACCATAGCCTGCATGGCCGGGGGCATGGCGCAGGCCTTCTACGGCGGAGTCCCCGGGGATATCGAGGACGAAACCCTCGCGCGGCTTGACGAGCGCTTGAGCATGGTAGTGCTGGAATTCCAGGAGAAATATCTCAAGTGACCGGATCCTACGCCTCCGGCAGCAAGAACCAGACCGTTACGGCCAGGCCCGCCAGCAGCACGGAATATGCGAGCAGCGCCGCCAGCAGACCCGCCCAACCCATGAGGGAGCCGCCCAGGAGAGGGCCCAGTGTATATCCGAGGCTCCAGCAGACGTTCAGAAGCCCGAACGCGGCGCCGAACAGGCTGGCCTCGCCAGGGTCGCTTGCCCTGGAGAGGGCGTCTGTCACAAGGGGGAACGACGGGGTTCCGAAGAACGCAATGGCGGCGCCGAACAGGCCCATCATCACGTAGACAGCGACGATGTTCTTGAAGATGGCGACGAAAGGCGCGATGACGGCCGTTGCCGCCAGGCCCGCCACGATAGGCTTTTTCCTCCCGACCGCGTCGGAGAGCCTGCCGGCGAGCGGGCTTGCCGTGGCGTAGAAGAGCATCGTTACCCCGAAGATCATGCCGATGCCCGTAGTGCCCAGATGGAACTTGTTCTTGAGGTAAAGCGGCATGGTGGGCTCGAGCAGTCCCAGGCCCATTGTGGTTATAAGAGTCACGACGCATGCGATCATCAGGTTCCTGCTGGTGTAGACGGGCTTGAGCGCTTTCCAGGTCAGTGAAGAGGTGCGTTCCTTCCGGGGCGGGTCCTCGAGGAACACCGCCGCCAGCCCTCCGAGCAGGCATACGATCCCGATGGCGTAAAAAGGAGACCTGTGGCCAAGGCTATCCGACAGTATTCCTCCCACCAGCGGCCCGGCAATACCGCCGACGGCCGCCGCGGCCATCGCCCAACCCATCTTCGTCCCCATTTCGCCGCCCTCGAAGCGGTCTCCGAGAAGGGCAAGCGCCGCGCTCCAGGTGGCGGCGGCGGTCAAACCGTCGAGGGCGCGGGCGAAAACCAGCATGGGATACGAGTTCGCCAGGGCGTAGAAAACGAACGCCCCGGCCATGGCGAACATCCCGAAGAGCACGAACGGCTTGCGCCCCAGCCTGTCCGAGAGGATGCCGAACGGGATGGCCGCGACGAAGAGGGCGATCGCGTACGCCGCGAAGAGGAAACCGATGGCGAAGTCTCCGACGCCGAGCTTTTCGGCGTACAGCGGGATGATCGGCACCACCACGCCGTACCCTACCGAGTCCACCAGCACTACAGCGCAGACCAGCACCAGGAGCGGTGTCCCGCCGGTTATTCTGAAGAGGTTTTTTCCGTGCCTGCCGTCCATGACCCGTACATGATATCAGCAACCACGGCAGGCCCCCGGAAGCGGGGCGATCACGTACGAATATGCCGGCATCAGTCCGAGAACCCCCCGATGGTGTCGGTCCCGGCTCCCCGGTTGTCCCAGTACATGGCGCGCTCGACCATTATCTTCTTCGAGGGGTCCTTGCTGCGCACCATCACCGACGCCCGGGAGTCCGAGAGCCTGTCCGCCATGTTGTAGGTCTTGCGGGAGTTCCCCGGGATGGTGTCGGAGAACACCACGTTACCCTTGCCGG
>JAKPQH010000023.1 GCA_029580855.1 bacterium | reverse complement strand
GCTGCTGCTCGAGCCGGCGGCGTTGCGCATCCGTCATGGACGTTATGTAGCACACGTCCATTCCCCTTGTCAAGCCTCACCTGGTGGGTGCGCGCATTTTTTGTATTGGCAGGCAGTTACCGCGTTAGCGCGGGATCAGGGGAAAAAGTGCGACAGGAAGAAGGTGCCCCGCCGGCGTCCCCATCGGTTGCCGGGCCGACCCGTCCGCCCCTCGCGTCCGCCGCCGCGGTTCGCCTGCTCATCCGTTCTCGGAGATTTCGCTTGCGTTCCCGTTCCGAGATTACATACAATTCCGTGAAATTCCCCGGGCCCCGTGGTTCGCGCCTCGAGACCCCGAGCGTTCCTTGCACGGACGTCGGCCCGGGTGGGGCTGCGAGGCGGTCCAGCCAACGGAACAGACACAGGAGACAGGTGAAGACCATGGCCCAAGTAACGCTGGAGCAGGTCACGAAGAAGTTCGACCAGGTGATGGCGGTCCGCGACGTCAACCTGACGATCGACGACAAGGAGTTCGTGGTCCTCGTGGGACCGTCCGGCTGCGGGAAATCTACCACGCTCCGCATGGTCGCCGGTCTCGAGGAGATCACCTCCGGCACCATCAAGATCGGCGAGCGCGTGGTAAACGACGTCCCGCCCAAGGACCGGGACATCGCCATGGTGTTCCAGAACTACGCCCTGTACCCGCACATGTCGGTGTACGACAACATGGCCTTCGGTCTCAAGCTCCGCAAATTCCCCAAGCAGGAGATCCAGCAGCGCGTGCAGGAAGCCGCGGAGATCCTGGGCATCCAGGAGCTCCTCCAGCGCAAGCCCCGCGCCCTGTCGGGCGGTCAGCGCCAGCGCGTCGCGGTCGGCCGCGCCATCGTCCGGAAGCCGCAGGTCTTTCTCTTCGACGAGCCGCTCTCCAACCTGGACGCCAAGCTGCGCGTGGCCATGCGCGCCGAATTGAAGAAGCTCCACGATCGGCTGCAAGCCACGGTCATCTACGTGACGCACGACCAGGTCGAGGCCATGACCATGGGCGACCGCATCGTGATCATGAAGGACGGCCTGATCCAGCAGGTCGGCGCTCCGCTGGAGGTGTACGCCCATCCGCAGAACCAGTTCGTCGCGGGTTTCATCGGCTCTCCGGCCATGAACTTTGTCAAGTGCACGGTGGGCGCCAAGGACGGCCAGCTGTGCTTCTCGCACCCCGGCTTCACTCTGCCCGTTCCCGCGGCCAAGGCCAAGGCGCTTTCCGCCTTCAAAGACAAGCCGATCACCATGGGCATCCGTCCCGAGGATTTGCACGAGGCCACGGCCCAGGACCCGCCCGCCAGCGTGTTCGAGGCCACGGTCGAGGTGGTGGAGCCGATCGGGCACGAGATTTACCTGGACGTGATGGTTGGCCCGTCGGAGATCATCGCCCGCGTCAGCCCCGACACCCCCGCCAAGGTGGGCCAGAAGATCAAGCTGGCCGCGATCACGGAGAAGCTGCACGCGTTCGACCAGCAGACGGAAAAGTCCATCGGCCTGAACTGAGCCGATCGCGCTCGTCCGCGTCGAGACATCCCGGCGATGGGAACGGGGCTCCCGTCCGGTCGCCGGCATTTTGTGTCTCCGTTGGCGGGGCGAAACGGCGGGCCACAAAAAGCACACGGGGTCGACGGGCTCGAGCCCCCTGCGCGGCTGGGACCTCTTGCGGCCAGAACCTGGGGTCAGTCGAACGCGCGGGGAAAGAGCCGGCGGGCGTTGTCCGTGGTGACACGGGCGACCGTCGCGGGCGAGACGCCTTTGAGCTCGGCTACCGCTCGGCAGGCCACGACGACGTTCGCCGGCTCGTTCCGGGCTGCCGGATCGGGTCCCAGGACGGGCGAGTCGCTCTCCAGGAGGAGGCACTCCAGGGGCAGGCGCCGGACCAGCTTCTGCTTCTGCGGCGACCGTACGACGGAGGGCGGGATCGAGAAAGCGTAGCCGGCCTCCGCCCCCTCCAGGGCCGCCGCGGCCCTGCCGTCGAAGGCGTGCAGGAGGACCCTGCGCGCCCCGCAGCGTCGCAGGAACCCGATGGTGTGGCGGCCGGCGGACCGGGAGTGAACGTTGAGGGAAAGGTTCAACCGGTTGGCGAGCGCCACGAAGCCCGCCAGGATGTCCTCTTGGACGCGCCACTCCGCCTCTGTCTTCACCGCCCAGCGGTCCAGCCCGACCTCTCCCAGGGCCGCCAGCCCGTCGGCGTTCCGCCGGATAAACGCGAAGACGGCCTCCGCGGCCGCCGGGTCCAGGATCGTCGGGTACAGACCGGCGGCGGGCTTGATGAAGCCGTGACGCCCGGCCAAGTCCAGGATCCGCTCCGCGTCGGCCAGCGTCTCGCCCACGGTCAGGACGCCGCAGAGCCCCGCCGACTCGGCGCGCGCCAAGACCTCGGGGAGATCGTCGGCGAAGTCCTGCGCCGCCAGGTGCGCGTGCGCGTCAAAGAGGAGCACGGTCCCGACCGGCCTCCGTCGGGCCGGCGAGCGCGTCGGCCAGCGCTTCGGCCCGATCCACCAGCGCGCGGATCTCGTCGAACCCCTTCTGCCAGAACGCCGGATCGTGGAAATCGACTCCCAGCGGCGCCAGCAGCGCCTCCGGCACGTCCGACCCGCCCGCTTCCAGCAACGCGACGTACTTCGGGATGAACGAGGCGCCCTGCTCCTTGTATTGCCGGTAGAGGGACAGGACCAGCAGCTCCCCGAAGACATAGCTGTAGCAGTAGAAGCGGGAATGGATGAAATGGGGAATATAGGACCAGCCCCACCGATACCCGTCGGTCAATTCCACGGCGTCCCCGTAATACGGGGAGTTGGCGTCCAGCCAAAGCCGGCACACGCAGTCCGCGGTGAGGCGGCCCGTCTTGCGCCGCGCGAAGACCGCCTGCTCGAAGCGCGTGAGGACGCTCTGGCGGAAGACCGTGGCGAAGGCGTCCTCGATCTTGCCGCAGAGCAGCGCCAGCTGCACGCGCGGGTCCCGCTCGGCGTCCAGGAGATGGTCGAACACCAGAAACTCCCCGAAGACCGACGCGGTCTCCGCCATGGTCAGCGGCGTGTCGTAATTGAAGAGGGTCTGTTTCCGTGACAGCCAGCCGTGGACGCCGTGGCCCAACTCGTGCGCCAGGGTCATGACGTCGCGCAGATTCCCGGTGTGGTTGCACAGGACGTACGGATGCAACGACGGCGACGGCGACGCGCAGAAGGCCCCGCTCTGTTTGCCCGGCCGCACTTCGGCGTCGATCCAGCGCCGATCGAAGAACTGGCGTACCGCCGCGGAGAGGACGGGCGAGCAGGCCTCGAAGGCCTCCAGCACCACGTCCCGCGCCCGCTCGAACGTGCAGCGCGGCGCCTCGGCGCCGATGGGGGCATACTGGTCGTACAGGGCGAGGCGGGGCAGCCCCAGCAGCCGGGCCTTCACCCGAAAATACCGCTGCGCCTGGCCGTAGTTCTGTTCAGTCACGAAGAGCATCCGCTCCACCGCCTCGGCGTCGATCTCGTTGGCCACGTGCCGGGCCGCCATGGGGTGCGGGAAGCGGCGCAGCCGATCGATGGTCAGGTGGTCCTGCACGAGCGTGTCGTACACGAACGTCAGGACCAGCGACTGCTGCTCCAGCACCTGGAAGAGCCGCTGGTGAGCCCGCTGCCGCAACGACCTGTCCGGCTCGTGCGAGAGTGCGAGGATCTCGCTCAGGGTCAGCCGCTCGTCCTTGCCGTCGCGCTGGAACGGGAAGCTGAGACTGCTGGTCAGCTCCGTAAACAACCGCCCGAAGGCGCGGGGCCCGGTGTTGTCCCGCTCGTTGAGCAGACGCTCCTCCGACTCCGAGAGGGTGTGCGGGCGCATGCGCCGCGCCTGCCGGAGGAAGTGGCGGTATCCGGCCAGGACGGGATGCTGGATCAGCGGCTCCGCCGCCGCGTCGGGAACCTCCAGCCATTCCAGCTCGAAGAAGAGCACCAGGTTGCCGATCTCCGTCAGACGCTGCTCGACCCGCTCGCGGAGGTCCCGGTACTCGGGCCGGGCGGTATCCGACGCGTACAGCAGCTGGGCGAAGGCCCCCATCCGCTCCAGGTCGGCCTGCAGCGCCTCCATTTCCAGGATCGCGGCCAGGAGGTGCTCCGGCGGCGGTCCGCCCGACACGCGGATCGTGCCTCGGTACCGCGCCGCGAACCGCTCGGCGCGCGCGCGACAGTCCGCCAGCGTCTCTTCGATGGCCGGGTCGTCATGGGATCGGAACAGGTCCGTCAGGTCCCAGCGAACACCGGTCGCGGCGTAGGGGTTGGCGTTCACGAATGGCTCCTCCAGGTGGACCCGCGCTGCGACACCCGAGCGCGATGTCGCCGCCGCGGGGCGAGCGGCGCCACCCCGCAGGCCGGCGCGTCGGACAGAGCATTTTACGGGCGGAACGCGCGAAAGGCAATCGCGCGCGGCTCCGCCAAACGCGCTTCTGGGACCCGCCCCGGTGTGCTATGCTTTCGCGCGCCGGCTTTTTGGAGGGTGCGGATGCGCGTGGACGGTCTTCCGGAACCCCTGCCGCGGATCCTCCCGCGGGTCAGCCGTTCCTTTGCGCTGAGCCTCAGCGTCCTGCCGCGAACGCTGCGGGGGCCTCTGGGGCTGGCCTACCTGCTGGCCCGCGCGGCGGACACGGTGGCGGACTCGCGCATCGTGCCGAAGGCGGAGCGCCTGCGCTGTCTCGACGTCCTGCTTGGCGAGCTGGACGCGCCGGCCGCCTCGCGTGCCGCGGAGATCGCCGGCGCGCTGACCGGGCCGCAGCGGATCCCCGCCGAGCGCGAACTGCTCCTCCACCTCCCGGCGTGTCTCGCCGCCCTGGGCCGGCTCGCGCCCGGGGACCGGACGCGCATCCGCGGCGTCGTGCGTCTCCTCATCGAAGGGATGCAGACCGATCTCCGCACCTTTCCCGGCGAGGACGCGGCGGGGCTCGCCGCCCTGGAAACCCGGCACGACCTCGACCGCTATACCTATTTCGCCGCGGGCTGCGTGGGCGAGTTCTGGACCGACATGGCCATGGCGCACCGGCCCGCCTGCGCGACCTGGGACGCGGGCGCCATGCGCCGGCGCGGCATGCGCTTCGGGCGGGCCCTGCAGATGACCAACGTCCTCCGCGACCTGGCCCAGGATCTCCGCATCGGCCGCTGCTATCTTCCGCGCCAGGACCTGGCGGCCGTCGGCCTGCTCCCCCGGGACCTGCTGCGGCCGACGGCCATGACGCGGCTCCGGCCGCTGTTGGACGACCTCCTCACGGGCGCGCTGGCGGACTACCGTGAGGCGTGGGCGTACACCCGGGCTATCCCGCGGAGCGAGATCCGTCTGCGGCTGGCCTGCGCCTGGCCCATGCTGATCGGTCTCAGGACCCTGGCGCTGATCCGGCGGGCCGACGATCTGCTGGACCCCGACGTCACCGTAAAGATCTCGCGCGGCGCCGTCTACCGCATCCTGGTCCGCTCCGGAATCAGCGCCTGGTCCAATGCCGCCCTGGGCGGACACTACCGAGGTCTCCGGCGTCCGCTGGACGACCTCGCCTCCCGCGGGGCGCACGGATGAGTCCGCGGAACGCCGGAGCGCGGGTGCGCGCGCACGTCTGGGTCTCGGGGCGGGTCCAGGGCGTGTACTTCCGCGCGTACGCCGAAGACGAGGCCGGGTTCCGGAACGTGGCCGGCTGGATCCGGAACGCCCCGGACGGGCGGGTGGAGGCGGTCTTCGAGGGATCGCCGGCCTCGGTCGAGGCCATGATCCGGTGGTGTTATCGGGGCTCCCCCGCCTCGGCGGTCGGCGGCGTCGAGGTGGCATGGGAGGACCCCCGCGGCGAGACGGGATTCCGCGTGTCCACGTAACCGAGACGATGGAGGCCATGGTGTGCCCTGCTGACGAGTCGCCGCGTATTACGGGTATCCTCGAGACCGTCCTGTACGTGGCCGACCTGGACCGCGCGGAGCGGTTCTATCGCGACGTCATGGGTCTGAAGCAGATCGGCAAGGAACCCGACCGTCATGTCTTTTTCCGCGTCGGCACGGGCGTCCTGCTCCTCTTCTATGCGGAGCGGACGCGGCGCTCCGCGAACCTCCCCCCGCACGGGGCCGACGGTGAAATCCACGTCTGCTTCACGGTCAGCCCCACGGAGTACGAGGCCTGGAAGCGGCGTGTCCAGGACCGCCAGGTGGCGATCCTGAAGGAGATCGCCTGGCCCGCCGGCCGGTCGTTCTATTTCCGCGATCCGGACGGCAACCTGCTGGAACTGGCCGACGCGGATATCTGGCCTCGCTGAGGCGCCCGGCATGTTCCGACGACGCGGCCGCTGCCCATCCTGTCGGCGGCACTACCCCTGGGGAACCACCGTCTGTCCGGTCTGTCACGTCGGGCTGGACCTGGCCGGGGGTCCCGCGCCGGCCCCGCCCGAGGCGATCGTGTTCGAGACGGGCGACCGCGCCTCCGCGGACATCGTCGCGGGGCTGCTGGCGGCCCACGGCCTCGTCTGCGCCATCCGCGGGAGCGACGACGGTCTCCACGGCGGCTTCTCGTGGTCCGGGTACTGGCACGTGCTGGTCCGCGCCGCCGACGAGCCGCGGGCCCAGGCCATCCTGGACGCCGAGATCGGCGGCGAGGCGGACGACTGAGCGGGGGCGGTCTGCCCCAAGCGGCGCAAGGGGCCCAATGGCGTCACCCGCCCCCGCGGATTTCATGGGAGTGGGCTCAGAGGCTCGGCTTTCGTGAAGACCGAGCGGCGGCGGAGAGGTTGCGGCGGGGGAGTGACCGGCGCTAGCCGGTGCAGCGTCGGAGGACCAGGCAGTCGTTGTGCCCGCCGAACCCAAAAGAGTTGGAGAGCACCACGTCCACGCGCGCCCCTCTGGGGGCGTTGGGCACATAGTCCAGATCGCAGTGGGGGTCGGAGCGCTCCAGGTTGATGGTCGGCGGCAGCGTCTGGTCCCGCAGCGCGAGGACGCAGGCGACGGCTTCGATGGCCCCGGCGGCTGAGACGGCGTGGCCGAGCATGGATTTGATGGAACTCACCGGAACCTGGTAGGCGCGCCGCCCGAGTAGCGTCTTGATGGCCAGCGTCTCCACTCGGTCGTTCATCTGGGTGGAGGTGCCGTGTGCGTTGATGTAGTCCACGTCTCCCGGCGTCAGGCCCGCAGCCTCCAGGGCGCGCCGCATGGCGGCGATGGCCCCGCGGCCCTCCGGCTCCTCGTCGGTGAGCCGGTACGCGTCGCACGACGTCCCGTAGCCGGCCAGCTCGCACAGGATGCGCGCGCCGCGCTCCCGCGCCCGGTCCCACCGCTCCAGCACCAGCACCGCGCTCCCCTCGCCCAGCACAAATCCGTCCCGCCCGCCGTCGAAGGGCCGGCTGGCCCGAGCCGGCGCGTCGTTTCGCGTCGAAAGGACCCCCAGCAGCGCGAACATGAGCATGTGGTTCGGCGACACGATGCACTCCGCCCCGCCGCAGATCGCCCGATCCACGGTCCCCCGGCGGATCATCCCAAACGCCTCGCCGATGGCCTGGGCGGAACTGGTGCAGGCGGTCTGGATCGTGCAGGCCGGCCCTTGCGCCCGGTACATCCGAGCCAACCGGAGTGTCGCGTGGTGCGGCAGCAGACGGGTGAGCGGATGGCCGCGGAATTCGCGGCAGTACCGCTCGAAGAACGCCGCGGGAAAGATCGCCGAGGCGCCGCCGTTTCTGGCGCGGTACGCGACCTCCGCCATGCGCCCCATATCGAGCTTGTCGCCGTGGGAACCGAAGACGACGCCGACGCGCGGCCCGCCCAGCTCGTCCCGCCAGCCGGCGGCGTCGTGCGCCTGCCTGCCGGCGGCCAGAGCGAACAGGAGGGACCGAGGGTCGCCGGGCTCCAGCCCCAGTCGCCGTCGCCAGGCGTCCAGCGCGTCGCCGTCACGGACGTAGGCGGCGATCCGCGCGGGCAGACCCGAGGCGTCGAAGTGCTCGACCGCGGCGACGCCCGAGCGCCCGGCCAGCAGGCCCTTCCAGAACGCCTCTACCCCGATCCCGATGGGGGTGACGACGCCCATCCCCGTGACCGCGACCCGCCGCTCGATCATGGCCGTCGCCTGCTAGAGCGGAAGCGAATAACCGCCATCCACCACCAGGACCTGCCCGCGGATCATGTCCGCGGCCGGGCTGCAGAGAAAGAGAACGGCCGCGGCGATATCCTCTGGCGTCGCGACCCGCCCCGCCGGCGTCCGCCGGACGATATCCGTCAGGACCGCTGCCGCCTCCGGCAGCTCGGTCCAAGAGGCCGTGGACACCGCCCCGCCGGAGACCGCGTTGACGGCGATCCCCAGCGGGCCGTACTCCACCGCCAGGTAGCGGGTGAGGGACTCCAGGGCCGCCTTGGCGGCGCCCATGCCCGCATAGTTGGGGATGGTCCGCTGAGACCCGATGCTGCTCACCGCAACCATACGGCCGCGCCGTCCCCGCATCAGCGGCAGGGCCGCTTGCGCGCAGAGCAGGAACGCCCTGGGATGGGTGTGCATCATCCAGTCCCAGTGCTTCGCGGTCAACTCGCCGGTGCCCCGGAAGACCGCGGAGGCGGCGTTGCTGACCACAATATCCAGACCGCCGAAGATCGCGCCCGCCTCGTCGAACAGCGCTCGGATCTGCGCCGGGTCTTTCATGTCGGCCTGGACGGGGTGGGCCCGCACGCCGTGCGAGCGGACCTCGGCGGCGGTCTGCTCGGCGGCGTCGCGATGGACGTAGTAGTTCACGACCACGTGAGCGCCCGCCGCCGCCAACCGCAGCGCGATGGCGCGGCCGATGCCGCGGCCGCCGCCCGTCACGACGGCCACTCGCCCCTCAAGCACCGCGCGTCCCCCCGTCGGCCGCTGCGCGATCCAGGTCCGTCCCCAGCGTCGCGTAAAACGCCTGCAGCCGCGCGCAGGCGCGCGCCGTGACCGTATCGGCGGACGCCGGGACCAGCCGGTAGTGGAGCGATACCCGGGCCACTGTCCGCGCTTCCACGACCGCCGACGCCCGCACCTCGGCGGCGTCGGGCCTCTGCCGGACCACCGCCACCCGGACCTCCAAGAGGTCGCCGGGCCGGACGAATTGCTGGAACTTGGCGCTCGCCACCTGTTCCAGGCTGGGCAGGCACGCGAAACCCGCGGACTTCGCCAGGAGCAGCCGGGCGGCCTGATCGCAGGTCTCCAGGATCAGGCAGCCGGGCATGATCGGACGTCCGTCGAAGTGGTCGGCGAAGTAATCCTCGCTGTTGCTCACGTTCTTGCGGACGACGGCCTCCCTCCCGTCGTCAAACCGGAGGATGCGGTCCACCAGGAGAAAACGCACGGTATGACTCCCCGGCGCCGCGCTCAGGCGCGCAGGCGCGAACCCAGCCTCGCACAGACAAAATCCACCAGCGCGCCCACCGTGAGGAGGTCCAGCGTGCGCTCCGCCAGCCGCCTGGGAGCGAGGTCGGTCTGCATGACCCGCACCACGTCCTCGCGATCCGCCTGGCTCACCGTGAATCCCAGCGCGGCAAACTCCCGCACCAGTCGCTGCACCAGTTCCCGCCCCAGTTGCTCCGCGGCGTCGGCACCGACACCGAGCCCCCGGGCGGTGCGCAGATAGTCCGCAACCTTGGAGAGTCCGCCGGATTCCAGCGCGCGCAGCTCGTCGACCGCCACCGCGACCCCGTACCGCTCGCGTACGATTTCGCCCAGCGTGGGAAGGATCGAGGCGGACCACGCCAGGATGCGGGTCCGGATCTCCGCCGTCTGAAGATTGACCCCCAGGGCTTGCTGGATTTTGAAACCGATGTCGAGAAAATCGATGGACTCCGCCCCCAGGTCGCGCACCAGCGACGCGGCAGCCCTCACCTCGGATGCCTCGATCCCCAGCGAGTCGGCGAGGATCGCGCGCAGCGCGGTCTCCGCCTCTGCCCTGCTCCACTCGCGGTTCTGCTCCGGTTTCGCCTCGGTCGTGGCGTCTGTCATCTCGGCCCTCTCTCCTCGCCGCCCGGCGGTCCGCTAGGTCAGCCCGCCGTCCACGGCAAACACCTGCCCGGTGATGTAGCCCGCCCGGTCGGACGCCAGAAAGACCACCAGGGGCGCCACGTCTTCGGGCCGACCGACACGGCGGAGGGGGATCCGCTCGCGCACCGTCTCCTCGGCGAACGGCAGGACCGGTCGGCTCATCGCCGTCTCGATCAGACCCGGGGCGACCGCGTTCACCGTGACCCCCCGCGGGCCGAACTCGTTCGCCATCACCCGTGTCAGGGCGTTGACCGCTGCCTTCGAGGCGGCGTAGTTCCCCTGGCCTCGATTCCCCCGCCAGGCGCCGGCGGAGCTGATGTTGATGATCCGGCCCCATCGCCGCCGCAGCATGTGCCGCGCCGCGGCCCGCGACGCCAGAAAGACACCCGAGAGGTTGGTCTCGATGACCGTGTGCCAGTCGGCCTCGGACATCTCGGGTACCAGGGCATCCCGCACGATCCCCGCGTTGTTGACCAGGATGTCCAGCCGGCCCGCTCGGGCCGCCGCCTCGTCGACGGCGGCGGCCACCGCGTGGGCGTCGCGCGCGTCGGCCTGCCGGCAGGACGCGGATCCGCCGGCCGCCTGGATCGCCGCCACGACGGCGCACGCCCCCGCCTCGTCCCGGCGGAACGTCACGAGCACCGATGCGCCCGCCGCCGCCAGCGCCCTGGCGATGGCCGCCCCGATCCCGCGCGACCCCCCGGTCACCACCGCCGCCCGTCCGGCCAGATCCATCGTCACGATCCCTCCAGCTCCAGGCGCCGGTGCGCCCTCACCCCGCCCGCGCGATGGCCAGCGACGCCGCTTCCCCGTATGTACCCACGGCGTTGACCAGGACGGTCCGCATCCGCGGGACGGTCCGGACGCCGCGCGCGTCCAACGCCAGGCCGCACGCGGGGTCGACCTCCTCGCAGTTCCGGCTCGGCGGAACCGCCCCGGCTTCCAGCGCCATCACCGCGCCGACGACCTCCACCGGTCCGGCGGCGGAGAAGAGGTTCCCGTGCGCCCCCTTGGTCGCGTACGCCGCGGGCCGCGCGCCTGCCCTCCGATCCAAGGCGCGGAACGCCGCCGCCTCGCCGAGGTCGCTGCCGGCCCCCCCGTCGCCGTGAAGCGACACCGCATCGGGACTGGCGAGGCCGCTCCCGTCCAGCGCCGTCCGCATGGCCAGGCCCAGGCTGTCGCGGATCCCGTCCGCGGTGGCGTCGCCGCTGGCCGCGCCGAACCCCCCGCACTCGGCGCGCACGCCGGCGCCACGGCGCGCCGCGTGTTCTTCCGCCTCCAGCACCAGGACCGCCGCGCCCTCTCCCACCGCGGTGCCCCGCCGCCCCGCACCAAAAGGACGGCAGGTCCGGTCCGGGAGCTCCGCGGGCGGCGCCAGCAGCTCGGTACAGCACAGATCCGCGAAGACCAGGTCCTCCAGCGGACACTCGGCCCCGCCGCAGAACGCCACGTCGAGGGCGCCGTCTCGGATGGCGGCGGCGGCGTGGGCGAGGGCGTGTAGCCCGCCCGTGGGTCCGTCGGCGACGGTCCGGCACGCGCCGCGCAAGCCGAAATGGATCGCCAGGTGTCCCGCCGTCAGATTGGGGATGATCCGGAGCGACAGGTCCAGCGGGTTCACATCGGTGAAACAGCGCGCCAGGGTCTTCCCCAGGTCCGCCCGGTTGCCCTCCACCGTCTCGACGTCCGGGACCAGTTTTAGGATGCTCTGGATGGGGTAGGGGATGAACAGGGTCGCCAGGATCACGCCGGCCCGGGCCGGATCCGGCACCGGGACGGCGAGGCCCGCGTCCTCCGCGGCCAGCGCGGCGGCAGCCATGGCCAGTGTCGTGGCGCGGTTGTAGAGCTTCATCTGTTTCCGGGGCAGACGCGACGCGCAGGCGGCAAAGTCCGGCGGCGAGATCTCGGCGGCCACGTCTACCGGAAAACCGAGTCGCGTCAAGCGATCGAGCCGCGCGACCGCCGACCGCCCCGAGGCCAGCCCCGCCCAGTGCCGATCGGCGCCGACCCCCAGAGGCGAAACCACGCCCAAGCCGGTGATGACGACGCGCCTAGCCATCCGCGATCGCTCCCCCCGTGCCGGCGGCACGCCGCGAGCCACCCGCCCTCATGGGCGGCGGTCCGTATAGCCGAGCAGCTCCAGCATGCCCGCGAGGGTCTCCTCCCGCCGGGAGCCGAGCGTCCAGGCGAGCGGAAGGCCGACGAAGAGCAGGGCGGACTCGGCCACGGGGTCTTCGCCGACGAACGCCCGCGTGTGCACCTCGGCCAGAGGGCGGGCGTCGGCGGCTGCGTCGGGTCGCGCCCAGTCTCCCTGCAGGCCCGCCAACCGCGCCCGAACGACCACCGCGTCGCCCGCGCAGGCCGGACGCCGGAACGTCGCGCGGTTGACTTTCAGCAAGAGCGCGTGGGCTTGATAACGACTCCTGGCCGTGAGCAGCGACGACCCTGCCGTGGCCATGGTCTCCAGGAGCAACGACGCGGGGACTTCGTCCTGTCGGCGGAACGTCCCGTCGAAATACTCCTCGGATCGCGGGAAGGCCTTGCGGATCGTGATCGTGCCGCCGCCGTGGGCGTCGATGTCGAGGACCCGGTCGATGAAGAGGTATCGCATCGGGGCGCCCACGCCGATCCGCGTGTCCGCGGAACCGGCCGCCCTTCACGCGGTGAACAAGACCGCCGCCAACGCGTAGTCCCCCGCGTGGGTCAGGGAGACCGCGCAGCGATGGTACCCGAGAGCGGTGGCCAGCCGGGCCGCTTCCCGGCGCAGGATCACGCGCGGCCCGCCGCAGGCCTCGCGCACGACCTCCACATCCCGCCAACGGAGCGCACCGGTCACGCCCGTCCGCAGCCCCTTGAAGACTGCTTCCTTGGCCGCATATCGCGCCGCCAGGTGCTCGAACGGGCGGCGGCGGCCGAGACTGTACCGGATCTCCTCCCGCGTGAAAACGTCCGCCAGGAGTTTCGTCTTCCCCTCGAACACCCGCCGAATCTTGGAAATCGGAGCCAGATCGACGCCGATCTGCAGATCCTGTGCAGTCTCGGATCCGGAGAGCCTGGGAGGGCGCCCGGACGGAGTCCAGGGTCGCGGAACCGGAATGCGGACCGGGACGAGCGCCGCCAGGTTTGGGGCCGCGGGACGCCGTGGCTGATTAGCCCGGGACTTGGACGCGCCAGGTGGAGAAGCCATACTCCTTGTTGCTGGGATCGAAGTCGAGTATCGAGAGGCCGGGATTCAGGCGAAGCTCGGTGTAGGTGTAGTCCTCCACCAGCCGATCGCTCCAGTCGTAGACGACGACGCGGATGGGGACCCGCTGCTCGTCGTCGAAGAAGAGCTGGACCCGGTAGGCGTAGTAGCCCGCCTGCGGGTCCCGGGGCAGGATACCCTCCATCTGCCGCACGGGACGCCCCGCCACCTCGCCGGGCCCGCGATCCACGACGCGCAGGACGCCGTTCCGAGCGGCGCGGCGCGCGTTGTCGCCGACGATCTCCAGCAGCCGGCCGATTCCCACGTCGGTCACCGGGTGGCGGCTCTTCTCCATCACGCGCGCATCGTTGGGGTCCAGCGCCGCCGTGAAGAGCCGCTGGAAGCCGCGGGGCTCGTACACGAGAAATTTTCCATCGTGCGCTCCCGACACATAAAGGCCCTCGCGCCCCCGGCTGGGCCCTTCCAGCCACCGCATGTACACCTTGAACGCGCGCTGGAACTTCAGCAGCACGCGCTCCTGCTCCTGCAGCACGTCCTTGACCCGCTCGCGGCTGAGCATGACCGCGGTGTAGTCGTGAATCTGCGCATACTGTTTGTCGGCGGCGTCCAGCAGACGCAAGAGCTCGGCGAGGGGGCTGGGGGCCGCGGCGGCGTCCGCTCGCCCCGGCTGGAACAGCACCCCGAGACCAAACAACCCGACGATCCATAAACGACGCATACGCCCCCTCGCGGCTCGCCCGGTGCACCCGCGCTCAACATCGTCCCCTGGCCGGGTCTGCGCAACGGCCCGTTCAAGTCGGTCAATATACGGGACCCGACGCGAGAAGTCCACCCAATTCCATCGCGCGGGCCGGATTGGTCCGGTCGCCCCCATGATCACCGGCGCTCGTCGACCAAGCGGCGGATCTTGCGCCCGGACCGAAGGGTCCCCGGCGGCAGCAGACGCACCACGATATCGCACAGCCGCTGCTGGGTCTTCGTCCACAGCGCGGGGTGCCGCTCGGCCACGCGGGCCCGGATGGCGGCGTCTACTACGGACGCGGACGGTCCCCCGGTCGACTCCAGCCGGAACTCCACGACCGGCCGCAGCCCCGACTCTCGAACCGCAACCTGCCACTCGTCTCCGATCCCGTCGATGCCGCGGAGCAGATCCTCGAAGAACTCGGGATACACGTCGCCCCAGACACAGGCGATCATCTCGTCGCGCCGCCCCCGGATGGCGGACAACCGGCGAAACGGGAGGCCGCACGCGCACCTCCCCGGCAGCAGCCGGGCGACGTCCCCCGTCCGGTATCGGACCAGCGGCATCACCGAGCGCGCCAGCGTGGTGAAGACCACCTCGCCGAAGCCGTCCGCGTCCGGGTTCAGGATCTCCACCGCGTAATCGTACTCGTGCAAGTGATACCCGGCTTTCCTCGGGCACTCGGCCCCCAGGCTGGCGCCCAACTCGGTGCTGGCGTAGGTCATGTAGAGCGGCGCCCGCCAATAGTCCTCGATCAACCCCCGCAGCCCCTCGGTGATCCGCTCCGCACCGGACACAAAGGCCTTGATGGGCGCCCGGACTCCGCGGGCCATGGCGATCTCGGTGAAGCGGGCGATCCAGAACGGGTCGCCCATGACAATGGTGAAGCGGTACTCCGGCAGGCGCTGGACCGCCTCGCCGGGCTCCACCAGCCCCGGGAACGCGCCGAAGAGACCGCTGTGCGCGCCGACCCGCTGCGTGTAGATCCCGCCGAGGCCCCAGGCGTAGTCGAACGCGCCCAGGATTCGATCCTCGGGCGAGGCTCCGATCATCGCCAGCAGGATGGCCCCCTGCCGCGCGGAGTGCTCCAGCTCCGTGTGCGAAAGGTACACCCGGGTGACACGGCCGGTGGTGCCCGAGCTCTCGATGGCCAACTCGGGTCGGGCGCACAGGAGATCGTCGGGGGCAGTCGACCGCAGCTCCTCGGGTGTGGTCTCGCACGCCCGCAGGTCCGCCAGACTTCGAACGCGGCCGGGGTCGATACCCAGCGCGGCGAACTTGGCGCGGTAGAATCGCGACCGTCTGCCGACCAGCCGCACCGTCCTCCGCAGGGCGGCTCGGCGGAGCGCTGCGATCCCGGCGGACGGGAGATGGCGGAGCATCCAGTGCAACCGGTCCGGTGCCAGACGGCCGGCGTGCAACAGCAGGGCGTTGGCCACCCGCGCCAGCGTGAGCATGGCTCAGGGGACCGGGCGGTTGGCGTAGAGCCACCGCGTGCCCGTGGACGCCACCGGCGCGGCGGGCCCCGGGGCCGTCGCGCCGATCGCGCTGCGCGGTGCGGGAAGATCCGTGACCAGAAAGACACGACCGCCCCCGCCCCACAGCGCGCGGAACTCCTCCGTACCGATAAAACCGCGGTCCCGTCCGGGAAGGCTGGACCCGAACTCCAGATCGCCTCGCCTGCCGTTCAGGACCAGGACGCGGCGCTTCGTGTAGAACAGCAACCCGCCCCCCTTCTCCACACCCCGCTCATGGATCAACACGTCGTCGGGCCGCAGCACCGCGTTCAGCCGCTCGGCCAGCGGCCGCAGCGAATGGTGGGGGCCCACCTCGCGGAGGACGACGGCGGCCAAGAGGCACAGCCCCACCCCCACGGCGGCGATGGCCGCGGCGGCGGCCCACACGCGACGGGCGACCAGCAACCAGAGCGCGACGCCGAATCCGGCGGTCCAAAAGACACCCCCGCCGAGGAGCACGGCGGCGTACCGTCGCGGCGAGACCGGTGGCAGCGGCAGACCTTGATCGAGGACGATCCGATAATTCGTCGACCAGAAGGAGAGGCCCCGCACGATGCTCTCCGCGTCCAGGCGCGCCGCCTGCCATCCCCACGCCGCCGCGAGACAGAACAGGACCCCCCCGCCCAGGGCGATCCCCGCCCAGCGCAGGAGCGCGCCACGGGCCCGGGCCGTCGGCCCGCCCGGGTCGCCGTCGACCGGGGCGCCGCCCGCGGCGCGCCACACCAGAGCGGCGGTCAGCAGGGCCGCCGCGGGAAACGCCGGCAGCGCGTAGTATTCCAGCTTGAAGGACGAGACGAGGAACATGCCCAGGACCAGCCCGGTCCATCCCAGCAGGAAGCGCAGCCCCGGCTCCCGAACCGGCGCGCGCGCGGCCGACTCGAGCGCGGCGGCCAGGACCGGCGTCCAGGGAAACAGCGCCGCCGCGGTCACGGCCAGAAACGCCATCGTGCCGAGCGAGGTCCCGTCCTCGGTGTAGGCGCGGGCACCGAGGAATCGCAGGATGTGATTGTCCACCACGTAGAACCGAAAGAACCCGGGCACCCGCCACGACGCCAGGACGTGCCAAGGCAGGATCAGGACACCGGCGGCCAGGAGACCCCGTCCCGTCCAGACGCCGCGGAAAACTCCCGCGTCCCGCCGAACCAAGGCCCACCAGGCCAGCAGGGCCAAGGGAAGGACGAGGCCGGGCAACCCCTTGCTCATGACGCCGGTCGCGACGCCGAGCCAGAACCAGAGGTCCCCGCGGCCCGCGTTGCTCCCGGAGCACACCGCACCGTAGGCGGCGAGAGACACGCCGAACAGGAGCAAGGGATCCATCACGCTGATGCGGCTGAAGAGAAACGCGCCCAGGGTCGTGGCGAGGATGCCCGCCCCCACGATTCCCACGCGCGGGCAGACGAGGCGTCTGCCCAACGCGCCCGTCGCGGCCATCGCCCCCAGGACGGGGATCACCTTCCAGAGACGTGCCGAAAACTCCGACGGCCCCAGCGTGGCCAGCGCGGCCGCGGTCAACCAGTACATCAGGGGGGGCTTCTCGACGTAGGGAACCCCGTTGAACGTCGGCACGACCCAGTCCCGGCTCGCCAGCATCTCGCGGGCGATCTCCGCGTACATGCCCTCGTCCGGGTCCTGAAAGCCGACCGTCCCCAGCCCCCATAGGTAGAGCGGCGCCGCCGCCAGCAGAAGAAGCGCCAGCGCCCCACGGCCGTCAGCCGTCCGTTCGCGCATCCTGGATGCCCGCCTCGGCGTCGGTCGGGCCGAGCCGCGGCGCCGCAGAGCACCGCATCACCAGGCGCCGAGATGGTCCAGGTATCCGGTGTAGTTCCGCCGCATTTCGGCGAGGCTGTCGCCGCCGAACTTCTCGCGAAGCGCCCGCGCCATCTCGAACGCCACCACGGCCTCGCCGACCACGGCCGCCGCGGGGACCGCCGTGATGTCGGTGCGCTCCACCCCGGCCCGACTCGCCTCCTTGCTGACCACATCCACGGAGAGGAGGGGCCGATGCTGTGTGGAGATGGGTTTCATGGCGGCACGCAGGACGATCGGCTGGCCGGTGGTCATGCCGCCCTCCAGACCTCCGGCGAAGTTCGTCTCCCGGTAGAAACCCCGCGAGTACGCGTCGCCCGACCCACCCGCGCGATAACGGATCTCGTCCTGGACGTCGCACCCCCAGGCCCGGGCCACGTCGAAGGCCGGCCCGATCTCCACACCCTTGACGGCCTGGATGCTCATCAGGGCCTGGGCGAGCCGCCCGTCCAACCGGCGGTCCCAATGGACGTGCGTGCCCAGGCCGACCGGGGCGCCCAGCACCACCACCTCAAAGACGCCGCCCAGCGAAGTCCCCCGCGCCTGCGCCTCGTCGATCTTGGCCATGATCCGCCGCGTGGCTGCGGGATCCGCGCAGCGCACCGGCGACCCTTCCGCCAGGTCGGCGATCTCCGCGGCGGCGAGGCGTTCCGTGTGCGCGCGGATCCCGCCCATCTCGACCACGTGTCCGATGACGCGAACGCCGAACTCGCGCAGCAGGCACTTGCACACCGCGCCCACCGCCACGCGGGCGGCCGTCTCGCGCGCCGAGGCCCGCTCCAAGACGTTTCTCAGGTCGTGATGGTCGTACTTCAGACCGCCGGCCAGATCCGCGTGCCCCGGGCGCGGGCGGGTCATGGGAGGGCGCTCCGGCGCCTGGCGGGCGGCCGCCGCATCCGGGGCCATGGTCGCCCGCCAGTTCGCCCAGTCGCGGTTCCGGATCACGAGGGCGATGGGGCCGCCCAGGGTCTTCCCGTGCCGCACGCCCCCGAGGATCTCCACGGCGTCCTCCTCGATCTTCATGCGTCCGCCCCGGCCGTAGCCTCCCATGCGCCGGACGAGATCGGCGTCGATGTCCGCGGCGTCCAACGGGACGTTGGACGGCATCCCCTCGACAATGGCGGTCAAGGCGGGCCCGTGCGACTCGCCCGCCGTCAGGTATCTCAGCATCTGTCCACCGCCTGCAATCTCCCCACGCCGTCATTCCCCGCGGAACGTCCCGGTGGGATCATACTCCGCCGGGTTGCCGGCCAAAAGGAAAAACGCACCCGTTGGGTGCGTTCTTCCGTCAACCGCCTGTGGATCCCCGCACGCTAGCTCACGCGAGGCTCCTCCAGGATCGTCGGTGTCAAGAAGATCAGGAGCTCGGTCTTGCCTTCGGGCCCGATCGAGGTGCTCTTGAAGAGTGAGCCCAGCACCGGCACCTTGCTGATCCACGGGACGCGGTTTTCCGTCCACGACTCGTTGGACTGAAGCAAGCCGCCCAGCACGATCGTCGACCCGTTGCTGATGAGGACGTTGGTCGTCGCCTTGCTGGTGTTGATGGGGAACGCGAATCCGCCGGCGTAGTCGATGCGCGTCCCCTGAGCCGACTTCTCCGCCTCCACCTTCATGGAGATGCGCCCGTCGTTGGTGATGTGGGGCGTCACCTTGAGGCGGATGAACGCATCCTGGAACGCGATGACGGTTCGGCCGGAGGAGTCGATGGTCGTGTACGGCACCTGCGTGCCCTGCTTGATCTCGGCCTCTTGGTTGTCCGCGGTGGCCACCTTGGGCGCCGAGAGGACGCGGAGCTTGTTCTCCGACTCGCCGGCCGAGATGCGCGCCAGCAGCGCCAGGCGGTCGCTGAAGAGGCTGCCGGCGATCAGTCCCACCGAGGCCGTAGGGGACGTGGCTGGCATGGAGATCGCGAGGGGCACGGTCGTGGTCGGGACCTCCAGCGTCGTCCCCGTGAACGACGAGAACATGCTGACCGGCTGCGGATTCTGGAGGTTCGCCATGTTCATTCTCGCGTTGAACCCCCACTCGACGCCGAGGCTCTGGCTGAAGCTCCGACTCGCCTCCAGGATGCGGGCCTCGATCAGCACCTGCGGCGTCGGCCGGTCGAGTTCGCGGAGCAGCTCCCGCATCTTCGCCAGACTGGCCGCCGTCTCGCGGATGATGAGCTTGTTTGTGCGGTCGTCCACCACGATGCTGGCGTCGGGGCGGCCCGGCGTCTTGAGCCGGTCCAGGTTCTTCACGACGTCGCCGGCCTTGGCGTAGTTGACCGCGATGACCGCGTCGGTCAGCGGCTCCAGCTGGACCTGCTCCTTCTTGGCGTCGCGCTCGGCCTTGAGCGCGTCCTCGCGCGCTTTCTGCTCCCGCGCCCGCGCCTCGTCGCGCGCGCGCTGCTCCGCCGCCAGCCTCGCCTGCGGCGCCACGCGAATGATGTTCCCGTCGATCTCGTATCCCATCCCGTTGATGCGCAGGATCACGTCCAGGGCCTGCTGCCACTCCACATTGATGAGGCGGACCGTCACCTTCCCGGTCACGTCGCCCCCGGCCACGACGTTCATCCCGCTGACTTCGGCGATGATGCGGAGGAGGTTGTTGATGTCCGCATCCTTGAAGTCCATGGACAGCTTTCCGGTTCCCGGCGTGCCGGGCGTCGCGGGAAGCGGAGGCCCGGCCGACGGCGGTGCGGGGGGCGCGGGGGGCGCGGCTGCCTCCGGGGACCCCGCGGGCGCGGGGGGCGCAGGCGGGGTGCCGGCCGCTCGGGCCGCACTCAGAAACTCGACCACGATGCCGGCGGGCGTTTGACGCACATCGTAACGGGTCGGCCCGCGCAGGTCCGCCGCCACGCGCACCACCGGTTCAGGATCGGTCTGGCGCTGGGAAGCCACCAGCCGGCTGATGGGAGAGCTCACCTGGCGCAGGTCGACGGTTCGGGCCGCGCTCGGCTCGATCGTCGCTCGGGTCACGTCCACGGCCAGGCTCAGGGGCTCCGTGCCCTCCGACACCGTGTACGCCACCGGTCCGCTGGTGCGGATCAGGATTTGCTGTCGGCCCCGCACGGTTCGGACGTCGACCCGCGTGACCTTCCCGACGGGCTTGGCGGCGGCCGGCGCGGGGGGAGTCGATGGGGCGCTGGGCGCGGCCGCCGCTGGGGTCGCGGTCGGCGCGCCGGCCGCCGCGGCCACGCCGATGTCCACGCGCAGTTGATTCTGCGCCGTCAAGACCCGGTAGGGCAGCGTCGATCGGAGATCCAGCACCACGCGAACGATCTGCACGGGCCGCTCGCGATACTGCGACGAGCGCACCGCGGTCACCAGAGGAGGCCGCGCGGCGATCGGCTGCGAGATGGCGTGCACCGCGTTCGGGATGTCCAGCACCAGCCTCGGCGGCTCGGGCAGCGTGAACGTCTCGTAGGTCGGAATGGGGCCGTCGCCCGAGATCAGCACCGTCACCCCGTCCGGACCCGCGGGCTCGATCTCGACGCCGGTTACCTCGACCGGTCGTACCGCAACCGGCGCCGGGGGGGCGGGCGGTGGGGACGCCACGGGCGCGGGGGGCGGCGGTGGGGGGGGCGGCGCCTCAGCCGCAGGCGGCATGGGCGGAGGCGGGGCCTCCGCGGCGGGCGGTGCGGGGGGCGGCGGTGGGGACGCCACGGGCGCGGGGGGCGGCGGTGGAACTGTCGGCGTGACTGCCGGAGCCGGCGGTGGTACCACCGTGGGGGCCGGCGGCGCGGGCGCCGGGGCGGCGACCGCGGGCGTGGCCGGTGGTGGCTGCAGTTCCCCCATCTCCGTGGCGCAGGCCGTCAACATCCAAGCCGTCGCCGCGAGGACGAGGCCGCGCCAGACGAGACCAGCGGACCGGACGTCCATGCCCTATTCCTCCTTCCTGAGTCGAAGCTCGACGAGCCGTGCCTGGGACTGCGGCACAGGGCTCGTCCGCACCTCGAACAGTACGGCATCCGAGGTGATCTTGGCCACGCGAGCGTCCTCCCCCACCGTATCGTTGAGCCGCACCACGTACCCGGCTCCGTTGGGCGCCTCCACCAGCGCGTAGTAACCACGCCCGCCCCAGATGATCCCCGCCAGTTTCAGCTCCTTAACGTCGAGCGCCGCCAGCCCGGTCTTGGGCCGGGCGCGCGCCGTTTCGACACGGGGCTTGATCAACGGGCGGAACGGATCCCGGCGCCCCTTCGCCTCGTACGTGTAGGGGGGCGGCGCGGGCGCGGGGGGCGGCGCGGGCGCGGGGGGCCGGGCGGCGGATTGCGGCGGGCGCGGCGGAACCGGCGCGCTGGGGGTTCCGCTGTCGGAACATCCGCTCACGCTGACAAGCGCAACCACGGCGAGCACACCGAGGCCGGTTTGTCTACTTCGCGGGCGCACTGGCAGACCCTCCCTTCTCCAGGAACGTATAGGTCGTCGCCTTCAAATCCGCCACGATGCTTCGATCGGCCCGGTCGGCCCGCTGTGCCTGCGCCTGCAGCGGAGTCACCCTGATATCGGAGACGTTGACGATACGCTCGAGCTTGCTGACCCGATCCAGAAAACTCCCCAGCGCGTGGTACTGCCCCTCCACACGCATCTCGACGGGCACCTCGGCATAAAACCCCTTCTTGGCCGTCGCCCCCGGCCGGAAGAGGAGGAACTCCAGTCCGTTCTGCTGCCCGAGCGTGTTTACCTGGGTCAACAGCTTCGGGATCTCCTTTTCCTCGGGGAGACGCACCAAGGCATCGGCCAGTTCTTTCTCCAGGACCTTGATCTCCGCCTCCAGCTTGGGCCGGTTCGCGGCGATGAGCTGCTTCTGCTGCAGGTCGACCTGGAGCTTCTCCAGCGAGGCCTCGTGCCGGCCCTTCTCTTCCCAAAGGGGATTCATCAGGAAGTAGTATCCCGTCAGCACGCCGACCACGATGAGTCCGATCAGGAGGTACCGCTGCGCCTTGGGGATGCTGTCGAAATAGGCTTTCATGTCGAGGGCCATGGATCCCTCCGGGCTACCCTTTGCCGTCCTTGACTTCCATCGTGATGCTGAAGCGCTCAACGGGCACCTGTTCCACGGTCGTCTTCTCGGACACCACCAGATCCACGTTGGAGATGAGCGGAGCCGCGTTGCCCAGATTCGTCATAAAGGTCGCCACATTGAAGTTGGAGTAGGCGATCCCCGAGACGTCCAGCTTTTTCCCGCTTCGCGTGAGCGCGGTGAGCCAGACCTCGTTCGGCAGCGCTTTGCTGACCTCGTCCAGCAGCCGGACCGGGCCGCCCTGCGCCACCATGAGCGCCTGGATGACCTTGAGCTTCTCCTCCAGACGCTTCTTCTCCGTCTGGAACTTGTCGACCTGCTTGGCCAACTCCTCGTAGCGTCTCAACTCGGCCTGGGTCCGCTGGATGTCGGCCTGGAGGCGGCTGACCTCGCCGCTCAGCCAGATCCATCCGTACACCATGACCCCGACGACGGCCAGACTCGCCACACCGGCCAAGAGGAGCTTGGTGTTCATCGGGGCGTGCCGCTTCCGCTCTTCGCGCGGGAGGAGATTGATCTTGATCATGTTACTTGTCTCCTGCCTGCCGCAGGGCCAGCCCCACGCTGACCGCCAGTTGAGGCGCGATCGTCTCGAGGTGCGCCGGGTCGATCTTCTTCGAGTCGACCTTGAGCTTCCGCAAGGGGTTGGCGACCTCGAAGGGGATCTCGAGGTTTTCCGAAAGATACTCGACAAGACCGGGGAGTCGCGCGGATCCGCCGCTCAGCACGACCCGATGGATCGTATCGCTGTGGGACGAGGAGCGGAAGAAGTCGAAGGAGCGCCGGATCTCCCCCGCCACCTCGGCGTTCACCATGTCGATGGCCGGCTGCGCGTCGCGCAGCGTCCGGCCGTCGACCTCCGTGCCCAGCTTGAGCGTCTCCGCCTGGTCGTAGCTCAGACCCAGCATCTTCTGGATGGACTCGGTGTACCGGTTGCCCCCCACGGGCGAGTCCCGGGTGAACTCCGAGAAGCCCCCCTGGAGGATGTTGATGTTCATGACGGCCGCCCCGAGGTTGACCAGACCGATGACCTGTTCGCGATCGGGGTCGTAGGCGAGTTCGAACGCGTTCTCCAAGGCGAAGGCGTCGACGTCTACGACCACCGCGCTCAGGCCGGCCGTGGAGATAATGGAGAGATAATCGTTGACGATGTCCTTCTTCACGGCCACCAGGAGGACATCCAGTTCGTTGGCGTTGGGGTCGACGTTCTCGAGGACCTGGAAGTCCAGGTTCACGTCCTCGATGGCGTACGGAACGTACTGCTCGGCCTCGAAGGGAATGGCCTCCTCCAGCTCCTCGGGCTTCATCTTGGTGACCCGGATCTTTTTGACGATCACCGAGTGGCCCGAGACCGCCACGACCACATCTTTGGTCTTGATCTGATTCTCGGTGAAGATCTGCTGGATCGCCGAGATGACCGTGCCGGAGTCCATGATGACTCCGTCCACGATGGTCTCCGGGTGAAGCGGCGCGATCCCCAGCCGAACCAGCTCGTAGCCGCCTCGCCCCCGCTTCAGCTGGACCGCCTTGACGGAGCTGGCGCCGATATCCAGGCCAACCGTATCCTTACTCCGCCCAAAGGAAAACATATGTGATTCCTTTTCTGGAGACCGTTGCGTGCGCCGCTTCACGACATTACGCTGCCATTTACCGACAACATATTGAGTTGTCAAGAGAAATCGCGGCGTGGGTGTGCGATTGCATGCCTCGGGAGTCCGGTGGGGCACCCGCGGGATGCCCCGGTCGACCGCGGCGGGCCGCCCCCCACGCCACCGCGTCGAGCGGGGCGGGATCTCCCGTGCCCGCCCGCGGCTCCCCGCGGCGACACCCCTGCGCCCCGGCATTCCGGGGTGCAACCTTCACGAACCGTTCGCGGAACCGCATGCTGCCTCTGGTTCTGCCATTCGTACAGGAGACCATTGACATTTCTGGCAACGTCCCGCGCGGCGGCGCGGTGGGCGGAAACGCCCGGAGATCGCCCCAGCCCGGCCGGGCCGTGCCTGTCGGCGGGACGAACCCCAATGATGAACGCTCGAACGAGGGGCAGAGGCCGCGCGAGCTCGCTCACCGGAGCATCGCCTCGTGGAGCGCAAAGACCGCCGAGGTCTGACCCATCATGCACAGCGTGTACCAGACGGCGAAGGTGGGGCGTGGCGAGAGGCCCCGCGGAGCTCCCGCATCCCGACCGACACGGGCGGTCCCGGCGACGGGCGGGGAGGCTCGCCTCGTCGGCCGCGGCGGCGGCACTGGAGAGGGGTCAGGGCAGAATCTCTCGCCACGTTCCGCGGCGAATCCCGAAGCGGCCGTAGGTGCACACGGCGCGGGTCGTCATGGCCCGATCGAAGTGGAGCGTGGGCGCCTTCTGGTTACAGCAGGGGTAGCCATCCCACATCGGCGCGCTCGCCCCCGAGATGCGGCGCGCGACCAC
Source organism: bacterium (assembly GCA_029580855.1). Lineage (GTDB taxonomy): Bacteria > Methylomirabilota > Methylomirabilia > Methylomirabilales > 2-02-FULL-66-22 > 2-02-FULL-66-22. The sequence goes on along the minus strand of JAKPQH010000023.1, from coordinate 17,004 downwards.
CGATCCGTGGATGACGGCGTTGTCGCCGAACAGCACATTGGTATTCGTACCGTACAGACTGCCGAAGAACTGAAAGTCCCTGCCGGTCCGGAATTCGGACGGCGCGACGGCTCCGCTGTTCATGATCAGGCTCAGCTTCTCGCCCGGCTCGGACCCGATCGTGACGTTGTCGCCCGCCTGAAAATCGCCCCGGACGTAGACCGTGACCGGACCGCCGCCCGACACCACCCGCGCGCCCGCACCCAGGGTGAGGCCGGTGAAGTAATACGTGCCCGACGCCAGTGTCCAGGTGGTGGAGGCCGCCACGTGGGGATCGGGAGCCCACCCGGCGCTCGGCGGCTCGGGGAGCGGCGGCGGCGCGTCGATCGGACCATCGATGGCGGCGCCGATCGTCTGCGCCACGGGAGGGGACACGATGAGCGTGCCCACGACACCCCCCACGATGTCTACGTCGTGGACGGCGACGCCGCCCCCGCGCGCCCCGATGATCACGCCGCCCCCGCCGGCGGCGTGCGGGTAGACGTGGGGCGGGAGCCTGGAGTCGTAGCTGTCGACCTTCGCCCTGGGGCTGGAAGGGTCCAGCGACGCGAGGAACAGCGGCCCGTCCGCCGCGAAAAGCCCCCACTGGAATGGGTAGACGGCCTGATCCGCGGTGGCCCGGAGCCGGGCCGCTGCGGTTCCGCCGCGCACCGGCACCGAGGCCACCACCTCCACGTCCTTGGATAGACAGACCTGCCGCGCGGCGAGCGAGACGACGATGCGGGCGGTCCCGCCGCCCAGGGCCACCGAGGCTTCCCCGGCATAGGTCGCGTTCGCCGAGAGCTGTGCGACGGCCCGGTGCAGTCCGGCCTCCGCCAACAGGAATGCCCGCACCGAGGCGTGCTGGTTCTCGGCGATCTGATCCTCGGTGGACGAAATGGTGAGGAACGCGGTGCCGGCGAGAAGCAGAACCGCCATGACCAGCATGACGATGACGAGGGCCGCCCCGCGCGGACGTCTACCGGTTGCGCAGGTACACATGGCTCGTCAGCGTGTAGGATTCGGGTGCCACGCGCGGGCGAGACTCCAGCGTGCGGAGGGTGACACCGACGCGCCGCACCTGGGCCGCCTGGGTGGAGTCCAGGAGCGGGCCCGACAACGCGCCGCCGGGCGGACAGCGGCCCGTACCCGACGGCGTGAGGATCCGGTTGAACGCATCGTAGTAGGTGAACGTCAGCTGACCCACGGCGGTCGCCAGCGGCTGCGTGGAGGAGCTCGAGAACATGGTGATGGCCGGATCCCAGTCGTCCTCCCGCCGGTGGAGCACGGTGCCGCTGAGACTGTAAGTCACCTGGACGCTCTTCTCGGACGCGCCGTGCTTGCGGTAGGTCACGAAGGACAGGCAGCCGCGCCCGGCGGCGCGGATCTCGTTGAACGGCTGGAATGCCACCTGCTGGAGCGCATTCTCCGGATCGTATCCCGCCATGCGGAGTTCCTGCACCAACCGATCCAGACCCACGCGGGCGTTCTGATGGAGGTCGCTCTTCATCTCCCCGCGCGCGAAGGTCCCCTGCATGGCGACATAGACCGAGAAGACGCCGGTCATCACCACGGAAAAAAGCGCGGTGGCGACGAGCACGTCCAGGAGCGAGAAGCCGTGCGGGTGGGCGGGCGCGCCCGACTCACCGGATGCGCGCCACATGGCTGACCACGCTCACCGAGCGCGCCAGGCTCCCGCCCCACAGAACGCTGACCGTGACGCGGCGCAGCCCCGCCGGGCACGCGACCGATGCTCCGCCCGCGTCCACGCACTCCACACGCACACGCCCGGAGGCATCGGGCAGCCCTTGCCCCGAGTCCTGGGCGCCGGTGCGAAGCAGATCGCAGGCCCATTTTTTTTGGGTGTAGTCGTCGTAGGGGGGAGGCGCGCTTGTTTCGTCCAGGGGGCACGAAACCGCCAGCGTCCGGGTGTTCAGACCGTTGTAGCGCGCCACCAGGACATCAAAGGGCTCGCTCCGGATGATGTCCGCCATGGCCTGCGCCAGCACGGTCGCCTTGGTCGTCTCACCGCCCCTGATCACGGTGCGCAGGGCGGCCGGGAACATGGCCGCCACGCCGAGAAGCGCGACCGTGACGATGGACGTCGCGACCAGGAACTCGACGAGACTGAGACCCCGCGGTCCCGTGCGGCGTCTCACGGACACACCCCCTCGCACACCTGGACCCGGCCGGATTGCGCCACGGTCACCTGGTACGCGCCCGAAAGATTCGAGATGTTCACCGTGCCGGGGGAGGCGGTCCCGGTCAACGTGAAGGTGGGCGCCGCGCTCACGGCGATCCCCACATCGGGCGGGAGCCGGGCCGCCATCCCTTGCTCGCTGACCCACACCCCGCTGCCCACCGCACCATCCTCGCGCTCCACGCTGTAGCCACCCGCCGGGACCGGGACGGCGCAGCCCGCGACGCAGAACCGGAATCGCTTCTTGAGGGTCACGGCGCGCTGTCGCGCCAGCCGCAGGTCTCCGGCAACCTGCCAGGCTGCGCCGCGGGCGCGATACCGCAAGACGATGGGGCCGACGGCGGGAACGGCCATGGCCGCCAGGACGACCAGCAGCGCCACGAAGATCACCAGCTCCACGAGGGTGACGCCGTGGCTCGGGCCGCCGCGGGGAGAAATGCGCCGCGGAATGCACAGCCTCGCCATCAGGGATCGCATCACGCCAGGGACGTCCGGAGGCCTTCCACGAAGTCGCCGGCCCGCGCCGCGAGGTGCGGCGTCCCCAGCGACTGCTCGACGACGGTCACGACGGCGGAGCCGACGATCACGGCGTCCGCCAGCTGCGCCACGGCCCGTGCCTGCGCCGGCGTGGAAATCCCGAAGCCGACCGCCAGGGGCTTGTCCGTCAACGCCCGCACGCGCCGGATGCCGGACGCCAGATCGTCGGGAAGCTGGTCCCGCGGGCCGGTCACGCCGCGCAACGACACGTAGTAAATATATCCCCGGCTTTTTGCGCCGATCAAGGAAATTCTCCGCGGCGGACTGGTGGGCGCCACCAGCAGGATGGGGTGCACGCCCGCCCCCTGCAGGGCGATCTCCAGTTCTCCCAGTTCCTCCGGCGGGCAGTCCGAGACGATCAGCCCGTCCACCCCGGCATCGCGCGCCGCCACGGGAAAACGCTGCAGCCCGAAACGGTGAATCGGGTTGATGTAGCTCATAAGCACGATGGGGATCTCCGATCGCCGCCGGATGCGGGCTACCGTGTCCAGGATGCGGGGGAGACTTGCGCCCGACGCCAGTGCCCGCTGGTAAGCGCGCTGGTTGACGACGCCGTCGGCCAGGGGATCCGAAAACGGGACCCCGAGTTCCACGAGATCCGCGCCGCGCGCCTCGAACTCGTGCACCAGGCTCTCCGTCAAGGCCAGCGTGGGGTCACCCGCGGCCAGGAACGGGATGAGACCGCAGCGGCCCTGCGCTTTCAGTCGGACGAACGCCCCGTCGATCCGATTCGGGCTCACGCGGCACCTCCCGCCCCGAGGCCGAGGGCGCTGGCCGCCACCTCGACGTCCTTGTCGCCGCGCCCCGAGAGGTTGAGGATGATCGCCTGGTCTCTCGTAAACCCGGGCGCGATACGCGCGAGATACGCCACGGCGTGCGCGGACTCCAGCGCCGGGATGATGCCTTCGGTCTCGCAGAGCAGCCGGAAGCCCTCCAGGGCTTCCGTATCGGTGACCGCGGCGTACTCGATACGGCCGCGGTCGTGCAGGTAGGCGTGCTCGGGCCCCACGCCCGAATAGTCCAGGCCCGCGGACACGGAGTGGGTCACCCGGATCTGCCCGTCGGCGTCCTGGAGAACATAGCTGCGCGTCCCGTGGAGGATCCCCACGGTCTTCTCCGCGAAGCGGGCCGCATGTCGCCCGGTGGCGATTCCCAGACCCCCCGCTTCCACGCCGATCATCCGGACCCCGGCCTCCCCGAGAAACCGGTGGAACAACCCGATGGAGTTGCTGCCGCCGCCGACGCAGGCCACCAGGCAATCGGGCAGCCGCCCCTCCGCCTCCAGGAACTGGCGGTGCGCTTCTTCCCCGATGACGGCCTGGAAGTCCCGCACCATCCGGGGATACGGGTCGGCGCCCAGGACGGAACCCAGCACGTAATGCGTGGTGTCCACGTTCGTCACCCAGTCGCGCATGGCTTCGTTGATGGCGTCCTTCAGCGTCCGGCTGCCGGAATCCACACCCGTCACCGTGGCTCCCAGCAGCCGCATCCGGACCACGTTGAGGGCCTGACGGCGCATATCCTCGGTCCCCATATAGATCTCGCAGCGGAGACCGCGGAGGGCCGCGACCGTCGCGGTGGCGACGCCGTGCTGGCCCGCCCCGGTCTCGGCGATCACCCGCCGCTTCCCGAGGCGCTGCGCGAGGAGGATCTGCCCCGCCGTGTTGTTGATCTTGTGGGCGCCCGTGTGGCAGAGATCCTCGCGCTTCAGATAGATGCGCGGCCCGCCCAGCCGCTCGCTGAGGCGGCGGGCGAGGTACAGCGGCGTCGGTCGTCCCACGTATTGACGGAGGATGCCGGCCAGCTCCGCCCGAAACTCGCGGTCATGCCTGGCGGCGTCGTACCCCGCGGCCAGAGCCTCCAGCGCGGCCATGAGCGTCTCGGGGACATACCGGCCGCCGTACGGCCCGAAATGGCCGAGGTCGGCGGACGGCGGGCTCGGGGACGACTCAGCCGAGGTCGGCTTGACGGACGTTGACAATGAACTCCCTCACTTTCCGGTGATCCTTGCGTCCCGGGGACGCCTCGACGCCGCTGCTCACGTCCACGCCGTACGGGCGCACCAGGCGGACGGCCTGCGCGACGGTGTCCGGCCGCAGGCCCCCGGAAAGGATCACCGGTATCCGTCCTTTCGCCTGCAGCGCCAGGTCCAGAGCCACGGGGGTCCCGGTCCCGCCCGGAATGCCCTCCACGTACCCGTCGAGCAGAAACGCCCGCGCCGGATAGGTCTCCAGCGGCCGAAGGCTTTCCGCATCCCGCACCCGCACGGCCCGGATGACCGGAACCGGGAGGCGCCGGCTGTATTCCGCCGGCTCCCGGCCGTGCAGCTGCACGGCGTGAAGCCCGAGGAGGGCTACGATGCGCAGCACGTCCTCCAGCGGGTGGTCCACGAAGACGCCGACGGTCGCCACCAGCGGCGGCACCGCCTCCAGGATGCCCCCCGCCGCGTCGGGCGCCACGCACCGCGGGGTGCCGGGCGCGAAGACGACGCCCAGGGCGTCGGCGCCGGCGTCGACGGCCGCCGCCGCGTCCTCCGCGGAAGTGATGCCGCAGATCTTGACCCGGGTCATCGCTCGCCCACGAGGCGCCGCAAGGCGCCGCCAACATCCGCGTGCCGCAGCAGCCCCTCGCCTACCAGGATCGCGTCCACGCCCGCCGCGGCAAGCCGCGCCACCTGGGCGGATTCCACGATCCCGCTCTCGCTCACCAGGACCGCCTCGCCGGGAACCCGGGGCAGCAGCCCGAAGGTCGTCTCCAGCGAGACCTCGAAGGTGCGCAGGTCCCGGTTGTTGACGCCGATGGCGTCGGCGCCGGCGGCCAGAGCCGCCTCCAGCTCCGACGGGGTGTGGACCTCCACCAGCGCCGCCAAGCCCAGGTCGCGCCCCAGGTCCACAAACTCCCCGAGCTGCCCGGGGGACAGCGCCGCGGCGATCAGCAGCACGGCGTCCGCCCCCGCCTCGCGGGCCTCCCACAATTGATACGCATCGACGTGGAAGTCCTTGCGGAGAATCGGCAGCGCCACCGCGTCGCGCACCGCGGCCAGGTGCGCCAGACTCCCCTGGAAGAACGGGCCGTCGGTCAGGACGGAGAGGGCGTCGGCGCCGGCGGCGGCGTAGCTCTGCGCCAGCGCCACCGGATCGAAGTCCCGACGGATCACGCCCCGGGACGGCGAGGCCTTCTTGATTTCGGCGATTGCCCGTAGACGCCCCCGTCGCCGCCTGTACCCATCCGGGTCACGGCGGAGGGCGCCGCGGAAATCCCGCGTCGGGGCGCGGTCCCGGCAGCGCGCCTCCAGTTCGGCCAGCGGGACCCGGGCGCGTCGCTCCTCCACGTCCGCCCGCGTCCGGTCCAGGATCCGTTCCAGGATGTTCATCTCCACCCGTCAGGCTGTCGATTGGTCAAAAAGTCAAATACTCGATGAGGACGGACCGAGAAACGATCACGCGGTTCTCGTCGACTCGACCACTTGACCAATCGACCCATCGACTTCCCGTTCGCTGCCCGCCGCCCGCCGTTTTTCCGGGCATTCCCGCTCGACGATCTGATGCTCCCGACCCGTCGACGATCGGACGCCTCTTCCGTTCAACGCTGGCAGTACTCCACCAGGCGGGCCAGCCGGTCGCGCGCCGCGCCGCTGTCGATGGCCTGCGTTGCCAGGGCGATGCCGGCGGCGATGTCCGGGGCCTTGCCGCCGGCGACGATGGCCGCGCCGGCGTTCAGAACCACGATGTCCCGTTTGGGGCCGCGTTCGCCGGCCAGGACGCGCCGGACGATCTCCGCGTTGTCCGCCGCGCTGCCGCCCTTCAAGTCCGCCAGGCCGACCCGCGGCAGACCGAAGTCCTCGGGTTGCACGGTGTAGCACCGGATCTGGCCGTCCCGGAGCTCCGCCACGCGGCTGGGGCCGGTGGTCGACAGCTCGTCCAGCCCGTCCTCGCCGTGGACGACGAAGGCCCGCGTCGTCCCCAGCTCCTTGAGCACCTGAGCCATCACCTCCGTCAAGGCGCCGTCGTACACCCCGATCACCTGCGCCGTGGCATGCGCCGGGTTGGTCAGTGGGCCCAGGATGTTGAACACGGTGCGGATCCGGATCTCGCGCCGCGCCAGCATCACGAACTTCATGGCCTTGTGGAGGAGCGGCGCGTAGCAAAAGCCGATCCCGACCTCGTCCACGCACCGCCCGACCCGCTCGGGGGTCAGATCCAGCCGGACGCCCAGAGCCTCGACCACGTCCGCGCTGCCGCACAGGCTGCTGACCGATCGATTACCGTGCTTGGCCACCGGGATGCCCGCGCCCGCGACCACGAAGGCGGTGGCCGTCGAGACATTGAACGTCCCCGTCGCGTCCCCGCCCGTGCCGCAGGTGTCCACCAGCATCTCGCGATCCGTCCCGGACAGCGAGGTCTGGACGCGCGCGCGCGTCTTGACCGGCGACACCTTCTCGCGCATCACGCGGGCGAAGCCGATCAACTCCTCCACCGTCTCCCCCTTCATGCGGAGCGCGGTGAGAAACGCCGCGATCTGGGCGTCCGTCGCCTGGCCCGACATGATGGCGTGCATGACCGCAAAGGCCTCGTCGCGGGTCAGGTCCTTCCGGTCCACCACCTTCCGAATCGACTCGACGATCATGACGGCTCCCCTTCGGTCCGGGACCCGGCCAGGAAGTTCGCCAGCAAGTCCTTGCCGGCCTGCGTGAGGATGGATTCCGGGTGAAACTGGACCCCCTCGACGGGATGCGCGCGGTGCCGCACGCCCATGACCTCCCCGTCGACGGTCCGGGCGGACACCTCGAGGCACCCCGGCATCGTCTCCGGCTCCACGAGGAGCGAGTGGTAGCGCGTAGCCTCGAACGGGCTGGGCAGCCCGCGGAAGACCCCGCGGCCGTCGTGGTGGATGGAGGACGTTTTCCCGTGCATGAGCCGGCGGGCGCGGACGATGCGGCCCCCGTAGGCGGCGCCGATACACTGGTGGCCGAGGCAGACCCCGAGGATCGGGGTGCTCGCGCCGAACGACCGGATGACATCGCAGCAGATCCCCGCTTCGGCGGGAGCGCGCGGCCCGGGCGAGAGCACGATGCGCTCCGGGCGGAGCGCGCGGATCTCGTCGATACCGATGCGGTCGTTTCGATACACGATCACCTCGGCGCCCAGCTCCCGCAGGTACTGCACGAGGTTGTAGGTGAAAGAGTCGTAGTTGTCGATCATGAGGAGCATGGACACTCCGGTTCGGCGGTTCCATGGTTCGGCGGGCCGATGGTTCGGCGGTTCGACCGTTCCGCGCACCGCCGAACCGCCGAACCATCGAACCTTTACTCCAGCCCCGCCTCCGCCAGCTCGATGGCCCGCCGCAGCGCACGCGCCTTGTTCATGGTCTCCTCGTACTCGCGCTCCGGGACCGAATCGGCCACGATGCCGGCGCCGGCCTGGATCCAGGCCATCCCGCGCGAGAACAGGATCGTGCGGATGGTGATGCAGGTGTCCAGATTGCCCGAGAAGCTCACGTACCCCACGGCCCCCGCGTAGGGGCCGCGCCGCACCGGCTCCAGCTCCTCGATGATCTCCATGGCCCGAACCTTCGGCGCACCCGTCACCGTCCCGGCTGGGAAGCACGCCCCCAGGACGTCGAAGGCGTCGCGTCCCGGCTCCACCAACCCGCGGATGTGGGAGACGAGGTGCATGACGTGCGAGTATCGCTCCACTGTCATCAGGTCCGAGACGGAGACGCTCCCGGCCCGGGCCACCTTCCCCACGTCGTTCCGGCCCAGATCCACCAGCATGATGTGTTCGGCCCGCTCCTTGGGGTCCGCCAAGAGCTCCGCCGCCAGCGCGCGATCCTCGTCCTCCGACGCTCCCCGCGGACGCGTACCCGCGATGGGCCGAAGGTCGATGCGTTCCCCCTCGAGCCGCACCAGCATCTCCGGCGAGCTGCCCACGACCTTCAGATCGCCGAGACGGAGGTAGTACATGTAGGGGGAGGGATTCACGACGCGCAGCGCGCGGTACACGTCGAAGGGGTCCGCCTCGGTCCGGAGGGCCAGGCGCTGGGACAGAACCACCTGGATCGCGTCGCCCGCCTGGATATAGGCCTTGGCCTTGCGCACCGCCTCGCAGAACCGTTGGCGGGTGAACGTGGACTCGGGCTCCGCGGGCGCGACGGAGCCGGTGAAACCCGCGGGGGCGCCCACGGGTCGCCGCAGGGCCGCGATGATGGCGTCGATCTTCTGCTGCGATTCCCGGTAGGTGCGCTCTACGCCACGATCGCTCTCATCGCCCACGGCGGCGTTGGACACCACCGTGATCCGGTGGGTCACGTTGTCGAAGATCAGCAGCGTGTCGGTGAGCAGGAAGAGGGCATCCGGGAACCCCAGATCCGCGGAGGCGGTGGAGGGCAGGCGCTCCAGATGCCGGACGGTGTCGTAACCGAGATACCCCACCAGGCCTCCGGTGAACCGCGGAAGTCCCGGCACGGCCACGGCCCGGTGCTGCGCCAGGGTCCGCTGGAGGGCGGCAAAGGGATCCCGGATATCGCCCAAACCCTCCGCCCCCTGCCCCTGCAGGATCTCGACGCGCTCACCCCGCGCCCGCACCACCAGGCTCGGGTTGCTTCCCAGAAAGCTGTAGCGTCCCCACTGTTCGCCGCCCTCCACGCTTTCCAGGAGAAAGGCGTAGTTCCCGCTGTCGATCTTGCGGAACGCGGAGACCGGCGTCTCCATGTCCGCGAGGATCTGCCGCGAGACCGGGATCAGGTTGCCTTGTCGGGCCAGGCCGCGGAACTGCTCGAGACTCGGCGTGTACACGGTGCCACCCTTGAGCCAACGGGGTCGGTGGGGTGCGCCGGGGCGAAACCAATCGATGAAATGCGAGTGACCATCAGAGACAGAACGGGGTACGGGCCGGCGGTCACCAGCGATGGGTCGGGAAAAAAGCTGAACGCGCGTGCGGGGTGCGGATCATCGCAGTCGCCGTTCGCTCACGCCGCGCTGAGGAACTGGTCCACCTTGCTCTTGATCGTCGCCTTGGGGTGCGCCCCGACGATCTGATCCACGCGGAGGCCGTCCCGCAGCAGCAGCAGGGTGGGAATGCTCCGGATGCCGAAACGCGCCGCCACCTGGCGGTTTTCGTCCACGTTCACCTTGCCGATCGTCAGCCGGTTTTTGTACTCGCCCGCCAGCTCCTCGAGAACGGGAGCGATCATGCGGCACGGCCCGCACCACTCCGCCCAGAAATCCACCAAGAGGCGGGGATGTGCCTTGACTTGGGTCTCGAAATCGGCGTCGGTCAGAGTCACGATGTCAGGGCTTGCCATGCAGCCTCCCCCCGTGTCGAAATCGGGCGCAGTCTAGAGAATTGCCAAAACGCTGTCAAGCGATTTCCGCCCGCGTGTCCGCACCCGACGTGGCGCTCCGGTGGTTCCCGGTGTATGCTGGAAGCCGGTTCGGCGTCGTCCCCGGGCCGCCGGGAGCGACGCAACGCGGCGGGGGACCGCGGTGCCGCGAAAGGATACCAGCGTGAACCAGGAATCGGGTGGCGACGCCGCCGTGCGTCCGGGGCCCGGCGCGGGCATACCGTCGTCCCTGGTGACGGACGGGTTCGACGGCATCTTGCAGAAGCTCAAGCTGTTGGAGTTCGGCCTCTACGGCCTCCATCAGTACGGGCGCACCACCCCGCTGGACGTCGAGGACCTCGCGCCGTTCTATCGGCTTGCGGAAGAGATCCAGGCCGACGTCCTGACACTGCAGGCGCGACTGGCTCCCCCATCGGAGGCCCATCCCGCCGCCTGAGCGGTCCCCGTCGGGGCGCAGCGCCGCGCCGGAGCACGCAGCCGCATGACATTCGTTCCTCAGGACGCGAACCCGAGGGTCGAATTCGCGCTAGAGGCGTTGCAGGAATCGCTCGGCCACCGTTTCCGGGATGTCGGCCTGCTCCGCCTCGCGCTCAGCGCGCTCAAGCAGCCGCTCACCCCGGAGACCGCCGCGGCCCGTCAACGGCTCGAGTTCCTCGGCGACGCCGCCTGGAACTTCGCGTTGGCGCTCGCCGTCTTCCGGGCTCATCCCGAGGGCGCGCCGGGAGATCTGACCCGGCGGCGCGCGACTTGGTCGAGCCGGGGCGGGCTCGCCCGTCTGGCCCGGCGGCTCAACCTCCCCACCCCGGGTTCGACCCCCGCCGGGCCGAGCCAACGCGTCCTGGCAGAGCTTCTGGAAGCCGTCCTGGGCGCCATGGTCGAAGACGGCGGATTCGATGCCATCCGTGCGCTGGCGGCGCGGGTGACCGGGCAGGACAAAGATTCGGCGGCGCGCCCCGCGGTGGATGCCAAGTCGGCCCTGCAGATGGCGGCGCTGGCGCGGCAGGAGAAGCTTCCGGCGTATCGGCTCATCGAGAAACGCGGGCCCGCGCATCACCCGACGTTTCGAGTCTCGGTCACGGTTCGCGGTCCGCATGGAGAGATCCGGATCGAGGCGGAGGGTGGCAGCCGGCAGGCCGCCGAACAGGAGGCCGCCCGCCTGGCGCTGCTGGATTTCGAGGAAATGGGTCCGGCGCCCCACAACATCTCGTAGAGCGGTTTCGTATTAGACCCCAGCGATTGTATTTGGTCTTGACACCCCCTTCCCGCGCGTGATAGCGTCTGAAAAATTCGAAGGCGGTTTTGTGCCCCGCGGGCTCTCCGTCCGGAGGCGGATGCTCCAAAGATGCACCTGACAAAAATCTCCCTTTTCGGTTTCAAATCCTTTGCCGACAAAGTCGACCTGTCGTTTGAGCCCGGCGTGACCGGCATCGTCGGTCCCAATGGCTGCGGAAAGAGCAACGTGTCCGACGCCATCCGCTGGGCGCTGGGAGAGCAGAGCGCCAAGCTCTTGCGCGGCGACCGGATGGACGATCTCATCTTCGCCGGCAACGGCCGCCGCAAACCCCTCGGCCTGGCGGAGGTGTCGCTGACGTTCACGCGAAACGGCGGTGCGCTTCCCACCGAGTACGAAGAGGTCAACGTGACCCGGCGTCTCTACCGGTCCGGCGAGAGCGAATATCTGCTGAACAAGGTGCCGTGCCGACTCCGGGACATCACCGACCTGTTCATCGACACCGGTCTGGCGGGCGAGCCGTACGCCCTCATCGAGCAGGGCAGCATCGGCAGCATCGTGAACGCCCGGCCGGCCGATCGTCGCGTCCTGATCGAAGAAGCCGCCGGCATCATGAAGTACAAGACCAAGCGGCGCGCGGCGGGCAGCAAACTGGAGTCGACCGAGCAGAACCTCCTGCGCATCCGGGACGTGATCGCCGAGGTCGAGCGGCAGCGCAACTCGCTCAAGCGCCAGGCCAACAAGGCCGAGCGGTACAAGCAACTGGACCTCCGCTGCACGGAGCTCAAGCTCTTTCTCAAGCACCGCGAGCACACGGCGCTCTGGGAGGAGCTGCAGAGCATCCTGGGGCGCCTCGGTCCGGAGCAGCAGCTTCTGACCGGGATCCGAGCCGGTATCGGCTCCGCCGAGGCCCTCGTGGAAGAGCGCCGCCTGCAGGCCGTGGCCGAGGAGCGCGCCGTCACCGCCGCCCAGGAAGCCCTCTTCGACGTGCGCAGCCGGATCGACCGGGACGAGGCCGAGTTCCGCAATCTCACGCAGCAGCTCGGGGACGCCGAACGGCGCCAGGCCGAGCACGAGTCTGCGCTGGCCGACCTGGGGCGGACCGCGGAGCGGCTCCTGGCGTCGATCCAGGACGGCGCCACGGCCGCCGCGGAGCACGACCGGGACATAGCCGTGTCGGAAGCCAAGCTGGAGGCGGACGGGCGGGCGCTGCGGGAGACCGAGGCCATCCTCGCCACGGCGGCCGCGGCGCTGGAGCGGCTGCGCCACCAGGCTGCCCACCAGTCCGGCCAGCTGGCCCTCAAACGGAATGAGCTGGCCACGCTGCTCGAGCGCCACCGGCAGATGACGGCGCAAACGGAGCGGCTGCGCCTCCAGCAAGCCGAGGCCGCCAGTCAGCGGGATGGCGCCGAGGCCTCCTCGACCGCCGAGGAGACCCGGCGCCAGGAGGCCACCGATCGCCGGGGCCGCGCCCTGGCGGATCGGGAAGCGGCACAGGTGGAGGCGGCGCGGGCGCGCGAGGCCCGTCGGCACCTGGAGCGCGAGATCGCGGGCCTCGTCGGGGACGTCGAGCGCCAGCGCGGCCGCCTCAGCTCCCTCCGCGAACTGCGGCTGGAGTTCGCCGACTTCTCGGAGGGCAACAAGCTCCTGCTGCAGGCGGGTCGGGACCGGCGCGTGCGCGGCATCCTGGGTCCGTTAGCCGAGGCGCTGGAAACCGCGCCCCGGCACGAAAAGGCGCTGGAGGCCATCCTCGGCGCGCAGCTCCAGGGGGTGCGCGTCCAGACCTGGGGAGAGGCGCAGGAGGCGCTGGCGCACCTCTTCCGTTCCGGGCAGGGCCGCGCGACGCTGGTGGGGCCCAGGCCGACCGGCGAGGGCACGTGGGGTCACAGACTGCGCGGGGAGTTGGCAGCGCAGATCGCCGATCTTCCCAAGGAGCTGCTGGGGCGCGTGGAGGGACTGGCGCTGGACGTGATCCGGTCCGCGGAAGGGGCCGCGCCTTGGGTGGCCGACCTCCTGGCGGACTCGGTCATCGTGAGCGATCTCGACGCGGCGCTGGCCATCGCCCGCGAGCTGCCCGGACCGTTCACCCTGGCCACGCTGGCGGGCGAGGTGCTGACCCATCGCGGCACCCTCACCGGCGGGACGCCGGCGCCGCAGGGGCTCCTGGGCCAGCGGCGCGAGCTCAAGGAGCTGGAGGAGGCCCTGGCCATCAGCGAGGTCGGCCTGTCCGGCCTGCGCGAGGCGCTGGCCATCGTGTCCGAGGACGCGACCTCAGCGGAACGCGCCGTGGAGACCGCCGCCATGGCGGAGCGACAGGCGGACCTGGACCTGCTCGCCATCGAAAAGGATCTGGCCGCTCGCCGCGCCGACGAGCAGCGGTTGAGTCAGCAGTTGGAGCTCTTCGGTCTCGAACTGCAGACCGTGGAGACGGACCTGGTCAGGATCGAGCGTGACACGGATGTGCTACGCGCGGCGCTCGCCGACGGCGAGACCCGGATTGCCGACGTGCACGGTGACATCGCGGGCCGGGAGCGTGAGGTGGCCGAGTTGCGCGAGCGGCGGGAAGAGGCCGCCGCCAGCCTCAACGACCAGCGGGTGTCCCTGGCTTCCCGCGCCGCCCGCCGGGACGAGACGCTGCGGGATCTGGCGCGCATGCGGCAGGAGCTGCAGGCGGCCGAGGAGCAGATCGGCCACCTCACGCGCGAGGCCGCGGAGCTCACCGCGCTGCGCGCCGCGCAAGAGACCGGGCGGGATCGGCTGCGCGAGGACCTCGCACGGCTGCGGTGCGACGAGGAAACGTGCCAGGCCACGCTCCTCCGGACCCAGGAGGCCCGGGCCGCCGGTCAGGAGGCCGTCGGCCGCCTCGAAAACGAGCTGCGCGCCAAGCGCCGCGAGGAGGCGGAACTGTCCGCCGCGGTGGCCGCTCTGGACACCCGGCGGGGCGAGCTGAAGGCCACCATGGCCCGCTTGGAACTGGAGTTGGCGGAGACGCACGGCCTCGGCACGGTCGAGTTGCGCGAACGGTTCGCCGCCGCCGATCTGGGGGTCGAGACAGCTAAGACGGAGCTGGAGGAGCTCCGGCTGAAGCTGACCGAGCTGGGCCCCGCCAACCTCGGCGCCCTGGAAGAATACCAGGCGCTCTGCCAGCGCTACGAGTTCCTCACCGCGCAGGCGGAAGACCTCACCCGGTCCGTGGCCTCCCTGCGGCAGGCTATCGGCGAGATCAACAAGACGATCCGGTCGCTCTTCGACTCCACGCTGGAGGCCGTCAACCGGCAATTCGACCACTTCTGGCGCCGTCTGATCGGCGGGGGCAGCGCCCAGCTCAAGCTCGTGGAACCCATCCAGGCCGACGTCGAGGCCCCCGCCCCCGGCGACGACGAGCCGGGTGTGGAGATGCTGGTCCGCTTCCCCGGCAAGCGGGCCACCGTCCTCTCGCTCCTCTCCGGTGGCGAGCGCGCCCTGGCGGCCCTCTCGCTTTTGCTGGCGCTCTTTGCGGTCCGCCCCAGCCCCTTCTGCGTCCTGGACGAGGTCGACGCGCCGCTGGACGACGCCAACGTGGAGCGCTTTGTGGGGGTGATCCGCGAGATGGCGCAGCAGTCGCAGTTCATCGCCATCACCCACAACAAGCGGACGATGGAGGCGGCGGATCTCCTCTACGGAATCACCATGGAGGAGGAAGGCGTGTCCAAGGTGATCTCGGTCCGGATGAAGGCCGCCGCCTAGATGTCCTCCGAGGCTCCCCCGGCGCGTTCCGGATTTTTCTCCCGCCTCCGCGACGGCCTGCGGAAGACCCGCGACAGCCTCGTCGGCAAGATCGAGGCCGTCCTTTCCGGCACCGCCGTTGACGAGACGAAGCTCGACGAGCTGGAGGAGGCCCTGCTCGCCTCCGACCTCGGCCCGGCCGCGGCACGCGCGGTCATGGAGTCGGCGCGCGGCGCGTTTTATCGCCAGCGCGTCGCCACGGTCGAGGGGATGCGCGCCCTTCTGGCCGAGCGCATCGCGGAGCTGCTGGTCGTCCCCGCCGTCCCACCGCGTCTGCCGACCGCACCGCCGCTGGTGATGCTCTTCGTCGGCACCAACGGCTCCGGCAAGACCACGACGATCGCCAAGCTCGCCAAGCGGTCGCGCGATGCGGGCGAGACCGTCTTGCTGGCCGCAGGCGACACTTTCCGCGCCGCCGCCATCGAACAACTGCAGGTCTGGGGGAAGCGCATCGGCGCCGACGTGATCGCCCATCAGGCCGGTGCCGACCCCTCGGCCGTCGTTTTCGACGCCTGCAAGGCCGCCGTGGCGCGGCAGGCAGACCGGCTGCTGGTGGACACGGCCGGCCGGCTGCACACCAAGAGCAACCTGATGGAAGAGCTGAAGAAGATCCACCGCGTCATCGCGCGCGCCGTCCCGGGCGCCCCCCACGAGACGCTGCTGGTCCTCGACGCCACCACGGGGCTCAACGCGGTGGTGCAGGCGCGTGAGTTTCATCGGGCGGTGGCGCTCTCCGGGATCATCGTCACCAAGCTTGACGGGACCGCCAAGGGCGGCGCCGTGGTCGGCATCGCGCGCGACCTCCAGATCCCCGTCCGCTACGTCGGCGTCGGAGAAGCCCCCGAGGATCTCCAGCCCTTCGACCCGCAGGAGTTCGCCGCCGCGCTGTTCTCGTAGGGACGGCTCGCCGTTTGCGACGCCGGTCGATCCAAGCGGCCGCGGGGGGATGCGGCGGTCGGCGCGGGGTACCCTCCGCGGTGCCTTTCGTCTTGACACCCGTCGGCTCCCGGTGCTAGCCTTGCCGCGGAAAAAGCGTGAAATGACGCAAAGTTGCGAGCACATAGACCAACACTCCGACGCCGATCGGGCGTACATGCGCCGCGCCCTAGACCTGGCGGCACAGGCGCGGGGACGGACCAGTCCCAACCCGATGGTGGGCGCGGTGGTGGTCGACAAAGGAACGGTTGTCGGCGAGGGGTTTCACGCCTTCGCGGGCGCCGACCATGCGGAGTCTCAGGCGCTGCGCGCCGCCGAGTCGGCCGCGGCCGGCGCGACGCTCTACGTCACGCTGGAGCCCTGCTGTCATACCGGACGAACGCCGCCCTGCGTCGATCGTATCGTCCAGGCGGGTATTCGCCGTGTGGTGGCCGCCTGCGAGGACCCCAACCCCGCGGTCAGCGGGAAAGGCTTCGCGGCGTTGCGCGCGGCCGGGGTGACCGTGGATGTGGGGGTCCTGGAACAGGATGCCAAAAAACTCAACGAGGCTTTCTTCACCTTCATCCGGACCGGTCGGCCCTTCGTCATCCTGAAGGCCGCCGCCAGCCTGGACGGCAAGATCGCCACGCAGACGGGCGACTCGCGGTGGATCACGGGTGAGAGCGCCCGACAGCACGTCCACCATCTGCGGAACGAAGTGGACGCCGTCCTGGTGGGGATCGGGACCATCCTGCGGGACGACCCGATGCTCACCACCCGTTTGGGAAGGCTGGACCAGCGGGATCCCGCGCGGGTGGTCGTGGACAACCTGGCGCGGCTGCCCCTCCGGGCGCAGGTCATCAACCGCGCGTCCACCGCGCCGACGATCGTCGCCGTCTCGGAAATGGCCCCGCGCGCCCGGCTGGAGGCGCTGGAGCGGGAAGGGGCGCAGCCGCTGGTGGTGCCCGGCAGCCCGCGCCGCGTGTCGCTGGCGCAC
>JAKPQH010000022.1 GCA_029580855.1 bacterium | reverse complement strand
ACGGACGACCCGCTCGACAGACTCCCCCTTGAGGAAGAAGACGCTCATGGTGCGCCCGTCCACCGGGGGCGTCCGCGGCGCGGTCCGTGGAGCCGTCCGGGGCGAGGTCGGGGTTGAAGCACCTCCGCTTCCGCACCCCGCCGCCGCGAGCGCTACCACCAGCGCGAGCAGTGCCGCCGGGGCGAGGACGCTAGCCGGCCTGCGCATCTCGCACCTCCCCAATCTCTAGAGCTACGTTCACATGATACCATTCGCGGACACCGGGCCATCCGCCTCTCCCTGCGGGTTCCCCCCGGCTTCGACGCATCCGTCCGGGAACCTGCGGCGGCCGGCTTTCAGCCCGCGTCCTGCCGCCGCCATAACACCTTCTTCATGTACTGACCACATCGTGTAGAATATCAAGTGATCGGCGAAGACAGGAGGGACACACATGAAAACCGCGCTTGTCACCGGGGCGTGCGGCTTCTCCGGAAGCCACATGGTCAAGATCCTGGCCGACGAGGGCGTGCCGGTGCGCGGCACGGACCTCCAGCGCGCCTTCGAGAGCGAGAAGGTCAAGATCGTGGCACGGAACATCGGGCTCGACTGGAACGCGCCCGGCGTTGAATTCGCACCATCGGACCTCTCCGACAAGGAATCGCTTCTCAGGGTCCTGGACGGGGTCGGGACCGTCTATCACACGGCCAGCCTGTACGACTACTCCGCGCCGATGTCCGCCTTGAAGAAGGTGAACATCGACGGTCAGACTAACCTGTGTGAAGCCATGGTCGAAGCTGGCGTCGACCGCGTCGTCCACTGGTCCACCGCCGGGGTTTACGGCCACCCCTACATGGCCCACAGCTCCCTCAACCCGCTCAAGTCACTCTTCGAGCTCGTCTGGGGGCACGGGGTGCGCCCCTGGCTCAAAGACAAGGAGTACCACCGTCCCCTGGCACATCCCGCGAACCAGCCGTTCACCGAGGATCGCAGCACGCCGCTGAACACCCCGGGCGATCAACCGCGAGGGACGTTCCTGGTCAATGATTACTCGATAACCAAATGGAAGCAGGAGCAGATACTCCAGCGGTTCGGCCGGGAGAAAGGTCTCCGCTGGACCGTGATACGACCGGCGCCCCTGTACGGACCTGGGAGCGACTACGGGATTGGCGGCATCGTGATCGCCATCTCCGAGGGGCTCGTTCCGGCCCTGCCGCTCGACCTGCGCAACTACCTCATGGTCAACTGCCACGTGCGCGACATCGGGCGCGCCGCTTACTTCCTCGCCGGGAGGGAAGACACCGTCTTCGAGGACTACAATGTCTCCGATCCGACGGTCATCAGCCAGCTCGACTTCCTGAAGATCTCAATGCTGCTGGTCGGGCGAAAGGTTCACATGGTCCCCTTCCTGCGGATGCCGTGGCTGCTTCCGGCCGGCATCTGGTCGGCAAGGTACCTGCGGTGGCTGGAGAACAAGTTTCCGCGGTACCGCCGCATCCGGATATGGGAAGAGTCGAGCGCGCGGTACCTGTCGTCCAGCTACTGGATCAGCAGCGGCAAACTCGAGGCGCTGGGATTCGAGTGGGAGTACCCGGATTTCAGCCTGGGCCTCCGCGACATGGTCGAGTGGTTCGTCAAGGTCGGCTGGATACGGTAGAGCGGCCAGGCCCCCGCCGGTAACGCGGGGCCCCCTGCGAACGCCTACTTCCACCCGCTGGGCGGCGGCGGGGCGGTCGGCGGTTCCGGGGGCAACAGGGGTTCCGGCGGCTCGGGGGGCGCGACGGCCTCCGTTTCCCCGGCGCCACGCGTGCCCGGGTAATCGTTCTCCCCGGGCGGGCCCGCGGGCCAGAGGTCCGTCAGTTCAGGGGGGACCTGCTCTCCCGGCACCGCCGCGCTTCCGGGCGTTTCCTCCTCGGAGAGCGGCTGGAGCGTCAGCCTGGCGGGTCCCCTCTCCTCGTCGCCGGGCACGATTTCTTCCACGCCTGCCAGGCCCGGGACGCCGCCCGGCACCAGTGGGTCCGGGGGCGCTTCTTCCGGCGTGGCAAGACCTGCTTCTCCGAGCAACAACCCCTCAAGGGACGACGCGTCCACCTCGCTCGCGCCTTGCGGCCCGTCCCCCGCATCCTCGGGGGTCGTCGGCTCAGGCAGTTCCGCGGGGCCCTGCTCGGTGAGGATGTACTCGAGCGTCGACGGGTCCCCCGAGGGAGGCGACCCTGCGTCCTCTTGCGCTCCGACGGGAGGGTACGCCTCCGGCTGCACCCCGTCCTGAACGCCGGGCGTCTGCTGCGCAAGAATATACTCGAGCGTGGACGGGTCGGCGGGCTCCGCCTCTTCCCCCGGCGCAACGGCATCCTCGGGCGGCACCGGCCGGACCTCCGCTTCCGCGACGGGTTTGTCCCAGTCGATCTCCTCGACCACGCTTTCTCCGGCATGCACGTACGGGTCGGACGGCACGGGCCCGGGCGGTGTTTCGGCGCCGGCGGGCGGGGGTTCCGCGGTAGCGGGAGCCTGCTCAACGAGAGCCTGCGGCTTCTTTTCGACACGCCCTGTGTCCGGTTCTTCGGCGGGGGCGCCCTCCGCTTTCGGCTCCGGGGACGGCGCGGGGAGTCCTGCGGGAGGTTCCGGCGGGACCTGCGCCGCGGGCCCGGGAGCTACCGGAGGTTCCGGCTGTTCCTGAACGGGCTGCTCCGGCGCGACCGGAGGGAAAAGAGGCTCCGGCGGCGGAAGCCCGCCGGCCTTCGCGTCCGTCCCCTGCAAACCCGCGACGTCGGGCCGCGCTGCGGCCGCCGTCATATCGTCCGGTGTGGCGTCTTCGGCAGCCTGCTGCTCCCCCCGCAGCTTCCTGAGGCCTTTTTCCGCGCTGCCCCTGACCATCACGCTCGGGTCCCTGGACGCCTTCTCCAGGACCCCGGCCACGCTGTCGTCCCCCAGGTTCCCCAGGGCAATGCAGGCCGCCGCCCTGATCTCGTCGGGCCTGCTCTTTTTGAACAAGCCTCCCTTGCCGAGAAGCTCGGTCAGGTGCGGGACGTACTCGGAATCCTTGAGGTCGCCCAGGGCCAGGCAGGCCGCTTCGACGACGCCCTGGTCTTCCTCTTTTCCTCTCAACCCCTGTCCGTTGATGATATCCACCAGGTAGCCGGCGACGCTCCTGTCCCCGAACATCCCCAGAACCCTGACGGCGGTGCGTCTCACCGCGACGCTGTGGTCGCCGGCCGCGTCCAGCACCGTTTCCAGGGAACCCGTCGATCCTATCCGGGCAAGCGTCCGTACCGCTTCGCGGCGTATTCTCTCGTCGGGGTTCTGCGCGAGCGCCATAACCTGCGGCAGCCCTGCCTCGATCCTCAGGTCGGCGACCACGTTGAGGACGTTCCTGTATATATACCAGGGGTTCTCTTTCTCCAGTTCCTCCAGCAGCGCGACCACCCCGGGCTCTCCGGCGAAACGTATCGCCTCGAGCGCACGGTCCCGGAGCTCGACCTGGCCCCTGTCTTTGACCACGCTCAACAGCGGCGACAGGGCGGCGGGCCCCAGGGCGGCAAGCGCCTGGACGGTCTGCCGTCGTTTTACCGGGTCGTCCTCGAGCAGTATGGCCTCGGCGTCAACCACGCCCTCCGACCCCATGAGCCCCTCCGACGCGGAGGCGGCGTATTTCCGCAACTCGTCACCCTTGTCCGACTCCCCGGCGCCCTCCGTGTTGACGACCTCGATCGCCTGCACGGCAGCCTCCGCCCTTCCGTCCTTCATGAACAACCGGGCCATCCTCACGGCCATGTCGATTTGCAGGACGAACGCCTTGTAGTCCCTCTCCCGTTTCACGCCCTCGAGGACCCGCGGACCGATGACTTCGAGCGCCCTCAGCGCGTGTTCTTCATCGAGCCCCTCTACCGTCTCCTTGACGAGCGCGCCGGCGTACCTGCGCACTGCCTCGGAATCCTGGGTAAGGCTTTCCGCCAGCTTGAGCAGCATCCCCGCGGCAAGGTCCGACTCGTCCATCGCGTAGAGCTGCCGTATCTGCCTGGGCACGGTCTTGTCGATACCCTCCCCGAGGTCGATGTCCTCCTCCTCGAGCGGCCCGCCGAGCATCTGGTACGCCGAGAGCACGCGCGTCCCCGTCCCGGGATCACGCTCCTCCTGTATGCCGGCGTCGTCCAGCTTCCTGTCGATAGCCTCGCCGATCTCTTCACCGCGCTCTCCCCTGACGTCCGAGAGGAGCTCGTTGAGGTCCTTGAGACGCTGCACTGTCCATTCCGTCTCCAGCTCACCGGACTCGTCTTTCATCTCGGTGTACTCGTCGATGAGAGAGTCGATCATGTCCAGCAACTGGTTGTCCGAGAGCATGGTGATGACATTCTCGCGGACGTGCCTGATGTTGAGGTTCTCCGGGGCCCTCCCGGACAGCACGCTCGTCATCTCGCGGGGACTCATCTCGGCGATAACCCTGGTTATCTGGTCTCCCATCGACCGCCTGAGGTCCTCGTCGTCTATCTCCTCGACCATCTGGCTGAGGCTGTTGAGAGCTTCCTCCGCCTTCTGGCTCTTCATGTAGACGCCGCCTTCGCTGCCTTCCTCTCCCAGGAAGCGCGACAGCAGGCCCCCCACTTTTCCGGCGTCCGAGAGGACGTCGACGAGCTCGCGGTCCTCCACGGTTCCCAGGTCGACCTTGCCCATCAGGTAGCGCATCAGCAGCTCGTCCTTGAGCGCGTCCAGGGGAGCCGCGGCGCCCTGGATCCCCCCGATGATCTCGCCCGTGTCGCTGGTGGTGACCGCCACATAGACGCGCTGGTTCACCGTTATGTGCTCCACGCCCTGTCCCTTGAGCTCCTCGGCCAGCCAGGACAGGTCCCGGCTGTCGCCCGCTTCGGCGAGAACGGAGAAGAACGTCTGGAGCTCATCACCGGTCAGGCCCTGGCGCAACTCGATGGTGGACAGCCCGTGCTCGTTCATCCACGCCACGAATGACCTCACCGGCGCCTTCTGCTGCTCGACGTCCGGCAGGCGGACGTTGTTTATCATCAGGCTGTTCTCTATGGTGGCCACGCTGATTACGTCCGCATGCTCGAACGACACCTCGATCGCTTCGCGCGCTTTGTCGAAAGTCTCCGTGACCATCGAGCTCGTCGGCGGGTAAAGGCGCATGTTGACGGTCGCGGCATGCGCGTTGATGATGAACAGCAGGGCGTTACGAGTGAACGCTTCGGGGAGTTCCTCCCCGGAGCCCGCCTGGGTGAAGTCCGCGTCGCTCAAGTTCTCTCCAGTAAAGCCGCGGGCGCCGACGGTGCCAGCCCCATGAGTACGAAGCCACCCCCTCCCGCCGGGGAGGGTGTGACGTCATGTCATTATACAGCAACTCAGGACCTGCCCGGAACTCGGGAGCGGTCCCTGCGCCGCGTCCACCGCCGCACGCGATCATCCGCCGAATCGGTGGTTTTCCGCGCGCCGTCGCCCCTCGTTCAGGAGCCGCCTCCGCTGGAACCGGCCATCAGGAGGAGGAGCCTCATCAACCTCGCGGTTCCTCGGGCCACGTGGCGCCCGGCGTCCCGCATCGCGTCCTCCAGGCTCATCGGGCCGGGCGCGACACAGAAGACCGGCGCGGTGCCGCCGTCGGCACCCTCCTCCACGCGACCCGCGACGATCACGCAGGGCACGCCGGCCGCGGCCGCGATGTCCGCGACACCCTGGGGCGTCTTGCCGCGCGCCGTCTGGCCGTCATAGCTTCCCTCGCCGGTCAGCACCAGGTCCGCCCCTCCTGTCAATCCTGCCAGCGACGTCATCTCCGCAACCAGCTCTACGCCGCTCCTGACGCGGGCGCCGCAGAACGCCACCAGGCCGGCGCCCAGCCCTCCGGCGGCGCCGCCTCCGGGAACGGACGCGACGTCCACCCCCAGTTGCTCCGCGATCAGGCCGGCGAGGTTCTCCAGTCCCGCCTCCAGCCGCGCCACCTGGGCGGGAGTGGCCCCTTTCTGAGGGGCAAATACCCGGGCGGCGCCGCGCGGACCCAGCAGCGGGCTATCGACGTCGGTGGCCACAACGAACTCCGTCGTGTCGATCCTGGCGTCCCGGCCGCTCGCGTCGATCGACCTGATCTCGCCGAGGGAACCGCCTTCCGCCGACAGCTCCTCTCCGTGCGCGTCGAGAAACCTGTAGCCCAGCGACCGGGCCATGCCGGCGCCTCCGTCAACCGTGCTGCTGCCGCCTATGCCGACTATCACCCTCCCGCAGCCGGCGTCCATGGCCGCCAGGACGAGCTGACCGGTGCCCAGCGTCGTGGTAACGGTGGGATCACGCCGGCGCTCGGGCACCAGGGAGAAACCGGACGCCTGGGCCATCTCGATTACCGCGACCGACGGCTCGCCTCGCCCCGTTCCGGGCAGAAACGCCCATGCGGCCTCCACTTCCTGTCCCGGCAGCGGCCCGGCGACCCGCTCGAGGCGCACTTCCGCTCCGGTCGCCCCGGCAATCGCGTCGACGGTGCCTTCACCCCCGTCGGCCATCGGGCAGATGACCGCTTCGGCGCTCGGGAGCACAGCCTTCACCCCCCGGGCCATGGCACCGGCGACCTCCACGGCGCTGAGGCTGCCCTTGAATTTGTCAGGCGCGATCACGATCCGCATGAAGACAGTCTACAACAGCGGCGCTGCCGGGAGGCCGCCGGCGCGAAGCAATATAATCGCAGAATGAGAAACCGTGAAGGCAGTGAGAGGCCGGGCCGAGGGGTATGGCTGTCCGAGGTCGTGACCAGGGACTTCGTGCTGCTGTTCGTCTCCGGCTTCTGCTTCATGGCAAGCCTGTACATGGTGATCCCCGTGCTGCCCCTCTACATGCTCGAAGTCGGAGACATGGGAAGGACGCAGGTCGGCGTCCTGATCGGGTCGATCACCGTGGCCTCGATGCTCGTCCGCCCTTATATCGGGCGAAAGTCCGACGCCATAGGACGCAAGCCCCTTATGATTTTCGGCTCCCTCGTCTTCGTAGCCGGCCCGCTGGCCCTCATCGTAGCCCGCGCCACGATCCCACTGCTCCTGGTGTTGCTCTTCGAAGGAGTCGGGGTTGCCTGCTTTCACACCGCGGCGCTCACCTTTGTCGGGGACACCTCTCCTCCCGCACGCAGGGGGCAGTCGATGGCCTGGTACCAGACCGCCTTCAACGCCGGGATAATGCTCGCGCCCCTGCTGGGGGTGTTCCTCCTCGACGCGTTCGATTACACGGCCGTCTTCGTAGTCGCCTCTGCCGCCGCCGCGGCATCATGCGTCTTCGCCGCGTTCGTCTCCGAGAGCCGCGCCGAGGAGGTCGAGGGGCCCGTGGACATCCCGCGCGTCACCGCGCCGCACCGCGGGCTTATTGCCCTGGTCTGCCTGGCGGCGTTCGGTGGGACGGTGGCGCTGGGGTCCGCGGAGACTTTTATCCCCGTATTCGCCAGGTCCCACCACATCGCCAGTTACGCGCTGTTCTTCACCGTCTCCGAGGGAACGCTCATCCTCTTCCGCCTTCTCGCCGGATCGGTGCCCGACAGGGTCGGGCGGCGAACCGCAATAACCGCATCAGTGGCCACGCTCGGCGTTTCTCTGGTGATGCTCGCTTTCACGACCAACACATGGATGCTGTGCCTGACGGCCGCGGTGTACGGCGCCGGCTTCGCATACCATACGCCCGCGATAACCGCCCTGCTGGCGGACAACTTCCCCTCGAACGAACTGGGCGGCGCTTTCGGGACCTTTCTCGCGGCGTTCGAGGGCGGAATCGCCGTCGGAGCCATGATAACAGGCCCGCTCAGCTCGGCGCTGGGATTCAAGTCCACGTTCCTCGGCGTCGGGGTATTCGGACTGCTTTGCGCCGGGGTGGTCGGAGTCTCTTTCGGGCGGGCGACGGGCGGCGGCCCGGACTGAATCGGGCTCAGGTCGAACGCTCCACGATGTCCACTGCCTGCGCCGGGTCGTCCGCGAGCACGATGCCTTCGGCGGCCGGGCCCCTGCGCCCGAGGTCCCACGTATCGAGGCCGACTACCGTCCTGCCCATCTTCAAGCCCAGGGCAATCTCGGAAAGAGTGCCGTAGCCGCCCCCCACCGCTATCACCGCGTCCCCGGCGAGGACAACCAGCGCGTTGCGCGCCTGTCCCATGTCCGTGGGGACGCTGACGGTAAGCCAGCGGCTCGCCCGGGACCTTCCGGCATCCGGCAGGATCCCTACCGAGACGCCGCCGGCGTCGTGGGCTCCACGCGCCGCGGCGTCCATCACGCCGCCGAGGCCACCGCATACCAGCACGTGCCCACGCTTCGCTATCTCCAGGCCGGTCCGGTATGCGAGGTCCTCCAGCGACCGCCCGCATTCGCCCGCGCCCACCACCGCGATATACATCTGCGACCTTCACCTCCGTTGCTCGCGCCGATGCGTGCCGCTCACCCAGGATTATAGGGCCTCGGGCACTCCGGATCCCGCCGCTTCCATGTTTGACATCGATTCAGCCGTGTTAGAGAATTCTGCCGATGCGGGGGGACAGCGGACTGGCAGCGGAGCGGGGGTCTTTCAGGCGGGGCGGCTCGCCATCGCGTGCGGTTGGCCAGGCGAGGTCCGCTGTACCCCTCGATCTTGACGTCTACACCCTCGATCTCCGGCGTCGCGCGGCGCCTTGCGGGCACCGATACCGCCTTTGAAGGGAGATGGTCCTCTTGCCTGACGAGACCGTCCTGGTCACGGGCTCCTGCGGGTTCATCGGTCCATACGTGATCGAGGAGCTGCTCACACGCGGTTACGGCGTGCGCGCAACGGACCTCGCCACGGCCGATTTCAGCCGCGTCGAGCCGCTCGGCTGCGAAATCGTCACCGCTGACCTCTCCAGGAAAGACCAGGCGGCGTCCGTGATGACAGGTGTGGACATGGTCGTTCACACGGCCGCCCGCATGAACTTCTACCTGGACCGGGAGTCGTACCTGCTCGCCAATTACCACGTCACCGTCAACACCTGCGAGGCGGCGGCGGAAGCGGGGGTCAGAAGGTTCGTGCACTTCTCCTCGTGCGACACCTACGGTCCGCCGGAGCGCTCGCCCGTCGGAGAAGACCACCGCCAGAAACCGATCAACCTCTACGGGATCACCAAGCTCTTCGGTGAGCGCGCGGCCCTGCGGGCCTGGCGGGAACACGGCCTGCCCGTCTCGGTGATAAGACCGACCGCGGTGTACGGGCCCGATTGCGTCTACATCATGGGGCTGTTCCTCGCCGTCCCTGTCATGATCCGTGAACTCGGGGTCAGGAAGGTTCCACTGCCGAAGAAAGGCTTTGTGGCTAACATGGTCCACGTCAGGGACATCGCCGGCGCGGCTGTCCACGTGATGGAGCGGGAGGAAGCGGTGGGAGAGGCGTACAACGTGTCGGACGACTCCAGCATGTGTGTCGGCGAACTCGTGGAGACCATACTCGATTCGATCGGCGTTGCATCGGCCAGGGTGCTCCCGGTCCCGGACCTATTCGTCTCCATCATCGCCCGCCTCGGGATGCACCTGCCCTCCCGGTTCTTCTTCCGGCTCAACGAATACCTCCAGCGTGCCTGGGACAGGGTGGTGATCGAACACGGTCTCGTTCCGGCGCTGAGCCCCCGGTTCGACCCCGGGTTCGCGGCGTTCGGGCGGGGTGATTACGACTTCGACAACTCCAGGCTCAAGGCTCTCGGCTACCGCCTGCGCTACCCGGAGTTCTCCGAGGGCTGGAACGCCAGCGTACGGTGGTACGAAGAGCGGGGATGGATACCTCCGCTGTCCTGAATTGCACCGCTCGAGACCTGGCCCCGCGGTCGCGCCCCAGGCGCTCGAGCACGTTAGCGACTATCGTGTTGCCGCCCTTGCCCGGCGTCCTCGAGGCCCCGACGGGGACTCGAAGAAATCTCTAATCGCGTCCACGCCGTTCCAACGTTCCACCTGGCGTTCATGGCCGGGGCCTGGCCCCTCGGGAATGCCGTTTCCGTCGAGCCGGGCAGCCCCTGTGATTGAAACGGGCGGGCACCAACCGTTCCGCCGTACGTTGTATGCTTGTAAGCGAAACGGAGGTTTCAAGGGTGGCGAAACGAGAAGAAGCGGAGTCTCCGCTATTTGGCGGTTTTCACGCCGGCGCGGCGGAAGAACCGGTCAGGATCGATTACAGGTCGGCCTCCCGCGGTTTGCTGCGTTCCATCGTGGGCCTTTACCTGCTGGGCCTGGTGGCCATCCTCGCGGTGGACTCGTTCCACTACCTGATGGG
>JAKPQH010000021.1 GCA_029580855.1 bacterium | reverse complement strand
CGTGAGGGCCAGACGCGCCGGACGTCGCCGGAGCGTGGCCGCGCCGTCCCCCGAGCCGCCGGGACGCCGCGGCCACGTGAACCTCGGCACTTCAGGTTCGGACGTGAGTATCACCGCTTTTTCTCCGACAGGCTCCTAGCGACACCGACCAGCAGAAGCCCGCCCAGGAAGAAGAAGGAGCGGTCCACCACGGCGGCCATGGCGATCACCGATCCGATCACTCCGATGACCTGGCCGAATGCCAGTGCCCGCCGCCGACCGATCCGCTCCATGCTGAAACCCCAGATCACGGACCCGCACCCTTGCCCCAGGACGTAGAGGGCCCCGGGCACACCGGCCATGGCCGTATGCCCCGTCAGATCCACGGCGACGAGCGCGTTGACCGTAAATGCGGCGATGAATCCCGCAGAGCTGAGCCCCTGCGACAGGAACAATACCAGTGTGATCTTTCGCGCGATCCGTGTGTAATCGGTCATGTGGCTGCCTATGTGAACTTGTTGAAAGTGCCGGAGAGTGTACTACAAGATGCGCGATCCGGGTGCTCGAACCTGCCAGCGAGGCCGCGAGCGGGGGACAGGGGATCGGGGGAGTGGGAGACGCAAGGCGGTTTAAAATGGATTGATTGGACTCAGAACCCAAGACACGCGATCCCCACGACGGTCAGCGCCGCCCCGGTAATCGTTCGCGGTGAGGGGTGCCGACCCAAAAACAGAATCTCCAGCGGGATCGCGAATAGCGGGGATGTAGAGGCCAGTGCGTTCCCGATCGCCACCCCCGCCGAGCGGATGGCGACCGTGAACATGATCGAACCCAGGGCATTCAGGAGGCAGACCGTCCCGAGCCGCCGGCGCTCCGCCACCGTGCTCTCGCGCACGGCGGCAACCGTTCCGCGTGACCAGGGTGTCAGCCACAGGACCACACCGGCCATGGGAATCCGGAGCGCGGTACCGGCCAGCACCGGTACCTCGAGGAGGGCAGGCTTCACCATCGTCGCGCTCAGGGCCCAGCACCCGGCGCCAAGAAAGACCCGCCGAAGTCCCCGGCGGGCCCTCCGGCTCGATCCGACGGCGTCCTCGCTCTTTCCCGATATGATGACGCCGAGCCCGCCGATCACAAGCCCGATCGCCGTCAGACGCAGAGGGGTCAGCGGCTCCCGGTACAGCACAATCCCGGTCAGCGTCGTGAGGAGGGGGTTGAGCAGGCTGAGCGTCAAGGCTCGGGTCACGCCCAGGTCTTCCATGCTGAGGAAGAAGAAGCTGTCGCCGACCCCCATGCCCACCACGATGGCAATGGCAAGCGAGAGCACGACCCAGAGGGGTGCCGCCAGCATGGCGGGCCCCTCGCCGGCCGCCAGCGCCATCAGGATCAACAACGCACCGCCCCCGGTCGCACGGACGGCGCTGATCCCCGCGGGGGTCAGCCGCGGAAGGAGCGTGCGGACCAAGAGACTGGTCACGGCCCAGTTCAGGCCGCAACCGAGGCCGGCCAGGACCCCAAGAGTCAGTTCATGCATGCGGCCTCTCGCGGTCCGGACACGCGCCTCGGCGTCCAATCCCTCGATCGTGATCCGACCAGGCCGTCATGGCTGCCCGTGTTCCTTCGGTGTCTTGAGCCGGAGCAAGCCGTCGAGGATCGTCAGGGGATGCGGCGGGCAGCCTGGAATGAAGAGATCCACCGGAAGGATACCGACGGCGCCGTTGTGGACCTCCGGGTGGTCCGCGTAGGGACCCCCCGAGATGGCGCAGGCGCCGACCGCGATCACCAGCCGCGGGGGCGGCACGGCGAGGTAGGTCTTCTCCAGCGCCAGCTTCATGTTCTCGGTCACGGGCCCCGTGATGAGCAGGCCGTCGGCATGCCGCGGCGACGCCACGATCTGGATGCCGAAACGCCCCAGATCGAAGGCGATCGTCGTGAGGACGTTCACATCCGCCTCGCAGGCGTTGCACCCGCCCGCCGAGACCTGGCGGAGTTTGAGCGCGCGCCGGTACAGCTGCAGCCGGCCGTCCTCCGGAGGCCCCGCGGGCTCCGGTTGGGGCTGTTGTACGATCAGGTCCCCGCGGGCCCAGACCGCCAGCCGGTGTTCCCCCGTGAACCGAAGCGCGCCGGACGGGCAATGGCACGCGCAGTCCGCGCAGAAGAGACACCGGCCCATGTCGAGGATCGGCTGATCGCCGTCAACGCGGATGGCCCCCGTCGGGCACGCGAGCGCGCACACCCGGCAATCCGGGCGGCAGGCGGCCGGGTTCAGCTCCGGCCTACCCCGGAACCGATCGGGCAGGACGGGCGGTGCCAGCGGGTACGGGGTCGTCCGGTACCCCTGGCGGAGGCGCGCGATCAGTTCCTTCAGCATCCAGGCCTCACAGATCGTGACCGCAGTACGACAGGTTGAAGCTCTTGTTGCAGAGCGGGAAGTCGGAAATCTCCTGGT
This sequence comes from bacterium, assembly GCA_029580855.1. GTDB lineage: Bacteria > Methylomirabilota > Methylomirabilia > Methylomirabilales > 2-02-FULL-66-22 > 2-02-FULL-66-22. The sequence goes on along the minus strand of JAKPQH010000021.1, from coordinate 20,832 downwards.
TGCGCAACGCCATCGCCAACCCCATCCAGTTGTGGAACGAGGGATCCACGATCTTGTAGTGCGCCAACCTCCCGCCCGCGTCCGTCAGGGCCACATGACAGATCTCGCCGCGCCAGCCCTCTACCAGCGACACCGTCATCCGGTTCGGCGCGAGCGGTCCCACCGGGATACGGACCGGGCCGTCGGGAAGCGCCCGCAACTGCCCGCGAACAAACTCCGCCGATCGCTGGATCTCCAGCCAACGCACCCAGGCGCGGGCGAACACATCGCCGCTCTGCCACGTGGATACCGGGATCTGCGCCCACCGGAAGATGCCGGCGGGAAAATCAAGGCGGACGTCGCGATCGAGCCCGGAGGCCCGCGCGGCCACGCCCACGAGGCCCACCGTCTCGGCGACCTCGCGCGGGACGGGGCCGGTCTCCTCGAACCGCGCCAGGACCGAGGGCGACTCCCACAGGAGCCCCACTGCGCCGGCCACATCCGTAAGCGTCCGGTCGAGGCGCTCCAAAAGCTCCGCGACGCGGTCCGGCTCCAGATCGAACACGACGCCCCCGGGGCGGACCAGACCGCGCCCGAACCGGCTCCCGCAGATCAGCGCGGTCATGTTCAGGAAGTCGCCGCGAAGGCGTCCGCAGAACGATGCCGTGGGAAGGTATCCCACGTCGCCCGACAGCGCGCCCAGGTCTCCCGTGTGGTTGGCCAGACGCTCCAGTTCCAGCGCCACGCCGCGCAGCGTCGCGGCCCGCGCGGGGATGCTGCACCCGGCCAGCGCCTCGACCGCCTGGCAGTGGGCCGTGGCGTGGCCGATGGTCGTGTCGCCGGCCAGCGTCTCCATGTACGGTATCGTGCGCGGCGTCGGTCCGCCCACCAGCGCCCGCTCCACGCCCCGGTGCTGGTAGCCGAGCGAGACCTCCAGGTGGAGCACCCGCTCTCCGTGGCACTGGAAGCGGAAGTGCCCCGGTTCGATGATCCCGGCGTGGACGGGTCCCACGGCGACCTCGTGGATCTCCTCGCCTTCCACCCGGAAGAAGTCCATGACCGAGGGGAGGATCGGCGCGTCGGGGCCGCGTCCCCACGCATCCCGACCGGCTCGATAAGCGCGATGGAACCGGATCGGCTTCAGCCAGGGATGCCCCTCGGGCCGGATGCCCCACTGCTCGGCGATCTCGCGCTCGAACCAGTGCGCCTGCGGGCAATCCGGCGTGAGCGCCGGATAGCTCTCGGCGATGTCGGTGACCGCCGTCGACAGAGACCCCGTCCGCCCATCGGCCAGGATCGCGACCAGCTGCGCCACCCCCGCGGTCGCCGGAAGGGCAAAGAGCGCCGCCACCCGCGCCCCCTCGGCGACCGCCGAGACCGTCTGTGCGCGGAAGGCGTCCAACGGAAACCGCGGGACGTTCGCCAGCGCCACCGCGTCCCCGTTGCGCGAAACGAGACCCCCGGCCGGGCTCACGGCCGCGCTCCGATCACCTGGGCCGCCGCCGACAGCGCATTCGCCAGCGGGACCGGAAGCCAGACTCCGAGCACCAGAAGACACAGCAAGGCACCGCCGACCAGGCCGGCGTCCATGGCCTGGACCGGCTCGGGCGCCGGCGCGGAGCACGCCTCGCCCCAGGCCGTCCCGATCACGTGGCGCAGGGCGCCGACGAACACGATGGCGGTCCCGACCAAGAACAGCGCCACGACCTCGAACGCCCGGGCCTCGGCGGCGGCGCGCAAGACCTGAAACTCGCTCATGAAGATCGCAAAGGGCGCGACGCCGATGAGGACCAGCAGACCTCCGCAGAACCCGGCGCCCCAGCAGACGGATCGCCGCGCGGCCCCTGCCAGGGCGCCCAGGTCGTGTGTCCCGTACAGCTTCCCCAGCCGACCCACCGCGAAAAAAGCCAGCGGTTTGGCGACGGCGTGATTCAGCGCGTGCCAGAGCGCCGCGACGGCGCCGACCCCGCCCACCCCCACACCGAGGGCGATCACTCCCAGGTGTTCCACGCTGGAGTAGGCCAGCAATCGCTTGCCGTCGCGCTGAAAGACGATGAAGGCCGCCGCCACCAGAATCGAGACCAGGCCGAGGGCTGTGAGGAGGTCGCGGCCCCACCCGCGATCGCCTGTCGCGGCCTCGACCAGAGGCAGCACCCGCAGGACGCAGTAGAAGGCGGCATTCAGCATAAACCCGGAAAAGAGCGCCGAGACGGGGGCGGGGGCCTGGCTGTGGGCGTCGGGCAGCCAGCTATGCAGCGGTGCGAGCCCCGCCTTGGTTCCGTAGCCCACCAGCATGAACAGGAAGGCCAGTTTCATGAACCCGGCCGCGAGATGCGGCGCCGAGGCGCGCAGGCGGGTCCACAGGAGCATCTCCGACGGGTCGAGCCCCAGATGCTGCGCGGACGCCCCCACCAGGAGGGTTCCGACGAACGCGAAGGCCACGCCCACGGAGCAGACCACCAGATATTTCCAGGTGGCCTCCAGCGACAGCGGGCTCACGTGCAGGCAGATGAGGAAGGCCGTGAGGAGCGTGGTCGCCTCGATTCCCACCCACATCAGGCCCAGGTTGTTGGAGAGCAGTACCAGGCTCATCGCCGCCGCGGCGCCGAACCACAGCCCGCCGAACCGGCGGGTTTGGCCGGCGGTGAGCCCCCCGGTCGCCACCTCGCTCCGGAAGTACCCCCAGGCGTAGACGGAGCTTGCCCCCTGCACCAGCCCCAGAAGAAGCAGATGGTACGCGGAGAGGGCGTCCACGTGAAGCCAGCCGTATGCGGCGGTTGCAGACCCCGCCCCGAGAAGCCTCCAGGCGGCGATGCCGGCGACCATTCCCCAGGCCGCCCCACCCACCCCTACGAGGATCAACACCTGCCGCGGCGCGCGCAGGACCAGACACCATCCGGCGAAGAGCGTCGGCAGGCCCAGGAGAATCCAGATCCACACACCCGCACCCACGCCGTCAGCCTCGCAACCGATCCAACTGGTCCACGTCGATGTGGTCGAACTCGCGGCTGATGTGATAGGCCGCGATGCTCATGATGAACACGGCGACGAAGACATCCAGGAGCACCCCGAGTTCCACCAGGAGCGGCACGCCGCCCACCAGGGCCACCCCGACGGCGTAGATCCCGTTCTCGACGACGATGTACCCCAGCACCTGCGTGATCGCCTTCCGGCGACTCACGATCACGAAGAGCCCGATCAGCATGGTGGCCAGTCCAACCGGCACCGCGAGCGGGCCAGCCGCCGTCGCCGGCAGGTGCAGGTGCGTCTCGACCCACAGCGCGGCCACCAGCGCGGAGGCGCCCACCAGCACCGACAGCGTGTGGCCCACGAAAGGCTCGACTTCGCGGTGCACCCCGGCCTCTCGAAGGACGCGCAGCAGCACCAGCGGGAAGACCGCACCCTTGACCGCCACGCCCCCCGCCGTGAGCGCCCAGGCGCGCGCGGCGCCCTCGCCCCCGTGCAAGAAGAGCGGCAGCAGGCTCACCATGATCCCCTGCACCGCAACCACCCGGATACAACTCCGCAAGCGGCTCGACCCCAGCAGCAAGAGGTCGGTGATGACCACGAGGGCCAGGACCGCTTCCACACCGGCGCCCGGACTCATGGCCTCACCTCGAAACCAGCACGATTGCCAGGAGCGCCAGCGCCGTCGCGCCCACCAGCAGCTTTGGAATGCGGACGAGACGGAGACGCGCCATCGAGGATTCCACGGTGCCGAGGACCAGGCCCAGGATGGCCATGCCGGCGACAAACGCGCCGCCGTCCAGTATGGGGCGGCCGCTGCGGACCGGCACGACCAGACCCACCAGCAGCGACCCGAGCATCCAGAGCTTGAGCGCCGATCCGTACAGGATGAACGCCAGATCCGGCCCGCCGTGATCCAGCACCATGACCTCATGGATCATCGTGAGCTCCAGATGGGTGGTGGGGTCGTCCACGGGAATCCGCGCCGCCTCCGTCACGAGAACGATGCCGAGCGCTGCCGCGACCAGCGCCAGGGCCGGCCCCTGAGCGGACCAGGTCGTCGTGGTGACGGCCGCCAGAATCCCCGACAGCGAGACGCTCCGCGTTTGCAGACACACCGCGGCCAGGCCCAAGAGCAGCGCCGGCTCCGCCAGGGCGGCGAAGAGGACCTCGCGGCTGGCCCCCATCCCCTCGAAGCTGGAACCGGTATCCAGGGCCGCGATCACCGTCATAAAGCGCAGCAGGCCCAGGAGGTACGCGAAGAGAACGAGGTCGCCCGGGAACCGCAGCAGCGCGGGAACCGCACCCATGGGAACCAGGGTCAGCGCGCCGGCCGTCGCGGCCAGGCCCGCCACCGGCCCGGCGCGAAACACCCAGGTGGTCGTCCGACTGTACGTGGCCCCCTTCCGCAGCAGCGTGACGATATCCCAGTAAGGCTGGAGCAGCGGCGCCCCGTGCCGGCCCGCGAAGCGGGCCTTGGTCCTGGTTACGATCCCGAGAAGGAGCGGCGCCAGCACGAGCCCGCCCAGGAACGGCGCCAGCGTCATGGCGTCCATGGCGTCACCTCAGCTTCCACGCGATCAGCGCGATCAGCGTGACCACAATGTACAGGACATAGAGCTGGATGCGCCCGTGCTGCAGGAACCGGAACCGTTCCAGTATCCGCCCGATCGCCGCGAAGGCGGGGCGGAAGACCGCCTCACGGAACGCGTCGGGGGTCTCGGTCACCAGCGCGGCCTTCGGGGGGAAGAGACCTTCCAGCGGCCGCGCGTGGGTCGCGGTCCGCAGGACCGGGTGGAAGAGCGAGGTGAGCGGCTGGGCGAACGACGACGCGGTGTACTGCATGCGGCGGGTGGGCCGGGCATACCCGCAGTCCCAGGTCACCGTGGCCTCCACGACCCGCCCGCGGAGCAGTCGGCGTCGCGCGAGCGCGGCAAGCGCCATGCCGACGACGAGGAGCAGTGCGGCGGCGCCCAGCATTCCGGCCACGTCCGTCATGTCGGCGAGCGCCGCCGGCGCCAGCGGTGCGAATTCGTGAGTCAAGAGCTGTAATGGAGATAGCACGACCCGAATCGCCACGCGGGGGAGGAGGCCGATGATCACGCAGGCCGCGGCCAGGGCGACCATCGGTCCCCGCATGGCGGCCCCGGCCTCGTGGGCAGCCTCGGCGGCTGCGGTCCTGGGCTCGCCGAGAAAGACGATGCCAAACGCCTTGGTGAAACAGGCGGCGGCCAGACCGCCGATGAGCGCCAGCGCGCCGATGGTCGCCAGCGCAGGGACGATCACCGTCGCCGCCCCCGCCGCGCCGACGGCACCCCGGAACGCGCCGAGGTAGATGAGGAACTCGCTAACAAAGCCGTTGAGGGGCGGGAGGCCCGCGATGGCCGCGGCGCCCACCAAGAAACACGCGCCCGTCCACGGCATCCGGCGGAGCAGCCCGCCCAAACGGTCGATCTCCCGCGTCGCCGCCGCGCGCAGAACGCATCCCGCACCGAGGAATAGGAGACCCTTGAACAGGGTATGGTTCAGGACATGCAGGAGGCCGCCGCCGAAACCCAGTACGGTCAGGGCCGGCATCCCCGCCGCGAGACCCACCGTCCCGAGACCCAGCCCCAGCGTGATGATTCCCACGTTCTCCACGCTGTGGTAGGCCAGCAGCCGCTTCAGATCGTGCTGCGCCAGCGCGAAGAGCACGCCGAGGATACCCGACGTGACACCGATCCCGACCAGAAGCCACCCCCACCACACCGCCGGCGGACCCAGCAGAACCAGCAGCCGGACGAGGCCGTAGATCCCCGTCTTGATCATCACGCCGGACATGACCGCCGACACGTGGCTGGGCGCGGCGGGATGCGCCTCGGGAAGCCAGACGTGCAGCGGCACGAATCCCGCCTTGGTCCCGAAGCCGACCACCGCCAGCAGGAAGATGAGCCCCTTGAATCCGCTGGGCTCGACGGCGAGCCGCGCCAGGTCGGAGAACTCGAACGACCCTGCGGCACCCGCCGCCAGGACGAACATCGCGAGGAGCGCTGCACCGCCGAGGTGGGTGGCCACCAGGTACGTCCAGCCCGCGCGACGGACGCCGCCCTTGTCGCGCTCGAACACGACCAGGAAAAACGAGGTCAGCGCCATCGTCTCCCACGCGAGCAGGAACAGCACGCCGTTCTGCGCCACCAGCGTGAGTGCCATGCTGACCACCAACAGGTTGTAGCAGAGCCAGGCCTCGCCCAGACGTTCGGGCGGCGCGGACGCGCGGAGGTATTCGTGGCCGTAGACCGCCGCGGCAGCCGCGAGCACCAGCGTCGGAAGCAGAAAGAAGCCGGAGAGAGGATCCAGGGCGAAGGAGAGGGTTCCGCCGGGAATGCTCCAGGACCAGCGGACGGGATCCACCGGCCGGCCGAGGAGCGCCTGGAGCGACGGAGACAGCGCCAGCGCGCAGCCGGCCACCGCGCCGCCGGCGCCCACCGTGGATGCCCAGCGGGTGCGCGCGAGCGCCAGGGCGCCCACTCCGCCCGCCACCAGCACGCCGACGCCGAGGAAAAAAGTGGCCATCCGACCTACTCGCCTCCGACCTGCGGCCCACGGGCCCGCGCCGGGCCGGCCCCTGCCCCACGCGGAACACGCGGGGACACGGTAGTCACCAGCTCCTCCCCTGTCAACCCGTAGCGACAATTCGTCGGCTTGGCCGAACCCATCGCCGCCAACGTACCGATGCCCCCGGGCCATCCCGGGGGCATCGCGACTCGGCGCTCGGCTTTGCGTTTCGCGACCCGCGGCGCAGGGCTCGCCCGCCGGCGCCCGGCGCCGGGACCCCGCCACCGCGTCGCTCCATTCGGCGCCCGGCTACAGGAACACCCGCTGGATATGCTTCTCCAGCAGGTTCTCCGTCACCAGCCGGCCGATCGTCTCCGCGTGTTTCTCCAGCGCCTGATAGTACGCGTCGCCAAGTTCGGCGGCGACCTTGAACCCCACGTGCACCAGCTGGCGGAAGTGGGCGTTGTAGGCCGGGTTCTTCTGGTCGTGTCTCAGCGCCGCGGCGAACTCGCGGCCGGACCAGCCGCGGACGGTCTTCGGGTCGGGCAGCTTGGTGCGGTCGATGTCGATCACCGCCGCGTAGGGCTTGCAGAGCTCGTCGGCCCTGACGTATGCCTTGTCGTAGATGTCCTGCGCCATCTTCAACCCATCGCCGCCCGACAACGCCAGGCCCGCGACCTCTTCCAGCCACGTCGTCCCCGCCGTCTTGAGGTGCAGGCCCGCGTCGTGCTTCTTGATGGCGCGCGCCATGGGGCCGTAGATGGAGAACTTGTCGCTGCCGGAATGCACGCTGAGCTTGAGGTTCCGCGGCAGACCGAATTCCGCCACCGCAAAGGCGATCACCGCCAGGTCCTCGTTGAACTCCCGCTCGAACTGAGCGACGTCGCCGACATAGTCGACCCCCTTGTTGAACCGGCCCGTAAACTTCGGCGCGATGGTCTGCGCGGGGATTTTCTCGTCGGCGATGGCGGCCAGGATAAAGAACAACTCCACGGGAGTTTGCGGGGTATCCGTCTCGTCGATGGAGACCTCGGTGATGAAATGTTCGCGGCCCTTGGCGGCCTCGACGTGTCGATAGATGGCGCCGGCTTCCTTTACCGCCAGCAGGTATTTTCGGGCGATGGCGGCGACATCCTGCGTGGAGATGGAAAACGCCCGCTCGATTCCCGGGATCCTCAGGGTAGGCGCGTACTTCCCGTACCGCACCACGAACGCCTGGATCTCCGCGTCCGGCGCAGCCTGGCCGGTGAAGTCGGCCACGTCCAGCGTGAAGAAGTCGCTGGCCCGGAGAAAGCTGTCCACGGTCTTGAGGCCGATGTGGTCGGCGTCCACATGATAGGACCCCTTCCACCCCAGCGCCTTCACCGCGGCGTCCGCCTCGGCGCGCACGCTGTCCGGATGCGTGTGGACGATCAGATGCTCCCGGTTCGACTTGTTCCACACCGGCACAATATCCGCACCCAGCTTCTTGGCCTCCAGGATGGCCCGGAGCTGCGCCGGTCCTTGGCGCGCGAAGCGGTCGCCGATCCCCATGCTGTATTTCGAGAGAATCATCCGTCGTCCCCCTTCTGATGATGCCCGGCGTCGTCGATGGGATGAACCGCTGCGCGGCGTAGACACCTGCACGGCGGGTCGCGGGATTCACCGGCCCGAGGATGCCGCAGGGCATCGTGCGGTGTCAAGGAGAAACGGGCGGCGAATCAAGAACCGACGGAGCGTCGTGCGGAGACCACGGTGCCGCGGGGGCGCTGGTGCCGGTCTCACCGGCCGTCGCGCGCTCGAGATCGATCTCGCGGAGGCCCCGGGCCGCCTCGGACGGGGCGTACCGCGAGACGGTGCTCATCTGGCGAACGACGCGAGCGATCCGGTCGACGGCGGCCTTGATCCCGGCGGCGGCTTGCGCGCTGGCGTCCGGGGGGTACCCTTTCTTTGCGAGGGACGCGAGCGTCAACGCGATGACGTGACACGGGTTCAGGATGCGATCCGCGGCGGTCAATGCCAGTTCCCGCATGGCCCTGACCTGGTCCGCCTCCCGGGCGCGCGCCCGCAGCATCCGCACACCGGCCGCACGGTGAACGGCCATGTCGACCACGGGGAGATCGGGCGGTTTGATCTGATAGTCGAAGAGAATCCCTTCGCGGATGGCCTGGACCATCTTGTCCACCGAATCGTGGGCCGTCAGAACGATGGCGGGAAGATCGGGGTGAGACTTGGCGAGCGCCCGCAGGAGACCCAACCCATCGAGGCGGGGCATGCCGAGATCCGTCACCAGGACGTCGGGTACCGTTTGCCGGATCGCTTCCAGGGCTGCGACGCCGTCCCCGGCCTCGTCGACCTCGTAGCCCCGCCCCCGGAGATAGTCGGCGACGAACGCTCGGACGATCTGGTCGTCATCCACCACGAGCACGCGAACGGCCACACTCCCCCTCCCCTGGACCTACGCGGCCAGATGTGTTGGCCGCACCGAATGGCGGAGAAATACAGGGCGCGTCTGGAGTAAATTGGCGGTTTTTTTCCGGGAGTCAAGCGTTTTCTTCAAATGGGACGGGCGGTGGCGGAGAAGGGGTCGCGGGAAACCGCCTCTCGCGGTCCACCCGGCGGCCGGGACGCAGCGCGATGCGCGGAGGATCTTGCCGGAACATCCGGTCTCGCGGGCATCGCGTTGGCTCCACGCCGACATACCCACGTGCCGTGGGAAGTTCCAGATATCGGGCAGGAGGCGCCGTGGCCGATCCGCGTCAGCTCTGCCGCGGGATCACGGCGCCGCCGTTCAGACGCGGCAGCGGCTGTTTATCCGCCGATTTCATCTCGTGGCTCCAGAAGAGGACCACGTCGCTTCCGCGGATCGCCTCCGCAAGTCCCGGGAGCCTGGCGGACAGGTTCACGCTCCCGGAGAGAATATCCCCGGGATTCAGGGTGAGGGCGGCCGGCGGCAAGTCGCGCATGGGGGAGTCGGCGGGGGTCAAGCGGATGTCGGCGGCATTCAACGCACAAGCCACGAGCAAGAGGTCGCGGGGATTCTTCCAGGGAAGCGACCCCTCGTATAGGGCGAGGGGCGTCTCGCCCGTATACCGCAGCTCGAACTGCAGCCGCCACCCGTCGTTGGGGTCGCGCACGGCGGAGGCGGTGAGGCCGATATCGGAGACGGTGGGATCGGACGGCCCGCCGGACGTCGCGTAGCCGATGAGGACAAGCAGGAGGACAAGCGTCGTGAGGCCGAAGAGCGTCTTGAGCATGGGCGGGACTCTCCACACGGCAGATATGGGGGCGAGGTCGCCAGCCCCGGAGTGTTCCCCGGCAACTGCCCCAGGGCGTTGAAGATCCGCGAAAGCGCGCGAACGTCCGGACAGGTTTCCTTGACCGTGCGGTCTCCGTGTTGAGGTGTTTTCCGGAACTTCGTCATCCAGACGCCGCCGCTTCTCGCGTTTTTCGCCATGCAACAGTCATTCCGAGGTCGTATACGCGGACACCCGGCCGGCTCCTGCTCTGCATGCGCGGGAAAAACTGCAAGGATTCGTCGCCGGCCCACGGCGCAGGCGCGAGCTCGTTGTTCCCGCGACCTGCAATTGCGACGGACGCGAATGACACGAAGTCAGCTTCGCAGGTCCGCCGAAACGGTTACGGCGATCCCTTCTCGCTGCCAACCCCGCCGGAGGCGAAACGGCGGGACACGCCATAGTCGTCCGGAATCGGCCTGCGCCATGGTGACGCTCGTGTAGGCGCCCGCGGGGTGACCGAACAGGCGACGCGGAATCGGTGGGGTGGGAAAAGCGACGCGGGCGGGCGGAGGCCGGGAACCGACACCCCGGCCCGGACGAGCCGGAGTCAATACGCCGTCAGCCCGCCGTCAACCGGCAACGCCACGCCGGTGATAAAGCCGGCCTCGTCGGAGGCCAAGAAGAGGGCCGCGTTGGCGACATCCAGGGCGGTGGCCAGCCTCCCGAGGGGCACTTCATCCAGACGCTCCCGTTTCTTTTCGGGATCCTTGAACAACTGCTGGACCATGGGCGTGTCAACCGTTCCGGGGTGGATCGAGTTGCACCGGATGTTGTCTCGCGCGTAACGTACAGCCACGCTCTTCGTAAGCAGCGTCACCGCCCCCTTGGAGGTGGTGTACGTTTCATTGGTGTACTTGTGGCCCACCAGACCGCAGATCGAGGAGATGTTCACGATGGCGCCGCCGCCCCGCTCTTTCATCAGAGGCAGCGCATGTTTGATGCCGAGGAACACCCCGCGCACGTTCACCGCCATGACGGCTTCGAAATCCTCCATCGGCATGTCGGTGATGGGAATTCGTTTCGTGATCCCGGCGTTGTTGACCAGGATGTCGAGCCGCCCCTCCGCCCTCCGGATGCCGGCCAGGGCCGCCGTCCAGTCTGCCTCGCTCGTGACGTCGAGAGCAACGGACCGCGCCCCGCCACCGCCGCGTCGGACGCCCGCCGTGACCCGCTCCGCCGCGCCCGGGTCGAGGTCGCCGATCAGCACCGTCGCGCCCTCCGCCGCAAATCGCTTCGCGATCTCCGCCCCGATGCCCGCCCCGCCGCCGGTGATGAGCGCCACTTTGTCTTGTAGTCGCATGATGAGTGTCTTCCGGTGAGGGTTGGCCGCTCTGTGCCGCAAAGCCGCTTCGCTCCGTGCGCCCGCCGGTCTCTTCGCGCACCCGGACGCATGGGTGCCGAGCATGCCGCCATCCCACGGCATTTGTCAAGATCAAAGCCCCGGAATCCCGCAGCCGGGCGATGGCGCCAGCGGAGATGGCGATATCACCAAAAACACGGGCCGTTGAAGAATGAGAAGAAAGGGGACGGTGTTGTTTTTCTTAACTCACTCGCCAATTTTCCAGGAGGGCTGGACCTGGGTCGTCCAGAACGGACCGAGTTGGATGGATCGCGCCAGATCGAGAAAATCGCGTCTTCTTCACAAACGACAAACCTGTGGCAATTCGGGAGTAGATAGCCGGCCCGCTGGCGTCGCCGATTGAAGTTGACTCCGCAACTGGTGAGGAGGCGGCGCATAAATTGAGCGGGTCCGGACGGGTCGCTTCGGACCATGGGATGGGTCTGATTCGCGAGGATGGCCCGGGCGCAGATAGTCGTCCCGGTGGTCCGGGTGACGTCCCCCATTGCGAGTCACAAATGCGTTTCGGTCGGCATCGTCGCGCATGATCGTCTTGCATTCCCAGCCGCGGATGACGGATCAGGTGTGACGTCTCGGGGCTATCGAGGCACGTTTGGCGAAGCAGGCGGTGAGCCTCCGACGTAAAGGCCGATTTTTTGCCAATTTTCGGATCGGGCGAAAAGCAGGCTCTGGAAGGAACCTTTCGGTTTACGTTGCGAGGAACACGGACCCCGCAGCCACCGTCATGTTGGGACGGACGCCTGAGGCGACCGATACGCCACGATCAGCTCGCCGTTCATCACGCGGATGTCCTTGATCTCGGGTGGAAGTTGAAAGCTCTCCCGGTTCTCCGGAGAGTCGAACAGGCGGCTGACCGCACGGTCGAGCGTCATTTGCGGGATGGGAAGCGAACCGAGCACCCCCCCGTGTGGGTCGAAGACACACGTGGCCCCCACTGACGGCGAGACGGCCCTCGAGCTGCAACGTGAGATCCTTTCCGTACAGATTGAGGCGAACGTTAGCGCGGAGTTCGTCTCCGACCAGCTTGATCTTCACATCGCGAAGACTCGATTGGACCTGCTGCAGCGTGGGCTCCGCCGACCGCCCGGGAGGACCAGACACCCCGCTCGGCGGTGCGGACCGAGGGGTCAGGTTGACCTGGATCCAGGCGTTCAGTTCGGCCTCGTCCATCTGCACGACGGGCGCCTGCCCCTCCTCCGCGCTCTGCATCGCCTGTTCGATCTTCGCCTGCACGCGCTCCACGGCCTTGGGGTCGGTCCGCACCTCCGGCGGTTTGGCGGGCCACAGCAGCAGGGCGACCGGCACCAGCGCGACGGCCAGGCTCACCCATCGCGCCACCCGGGCCGCCCGGCGGCGCGTCCGAAGCCGAAACGGAGTCTGGCGAACGGGAGTTCGGGTATCAATGGTGACGGGGCATCCTCGATGCCAGGCTCGGCGAGGAACGATCCGCGAGGCGGGAGACGGCTCCAGGGAAAATTCCGCCGGCGCTCACCGGGCGCTGTACCGTGCGCTTCCCGCTCAGTGGTACACACGCCCCGAATCGATGACCAGCACCTGGCCGGTCGTGCTGTCGCTGCGGCAGAACGTCACGACCTGATCGGCCACATCGTCCAGGTCCACATACTTCTGCAGCGCCGACTGCATGAGCCCCCGCTCAACCTGAGTCGGCGAGAGCCGGGCGGTCATTTTTGTACCGCGCAGCAACCCTGGCGCCACGGCGTTGACCGCGATCTCCGGCCCCAGCGCCACGGCCAGACAGCGCGTGAGATGAGTAAGGGCCGCCTTGGAGACGGCGTAGGCGATGCTGCTTCCGGTCGGGGCCAGCCCGGCGACCGAGGTCACGTTGACGATCCGCCCGCGTCTCTGACGCCGCATGACCGGCGCGACCGCCTTGACGCACAGAAACGGAGCCGTGGAATTGATCCGCTGGATGTGCTCCCACAACTCCAGCGTCAGCCCGTCCAGATCCCGGAACGGCACCAGCTGGTTGTAGGCGGCGTTGTTGATCAGGATGTCGATCCGGCCGAATCCCGCCACGACCCGCTCGACCATCTGCTGGACCGAGGCCGGGTCCGTGACATCGGCCTGAAAGGCCGCGCTGTGCGGTCCCAGCGCCGACCACTCGGCAACCAGCGCATGGGCCGCCTCGGCCGATTGCCGATACACCCCGGCGATGTGCGCCCCTTGGACAGCCAGCGCCCGGCAGATCCGCTGCCCAAGTCCTCCGGTCGCCCCCGTGACGACCGCAACGGCACCCGGTAGCTCCATGACGACCTCCGGTGCAGGTGGGAGTGCATCGTCCGACCGCGGGAATGGTATCACAGTCGGGGAGCGATTTCACCGCAGCCATGCGCGAGAATCTCTGCGCGATGGGTACGGAAAGCAGCCGCCGCCGACCCAAAACGGTCGAGTGCCCCCGAGTCCTCCCCGAACAGGACTCGACACCTCTCGGAAAACAGGCGCGAGCCCCACCCGCCGCGGCCGAACCGGCACGTCATCCGGACCCACGCCGCGGCGACAACCGCGTCGGCCCGGTTGACCTTCGCCTCCGCCGCACCCCACCCGCAAGCCCGCTCGACGAACGGCGCGAACGGAAGCGTCCTCCGACTCGGGAGGTCGGCGTCCCCCACACAAGATCAGACCGCCCGACGCTTGCACCAAGTGCACCTTCCACAGCGACTCGCGCGCAGACCCCACCAACAGCGACCCCCTCGGAACATCCGAGGGGGTCGCTGCCACCTTCGCCCTCCCCCTACTTCTTCTTCGCGGGCTTTTCGGGGGCCTTGGCTTTCGACGCCTTCTTGGCTCCGGATCCGCACGCCATCGTCATCCCTCCTCTCCGGACACGGGGCAAGTAGCGACTAGCGACGCTTTCCACCGCGCTTGGTGGCGGCCGCCCCGGGCGCCTTCTTCGCGACTGCTTTGGCCGGCTTTTTTGCCGCGGCCCTTTTCAGGGTAGCGGTCTTGGCGGGCGCCGTCGCCGCAGCCGGGCGGCCCGCCGCCTCCGCAAATAGTCCCAGGATATCACCCCGGAACTTGTCGTACGCGGCTTTGAACTCGGCGAGCGTCTTCTGGACCGACCCGAACGCGGGCCACTGTTCCGGGGTGTGCCCGCCGATCCCAAAGTTCCCCTCGATCCCGACCTGCCGCATGATCTGGCTCAGCTCCCCATTCAGCTCGTAGCCAAGGCGGAAGTCCGGGATCGTGTTGAGCTTTTTCACAACGAGGTCCGGCATCTCGTACGTGATCGATTCGGCGTAATCCTGCAGCGTGAAGCCGGGCTCCTCGGCCATCCTTCGGACGTTCTCCTGGTGGTTCGGGAACTCGGTGTGGACCATGTTGGAGCCGGCCAGCGTCCAGTAGGTGTCCTGCGGCTTTCGCTTCGAGGCCGGCAGGTAGCACACGCGGCTCAGGATCAGCGCGGCCTGCTCCCTGGTGATCTGGTGCTTCCGGCAGAGATGCTCCACCCACTTCTCGCGGTTTGCCCGGGACCAGAAGATCCCCCAGACGCGCCGCGCCACCAGCGTGCCCGAATTGCCGATCACGTGTTCCCAGTCCTTGAGCGTCTCCGCGGAAGCCACGTCGGACAATGCGGCTGCGGCGTTGGCGTCCATGGTCCGCTGACTTCCAAACCGGGTGGCAGCCCTCACCTTGGCATCGAATTCCCCGGCCTCGTCCACCGTCGCCTGTGTGCCGTTCGCGGCCGCGAGCTGGTTGACCTTTTCCAGCGCGTACGCCTCACCCTTCAGCTCCTTCAGCTCGGCGAAAAGGCTCTCCAGCTTCACTTCCCGCAGGTGACTCTCGAACCGCCCGCCCATGTTCGTCATATACAGCTGGGTGGGCACGATCCCCTTCTTGATCGCCGCGGCCATGCCCGCCAGCTCTTCCAGGACCATGGTGACTTCCTGGCTGACGGTGTAGATCACGGTGATGTTGGAGCCGAAGCCGAACGCGTTGATGGTCCGCGCGATCTCCCGCGCCGCCGGCGACGAGGCCGCCACCTTGATCACCATGTTCGGGCGGCCACGCTCGCGCGTGGCGGGAAACCCGGCCAGCAGATAGTCGTCGTACACCCGCAGATCCTCGGTCGCCGCGGCAAAGGCGGCAAAGACGTCCCGCACGCTCTCCTGCACCCGGTCCGCGATGTTCGGGTTGAGCTGGAAAGAGACCACGCCGCCGCCGGACGTGCCGGCCAGGTTGAAGAAGATCGGCCGGTACACGTGCAGGTTGTCCCAGAGGGCCAGGAGCGTCGCGTAGAGCGCGATCTCGTCCCCGAACTTCTCGGGCGCCGCCTTCCACGCGGCGAACTTCGGATGGAGCTGCACCTCCGCACGGAATGTCTGTGCGAGGGACGGATCGTCCGAGTACGCCAGGGCGGCCAGAACCGGGTTGGTGGACACCTGCTCGAATCCCAGGTGCCGCAGCCAGCGCAGGCCGAGCGCATAGTCGTTGCCGAAACGACAGAGACCGTCGCGCACCATCTTGGTGTAGACGTTGACCTCGATCTCCTGCTGCACCTTTTCGATCAGCGCCAGCATCACCGGCTTGCTGAAATCCAGCGCCTGCTCTATGCGCAGCGCCGTCTTGGCCGCCATGCTGGCCCCCTTCTGGACCAGCTTCATCCGGTGCAGAAAGAGGCGGACGACGCCGGCGGCCACGGACCCGTGGCCCTCGGACGCCTCGCGGGCCTCCCACTCGGCCAGGGCGCCTCGGATGCTCCCGACGGCCTGGCACCGCTCGCCGGCGTCCAGCCAGCGGCTTTCCAGGCCGCAGAAGTTGATGGCCATTTCCAGCAGCGTCTCGTAGGCGTACTGGCGACAGCGGATCTTTCCGGCAACCGCCGCCTCGTCGTCACCCGCCTGAACACCGGCGCCGACAAACCGGATATTGAGCTGCCGGATCACCCCCGCCACCACGCCCGCCAGCCCGCCGTTCAGCTCCGGAAACAGCAGATGATCCGCGGCCAGGGCGGTGTGTCCCCACGCCGCGAGTTGCACCACGTTGGCGGCGTGATCCCCCGTGATCGGCCGCTTGCCGGGATCCGACAACCGTTCGGGGCGGCTGGCGGCGACGACGGCCTCGATCTGCGCTTGCGTGATTTTTCCGGCGGTGTGTTTCATTGAACTCCTCCTCTCAGGACCGGGAGCGGCTCGATCGGACCGATACCGGCGGGAGTATAGTCCAATCGTCCGCAGGACGCCACGCCTTCCGTAGGTGACTGTCCAGTTTGTGGGACAACCCCCGGTCTGCGCCGCCCAGGGGCGGGAAAATAGGATTGAAATCGCTCGGGCGCGGAGGCATCATCGCACGACAAATCCTGCCACCGTCTCGGTGCCGGCCGACCCGGGGGTCAGGATGACACGCGCGAGGAGGCGCCATGTCGAAGCTGTCCAAGGAGGAGCGGGCTCTCGTGGAGCAGGTCTCGGCCGAACGGCTGGAGGACCACGTCATCAACATCACGCGCAAGGTCCGCCTCTCGGGATCACCGGAGGAGCAGGAGACGTTCCGCTACATTGCCCGAACGCTGGAAGGCTGGGGCTTCGAGATCGAAGAGCACCATCCGGAGTGCTGGACAAGCTGGCCGGTGGCGGCGCTGCTGGAGATCCTGGGCGCAAAGCCCGGCAGCATTCCCTGCATCACGCACTCCATGGCGGCCTCCACACCGCCCGAGGGAGTCGTCCTGGACCTCCTGGACGTCGAGCGGGCCGAGCCGACCTCACTCGCAAAGCGGTCGCTGGCGGGACGGGCCGTCCTGTGCGACGGCCTCGCGATGCCGGGAAAGGTCTTCCGGGTGGAGCAGGCCGGCGCGGCCGCACAGATCCACGTGTGCGGCGAGCGGTTGCACGAGATGATCACCTCCATCGTCTGGGGATCGCCGGCCCCCGAAAGCGCATCGCTGCTCCCCAAGACCCCCATCGTCTCCGTGAATACCGAGGGCGGCGCGCGGCTTCGCGAGGCGTTGGGCCGCGGGCCCGTCCGTATCCGGCTGCGCGCCACGGTGGACACGCGCTGGCGCCCACTCCCCCTGCTCATCGCTCACCTCCGCGCCCCGCGGGGCGCCGGCGACTTCGTCCTGATGAGCGGCCACGTGGACTCCTGGCATTACGGGGCCATGGACAACGGCGGCGGAAACGCGACGCAGATGGAGGTGGGCAGGATCTTCGCCACCCGCAAGCGGCATCTGCGCCGCGACCTGCGGCTGGCCTTCTGGTCGGGCCACTCCCACGCGCGTTACGGCGGGTCCGCGTGGTACGCGGACCATTGCTGGCGCGACCTGCACGACCACTGCGTCCTGCATCTGAACGTGGATTGCGTCGGGGCGAAGGGAGCCACCTGCCTGACGGAGGCCGTGGCCATGGCCGAAGCGCGCGATCTGGGCTCGGCCTGTGTCGAGAAGATCGCGCGGCAGCGCCTTTCCGGGGCCCGGCCGCCCCGCGCGGCGGACCAGTCCTTCTGGGGTCACGGCGTCCCGTCCCTGTTCATGAGCCCGTCCGAGCAGCCGGCGGATCGATCGGAGAGCGCGCTCGCGTACGCGCAGTTGATGGGCAGCCGGACCCGGAGCGGCGGCTTGGGCTGGTGGTGGCACACCGCCGAGGACACGCCGGATAAGCTGGACCCGTCCCACCTGGTGCGCGACGCCCAGATCTACGTCTTGGCGGCGCAACGGGTCCTCGAAGACCCGGTACTTCCCCTGGACTACCGTGCCGCGGTCGCAGAGGCCAGGGCGATCCTGACCGCGTACTCGGAAGAGGCGCAGGGGCGCTTCGATCTGGGACCGGTCTTCGGCTTGCTGGAGGAGCTCGCCACCGCCGTCGAAAAGCTTGAGCGGCGGATTCGCGGCAAGACGCTGCCATCGGGGGCGCCCGAACTGGCCAATTTCTGCTTGATGGCCCTGGGCCGGGAACTCATTCCGATCAGCTACTGCCGTTCGGGCCCGTTCGAGCACGATACCACGGAACCCGTCCCGCCGTTCCCCGGGTTGGAGCCGATGCGGCGCCTTGGCGCCCTGCCGCCGAACGGCGACGCGGCGCGTCAGCTCACCGTGGGTCTCGTCCGCCAGCGGAACAAGGTCTGCTACCACCTGAGCAACGCGCTGGCAACGACGCAGGCGGCGCTGGCCGCGCTTCCCACGCCGCGCGCCGTACGCGACCGTCGGGCGCCCAAGAAGTAACCAGCCGCGGATCGGTCGCACATCCGTCTGTGGGCGCGGGAGTGCCGTAGACTACGGCCGGAGCGGGGCGGTGGCGCCGCAGATGGCGCGGACGTCCCGCCAGTCGAGACCGGGGAGCAAGCGGCCGGCGGCGGGGCGGGGCGGCGCGCCGAGCGAGCGGAGGCGCTCGATCCGGCCCTCGGTGGATGGGTGCGTGGACAGATAGGACGGCCGGCTCGGCGCCCGTCCGGATTCCGTCTGAAGCCTCTCAAAAAACCGTATCATTCCCGCGGGGTCAACGCCCGCAGCCCGAAGCATGCGGTACCCCTCACGATCGGCCTCCTCCTCGTCCTGCCGGCTGTAGCGGAGCTCCGCGAGGATCCGAGCACCTTCCAGGCCGTACGCCAGCGCCCCGCTCACGTCGCCGCTCACGGCGGCGAGCGCCGACAGCGCGGTGAGGGTGGCTCGCGACCGCCGCCGGCCGGGGTCGTGAAGCGGATCGCGGCGCGCCGTCGCGCGGCGGTCTTGCCATCCAGAAAAATGCCCTGCCCGTGGGTCTGCATCGGTGTCGCGGCCTGCCGCCCATCACACGCCGAAGTCGAGGCCCGCGTCCAAGATACCGGCCAAACCCTCGCCCGTCGTCGAGACTTCCTGCGTCTCTTGCCGGACTCCGGCCGAATCCAGCGAACCGGTCAGGACGAGATACCTGCAGGCGAATCGCGCGTTGCGAACTACGACCCACGGCCAGGCGAACCCCAAGGTCAGCACGAGCAGAAGCGCGTTTCCCAGGCGCAGGGCGAGGAGTCGCCCACCGGTGACGGCGCATCGAAAGCGAGCCGCGCCACACGAGGTGTGGTCCCAGAAGTACCGCTGCTTGCGGGCGAGATACCAGAGCCAGCACAGACCCAGCGTTGGAATCGAGAGCCCGACGGCGAGGAGGAAGCGCCCAAAGAGATCCTTCCCTCTGCCGTCGAACGCGAACCGCTGGCTGCCGAAGTAGGAGTGGGACACCAAGAAACCGTGACGCCGTGCGTCGAAGAATGGATAGTACAAGCCGAGGGTGATGGTGCTGAGCAGCGAGCCGGCCACGAAGAGCTTGACGAAGTCCACCAGCGGTCCCCGGAAGGCGAAGCGGATGCCGCGCCAGGACGTGCGACTGAGCCGGTACCGGCGGGCGCCGACGCTCGCAAAGGCGAGGAACACCAGGATCGCGAGATACGAAACGGACGCACTCACCGCTCGCGCGATGGGGCCGCGCGCCATCACGTCCAGACCGAGACGGACGAGGAAGAACGGCACGCCGATCAGGGTGACCGCCTTCAGGAACCCCACCAGGAGTTCCTTGCCGGTTCCGTGATAGGCAAAACGGTCTCCCCCGACCGCGGTCTGGCTGAACAAGTAGCGCCGCACGCGAACCTTGGCCCAGAAATAGTAGATCCCGAGCGTGAGCATCGTGAGAAACACGTTGACGATGTGGATGCCGAACAGCGAGCCGCCGGCGCCATGAAAGGACAGCTGCCGGGTCTCCGGTGGGTTCGGGCCGGTGTCCGCGCCGTCCGCGGGAGGCGTTGGCCAAACCGGAGGTGGACCGGCAATCGCCGGCGCCGGGGCGCCCGGAAGCCCCGCAGAGACCGGAGCAGGGACGGGGTGGCAGGGCGGGGGGCCGAACGGTGTCTTGCACGACTTGCACGCCGGTCCCGGCAGCTGCAGCGCCCCGCATTTCGGACACCTGACACCCATCGTCATCAGCGCACCTTCCGGTCATCCCGATCGCGGGCCTTCGGGCCTCGATGCCCACGCGCGACGCTAACGAATGTACCCATGACTGTCAATTTGAACCGCGGCGGCGCGCGGCGGCGGACGACACGAAGCGTCGAACGCCGGGCGTCATGCAGGTGGGCGAAGGGGGATGCCTCCGCGCGAAACGGCGCCTCGGGTCGCCGCCGCAGCCGGAGCCCCGAAGCGGACGGATCGGCCCATTTGAGGGTCCGCTAGGCCCCGATGGCCATCAGGGGATCATTCTTGTTGATGGCCGGCGAGGTGACCAGAAAGAGCACCGGGCCGGTCGCGGGGGATCGCAGCTCGCCGACCTTGTCGCCGAACAGGTCCGTGAACTCCGCGAGGAGATCCCCTTCCCTGACCTGCTGTCCCACCGTGACCTTCGGGTAGTACACACACTCCTGTTCTGCGGCCACCCACACAAACCTGCTGTAATGCGTGGGGGACGCCACAGCCGCGGGCGCGCCCGGCAGACACCCGAACTTCCGGAGCGCGCTCCGCACGCCGGTGACGTGGGTCTGCGTCGACGGCTCGTCGAGGATTCCCTGCCCGCCCGCCTCGGTGAGGATCGCCGGCTTGCCCATCGCCGCCGCGGCCCCGTAGGTTCCTCCGCGCAGCACCGTCGTGCCCAGGATGATCGGGATGCCGTAGGCCTCTGCCAGCGCCCTGGACGCATCGTCGACCGCCTGATTTCCCGACTTGAAATAAAGAGTGAAGGGGACCAGCGCCTCGATCATGTCGCCGCCGTGCAGGTCGATGTAATAGTCGGCCCGTGCGATCACATT
>JAKPQH010000020.1 GCA_029580855.1 bacterium | reverse complement strand
CGTGAGGGCCAGACGCGCCGGACGTCGCCGGAGCGTGGCCGCGCCGTCCCCCGAGCCGCCGGGACGCCGCGGCCACGTGAACCTCGGCACTTCAGGTTCGGACGTGAGTATCACCGCTTTTTCTCCGACAGGCTCCTAGCGGCCGGTCATGAACAATGCCGCGCCCCGCATTCGCAGTGGGCAGGCGTGCCGCAAAACCGGGGCGCCGGCGCGCCAAATTGCGTGGAAGACGCCGGGAAAGACGAAAACAAAAAAATCATTGCAGGGAAACGGAGCCCTGTCAAGTCGAAACCCGCCCCCGTTTCGGGCCATAGGACCCTTGCGGAGCCAGGGCGGCGCTTTCGCGGATTGTTGCGTGCTTGCGCCGCGCGGTCGTCTGCCGTACCATCCTCTGCGGGCCGGACCCACGACCCGCGAAACAGGCGACATACCTACACGCGGAGGAGAAGAATGAGTCTCGAGAATTCACGCCAATTCGTCCAGTGGGGGGCCGAGCGCGGTCTGGCGACGGTGACGATCAGCCGCCCCCCTCTCAATCCCCTCTCGCATCAGGTGAAGACGGAGCTGCTCCACTGTCTGGAGGCCATCGCCGCGGACCCGGAGGTCCGCTGTGTCATTCTCCACGGTGCGGGCGGTCGGGCCTTCTGCGTCGGCGCAGACATCAAGGAGTTTCCGGAAATTTTGGACGGGAAAGCGGCGCGCGAGCATGCGATGCAGGAGCACACGCTGTATAACCGGATGCGCTATTTCCCGATCCCCATCATCGCGGCCATCGAGGGTCACTGTCTGGGTGGGGGGCTGGAGCTCGCCCTGGCGTGCGACCTCCGCGTTGCGAGCGCGGCGTCCAGCCTCGGCTTTCCCGAGATAAAGCTCGGCCTCTTCCCTGCGGGGGGCGGCACAGAGCGGCTTCCCCGTCTAATTGGCGAGTCTCGGGCGCGCGAACTGATGTACACGGGGAACCCCGTGGATGCACAGGAGGCGCACCGGATCGGTCTGATCAACCGGCTGGTCCCCGCGGGCGAGGCGCTCGCCGCCGCCGAGGCGCTGGGTCGGGACATCGCGGCCCGACCGGGTGGGGCTTTGCGGACGCTCAAGATGGTGCTGGATCATGGAATGAGCATGGGGCTCCTGGAAGCCCAGCAACTGTCGGTTCAGGGTATCGCCGAACTTTTCCCATCGGCGGAGACGCAGACCAGCATCCGCGCCTTTCTGGAAAGCCGCGCGAAGCGACAGGCGGGTTCGCAGGGCTGATCGGGCGGGCGCGCGGCGAACGGGACGGCGACTCGCCCCATAAACGCTCGAAGCCGCGAATCGCTGCGACAGCCGTGGCACCCGCGGCACCCACGGCGCGACGAGGGTGTTCGAAGGGCGCCAGCGTCCGCGAGTCGTCACCCCGGCGCAAGCCGGGGCCCAGGGTCTCGCCTCGGCGCTGGATTCCGGCTTCCGCCGGAATGACGGCGCGGGACGGACCGGCGGGGCCCGGCGACCGGGCGCGCCGCGACCGTGAGCGCGCGGCGATCGGTGACGCGCGGCTCCAGGCTCGCGGATGCGGGCGGCCTATACGTCCGCGGGCTGCCGCGGTCGCTCGCCGTCCGCAAGTGCCGCGCCATTCTTAGAGCGTTTTTGGAGACTCGGGTTTGGCCTTGACAAGACGGGTGCCTCTGGCGTAGGGTGCGCCATATTGAGGCAAACCCGTGCCACGTCGTGGCAAAAAAGACATGGCGGCGACGATCAAGTCTGTCGAGAAGGCGATCGATCTCCTCTTCCTGTTCGATGGCGACCACTCCGTCATGGATGTGAAGACGATCGCCAGGACGCTGGGCGTCCCCCTCCGAACCACCTATCGCCTCGCAAACACGCTCCGCAATCGAAGCGTCCTGACCATCGAGGAGCGGACGGGACTGTGCCGGCTGAGCCCGCGGCTTCGAAGTCTCCTGGCCGCCATCGACGATTCCGCCGACATCCCGCGACTGGCGGGCCCGTTTCTTGCGGCGTTGGCAAAAGCCACCGGCGAGACCGCCCAGCTCTACCTGCCGCACGGCGACGAGGTCCTGCTGGTGGAGATCGCCGAAAGCCCGCACGTCTTGCGCGCCGGACCTCGCAAAGGCCAGCGCATCCCGCTGCACTGCGGGGCGGGGGCCAAGGCCGTGTTCGCCTTCCAGCCATCCGAAGCCTGGGACGCCTACATCGGTCGTAACGGCCTGAAGCCCTACGGGCCCAACACGGTGACATGCCCCGAAAAGCTGAAGCGGGAGCTGGTGGGCATTCGACGCACCCGCTTCGCGGTGAGCCACCAGGAATTCATCCCGGGCGTGCGGTCCCTGGGTGTTCCGCTCCAGGACGCGGCCGGCCGTGTGACGGGGAGCCTGGGACTCGTCGGCCCCGACACGCGGCTCACGGTCGCGCGGGCGCGCGGGCTCAAGCCACTCATGCAGAAAACCGCGACGGCAATCAGCGCCGCCGTCTGGGGACGGTCGAACGGCGCGGCCAGAGGCTCGGACCGGCCGCGTCCCTTCTCCCAGCGTCCCCGCACAATGCGGGGCGCCCATCCGATGTCGAGAACCTATTCGTCAAGGAGGGAAACATGAGTAGACGCATGGTTTTGTACGGCCTGGCATCGATCCTCGCCCTTCTGCCGCTGTTGACTGCGGCGCCGCCGGCATCCAGCCAGTCCATCACGCTCCGGATTGGCCACACCACCGCGCCGACGCACCCTTACACGACGATGGCGCAGAAACTCGCCGAGCAGGTCAAGGCGAAGAGCAACGGCACCATGAACATCACCATCCACCCCTCCAGCCAGCTCGGCGGCGAGCGGGATCTGATGGAGGGGCTGCAGATGGGGACGGTGGACATGATGTCCTGCTCTCTCGGCGTGGCCGCCTCGTTCGTCCCCGAGTTGACCGTGATGAACCTGCCGTTCCTTTTCAAGAACGCCAAACACTATACGGAGGTCACGAAGGGCCCGATCGGGCAGCGGCTGCTGAAAGCCGTGGAGTCCAAGCGGCTCGTGGGGCTCGGATTCTATGCCCCCGTGTTCCGGGTGCCGCAGAACAACGTCCGGCCCATCAACGCACCCGCTGACTTCAAAGGGATCCGCTTCCGGCTGATGGAAGTGCCGCTGCACATGGACACCTACAGGGCTCTGGGCGCCAGCCCGCTGCCGCTGCCGTTCGGCGAGCTGTATACCGCGCTGCAGCTCAAGACGGTGGACGGCAACGAGAACGCGCCGGCCACGCTCTACTCGGAGCGCTTCTACGAGGTCCAGAAGTACGTGAGTCTCCTGCCCGTCTTTTCCAACGGCGCCATCCTCTTGATGAGCCAGGTCACCTGGAATAAACTCACCCCACAGCAGCGGGAAATCATCACGAGCAGCGTGCCCGACGCGCTGGCGGTGGGGGACCGGGACTATCTGGCCATGGACGAGAAGGGTATCGAGGTGATGAAGGCGGCCGGCCTCGGCATCAATACCCCCGCCGACTTGAAACCCTTCCAGGCGGCCGTCAAGCCCATCTACGACAAGTATCTCGAGAAGATGCCGGACTGGGTCAAGGAGGCGTTTCGCGAAATACAGAAGTAGCTGCGCCGGAGACGGCAAGGCGTGCCCCGGGTCGATGCGTCTGCATCGATCCGGGGCGGGTTCCACCCACAAAACGGATCCAGCACATCGGAGGATTGGGCATATGGGCGCTGACGGGCTGGTCCAGCGTCTTGAAGAACGCGTAGAGACGGTGATCAGATGGGTCGTCGTCGCTCTCTTGGCGGTGATCTGTGTCAACGTATTCGTCCAGGTCGTCCTCCGCTACATTTTCCTCTATTCGTCCCGCTGGACGCTGGAAATGTCGCGCTACATGATGATCTGGGCCGCCCTGCTGGCTGCGGGCCCCGCCCTGAAGCGGGGCTTTCTGGTCGGTATCGACATGATGGTCGAGCGCCTGACGCCCCGTACTCGGATATGGATCGCCTGCCTGGTGCGGGTGGTGGTGGGCGTACTGGCCGGCACGATTCTGGTTCAGGGTATCAAGCTCGTCCAATCGCAACTGGAGATGGAGCAGATGTCTCCCGCGCTGGAAATGCCCATCGGTTACATCTCCATGGCGCTACCGGTGGGGCTGGGGGTGTTTCTTTTCTTCCTGGCGGTGATGTTCTATAACGACCTCCGCCGCCTGAGGGGAGCGTAAAATGCTACCCCTCGGCCTGGCTGTCATAACGCTCATGATGGGGATGCCCGTCGTTTTCGTCCTGGGTGTCGTCTCCATGGCGTACCTGTACACCGCGGACCTGCCGTTGATTTTGCTCGCGCAGCGGCTCTTCGTCGGAATGGATTCGTTCGTCCTTCTGGCCATTCCGTTCTATGTCCTGATGGGGGACATCTTGAGCCAAGGGTTGGTCACCGATATCCTGGTCGCATGGGCAAAGACCATCGTGGGACGGATCCGCGGTGGACTGGGCGCGGTGACCATCATCGTCGAGGTCATCTTCTCCGGGATTTCCGGTTCGGGGTCGGCGGATGCCTCCGCTCTTGGCAGTGTCCTGATTCCGGCCATGGAGAAGGAGAAGTACGACAAGGCGTTTGCGGCCGGCGTGGTCGCCTCGGCCTCGATCCTGGGCCCGGTCATTCCCCCCAGCATCATCATGGTGGTTTACGCCGTCGTAGCCGAGTGCTCCATCGGCGAACTGTTCATCGCGGGCATCGTTCCCGGCCTGCTCATGGGCGGCGCCGATATTCTGATCGTGCTCTGGGAGGCGTACAAGAAAGGGTACAGTCGTGCACCGCGGCGGGCCACTTTCCGAGAGTTCCTGCAGAAGACCTGGGAGGCTGCCCTCGCCCTTTGCGCCCCCGGGATCATCCTGGGGGGCATCCTCACGGGCATCGTGACGCCCACGGAAGCCGGCATCCTGGCGGTCGCCTACTGCCTGTTCCTGGCCACGGTCTATTACAAGACGCTCACCTGGCGAGACATGCCGCGGCTGCTCTACAATACCGTTCTGGTGAGCTGCGGCGCCTACCTTCTGGTCGGCATGTGCGCCATCTTCGGCTGGGTGATGTCGGCCCAGGGGATCCCGGAGAAGCTGGCGACCTTTATCCTGTCTGTCACCAGCAGCAAGGTCATGATCTTGTTCCTGATCAATATCGTATTTCTCATCGCCGGTTGCCTGATGGAATCGATCGCCGCCATCATCCTCTTGGTTCCCATTTTTCTGCCGTTGGCGAAAAATATCGGCATGGACCCGGTGCACCTGGGTCTGATCATCTGCCTTAACCTTTCCATCGGGTTCGTCACGCCGCCTGTGGGGGCCAGCCTGTTCATCATCGGTGGCCTCACGAAGCTTTCCATCGACAAGATCGCCAGGGCCTGTCTACCCTTCATCGTGATCAATATCCTTGTGCTGTTCTGGTTGACCTATAATCCCGCCCTCGTGATGTGGTTGCCAAGACTTCTGCTCCGCTGACCCTCGGTGGGGCGTTGGGAGTTTTGGGCAGCAACTAGCGCTGGCCTTACAGTGGAGGCACGCCATGCGTATCGTCTTTCCCGAAGGCAGCGGTTGTGTCCAGAAACCCGAGGACCTCGCCCACGTGAAGCGGCTCGGCACCGTCGACTATTACGACACCCCGCCGCAGAACAAGGCCGACCTCATCCAGCGGCTCCGTGACGCGGACGTGGTCTTCCTGGACTACTCGATCATGGATGCCGAGGTGATCGCGGCCTGCCCCAAGCTCAAGTTTATCTGCTTCTTCGGCATCGGGTACGGCAACTGCATCGATGTGGCCGCGGCCACCAAGCATGGGGTGACCGTCTCGTACACGCCGGGCTACGGCGCCACCGCCGTGGCCGAGTTCACCCTGGGGCTCATGCTCTCGCTCGCGCGGCACATCGCCGCCTCGTCCTACAGCATGCATCACGCGGAGTGGCTGTCGGCGAAGTTCCAGGGCGTGGACCTCAAGGGGAAGACGCTGGGGATCGTGGGCTTGGGGCCCATCGGCGCGGACGTGGCCCGGGTGGCCGCCGGGATCGGGATGCACCTGCTGGCGTGGACGCGCAACCCCTCGCCCGAGCGCGCGCAGCACGGGCTGCGACTCGTGTCGCTGGACGAGCTGTTCGTCGCGGCGGACGTGGTCAGCGTCCACGTGTCGCTCAACCCCCAGACGGAACGCCTCATCTCTCGGGCATTGCTGGAGAAAATGAAGCCGACCGCCTACTTCATCAACACCTCCCGCGCCAAGCTGGTGGACAACGAGGCCCTGGCCGAACTCCTCCGGACCAACCGGATCGCTGGGGCGGCGCTCGACGTGCACGAGGAGGAGCCGGCGCCGATGAACTATGTCTTCAACGGGCTCCCCAACGTCCTGGTCACCCCGCACATTGCCTACAACTCGAAAGAGGCGGGTGAGAACATGCTCCGGATCGCCTATGCGACTCTCGACGCCTTCCTGAAGGGGGAGAAGCTTCACGTCGTAAACGCGTAACAGGTTGCCGAAAAAGACCCATCGGCCGCGTTGGCCCCCTCGGGCGCTCTTTGGGGCGGACCTGGAGTGCGCCGGGCCTCTGGGCCGTTTCGAGCAACCTGGGCAAAACGAGTCTTCGGCAACGGCAAGCGGAAAACCGTCGGATTTCAGATCTGTCAGACCCAGGAGAACGATCATGAAAGGCGAGCAGCTCTACGTATCCGCGCAGAAGCACTATGTCGGTGGCGGTGGTGCCGGCGGACGGTATCACCCGCTGCTCAGGCGCCCGCTCTACCTTGCCCGCGGCAAGGGCTCCCGGTTCTGGGATGTCGACGGCAAGGAGTACATCGACTTCTTCACCGGGAGCGGCGCCAATTTCCTCGGCCACGATCATCCCGCGGTGGCGGCCGCCATCCGGAAGGCGCTGGAGATCGGCGTCATCTGCAACGGGGAGACCGAGTTCCACTCGCAACTGGCCGACCTCATCGCGGACGCGGTGCCCTGCGCCGAGAAGATCCGCCTGGCCAACAGCGGCACGGAAGCGACGCTGGGCGCCATTCGCATCGCCCGGGGCTTTGCGAAAAAGCCCAAGGTCCTGAAGTTCGAGGGGCACTTCCACGGGATGCACGAGCTGATCTGGTACAACTGCGCCACGGCGCCGGGTGCCGTGCGTTCCGACGGCACCATCGCGCCCCTGCCCGACACGGACGGGATGCCCGCGGTCTTCGGCGATCTCGTGGTCGTGGTGCCGTTCAACGACCCGGACGCCTTCACGCGGGCGGTCGCCGCCCACGGACAGGACCTGGCGGCCGTGATCGTGGAGCCCATCTCCTACAACCAGGGGTGCATCCCCGCCGATCCGGAGTTTCTGCGTCTCGTGCGCGATACGTGTACGCGGCTCGGGATCGTCCTGATCTTCGACGAGGTCCTCTCCGGCTTCCGGATGGGCCGCGGCGGCGCGCAGGAGTACTTCGGGATCACGCCCGACCTCTGCACGCTGGCCAAGGCCCTGGGGGGCGGCGTCCCCATCGCCGCCGTCTGCGGCAAGGACGAGGTGATGTCCGTCCTGAATCCGACCGGACCCACGGTCATGAGCGGCACCTACACCGGCCACCTGACCGCCGTGATGGGGGCCATCGCCTGCCAGACGGAGATCGCGAAGCCCGGTTTCTACGAGCGCCTGAACGGCCTGGCCGACCGCCTGTACCGCGGAATCGGCGAGGCGCTCAAGGCGACGGGCGTCCCCGGCCGCGTCCAGGGCATCGGTGCGCGCTTCGGCATCTACTTCGGCGTCACCGACCCGGTCACCAACTATCGGGAGGCCGTGCAGACCGATCGCGAGATGGAGGTGAAGTTCATTCTCGGGTGCGTCCGGCGCGGTCTCTACCTGCACGACTACGCGCACCGGGCTCCCATGCACCACGGCTTCTCGGCGCAGCACACCGAGCGGGACATCGACGAGGCGGTGAACATCGTCGAGGACGCCTTGCGCGAACTCTAGCCTGCACGGGCCGGGAACCCGTTTGCGCAGATGCGGGAATGACCACAATCCGATTGGTCGATGACCACACCCGGATGTGCCCATCGGCTGTGGGGCGATCACGGCGTGTGACGTTCGGGTCTGTCATCGGGATTTGCAGAACTGGTCGTTGGTCAATTTCGCAGGAGGATGTCAGATGGCCAAACGCGTGATCCGCTCCCCCAAGGTTGCCGAATCGTCCCTGCCCCTATCCCAGGCGACCCTCGCGGGCAACGTGCTCTACCTCTACGGAGCCGTGGCCTTCAACGAGCGGGGGGAACTCGTCGGGAAGGGGGATATCCGCGCTCAGACGCGGCAGGCCTTGGAGAACATCAAGGCGCTGGTGGAGGCGGCCGGCGGAACCATGCGCGACGTCACGCAGACGACCGTGTATCTCACCGACCTGGGCAACGCGGCGGGCATGAACGAGGTCTACCGGACCTACTTCCCCGTCGAGCCGCCCGCGCGGGCGACGGTCCGGGTCGATCTGGGAAACCCGGATTTCCTCATCGAGATCCAGGGCACGGCATACATCGGCTGAGGGGGTCCCGGCGTGCCGGGCGACGCCACAGAGCGCCCCTCGCCCGGCGCGTCTCGGCGCCGCACCGGCTCTCCAAGAACACCACGGCCCCGCGAGAGGCCTCTCTCGCGGGGCCGGATTGCCGTTGTGCCGTGGTGGCGCCCGCCGCGGCACCGGTGAGCCGGGGATCGCGTTCCGCGTCTCACAACCCCAGATCGACCCCCTGGTCGGTCAAGACCCGCTGCACGTCCGCGACGTCCAGCTTCCCGGGGCTGACGCCCTTCCGGACCGCCAGCGCCGCGGCGGTTCCCGCCGCCTGGCCGGTGGCCGAGCAGACCGGGATCAGCCGGAGCTGCCCCATGGCTTCTTCTTCCGCGGAGATGCAGCGCCCCGCGACCAGCAGGTTCTCCGCCCCTTGCGGCAGCAGCGAACCGTAGGGAAGGCGGATGGTATCCTCGGCATACGGCTTGGCCACGGTATCGGCGAACGTGGTATTCCGGACCTGCTGCATGTCCGGCGAGATCCCGCCGAGAATCTGTCGCGTGGCGCGCACGCCGAGGATCGGCGAGGTCAGCTCGATCCACGAGCCCTCGAACCCCGGCACGCGCTCCTGGAGGTACGCCACCAGCCGCATGACGTGATCCCGCGTGACCGCCTCCGCATCCGTGAGCTGCTTCGGGTCGAGGGCGTCGACTCCCTTCAGGTTCCCCGACCACACGTTGATCTCACCCGGGTGAAGCAGGCATTCGGCGTGGACGCCGGGCGTCCCCCATTCCAGCGTGGTGCCCAGCTCGAATTTCAGCTCGCCCTGGGCGACGGCGTCGGTGACCACTTTTTTGAGGTTGCTCCAGTTGCCGACCCGGTCCAGGACCCGGTCGATGTCCACACCCGCCATGTTGAACATCATCGTGATCGGCTTTCTGACCACCCGGAACGCGGCGCGGGAAAACGCCGCCACGTCGGCGTCCCCCGTGGCGTCCACCGTCAGGCTCGCCCGGATGGCGTGCCGGCCGGCCTTGTTCTCGACGAGGACGCCCCTGACCGCGCCCTGCTCGACCACGCTCCCGACGACGAGTGTGTGCAGGAGCAGATCGACGCCGGCCTCCCGGAGCATCTGCAGCAGCTCGTGCTTCACCACCTCGGGATCGAGGGCGTGCATCCTGAGCGAGATCATCTCGGCCCCCGGCTTCTGCAGGGGCGCGTAGACCCGCTTCCGCCGCAGCCGCTCGGCGATCTCTCGATTGATGCCGTTGTCGAGAGGCGGCGTGG
Source organism: bacterium (assembly GCA_029580855.1). Lineage (GTDB taxonomy): Bacteria > Methylomirabilota > Methylomirabilia > Methylomirabilales > 2-02-FULL-66-22 > 2-02-FULL-66-22. The sequence goes on along the minus strand of JAKPQH010000020.1, from coordinate 32,526 downwards.
TGATCACGAGGCCGCCCGTGACGAGTCCGCCGAGAAATCCGTACCGCTCGATCAGCAGCACCCGGGCACCGTTCCTGGCCGCGCACACGGCCGCCGCCACCCCGGCGAATCCGCCGCCACAGACGAGGACATCCGTCGCTGCCACGACAGGGGTCTTGCGTTCCGGCTCGACGATCCAGCTCATCGGGTTCCTCCCGCCCGCCGCCGCGGGGCTCCATGGTGTAGGTCTCTTCGGAGGCTATTCCGTCACGACTTCCTTCAGGACCTTTAGGACCGCTCGGCCGCGGAGCACTACCTCGTCGCGTTGGTTCCGGCAGGCCACCGCCAGTTCCACCTGGTGGCGCGCAGAAATCACTTCCTGGACCGTCGCCTCGGCCGTGAGGGTGTCGCCGAAGCGCACCGGCGCGGTGAAGTCGAAGTGCAGCTCCCGGATGACCGCGGCGCAGGTACCGGGGCCCTGGAGGGGAACCCCAAGGACCGTGGAAATGAGCCCGACGGCGATGGCTCCGTGGGCGATGCGTCCGCCGAACCGGGTTCGGCGTGCCAGCTCCTCGTTGAAGTGCATCGGGTAGAAGTCGCCGGAGATGGCGCTGAACAGCGCCGCATCCGTTTCCGTGACCGTCTTGGTGAATCTCGCCTGATCTCCGATGGCATAGTCCTGGATGCGCGTTCGGCGCGTCTGCATGGACACCTCCTCCGGCAGGCGTGGCCTCGGACCGCATGGGCGTGTCGAAGACGGGCGCGCTCTTCCTGCGTGTATCCGGGGCTTGGGGGATCTCGCCGGTGCGCCCCCCGGAGGCCTGCGGCAGGCGCCGGACAGCGGCCCGGCCGCCGGAGAGCTCCAGCGGGAAGCGGCAGCACCCGCCCGCGTCGTCGAGTGCCACATCGTGGCAACATCATGTCTTCATGTGGCAGAGAGTATTCCGCGGGGGTCGTGCCTGTCAAGTCGAAAGGTCGGTTTCGACTTAAAAGCGAGGCCCACCGCGGGCCTCGGCCGGGCGGCCTACGCGGGCCGCTCCTCGGTCAGGGCGCGGATGATGTCCACGTTGTTCGGGGGGCAGCCCTTTACGAAGCTCGGCAAGTTTTTCGCCTCGGGCAAGGCGCAGCTTCCGATGCCGATCAGATACTCCTGCGGAACGCCCGCCGGAAGCGGGGTCGGCCCGGCGACGATGGTGAGCCCGCGGGCCTTGGCCAGTGACCCGTCCGCCCGCATATCGAAGAGCGAGCTGAGCAGCCCGTTGCGGCAGCCGGTGCACGTGCCCTGGCTGTGGACGATGCTGATCCCTTCGGCGTCGATCCGGTGGTCCTCCTCGGCGCGGACGAACCGCCGGGCCACCGAGGCCACGGGTTCCCCCACGACCCGGATCGCGGTCTCCTCCATCGTGCCCAGCCCCCGCGCCGCCGCGGCGACGGTGATGGGCACCTCGGCGGGCGCGAATCCCATGACGCGCCCGGCGATGGCATCCACCGCCACGAGGTCTCGCCCCGCCATCACCAGCCCCATCTCCACCGGGAGGCCCAGGAGCGGCCCCATCCCCTCCTGGCCGACGATCGCATCCACGACGGCAAAGACCGGCTTGAAGTGGCTCACCAGATCGACGGTGCCTTCAAACATGCCGAGCTGATGGATGCGCCGCTTGTCGGCGTCGATCACCAGCCCCTTCAGGTTCTTCAGGGCCAGCGTGATCTGTCCCTGGTCGTGCGTCTTCAGGATCGGCACGCTGACGATGGCGTCCATGCGGGTGACCAAGTCGAACGTGGTGATGTCGCCGAGCACGCGACCGTCGGCGAGCGGCACCCGCACCGTCTTGTCCTGCTTCAGATCCACGACGTCGTAGCCCTGCGCGCGCAGCGCGTCATAGCCCATGATCCGGTAGGCGGCTTCCGTGTCGGCGCCCCTGGCCGACGACTCGGCAATGATCGGGCGCGCCCCCAGCTCCGTCACCACGTCCGCCACCGCCTGGCACACCAGCGGGGAGGTGCAGGCGCCGACCTCCGCCGAGGGGGGCGGCGCGACCATGTTGGGCTTGATCATCACCCGCATGCCCGGGCGGATCACGTCGTCCATCCCCCCGGCCATCGCTATCGCCCGCCGCACGCCCGCGGTCACCTGCGTTCGATCCTTCCCTGCCACTCTGACGATGGACACTGTGGTCATTCCGCCTCCTCCGATACGCTTCGAGCTCCCCGTCTTCAAGCCGGCAGCAGTCCCGCCAGCACCAGCGCCGCGTGAATCCGCCGCCGCTCCGGGTCGGTCAATGACTGCAGGGGCGGGCGCACGACCGCCCGCTCGAGTCGCCCCAACATGACCAGCGCTTCCTTCATCCGGTTGTGCTGGTCGAGAACGGGCGGACAGTAGAACGCCTCCGCAAGCGGACGCAGGCGATCGTTGACTTTTTTGGCCGCGTCCAGGTCGCCGCGCCGGACGGCGTCGAAGAGTTCCGCCTGCAGGTCCGCGGCAACGCTGCCCATTCCCGAAATCGTCCCATCCGCGCCCAGGACAAAGGTGGCCAACAGCGACGCGCTGTAGCTGCTGAGCATGGCGATCCTGCGCCCCGTCGCCCGGACGGCGCGGAGGTTCCGCTCGAACGCCACGATGTCGTTGCTCCAATCCTTGACGGCCGCGATCTGCGGGATCTCGGCGAGCTTTGCCAGCGTCTCGGGACTGTAACCGATCCCCATCGCCGGCGGGTACTGGAACACGATCATGGGGATATCGACGGCGTCGGCGATGGCCGCGAAATGGCGGAACGCCATCTCCGGCCGAAGCTGCGCGCCCCACATGAACAGTGTCGGGGGGAAAACCAGGATGCCGGCGGCTCCCCCCGCCTTCGCATCCTTGGCCAAGGTCGCGGCCTCCAGGGTACCCTCGGCAAAGATCCCGGCGATCAATCGCACCCGACTTCCCACCTCCTCGCCGGCGATGGCCAACGCCCGCTGCCGCTCCTCGCGCGTGAGCGACGACACCTCCGCCGCGTGCCCGTTGCATGTGATGGCCGTGACCCCCGGGACAGCCGCGAGCCAGCAGAGGTGGCGGCGGTATCCGGTCTCATCGATGGAGAAATCCGGACGGAAGGGCAGAAGATTGGCGGGGATGATTCCGTGGAAGGTCGTTGCGGGGTCCATGTGCCGCTCCCTTTCTGCGTTCGGTGTGCCGAACCATGCCGGCCGTCGCCGCCCGCCATGTTAGCCCAAAGTCCCCACGGACGCCAGCCCGGGGACGACGCCGCGGCGGACGGCAGTCAAAGAACGACCCGGGCGGGACGCGACTGCCATCCAAACCCGGCGATCCGTGTGGCAATCGCCGATCGCCGCACGCTGGACACGCCTCCCTGGGTGTCTGCTATACTGTACCAACGTGTAGACGCGCGGCGGGAAAGACAGCGAGAGGAGTGCGCATGACCCTATGTGAGGCGAGCTGCGATACCCTGGTCCTCCTCGGTCCGTCTACGCGGGACGGCCACACCCTGTTCGCCAAGAACAGCGACCGCCCGCCGACGGAATGCCAGCCGCTCTTCCAGGCGCCCCGCCTGCGCCATTCGCACGGCGCCACACTGCGGTGCCAATATATCGAAATCCCGCAGGTCCCGGAAACGCTGGCCGTCCTGGGCAGTCGTCCGTGGTGGTTGTGGGGCTTCGAGCACGGGGTCAACGAGTGCAGAGTCGCCATCGGCAACGAGGCCCTGCATGCCCGCGAGCTGCCAGGCGCCGTGGGGCTTCTCGGCATGGATCTGGTTCGGTTGGGCCTGGAGCGGGGGCGCACGGCGTCGGAGGCCAAGCGTGTCATCATCGACCTGCTCGAACATCATGGACAGGGCGGGAGCGCGCGAGTCGGCGAGGATGTGCGGTATCACAACGGCTTCATCGTTGCCGACCCGGATGAGGCCTGGGTGATCGAGACTTTTGGCCGACACTGGGCAGCCAAGCGCGTGCGAGGCCGGGCGGCCATCTCCAACGTCTATTCGGTCGAGCGCGACTGGGACGAGGTCTCGGCCGGCGCGGAAGCGTACGCTCGCCAGCGGGGCTGGTGGCCGACGTCGGACGCCTTCGATTTCCGCCGCGCCGTCGAGGATCCCGCCGTGCGGTATCGCGGCGAGGCGCGCCTCGCCGCAAGCTGCCGATTCCTCACCGCCGAGGCCCGGCCACCGTCGGCTCGCTCATGCGCCACCTGCGGGACCACTACGAGGGCGGGACGATTCACCAGCCCGGGCGCCGGGATGGCGATCCGCGCGCCTGGTCCGTCTGCATGCACACCAACCCCGGGGTTTCGGCCACCGCCGCCGGCATGGTGGTGGACCTGCCGAACGACAAGGCGATCCCCATGGGCATCTGGTGCAGCCTCTCGACCCCGTGTACGAGTGTGTTCCTCCCCGTCGATCTGGCGACCCCCCTTCCCGATCCGCTGACCACGGGGGTGGGTCATCCGGACCCGGCCTCGGCGTGGTGGGTCTTGAAGGCGCTGAGCGACGCGGTCATGGAGAATCCGCAGGTCTTCACGCCGATAGTCCAAGATGTCTGGGGCGCGCTGGAAACCGAGATGCTGGAGGTGTGGACGCGCGACAGGAGCGGCGCGGCCGCGCGGCTTTCCGGCTGGGTGAAACGTATGCTCATGCAAACGCAGGCGTTGCTCGAAAAGATCAAGACGCAGGGTGCGGGGCCCGCGCGTTGGCGTCCCGATTGACAGACCCGACGCCGAAGGGGGTACGCCTTGGCTACGGGGGCGGTGGAGAGCGCAGGCGAGACGGAGGATGGGCGCGGCCGGTGTGTGTAGCGCCGACGAAAGCCGTCACGGGAACGGCGGGGCAACCCGAACATGCGTCCACGCGTCAGACCACCCGGGACAACGCCCTTGACGGCCGACGCGGTCTGCGGCATGGTAGCCAAATCTCCCGTCCGCGCGCAAGAATCGGCTGGGGCGGACGGGCATGATCGGGTCCGTGTGGTGTGACGCCGAGGGCCGTCGGCGGACATTTCGAGAAGGCTCGCGCCGCCCTTGTCCCGTCCCGAGCTTGCCACGCGCGCTGTGTCGCACGCACGGAGGAGGAGATGCCCAAGACGATTTACATATCCGTCGATTTTGAGGGCGCCACGGGGATCGTCTCGCCCCGACAGGTGACGATGGGGCAGAGCCCGGAATTCGAGCGCCTCCGGCAGCGCTGGCAAGCCGACGTGGATGCCCTGGTGCAGGGCGCGCTGGCGGGCGGGGCCGATCGGGTTCTGCTCAACGAGTCCCACGGCACGATGATCAACCTGATGGCGGATCATCTTCCCGCCCAGGTGGAGTTCATCAGCGGCCGCATCAAACCCGATCTTCACATGTGCGGGGTGGACAGTGGATGCGAGGCCGCCTTCCTCTTCACCCATAGCGGCGCGGGGATTCATCACGAAGGGGTGCTCGCCCATACGTTTATCAACGAATTCTATCGGGTCCGGATCAATGGGCAGACGGTCGGCGAGCTGCACATGAACGCTGCGCTGGCCGGATACCACGGCGTGCCCGTGGCCCTGGTCGTCGGGGACGAGCAGACCTGCCGAGAAGGACGGGAGGCGCTGGGCGACGTCCTGTGCGTGGCGACGAAGCGCGGCCTCGATCGCTATGCGGCGTGGATGAAGAGTCCGAACGTGACCCAGCGCGAACTGTGGGAGGCCGCCGCGGAGGCGACCCGCAACGCGTCGCGGTTCGCGCCGTTCCGCTTCGTCTCTCCGGTAGAGATGGAGATCGAGTTCCTGGCCGTCACCGCGGCCACGGCCTCCAGCTTCATCCCCGGGGTGAAGCGCACCGGGCCGCGCAGCATCGCCTACCGACACGAGGACTATCGGACCGTCTACCACATGGGCTGGATTTTTCAGCTGATCGCCCAGGGCAATTACGTCCAGCAAGATCGGCTGTAAGCGCAAACCGCAGCAGAGAGGAGGCGCGCGATGGAGCAACGGTGGAGGCGGAGGCTGACGGCGCTATGTGTCGTGTCCCTGGTCCTGCTCGGGGCTCTGCCCTCGCCGGTCGGGGCCGGCCAGCCCAGGGTCGGGGGAACGATGCGGTTTGCCCTGGAGGGCGAGCCGCCGACGCTTGACCCCCACTGGGCCACCGCGACCGTAGTCATGACGGTGGGGTCCCACTGGCTGGAGACCCTGTTCACCCAGGGAGCCAAATACGAGATCATCCCGGACCTGGCGGAGGGGTACACCACGAGCAACGATCTGAAAGCGTATGAGATCGCCCTCCGCAAGGGCGTTCTGTTTCACAACGGGAAGGAGATGACGTCCGCCGACGTGGTGGCGTCGCTCGACCGGTGGGGTCAGGTCGCCACCAACGGAAAGAGCTTCTACCGCAACGTGGAGAAGGTGGAAGGGGTGGACAAGTACAAGGTTCGGATCACGCTGAAGGGCGGGTCCGCGGTGGTCCCGGCCCTGCTCACGTGGAACGGCCGCTCGTTCATCTATCCCAAGGAGGTGGTGGACGAGGTCGGCATCAAGGGGCCGGTGAAGACCTACATCGGCACGGGACCCTTCCAGTTCGTGGAGCACAAACCCGACCGGCACATCCGGCTCAAGCGCTTCGACAAGTACACGGCGCGCGCGGATGCGCCGAACGGCTTCGGCGGCAAGAAGGTCGCGTACTTCGACGAGATCCTGATGATCCCGGTGCCCGAGCAGGCGCAGCGGGTGACCATGGTACAGACGGGAGAGCTGGATTTCAGCGACTGGATCAGCCCTGACGCCTACGATCGCCTGAAGGCGGACCCGCAGATCGCGACGCTCATCGTCAAGCCTAAGGAGTGGATCATCGGGGTGTTCAACAAGAAGAAGGGGATCTTCACGAACAAGACCATGCGCCAGGCGGTCCAGGCCGCGCTGTCCATGAAGCCGATCATGACGAACGCCGTCGGGCGCCCCGAGTTCTACCGCGTGGACCCGGCGATCCTGTTCAAGGAGACGGTTTGGTGGTCGGACGCCGGCAAGGAGCTGTACGACCAAGGGAACGCCGAGAAGGCCAAGCGACTGATGCGGGAGGCGGGGTACAAGGGAGAGACGATCCGCTGGATGTGCACCAAAGAGTACGAGTGGATGTACCAGTCCGCCGTCATCGGCGCCCAGCAACTGAAGGAGGTCGGCTTTAACGTCGACCTGCAGGTGATGGACTGGGCCAGCGTGGTCCAGCGACGGACCAATCCCGATGCCTACGAGATATTCACGACGGGAATGGGCTTGACCTCCGACCCGGCGGAGTTCATGTCCCTGACCTGCGGTTGGCCCGGATGGGCGTGCTTCCCGGAGCTGGACGCCCTCATGCTGAAGCTTGCCTCCACGCCCAAGTTCGACGACCGGTACAAGATCTGGCAGCAGATCCAGACCTTCTTCTACGAGAACGCCGTGAACATCAAGATGGGCGACTTCTTCACCCTGCGCATCCACAAGAACTACGTGAAGGGCTACACCAACATGAACCTGGCGTTTCTCTGGAACACCTGGTTCGAGAAGTAGCGCCGCGGGTCCGGCGGGCGGGGCGGTGTTCGCCCCGCCCGCCGGACCCAGCCTGTCCCCGAGCCGAGGCGGCGAACCCGTGTGGGCCTATCTTGCCAGACGATTGCTCTATCTCCTCCCCGTGATGCTCGTGGTCGTGAGCATCGTGTTCCTCCTTATCCATCTGATCCCCGGAGACCCTGCGGCCGTCATGGCCGGCGCAGACGCCACCCCCGAGGACGTCGCCAAGATGCGAAACATCATGGGGCTGGACCGCCCGCTCTACGAGCAGTACGGGCGGTGGCTTTTCCGGACGATCCAGGGCGACCTCGGACGGTCCATCTTTCTCGAGCGGCCCGTGACTACGGCCATCGCGGAGCGCCTGGAGCCCACGATCCTGCTTACAACATTCTCGCTCATGGTGGCGCTGATCATCGGCCTGCCGGCCGGCGTGCTGTCCGGCGCACACCCGAACAGCTGGCTGGACAAGGGCATGATGGTCGTGGCGATGCTGGGCGTATGCGTTCCGGCGTTCTGGCTGGGCCTCAACCTCATCTATCTGTTCGCCTACAAGCTCCGGTGGTTCCCCCCGGGAAACTACGTATCGCTTTCGACGAGTATCGCCGGGGGTCTCTATTACATGCTGCTGCCCTCGCTCTGCTTGGGGTTCGGCCAGTCGGCGCTCATCGCACGGATGGTACGTTCCTGTATGCTGGAGGTGCTGGCGCAGGACTACATCCGGACGGCCCGCGCCAAGGGGCTGTCGGAAAAGATCGTCGTGTACGTCCACGCCCTGCGGAACGCCATGGTGCCGACCAGCACCGTGATCGGTATGACCATCGCGGTGCTGATGGGCGGGGCGGTTATCACGGAGACGGTCTTCAACATCGCCGGCGTGGGACGACTCGTGATCTCGTCGGTACTTCGCCGCGACTACCCCGTGATCCAGGGCATCATCCTGTTCATCGCGTTTGTCTACGTGGTCATGAATATCCTGGTGGATGTCCTCTACTGCCTCATCGATCCGCGGATTCGCTACGAATGACGATGTAGGGATGCCCGTCATTCCGGGGGACCTGGCGTGGAGCGCACGACTACGAGACAGCAGGAAAGGGCGGCGCCCGACGCGCGCGTTCCGCTTTTGTCGCGCCACCGGTGGCTCAAGCGGCTGCTGCGCGACAAGGGAGCCGTGATCGGCGGCGCGGTCTTGCTCTTCTTGATTGTCGTGGCCGTTGCGGCGCCTTGCCTCACCCCCGCCGACCCCATGTGGATGGATCCTCTCAACCGCCTGCGACCCCCGTCGCGCGTGCATCCGTTCGGCACGGATGGCTCTGGCAGGGATATCTTCAGCATGGTCATGTACGGGGCGCGCATCTCGCTGGTGGTGGGCCTGTCGGTCATGGCGTTCTCGTCGCTGGCGGGTGTCGTCATCGGACTGTTGTCGGGGTTTTTCAGGGCGCTGGACAACGTGATCATGCGCATCAACGACGGGATGATGGCCTTTCCATCCATCCTGCTGGCCATCGCGATGATGGCGGTGTTAGGGCCGCGGGTCTCGAATATCATCATGGCCCTGGGGATCGTGTACACGCCGCGCATGGCCCGGATCATTCGAAGCGTGACCCTTACCTGCCGGGCCATCACCTACGTGGAGGCCGCGACGGCGCTGGGGGTCCGTGACCTGGTCATCGCGTTCCGGCATATTCTTCCCAACTGTGTTCCGCCCATGATTGTCCAAGGGACATTTGTTTTCGCGTTCTCCGTCTTGGACGAGTCGTCGCTCAGCTTTCTCGGGGTGGGAGCCCCTCCGTACATCCCGAGCTGGGGGAACGTCATCAGCATGGGGCGGCTCCTCATGATTGAAGCCCCGTGGATTTCGCTGTTCCCCGGGTTTGCCATCTTGGTTACGGTTCTGGCGCTCAACCTTCTGGGCGACGGCCTGCGCGACTCGCTCGACCCGCGTATGCAGAAGATGCATCAGTAATCGAACTCCGCCGGGCCACGGAGCGCAGCCCGTCTACTTCCGCGTCGCGGAGAAGCAGGCGGCGTGCCGGTGCCGGTGCGCCCGGGAGGCCGGCCGGCGGCGGCATAACGGGACGACGATGCCGGGGCCACGCAAAAAGAGTTTGCGCCTCGGAAATGCCGCCGGCCTGCGTTTGCGTCCGCGGGGGCTGATTTGGTATAAACACCTCGGTCCGCATGGGCGACTCGCGTGGGTGGCGAGCGGCGATTTTCGGAAATGGCGGCTCGATCCCTCGACGACTCGCCCCATTGGCCAACCGGATACGCACCGGGGCCGACGGTCGAGGCAACGAACCCGAAGACGCCTCGAGCGTCACGACGCGTGGGTTCGCGCCGGGCTGACGTTGGCGAACTACCTGCAGATCACGAGCCAGCTCTTCCCGGCGCTCCGCGTGAGCCTGCTCCTCGGTCTGTGTGCCGGGATCGTGAACATGGTCCTGACGATCCCGGCCGGCTACGCGCTCACCCGGTACAGCTTCAGGGGGCAGATCCTGCTGAACGCCTTCTTTCTGGCGCCCAACATGGTCCCAGAATCTCCCTGGCGCCGGGCCTCCTGGCCCTCTATTCGCGCAGGGGGATGCTGGACATGTTTTGGGGGCTGACCTGCGCCCTGGCGATCGTCACCATGCCGTACATGCTGCGGCCGGTGCTGGCGGCGGGTGGGTCCGGCCCAGAGACGAATGCGCTCGCCGGGCGGATCGCCGTGAGCGCGTTCACGGGGACCTGCACCTACCTCGAGGTTGCGGTCGCGGACCAGACGCTCGAGGTGGCCGTGCATGGGCCGGGCCGGTTCGATTGTATCGGCAGCGTCGGTCGAGAGGTGCGTCTGCAGTTGAACCGCTGCGCCGTGATCCGCGCCGGCGGCGCCTGAAGAAAGGACGGTACCGAGCGATGGAACATCAACTCAAGTACACCATGACGCCGGTGGCGGTGAAGACGGTCAAGACCAAGTACCGCCGGATCGTGACGAAGCTGCCGGTGCCGGAATCCCTGCCCATCTTCCGGAAGCTGCTGAGGTACGAACCCATCAGCATGCAGGGGCAGCCGCCCATCCTGTGGGATCGCGCCAAGGGATGCCAGGTGTACGACCGCTGGGGCAACATGTGGCTCGACTGGTCGAGCTGCGTGGTGCTGGCCAACGCCGGCCACGGCCGGCCCGAGATCGCCCGCGCGGTGCAGCGGATGGCCGCCAAGCCGCTCCTGGCGACCTACGTCTTCGCCCACGAGGCGCGGGCCGCACTCTGCGAGGCGCTGGCCAAGCTGGCGCCGAGAGGCCTGGACAAGGTGTTTCTCCTCACGACGGGGAGCGAGGCGATCGAGAACGTCATCAAGCTCGCGCGCACGCACGGCGTGGCGACCGGCGGACCGGACAAATGCGTCATCGTGTCCTTCGAGGGCGCGTTCCATGGGCGGACGCTCGGCGCCCAGGTGGCCGGCGGGATCCCGGCGCTGAAATCCTGGATCGTCAAGCTGCCGGAAGGATTCGTGCAGGTCCCGTTCCCGGATGGGTTCCGGACCGCGGATACCCGCTTCGCGGTGTTCGAGGAGACGCTGGAGCGTCTGGGCGTCAAGCCGGGGCAGGTCGCCGGCGTCATCTCCGAGACGTTTCAGGGAATCGGCCCCAATTTCTTCCCCGCCGAATACGCCCAGGCCCTGGAGGCGTGGTGCCGGAGACACGGCGCGCTGCTCATCATGGACGAGGTGCAGGCGGGGTTCGGGCGGACCGGGAAGATGTTCGCCTTCCAGCACTACGGGATCACGCCCGACCTCATCGCCTGCGGCAAGGGGATCTCGTCGTCGCTCCCGCTGGCTGCCGTCATCGGCCGGGCGGATGTCATGAGCGCGTACGCGCCGGGCTCGATGACGAGCACGCACTCGGCCAGCCCGCTGGCCGTGGCCGCCGCGCGCGAGAATCTGCGTATCCTGAAGGCCGAGCGGCTGGTCGCGCGCGCCGCACGGCTGGAGCGCCCGCTCAGGGCGGCCCTGGAGGGGATCGGCCGGAAATACCCGGAGCGCGTGGGCGCCGTGTTCTGCCGCGGCCTGGTGGCCGGCCTGCTCATGGTGCGACCCGGCACGAAGGACCCGGACGGCGACACAGCGCTGGCCATCAACGAGAAGTGTTTCCAGAAGGGCCTCCTCATGTTCGCGCCGGTGGGGCTGGGGGGCGGCTGCGTGAAGATCGCCCCGCCCCTGACCATCGAGACGGAGGCCCTCGCCGAAGGCTGCGCCGTTCTCGAAGAAGCGTGCGCGGAAGTTATCAAGAAGTAGGACGCCAGCTCTCTTCGGAGGGTCGGCGTTATTTGTTCTGGGGACGTGGGTCGAGACAACTTTGCCGGACTATTAAGCCGCGGCGGGCTACCGGATCGTGGCTGCGTTCTGGAGAAAGGTTGAGATGAACCACAGCGAGATCGTGAGCTTCCTCTGGGGGGTGGCGGACCTGATCCGCGACACGTTCAAACGGGGCAAGTACCAGGACGTGATCCTGCCGCTTACCGTCCTGCGGCGGGTGGACTGCGTGTTGGTGCCCACGAAGGAGCAGGTCCTGGCGACGGCGGCGAAGTACAGCGGGAAGCTGGAGAACCCGGAGCCGCTCCTCCGCAAAGCCGCGGGATTTGCCTTCTACAACACCTCCCGCTACGATTTCGAGAAGCTCCTGGCGGACGCGCCCAACCTGGCGGCGAACCTCCGGAACTACCTCGCCGGGTTCAGCCCGAACATGCGGGAGGTCTTCGAGAAGTTCGACTTCGACAACACGATCGCAAAGCTCCACGACGCGGGGCTGCTGTTCAAGGTGCTGGAGCGGTTCAAGGCTGTGAACCTGCACCCTGATCGCGTTCCGAACCCGATGATGGGGACCATCTTCGAGGAGCTGATCCGGAAGTTCAACGAAGCGTTGAACGAGAACCCCGGCGAGCACTTCACACCCCGCGACGTGGTGCACCTCATGGTGGACCTGCTCCTCGCCGGCGACGAGGAGCGGATCCAGGGGGCCGGCGTCATCCGCACCGTGTACGATCCCTGCTGCGGATCCGGCGGGATGCTCACCATCGCCAAGGAGCACATCCTCGGCTCCGGCGACCGGCCGGGGATCAATCCCCAGGCGGATATCCACCTCTTCGGCCAGGAGGTGAATCCCGAGACGTGGGCCGTGACCAAGTCCGACATGCTGATGCTTCACCCGGACGGCCACGACGCCGACCACATCGCGTTCGGAAGCACCCTGTCCAAAGATGGCCATGCCCGGCGCCATTTCGACTACCTGATCACCAATCCACCCTACGGCAAGGACTGGAAGGGCGACCAGGAGGCGGTGGAGCAGGAACACGGCAAGGGGGACAGCGGTCGCTTCGGGGCGGGCCTTCCCCGGATCTCCGACGGGCAGCTCCTCTTCCTCCAGCACATGCTCTTCCACATGAAGCCCGTGACGGAGGGCGGCGCCCGCGTGGCGATCATCATGAACGGTTCCCCGCTTTTCACCGGGGACGCCGGGAGCGGGGAGAGCGAGATCCGCCGCTGGATCCTGGAGAATGACTGGCTCGAAGCTCTGGTCGCCCTGCCCGAGCAGCTCTTCTACAACACGGGGATCGCCACCTACGTCTGGGTGCTGACCAACCGGAAGGCACCGGAGCGCAAAGGGAAGGTCCAGCTCATCGACGCCACGTCCTTCTGGGCCCCGATGCGGAAGAGCCTCGGCGACAAGCGGCGCGAGATTCCCCCCGAGAAGGCCGCGGAGATCCTGACGCTCCTTGACGCTTTCAAGGAGGGGGAGCACAACCGGATCTATCCGACCACCCACTTCGGCTACCGCAAGATCACCGTGGAACGCCCCCTGCGGCTCAACTTCCAGGCGATGCATGACCGGATCGCCCGCCTCGATGAGGAGAGCGCATTCAGGAACTTGGCCGTCAGCAAAAAAAAGGATCCATCGGCGAAAGAAGCGGAGGAGGCGGCAGGCCGCGTTCAACAGGATGCGATCAGGAAGATGCTGGCGACGCTCCCCGCGACGCGCTTCATGGACCGCAAGACGTTTCTGAAAGCATTCAAGGCGGCGACCAAAGCCGAACACTTTTCCGTGCCGGCCCCGATCCAGAAGGCAATCCTCTCGGCGCTCTCCGAGCGCGATGAGACCGCCGAGATCTGCCGGGACAAGGACGGCCATCCCGAGCCGGATCCAGAGCTGCGCGACACGGAGAACGTGCCGCTGTCCGAATCCATCGAGAGCTACTTCGCCCGCGAGGTGGCGCCCCATGTTCCCGAGGCCTGGATCAACACCGGGATCCAGGACCGGAAGGACGGGCAGGTCGGCAAGGTGGGCTACGAGATCAACTTCAACCGCTACTTCTACAAGTACACCCCGCCGCGGCCGCTGGAAGAGATCGAGGCCGACATCCGGGCGATCGAGAAGGACATCGTGCAGTTGTTGCGGGAAATATAGGAGTGCGGCATCGCGATGCCGCTTTCGAAAGCGGCGACATGTCGCCGCAGGCCACAATGTGGCGCCACGCACCTGTCCATTATCTGGCCGGGGCCGGCGTTTACATGGTGACCGCCGGCACCTACCGAAAACAGCCATACCTGAACACTCCGGCGCGGCTGGACCTGGTCATGCGTGCACTCTTCGGCTGCCTCGCCGAGGGCGGCTGGGAACTGCATGCCTGGGCGGTCCTTTCCAACCACTACCATTTCGTGGCGCGGTCGCCGGGAGATGCCGCCACCTTGCCTAGGATTCTCGGTAAGCTTCACATGACCACAGCAAAGGTCTTGAATCAGAGGGACGGGACGCCAGGCCGGCGGGTGTGGTTCCAGTACTGGGATACGCATCTCACGTTCGAGCGTTCGTACCTGGCGCGCTTGCGATACGTGAACCAGAATCCGGTCCATCATGGGATTACGCGCGATGCGACGACCTACCCATGGTGCTCTGCCGCCTGGTTTGAGGCGAACGCAAGACCAGCCTTCGTGAAGACTGTGAGCAACTTCAAGGCCGACCAGGCATGGGTACGCGATGAATTTTGAAGCGGGCACGCCGAGTGTTTCCGGAGTGTTGCATTTGGCGGCATCGCGATGCCGCTTTCGAAAGCGGCGACATGTCGCCGCACTCCACACGCTGCTTGCATCTGCCTCTGCGGACCGCTATCATTCTGCTATCACCGACGTGATGGGAGGAATGGACGATGCCCGAGTTGCTGGTGAGGAACCTGGAAGAGGAAACGGTTGAGCGCTTGAAGGCCCTGGCCAGGCGGCATGGCCGGTCCCTGCAAGGACAGGTCAAGGCCGTGCTGGAGGAAGCCGCATCGCTGTCCGCCGGAGACGTGACGGCTCTCGTCGCCAAGTGGGAAGGGCGGTTCAAGGGGAAGCGGTTCGGCGACAGCGCCCGGCTGATCCGGAAGGATCGCGAGCGGTGACGCCGTTTGTGGTGGATGCCAGCGTCGTCATCAAATGGCTGCTTCCCGAGGTGCACAGCGGTGCTGCCCGGAGCGTCCTTGCGGACGATCATACACTGATGGCCCCCGATCTCTTGTGGGCGGAACTGGGGAACGCGCTCTGGAAGCGACTGCGCTCCGGCGAGATTACCACGGAGGATGCGCGCGACCTTCTGCGGGACTTCCGACGTTTCCCCGTCGTGACGACCCCCATCGTGACCCTGATCGATGCCGCCCTGGAGATTGCGGCTCACCTCGACAAAACGGTCTATGACAGTCTGTATCTGGCCTTGGCCCTCGGCAAGCGCTGCCGCCTCGTCACCGCGGACCGCCGCCTCTACAACGCCCTGAAGCGCGGCCCGCTCGCATCCACCCTCGTCTGGGTCGAGGACGTTGCATGAAGTATCCCCCATACCCCAAATACCGCGACTCCGGCGTCGAGTGGCTGGGGGAGATTCCAGCGCATTGGGGGACTCGGACGGTGAAGCGACTTGTGCGGATCGAAGAAGGAGGAACGCCCAGCAAAGACCAGGGAGAGTTCTGGTCCGGGGAGATTCCATGGGTGTCACCAAAGGACATGAAGTCTCGTGTGGTCGTAGACACGCTGGATAAGATTACAGAGGAAGGTGTAAGGCAAAGCGCGACTCGTTTCATACCCGAGGGCGCGGTCTTGATGGTCGTCCGATCCGGCATCCTCAATCACTCGATACCGGTTGCCATGGCGGGGCAGCGGCTTACAGTGAATCAAGACCTGAAAGCGCTAATCGCTGGTCCGGACATGGCGCCAGAATACCTCATGTGGCTTATCGAGGGACATCAGCCCGCTTTTCTCGTGGAGTGGCGAAAAGAAGGGGCGACGGTGGAGAGTCTGGAGCTTGACCTAATCAGATCAACTCGCCTGCCTCTCCCTGAACCTTCCGAGCAGCGCGCCATCGCGGCGTTCCTCGATCGCGAGACGGCGAAGGTCGACGCGCTCGTCACCAAGACTCGCGATGCCATCAATCGTCTCAACGAATATCGCACCGCCCTCATCACGGCGGCGGTGACCGGGAAGATCGACGTGCGTACCCACGTCACCCCGGCCCGGTTTTCACCGGGGTAGACTCCACAGCCGGGGTCCAGAGAGGGGCGGACGAATTGGCACGGACTGGATACTGGCGTGCGCCGGTATGACGGGCACGGGACACAGCGGGAAACGGCAGGCACGCACCGCCCTCATCTCGGCGGCGGTGACCGGGAAGATCGACGTGCGTGCCCACATCACCCCGGCCCCGGTTTTCACCGGGGTAGACTCCAGCCGGGGTCCAGGTCGGGAGGCGAGTTGATTGAAGCAGCCTTGCGTCTATCTGCTTGCCAGCCGTCGCAACGGGACGCTGTACGTCGGAGTGACGTCGGATTTGCTGAAGCGCGTATGGGAGCACAAACAGAACCTCGCCGACGGATTCACCAAACGGTACGGAGTGCATACGCTGGTGTGGTACGAGCTGCACGATTCCATGGAGGAGGCCATCCGGCGCGAGAAGGCCATCAAAGAATGGAAGCGACGGTGGAAGCTGGAACTGATCGAGAAGACGAATCCTGAGTGGCGAGACTTGTACGAGGACCTCGTGTGAGACCCTGGATTCCGGCGTGCGCCGGAATGACGGGGAGGTCCTGGATCCGGGTGGAGTTTACGCCGGCGCAAACCGGGGCCGGAATGACAGACATGGAGAGCACCCAGGCGTGACGCAGCGTTACATTTGTTAGGACCGTCATACCGGCGAAAGCCGGTATCCAGCCGCGCGGCACCGTCAGCCCGTGCTCAATTCGCCGTCTCGACCCCGGCTTTGGCCGGGGTGACGAACGCGGAGAAACTCCAGGCGCAATACACTGGTGGAAGACCTGGATTCCGGTGTCCGCCGGAATGACGAGAGAGAAGCGGGGCCGGAATGACGAGATGCGGGACCAACCAGATAGAGATCGGGAGGAGCCGGCATGAGTGCCGAGGTCTCCGAGCGGAGCTTTGAGCAAGCCATCGAAGAGGCACTTCTGGCGGGCGGACCCGAGGTTCCCGCGGGAAAAGCGTCGCGCGTTGAGCAACCCCCTCCGCAGTACGGCGAGTATCTGCCCGGTGGTTACCGGAAGCGCACCTCCGACGATTACGACCGTGTCCTCTGTCTGATCCCCCGCGATGTCCTCGACTTCGTCTACGCGACGCAACCCAAGGAGTGGGAGAGGCTCACCCAACACCACGGCGCCCAGGTCAAGGACCGCTTCCTGAAGCGGCTGGCGAGTGAGATCGGCCAGCGGGGCGCCCTGGATGTGCTCCGAAGTGGGATCAAGGACTCAGGCTGCAAGTTCCAGCTGTACTACTTCCGCCCGTCCAGCGGCCTCAACGCCGAGATCCAGCGCCTGTACGAGGCCAATCTCTTCGCAGCGATCCGCCAACTCCACTACAGCGAAAAGGACAAAGACAAGAGTCTCGACCTTGCTCTCTTCCTCAATGGCATTCCGATCTTTACCGCGGAGTTAAAAAACCCCCTCACGGGGCAGACGGTCCAGAATGCCACTCAGCAATACAAGACGACGCGGGACCCGCGGGAGCCCCTGCTCGCGTTTCGCCGCTGCCTGGCCCATTTCGCCGTGGACCCCGACTTCGTCTTCGTCACGACCAAGCTGGCGGGCCCGAAGACGGTCTTTCTCCCGTTCAACCGGGGGAAGTTCGGCGGGGCCGGGAACCCCCCGAAGCTGCCGACCGAGACCGGCTACGCCACGGATTATCTGTGGGAGCGGATCTGGAGCCGCGACAGCGTCCTCAACCTCATCCAGCACTTCCTCCAAGATGTAGAGCTGGAGGACGACAAGGGGCGAAAGACCGGCGAGCGCGCCCTGATCTTCCCCCGTTACCACCAGCTCGACTGCGTCCGTCGCCTGGTGGCCGACGCCCGGGCCACGGGTGCCGGGCAACGTTACCTGATCGAACACTCCGCCGGGAGCGGGAAGTCCAACTCCATCGCCTGGCTGGCCCACCAGCTCTCCGTCCTCCACGATGCCGAGGACAAGCGGGTCTTCGACTCCATCGTCGTCATCACCGACCGCCGCATCCTGGACCGGCAGCTCCAGAGCACTGTCCGCCAGTTCGAGCAAACGGCCGGCGTGGTGGAGAACATCGACACGACCAGCCGCCAGCTCAAGGCCGCCCTCGAAAGCGGAAAGACGATCATCGTGACCACGCTCCAGAAGTTTCCCGTCATCGTCAATGACATGGCCGATCTGGCGGGGCAGCGGTTCGCGGTGATCGTGGACGAGGCCCACTCCTCGCAGTCCGGGGAGAGCACCAGGAGCCTCAAGGCCGTCTTGGCCGCGGGCAGCCTGGAAGAAGCCGAGCAGGAGGAAGCCGGCGCCGAGACGCCCGAAGAGGAGCTGGACGCCCGGATCCTGGAGGCCATGCAGCAGCGGGGACGGCTCCCCAACGTCTCCTGGTTCGCCTTCACCGCCACGCCCAAGCCCAAGACCCTGGAACTCTTCGGCACCCAGCGCCCGGACGGCAAGTTTGAGGCCTTCGGCCTCTACAGCATGCGCCAGGCCATCGAGGAGCAGTTCATCCTGGACGTCCTGGAGCACTACACGACCTACAAGGTCTACTGGCATCTCCTTAAGAAGATCGAGGACGATCCCCACTATGAGAAGGGGAAGGCCAGCTACCTCCTCCGATCCTTCGTGGATTTGCACGAACACGCGATCCGGAAGAAGGTCGCGATCATGGCCGACCACTTCCACGGCCAGGTGGCCTCCCGCATCGGGGGGCAGGCCAAGGCCATGATCGTGACCCGCTCCCGCCTCCACGCCGTGCGGTTCAAGCTGGCCGTGGACGCCTACCTTCGCGAGAGGGGTTGCCCCTACCAGGCGTTGGTGGCCTTCTCCGGCTCGGTCCGTGACGAGGGCATCGTGTACACCGAAGGCGGGATGAACGGCTTCTCGGAAAGGCAGACCGCCGAGGCTTTCAAGCGGCCGGAGTACCGGTTCCTGGTGGTGGCGAACAAGTTCCAGACGGGGTTCGACCAGCCCTTGCTCCACACGATGTACGTGGACAAGAGGCTGGGTGGCGTGAACGCGGTCCAGACCCTCTCGCGGTTGAACCGGGTCTACCCCGGGAAGACCGAGACCATGGTCCTGGATTTCGCGAACGAAGCCGACGTGATCCAGGACGCCTTCGCGCCGTACTACGAGAAGACGCTCCTGTCCGAGGCGACGGATCCGAACCTCCTCTATACGCTGGAGCGGCAACTTGCGGACTTCCATGTCTACGAGCGCGCCGAGGTAGAAGCGTTCGCCCGACTCTACTTCCACCCGAAGTCCACACAGGACCAGCTCTATGCCGCCCTGGCGCCCTGCGCGGAGCGGTTCCAGTACCTCGGAAAGGATGACCAGGCGGCGTTCCGCGGCCAGCTCACCGATTATGTGCGGCTGTACGCCTTCCTCTCCCAGATCGTCACCTTCGCCGACATCGACCTGGAGAAGCTCTACGTTTTCGCCCGGCTGCTCCGGCGCTATCTGCCCGTCGAGCCGGAGACGCTCCCGCGCGAGATCCAGCAGGCGATCAACATGGACTCGTACACAGTCCGATCGACCTGGACGGGAAAGATCGCGCTGGAGCGGGGGGAGCAGGAACTCCCGCCGATCCAACCCAAGAGGACCGCCGCCGGCGGGCCGGAAGCGGTGGAAGCCCTTTCGCGGATCATCGAGGAGCTGAACCAGCGATTCGGCACCGACTTCACCGAGGCGGACAAGGTCTTCATCGCGCAGCTCGAAGAGCGCCTGGCGGAGGACCCCGCGCTGACGGCCAGCGTCCGCGTGAACCCGCCCGAGAACGCGCGCCTCACCTTCGACTACGTGGTCACCGACCGCCTGCAGGACATGGTGGACAGCAACTTCAAGTTCTACAAGCGCGTGACCGACGACCGCGACTTCGCGAGGTTCTTCCTGGACTGGCTGTTCGCTAGGTTCCGGAGGAGTCTTGAGGCAGGCGTTCAAAAGAATGGCAACACGGGGGAGCCAGGGGCAGGTGTCGGGAAGTAGGCATCATGGGAGGCTAACCCTGGAAGCGTCAGCATCGTCTGGTGCCGAAATGACATGGGGGACCCGTTCCCACGTTAGTCACGTTTGGTCGGGCGCCGCGAAGCCGGGATATCGGTGGTGCCAACCCACCGTCGCCCACCACGATTTGTAGCGGAGGACACGAAACCCCGGATCATCAAGCTCTGGGGTGTCATGCGGAAGCGGGTGCAATGCGAATAAGCTGTGAACCCGAGTTCAAGACGGTTCTCGCAGGTTGGCCGAATGATATTTTTAGAACTTGCCAACGCGTGGCGTTGGCCGTACGCGTGCCCAGGAGGTACGTGTCCGGCGCTTGTACTTTCGGCACACTTGCGGTCCGCACTGCGGACCACAAACGAGGCAAATTGCTGTCGCACGCGTCAGGGGTGCCCAGGGACGAAATCGCTGGGGCCCTTACGGCGACCGGCCGTGATCCCGTCTGTTAGCGCCTTCGCTCTCGCCTCGGCCGCGTGAGTTCCTTGACCCGCCGGTCGGTCGCCCGCCTGGCCTGTCCTATGGACTCCCGGCACGTCCGGATCCATTGCGCCTCGCGTGCCAGGGATGCGGCGCGCGCCTTCAGCATCCGCTGGACCTCGCGCGGGCTCGGGCCGCCCGGTGCCTTCCGGTCCCGGATGACGCGGGCGACATCTATGCACGTGCGGAGGGTCGCGGCGCGCACGGCGAGCGGCCGGCCCAGGATCGCAACCGCGACCTCGTTGATCATCTCGGGCGTTACCTGCGCAGGGGCGATCCGGGCCTCGATGCAGTTCCGGACGAGCCGCCCCACGATCCGGTGCACCACCCGGAACGGGAGCCCCTCTTCCTGCGCGATCGTCTCGGCGAGCTGCGGGGCCTGGATGAAGTTGGCCCCGGCGAGCTCTGCCATCCGCTCCGGCTTCGCCCGCAGCGTTGCCACGGTGGCCCGGAGGAGGTCGGTCGCGGCGATGGCGGTGTCCAGGGTCCGCCAGACGACCGGGCCCGTCGCCTCCAAGTCGTTCAGCTGCTCGGAATGGGTCTTGAGCTGCATAAACGCGGTCATCGTCTCGCCCACGCACTCGGCCGCCAGGTGACGGACCCGCGTCAAGGCGCTCGGGTTCTTTTTCTGGGGCATGATGGAGGAGGTGCCCGAGAAGCCATCGCCCAGCTCGACAAGGCCGAACTCGTACGTGCACCAGAGGATCAGGTCCTCGCAGAGGGCCATGAGATTCGAGGCCAGAATGGCCGCGTGCGCGAGCGTCTCGAGGCTGTGGTCGCGCGCCGTGGAGGCGTCCCGGGTGTTCTCGATGACGCCGTCGAATCCGAGGAGCGCCGCCATGCGCGGGCGGCTCACCGGGAAGGTGGTCCCCGACAGGATGGCGGAGCCCATCGGGCTCCGGTTGACGCGCGCGTAGGTCTCCCGCAGGCGGGTGAGGTCGCGGCAGAAGCGCTCGACGAACGAGAGCAGGTAGTGGCCGAAGGTGAGGGGCTGTGCGTGCTGCAGGAGCGTGTACCCGGGCATGACCGTGGCGGCGTGCCGGGAGGCCTGGGCCAGGAGACTGCCCGCAAGGCGGACAAGCGCGTCGGCCAGCGCCAGGATTTTTTCTCGGAACACCATCCGCTCGACGCAGACGTACAGGTCGCCCCGGCTTCGCCCCGTGTGCATCCGGCCGGCCGTGTCGTCGCCGATCCGCTGCCGCAGGTACCGCTCGACGCTGAAAAGCAGCTCGCCCGTGCCCGAATCGATGGGGAAGCGGTCGGCGCCGATCCGGTCGATTTCCTCCAGCGCCCGAAGAATCCGCGCCGCATCCTGTCGCGTGAGGATCCGCTGCTCGCACAACATGACGGTGTGCGCCCGGTGGTTCCATAACTCCTGGGCGAAGCTGTACCGGGTTTCGGCCGTGCGGCGGGTCGAGACGTGTGCGCGCATCGCCGGGGCGGCCCCGTCGCGGGGCGGGGACGCGCCGCGCGCCGCCCGCCGACTCGGTGTTACGGCCCTCAGTCTTGTGCGGGGCTTCCGCATCTCACGCTCCTGCGCAGTAGGTGGCTCAACGCGTGAAGGTTGCGGGCGCCGTCCAGGCGGTCCACGGCATCCACCAGCGCCTCCGCGGCCCTTGCGCCAAGCAGGGGCCGCGCGACACGCCGGAACTTGTCTTGCACTTCGCCAGGCTCCAGCGACCGAAGCGCCGGCTCGACCGAGGCGGTCTTCCCGTCCGAGCGGTGGGCCGTGAGCCTGGCGCGGACGGGCAACCTCGGCGCGCTCCGGACCTCGACCTTCTTCATCCAGGCCCGAACCCTCCGATCGCGCAGCATGGCCTCGGAGAAGTCGCGGACGTCGGCCCCGCCCGTGACCGCCGCCAGCGCGAGGCAGAACTGGATGCTGAACTTGGCCTCCTCAGGGGTCGCCGGGGCCGGGTTGTGCACGAGGCGGTGGTTGTCGGGGATCAACTCGACCACGACACGGGCCAGGTCCGCCGGCCCGAAGCCGGGCCACGCCAGGAGGCTGCGGATGCCGTCGATCCCCTCGA
The DNA here is from genome assembly GCA_029580855.1 of bacterium. Lineage (GTDB taxonomy): Bacteria > Methylomirabilota > Methylomirabilia > Methylomirabilales > 2-02-FULL-66-22 > 2-02-FULL-66-22. Next base: position 10,040 of record JAKPQH010000020.1, on the reverse strand, counting down.
TGCACGCTTTGCAGCAGGCGTACCGTTTGAAGAAATTCCGGCCGACAAGAAAAGGCCTCCCGAGATCCGCCGTGAGCGTGGCGACATCCCGGGGCTCCACGTGGGCCATCGCGGCGAGGAACCCGCGCGGGCCTTCCAGAATCGTGGGCGAGCCGCGGAACCCATGCCTCGCCAGTAAAGCGGACAGAACCCCGTGAAAGGCGGCCTTTCCGCTGTGGAGATGCTTGGCGCCGACGGCCACGGTGGTGAGGGACTCCCATAAGCCGGCCGCCTGGGTCCCAGCCAAGCCGAGGGCCATGCACAGGCCCTCGTTATCGAGACCCAGGAGCTTCCCGGCCGCGGCCGCCGCCCCGAAGCCGGTGCAGGTCGCGGTGCTATGCCAGAATCGGTAGTGCGAATCCCCCGCGACCCAGGCGACCCGCACGGCAATATCGTAGCCCAGGACAATGGCCGTCAGGAGCGACCGGCCGGTGGCTCCCGCCTCCTCCGCCACGGCGAGGGCGGCCGGAATCACCCCGATGCCCGGGTGCAGGGAGACGAGATCGTGCACGTCGTCGATCTCCGTGACGGCGGCCACGGTCCCGTTGTAGAGGGCTGCGATCGGCGCGGGGACGCCCGCACGGCGCCCGATCAGCGTGGCTTGCCCCCGGCCGCCCAGCGAGGAGACGACCGGCATGAGGCTGCGGTCGGTGTGCGATCCCTTTCCGGAGAGCACGGCGCCGATCCAGTCCAGGAGACAGGCTGCGGCCCGCGCCCGGATTGCGGGCGCCAGGTCCTCGTCGCGTGTCTTTGCGACGAATGCGGCTAATGTTCGAGTCGGCTCGTGGCTCGCAGCCATGGTCCCTCCGGCTGTTGCTGCAGAGCGGGCAATGCATTGTACCGCAGAGGGTCGTCTCCGTCACGCAACCGGCGCGCGTCGTTTCGGCATTGCGTTCGGGCGCCGATCGAATTAGCCTATGGCCTCCCGCGGCGGGTAGCGGTCGGCGCATCGGCGCCGCGCGGCCCGGCGGAGACGGTCAGGAGCGTTGTGCGCGTGCATCCCTTCGTCCGGTATAGCGTTCGGCGGATCGTCCAGGCGGTCCCGCTGCTCCTCGGGATCATCGTCCTGAACTTTCTGCTGATTCATCTGGCGCCGGGCGATCCGGTCACGATCTTCCTCGGCGACCTGGGGACCTCGCAGGAATACGTCCAGGCGGTTCGGGCGCGGCTGGGTCTGGACCGGCCGCTTCCCATCCAGCTCGCGCTGTATCTCGGGAACGTGGTGACGGGGGACCTTGGGTTCTCGTACGTCAACCAGGAGAAGGTCCTCATCTTGATCCTGGAACGGGTCCCGGCGACCCTGCTGCTGGTGGGGACCGCGCTCGCTTTTGCGTCCGTGATCGGCGTCGTCATGGGCGTGATGTCGGCGCGCAAGCCCTACTCCCTGACCGACAACCTGAATGCCTTCCTTGCGCTGATCGGGTACTCCATTCCCGTCTTCTGGTTCGGCCAGCTCCTGCTCATGGCGTTCAGCCTGCAGACCGGCCTGTTCCCTGCGCAGGGCATGGTGTCGCTCCGGCGCATTCCGACCGGTTTCGGGTACCTCCTGGATGTGGCGCATCACCTGGTCCTTCCGGCGATCGCCCTCGGGTTGCGGTACCTCGTGGTGAACTCCCGGTATGCCCGCGCCAGCATGCTGGAGGTGCTGGGCCTGGACTACATCCGAACCGCCCGGGCCAAGGGCGTTCCGGAGCGGCGCGTCTTCTACCGGCACGCGCTGCGCAACGCCCTGCTCCCGGTGACGACCCTGCTCGGGATCAACGTCGGCGTCATCTTTGCGGGCGCGGTGCTCACCGAGGCGGTCTTCGCCTGGCCCGGCCTCGGCATGCTCATGCTGAACTCGGTCTACGCCCGGGACTACCCGGTGCTCATGGGGTTGCTGGTGGTGGTATCGACGATGGTCATCCTCGCCAATTTGGCGACCGACCTCCTTTACGCGGTGCTGGATCCCCGCATCCAGCTGGAGTGAGGCAAGGAGCGCGCGCCGGCATGCGGACACGGTGGCGGGAGTTCTGGACGGTCTTCCGGAGGAGCACCCCGGGCGTGGTCGGCCTGGGGGTCGTGGCGGGGATGATCCTGGTCGCCGCGCTGGCGGGTCTGATCACCCCCGTGGCGCCGACGGCCCTCAGCCGCGATTCGCTCCAGCCGCCGGGCCCGGCGCACTGGATGGGCACCGACGACTTGGGACGCGACATCCTGGCGGGGGTGGTGTACGGGGCCCGGATCTCGCTGCTCGTGGGATTCCTGACGGCGGCGGCATCCACGGTGATCGGGATCTGCGTGGGCGGTGTGGCGGGATATTACGGCGGCAGGCTGGACGACCTGCTCATGCGGGTGACGGAATTCTTCATGGTGGTCCCGCGTTTCTTCCTGGCTCTCGTCATCGTGGCCCTGTTCGGGGCCAGCCTGTGGGGTCTCATTGTGGTCCTGGCCATCCTGAGCTGGCCGACGACCGCGCGCCTCTTCCGGGTGGAGGTCCTGCGGCTGAAGGGCCAGGAGTTCGTGCTGGCGGCGCGGGCCATAGGCTGCAGCGATGGCCGTATCCTGGTCGAGCAGCTCCTGCCGAATGCCCTGTCCCCCGTGATCGTGAGCATCTCGATCCAGGTGGCGTATGCGATCGTGCTGGAGGCCGGCCTCAGTTTTCTCGGCCTCGGCGATCCGGCGAGCCGGAGCTGGGGCGTCATGCTGTCGAGCGCCCAGCAGTTCCTGCGGCGGGCGTGGTGGATGGCGACCTTCCCAGGGCTGGCGATCTTCCTGGCGGTCTTGGGATTCAATCTCATGGGCGATGGGGTGAACGATGCGCTGAACCCGCGGCTCAAGACGCGCGGGCGACGGCTGGGCACCCCGTACTGGGAACAGGCGTGAAGTCGAATTGACAGATGGAGGAGGCCATGCGAACGACACGCGTGCGAGGTCTCGACTGGACGTGGGTGGGCGCAGCCGCGCTCGTGCTGGCGCTGGCGGCGGCGATGCCTTCGTCGGCGGGCACAGCGGCAGAGAAACCGAAGTACGGCGGAACGTTCGTCGTGGCCATCGTCAACGACCCCACGACGTTGAATCCGGCCACGAGCAGCGACTTCTACGTGAAGATCATCAGCGGGACCGTCTTCGACACGCTGGTGAACCTCGATTTCAACTTCAATCCCATCCCGCGGCTCGCCAAGTCGTGGGAGATCTCCAAGGACGGACTGACCTACACGTTCCATCTCGCCAACACGGCCTGGCACGACGGGCGCCCGCTCACGTCCGACGATGTGAAGTTCACCGTCGAGCAGATCCTGATGCCGTTTCACCCGAGCGGCGCCCAGTACAAGGACCGCATCCAGGAGATCCAGACCCCCGATCCCCACACGGTGGTGTTCAAGCTGAAGACCGTCTTCCCGCCGTTCCTGATCATGCTGACAAACGACCTCTACATCATGCCCAAGCACGTCTACCAGGGCACGGATATCCTGAAGAATCCGGCCAGGCTGAGCCCGGTGGGCACCGGCGCGTTCAAATTCGCCGAGTGGAAGCGCGGCGATTACATCCGCGTCGTCCGGAACCCCAATTACTTTCAGGAGGGGAAGCCGTACCTCGACGAGATCGTCTTCAAGGTGGCGGCCGATCCGGGGGCGCGCATGCTGGCCTTCGAGAAGGGCGAGCTGGATTATCTCTCCTTCTACATGTTCCCGGCGTCCGAGGTGGAGCGCGTCCGCAAGATGCCCGGGTTCAAGACGACGACGAAGGGGCACGAGATCTTCGGGGACATCCTGGACCTGTTCTTCAACCTCGACAAGGCGCCCCTGAACAATCTCAAGGTCCGGCAGGCGATCGCGCACGCCGTCGATAAGAACTACCTGCTGGACAAGGCCGACTACGGCCTCGGCAAGGTGGCCACCGGCCCGATCCCCAGTTCGCTGGGCTGGGCCTATACCACGCAGGTCACCAGCTATGCCTACGATGTGAACCGGGCCAACGCGCTGCTGGACGAGGCGGGCTACCCCCGCAAGGAAGGCGGCATCCGGTTCAAGACGAGCCTGATGTGGGACCGGACCGTGCCGCTGTTCACAAAGACGGCCGAGATCCTGCGCGAGCAGTTCAAGGGGGTCGGCATCGACCTGGAGCTCAAGCCGTCGGACCGGCCCACGATGCTGGACCTGGTCTTCACGAAGCGCAATTTCGACCTGTGGGTGCACGGGCTCTCGACGGGCGGCGACCCTGCCATCGGCATCCAGCGCCTGTACCTCAGCAGCAATATCCGGCCCGCGCCGTTCACGAACGCGTCGGGGTATCGGAACCCGACGGTGGACGAGCTGTTCGCTAAGGCCGCGGGGACGCCGGACCAGAAGGTCCGGATCCAGTTCTATCATCAGGTCCAGAAGGTCTTGTCCCAGGACCTCCCGATCCTGTGGCTTCTCGAGTTTTCCGACAACTCGGCGTGGCGGGACGAGTTCCGGGGCGTCCACCAGTGGAGCGCCTTGTCGTTCTACACACTGGGCGAGACCTGGTGGACCAAGGGGCGGGACAAGCCGTGACAGGGCCCGGCCGCAGGGTGCGCGCCGCGTGGGCTTTTCACTTGGGTTCGTCATCGCGGAATGATATCCCGGCACCGGGCGCCCGGTACCGACGAGGATGTGAGGACGTGGAGCGCCGGGGTGGATTTTAGCCTTGCCCGCACCTTTGCACAGTCCGCCCATTTGGGCCGCCAAGGCGCGGGAACCCGAAAATTTTGCCGCAGCAGGTTTACTTCAGCGAGTGCTTTCTGATATAAGGAGCGCCGTCGAGATTCGGGCTTTGGCGACGAAGATCGGCCGACCGATAAGATCCGCTTACCGCGTCACCTCCAAATAGAATCGAGCGGCGGATCCGGCGCGCAATGGCGGTCGCATCTCTTCGCATGCCAAAACGGGTTGCGGCGGATAGCGTCGGGGAAAAAATCCGCTTGGCCGCATTCCGGACGCGACGGCCAAACCGTGGATCGAAGCGAGCAACGGTGCAGAGGACGTGCGGGACGTACAGGCGGTTTTCCCCGGATGGGTGTCCGGCGGGGGCATCGAGCGTGCGGGCTTCGAAATCGTCGCGGCTGACCCACGACGCCGCGCGTTTTTGCTCGCCCGCACGGGCAAAGAAAGGAGGGTCACGCCTGACGTGAGGCCATCCGGTTTCCGTGTTGGAGTCCTGAGCGCAATGAACAACAAACAGAAGGGCGAGGGAGGCAGGACAATGCGGATGCTCAAGACGGTGATAGGCGTGGTGTGCGCAGCGGCGGCAATCGTGGCCCTGATGGGAGCCCCGGTCATGGCAGGGGAAGCGCCGATCGTCATCAAACTCGGACACGGTGACACCGAAGACAACTCCCTCGGCGGCGTGCACAACGGGGCGGTGGCATTCAAACAGCTGGTCGAATCCCGCACGGCTGGCAGGGTCAAGGTGGAAATCCACCCGAACAATCAGATCGGCTCTCCGCGGGAGATGTTCGAAAGCACCAAGATGGGCTCCATTCAGATGGTCTGGGAAGGATCGAGCAACTTCGCGGGGTTCCTTCCGGAGTTCATGGTCTTCTCCATGCCGTACATCTTCCCCAACGTCACGGTGGCCCTCCGGGTCCTGGACGGGCAGTTTGGAAACGACCTGTCAGCGCTCTCCGTCAAGAAGACCGGCGTTCGTCTCTTGGCCTACACGCAGATCGGTTGGCGGAACTTCACGAACAACAAGCGGGTCATCCGCACCCCGGCGGACATCAAGGGATTGAAGATGCGGACGCAAGAAGACCCGGCCATGATGAAGATCGTGCAGTCGATGGGCGGCAGCGCCACCCCGATCGCCTGGGGCGAACTGTACACGGCTTTGCAGCAAGGTGTGGTGGACGGCGAGGAGAATCCGACCTCCATGGTCCAGGTGGCGAAGCTGTACGAAGTGCAGAAGTACATGACGATGGACGGCCATATTCTGGCCATCAATCCCATCTGTATCAACGAGAAATTCTATCAATCCCTGCCTGCGGATATTCGCTACATCATCAAGGACTCGGCCCACACCGCGGCCCTGATCTACAACGGTGTGGGTCAGTGGGGCGCAACGCTCGACGTCGCCGACCTCACCAAGAAGGGCATGCAGATCTACTTCCCGACCGATGCCGAGTACCAGCAATTTGTAAAAGCCGCACAAGGGCCCGTGCAGGAGTTCGTGGTCAGCAAAATCGGCAAGGAGTGGCCCGAGAAGCTGTTGAAAGCCATCGCGGCCGAGACGGAAAAGTACAAGAAGGACTAGCCATCGGGGCGCACTCGATGACCCGCGGCGGCATCCCGTGCGGGCGGGCTTCGCGTGCGCAGGTCTGTGGGGACGGCGTGTCTCCGCCTGGCAGCAACCGGGAGGCGGAGACACGTCGCGTTTCGTGGATCATGAAACACGCGACGCGCGACCGCGCCGTTGGCCGGAGATCGGCCGGTGTCCACCTATTCTGCGAGGATGCGGCGCTCGCACGGCACTCGTTCCGCATGGCGCCATTCCGCTCGCCTCTCGGGGGTGGAGTGGGTCCATGAGCTCCGTCGCACGCGCTCGCTTCGCAACCCGCCTTTGACCGTAGCCGGTTCCCGCCGGCGTCGGCAGGGAGACACAACGTGACCAATGAGAGTGGCGGGGCAGCCGTGACCGCAGGAGGAGAGGCGGGAAGGGGATCCGGTCCACCGAGTCCGGGAGCCAAGGCCCTCATTCTGGCCAGCGACATCATCAATCGCGTGACGGAGTACACCATCGCGATCATGATGGGGGTTATGACGATCATCATCGCGCTACAAGTTTTCACACGGTATGTCTTGAGCGATTCCCTGACGTGGACGGAAGAAATCGGTCGGTATCTGATGATCTGGATCTGCTTTCTCGGTTCTGCCATGGCCCTCAAATACGGGGAGCATATCAGCGTCACGTTTATCGAAGAGCGGTTTCCGCCCCGCATCCGCCGGGGAGTTCGCCTCGCCATCGCGCTGACAGTTCTGGCCTTTTTCGCCCTGGCGACATGGGTAGGTCTGCTGATGACCCTCCAGGTCAGTGACCAGCAGGCGCCCGTGACCTGGATCAGCATGGCGTGGGCCTATTCCTGTATCCCTGTGGGGTGCTTTTTTATGATGATCCACGCGCTGGCTCACCTGGTCCAGTACCGAGGGAGTCCCGTTCCGACGGCTTCTGCAGGTGAGCGACCTCTTTGATTTCGATGCTCAGCACAGGCGGGGATCGGTTCGCAACGACGTAAACGCGCGGAGATCGGCCCATGGTTTCGGCGATTCTGTTTGTGGTGCTGTTCGGCACGATCGCGATCGGTATGCCCATCGCCTGGGCCCTGGGCGTGGCGAGCGTGGCGGGACTCCTGAAGATGGGGACGTTGCCCCTGACGGTTCTCGCCCAGAAGCTCTTTTCCGGAGTCGATTCCTTCCCCATGATGGCCATCCCCTTCTTCATTTTGGCCGGCGACTTGATGGCCAAAGGGGGACTCAGCACGATGTTGTTTGAATTCGGGAACATTCTCGTGGGATGGATTCGAGGCGGCCTCGGATTGGCCAGCGTCGTTGCCAGCATGATCTTCGGCGGGATCTCCGGCTCGGCGATCGCCGACTGCTGCGCCTTGGCGCCGATCGAGGTTCCCCTCATGGAGAAGGCAGGGTACGGGAAGGAGTTTGCGACCGGCCTGGTCTGCGGCGCCGCCTGTATCGGCGCGATCATCCCTCCCAGCATCCCCATGGTGCTCTATGCGGTCGCAACAAATGTCTCCATCGGCGGGATGTTCGCTGCGGGCATGATGCCCGGGATCATCATCGGGCTGAGCCTGATGGCCCTGGTCTACTATTATGCGGTGAAACGGAACTATCCCCGGCGAACCGAAAAACTGCCCTGGCCGGTGCTGGTCAAGAAGACCGTTCAAGCCGTGCCCGCCGTCCTGATGCCTGTCATCATCCTGGGCGGCATCCTGTTCGGTGTCTTCACCCCCACCGAGGCGGCATGCGTTTCGGTCGTCTATGCGTTCATCCTTTCCATTTTCTTCTACAAAGATGTGAAGTGGAAAGAGCTGCCGCGGATGCTCGCGAACACGGGGATGATCTCGGCCGTCGTCCTGATTCTGGCCAGCACCTCGAACATTTTCGGGTATATCGTCACGATGGAGAGGGTTGGCCCCTATCTGATCACGCTGTTCAAGGGGCTGAACAAGTTCTGGTTTCTTCTCGCCGTCAACCTCCTCCTGCTGTGGATCGGGACCTTCATGGACAATGCCCCCCCCATTCTGATCCTCGGCCCCATCCTGGCGCCCCTGGCGGTGTCGCTGGGCATCGAGCCCCTCCATTTTGGAACGATCTTCATCGTGAACATGGTCATCGGTCTGATCACGCCGCCCCTGGGCCAGGTCCTCTTCGTGGCCGTTCCCATCACGCGGCTGAAATTCGAAGTCGTCGCCAGAGCGACGTTCCCGTTCCTGGTGGTCGAGATCCTCGTCCTGTTTTTGATCACGTACGTCCCGATCACGGTGATGTGGCTTCCCCGGCTTCTCGGCTATGCCCGCTAGTCTTGCTGAGATCACCGCAGCCGTTCTGTTCCCGGCGGTCTGCGAGAGCGTGAACGCACGCCACCCTTAATGCAGTCCCCCAAAAAAGGAGACCGCCCATGACCACCTGGACCCCTGCCACCCTGGTTGCCGACGACCGCGCGCATCTGCTCCACCCGCTCCAGCACCCGGCGGACCACGCCGCGCCCCATGTCTGGGTCAAGGGCCGGGGGGCCGTGCTGACGGATGCCGAGGGCCGGGAGTACCTCGACGGCCTGGCCTGTCTCTGGAACGTGAACGTGGGCCACGGCCGCACGGAGCTCGCCGAGGCCGCGGCCGCGCAGATGGCGACCCTGGCCTACGGGACGAACTACGTCGGCTCCTCCAACGTGCCGGCCATCCGGCTGGCCCAGCGCCTGACGGAGCTCGCCTACCCGAACCTCGTCGCCACCTACTTCGCCAGCGGCGGGGCCGAGGCCAACGAGAGCGCGTTCAAGACCGCCCGGTTCTACTGGAAGGTCAAGGGGCAGCCCCAGAAGGTGAAGATCATCTCCCGCCAGTACGGCTACCACGGGGTCACCATGGCCGCCATGAGCGCCACCGCGGTCCCGGGCTACGCCAAGATGTTCGAACCGCTCGTCCCCCACTTCGTCCACACCGCGGCCCCCTACCCGTACCGGCTCACGGGGGTGCGCCCGGACGAGACGGTGGGGCAGGCCGCGGCCCGTATGCTGGAGGAGACCATCCTGCGGGAGGGGCCGGACACCGTGGCCGCCTTTATCGCCGAGCCGGTGCAGGGGGCGGGCGGCGTCATCGTCCCCCCCGACGACTACTTCCCGCGGGTCCGCGAGATCTGCACCCGGCACCAGGTCCTCTTGATCGCCGACGAGGTCATCACGGGCTTCGGCCGCACCGGGGACTGGTTCGCCTTGAAGCGCTGGGGCGTCCAGCCCGACATCCTCTCCTTCGCCAAGGGCATCACCAGCGGGTACCTCCCGCTGGGCGGGATCATGATCTCCCAGGAGATCCTCGACGCCATGGTCGCGGCCCCCTACGCCGACCGCTGGATGCACGCCTACACCTACTCGGGCCACGCCACCTGCTGCGCGGTCGGGCTCCGGAACCTGGAGCTCATCGCGCAGGAGGGGCTCGTCGAGCACGCGGCCGCGATGGGGGCGCGGCTGCTGGCGGGGTTGCAGACGCTGCGGGAGTTCCAGGCCGTGGGCGACGTCCGGGGGCTGGGCCTGATGGCCGGGGTGGAGCTGGTGGCGGACCGCACCACCAAGGCCGGCTTCGACCCCGCCCAGGGGATCATCGGCAAGGTGAAGGCCGAGCTGGAGGCCCGCGGTGTCTTCACCCGGAACATGCGGGACATCATCGCCTTCGCGCCGGCCCTGGTGATCACCCCGGCGCAGGTGGACCAGCTGGTGGAGAGCCTGCGCGGCGCCATCGCCGCCGTGCTCCCCGCGCGGGCGTGAGGCGGGGGTGG
>JAKPQH010000019.1 GCA_029580855.1 bacterium | reverse complement strand
GCCAGCGGCCACGATGTGATGAATAAGGCGCTCTATCAGGCCATTTTCTTCGAGGACGTCACGGCCCTGGGCCCGGCCACGACACTCTCCAAATACGCCCTCGCCGGCATGGGACACGATTACCTCATCGAAACCTACCTGCTCTTCGGCGATCCCGCCCTGCGGCTCAATGTCTTGCCCGCCGATGTCGCGCTCTCGCAGACGGTGACCCCCACCACGCCGCTGTACCCCGGCGACTGGCTCACCTACACGCTCACCTTCACCAATACCGGCCCGGCGCGCGCTAACAACGTCGTGATCGAAGACCTCTTGCCCGCGATGCTGCTCACCCCCGCCGTCACTTCGTCCGGCGCGACAATCACGCCTCGCCCCGACACTCGCTTCGTCTGGGACACGGCTGACCTGGTCCCCGGCGCGGGAGGCAGGATCACGATCACTGCCCAGGTGCCTCTCGATTACGTCGGGACCTTCACCCACACGGCGACCATCCGCACCACCGCCCGTGAGACGGCGACCCTCAATAACAGCGCCTCCCTCACCACTCAGGTGATCGCGGCGGACGTGGAGATCCTCAAGACCGGCCCGCATTCCGCTCTGCCCGGCCAGACCATCGAGTACGTCCTCAACTATGGCAATGTGGGGACCGCTCCCGCCGTCGGCGTAGTGATCACCGACCTGCTGCGCGCGGAGCTGCTCAATCCCGTCGTCACGTCCTCCGGTCCTGCCATCACGCCGCGGCCGGGACAGACCTTTGTGTGGGACGTGGCGCCGCTTCCTCCAGGCGCGCGGGGATGCATCACGATCACCGCAGACGTGAGCTCTGCTTTCCTGGGCGGCGTCCTTTCCAATCAGTCCAGGATTTCCACGTCCTCGCCGGAGGTGCAGAAGGGGAACAACGTCTCCGCCATCGTGGCGACTGGCGTCCTCGTACCCGACCTCATCGTGGAGCAATTTGGCCCCGCCGTGGCGCTGCCGGGGATGGACGTCACCTACGTCGTGACGTACGTGAATCTAGGAAATGAGATTGCCAGCGGCGTTGTCATGACCGACCTGCTGCCCTCGGCCCTCCAGAATGTGACGGTGTTCTCGGAGGGGGCGGTCATCACCCCGCGCGTAGGCAGCGCCTACGTCTGGGATGTGGCGGATTTGCCGCCTGCCACAGGGGGGAGGATCACCCTCACGGGGACGATCGCGCCGGAGTTCCGGGGGACGCTGGTGAACACGGCGACCATCGCCGC
>JAKPQH010000018.1 GCA_029580855.1 bacterium | reverse complement strand
TCCGGTAGCCCAGGACCTTGGTGATCGCCGCGGTGAGCGTGGTCTTCCCGTGGTCGATGTGGCCGATGGTCCCGATGTTCATGTGCTCTTTGGTCCGCTCGAACTTGGCTTTGGCCATGCGCGTGTCTCCCTGCGGGGGCGGTTCAGAGTGAACTGGAGCCCACGACCAGGATCGAACTGGTGACCTCGTCCTTACCAAGGACGCGCTCTACCGACTGAGCTACGTGGGCCCGCCTCAATAGCCCCGAGTCACGACCTCCCGGAGGGTCTGCTCGAAGCTCATCGGATCCGTCTGAAACGTCTCCTGAAATGCCTGCGCAAACGCCTTCCCCTCTCCCAGCCGCTGGAGCAGGAGCCGCATCGTGGCCATGCCGTACCGCTCCACGAGGTGCTCGACCGCCACCGACCCCATAACGTAGGGCGAGCTGTGGAGCGACTCCAGCTGTCTTGCCCGGGCCCGGCGGCGCGCCTCCTCCCTGTACTGCGGCGCGCGACGCTGCTCCATGTGGATGGCCAGCCCCTCGTGCACCCAACGCGGCGGGTTGTTCCCCCGGCACACCGAGTAGATCAGCGCATGGGTATACTCGTGCCGCACCAGGGAGGCCAGCCGCGCATCGCTCGGCTGCAGCCCCCGCACCGCGATCCGGATCTTGCCGTCCAGCCGGTTGTAGAAACCGCCGATGTCGGTCGAGAACCCGGTCGCGGGCGCGAAATCGACATCGGAATAGAAGACGACCGGAACCGCCGCGCTGGGATACGCCCCCAGGACGTACCCGACGTCCAGATAGGCCTGCTCCAGGAGTCGGACCAACTCCGGCCCCGCATCCGTTGGCCGGCCCCCCTCGTACACGACCGCGAAGTGTTGACTCTCCTTCGCTCGGTATGCGCTCTGGATCTCCGTCTCGCGTCGCACGCGCGCCATGCGTTCGCGCAGCGCCGCGTCGTCGGGGCGCAGTGCGGCGGCCCGCTCCCACTCCGAGAGCGCCGCGGACAGATGGCCCAGATTATAGTACGCCTGGCCGAGGCCCAGTCGAGCCTCCCCGTCCTCGGGGTTCAATTCGACGGCGCGGCGAAACGCCTCGACCGCATCCCGCGGGTCGCGCTGCCGAAGCTGCAGCTCGCCCAGACCCAGCCACGCCGCCGCCTCGCGCGCGTCGACGTCCAGCGCGGCGCGGTAGTGGACCTCCGCCTCCTGCCAGCGCCCGACGTGCGCCAGGCGATGTCCCAGCGCGGTGCGGACGCGCGCCAGGTTGCTCCGGATGGCGGCCTCGTCGGGATCCAGCGCCGACGCCCGGACGAGCAACTCCAGCGCCGCCTCGTGATTCCCCCGCCGTACCTCGGCGACGGCGGCTTCGTTCAGCCGGTATGCCTCCGGGCTCAGCGCACGGGCCGGGCCGGCGCTCCCACCGGCGACGAGCGCCGCGATCAGGACCCGCCACACCCATGCCCGCGCTCTACCCGCGGCGGGGCCGTAGACGACGGAGTCCGCTCGCCCGGAAACCTTGCGGCGGCTGCGGGGGAACCCTTGGAGCGGGAAACGGGATTCGAACCCGCGACCCCGAGCTTGGAAGGCTCGCGCTCTAGCCAGCTGAGCTATTCCCGCCTGATCTCTTTCGTCTCTGCATCGGCACCCGAGACGACGCGTGCCAGGCTTCACCCGGACCCCTATGCTCCGAAGACGACGCGCGCGGCGCACCCGAGCACGGCGTGCCGAATTCGTTGGTGGGGAGAGGAGGATTCGAACCTCCGAAGGCATGAGCCAACAGATTTACAGTCTGCCCCCTTTGGCCGCTTGGGTATCTCCCCAGGTGTCCGGGGCGTGCCGCCCGACGCCAGCGGCGCGCGGAAGGCGCTCGGCGGGGTGGAGCTGGCGGAGGGAATCGAACCCCCGACCCGCTGATTACAAATCAGCTGCTCTACCTGCTGAGCTACGCCAGCGGACAAAACGGCATTATATTTAAAGTGCCTACTCTTGGCAAACTTTTTTTGTGCTACCCGGGAGGCAGGCCGCCGCGCCCCGTGTCTTCCCAGAAGGGACCGCATCTTACTCCCCGCCCCGATCGGCTGTCAACAGGAACAGAACGCCGCGGTTGCAGGGACACCGTTTCGCGTCGCCGCGGGGCAGTCGGAGCGGGGGCATGGGCCGCTTGGGTGTGCAGCCGCTGGGAGGTCGGCGGCCGCCCGCGGGGAGTGCCGACCGTCCGGCGCCGGACCGCCGTGAGGGGGAGCGGCCCCCCGTCTCAGGAGATCCGTGAGGCCGAACGGGTCCCGGTCGCGGGGGCGCCGTACGGCCGCCGGGCGGCCGCGGGCGGGGGTGGCCCCGGTTGTGTCTCCAGGAGCGCTTGCCGCAGATCCCGCCGGTCGAGGAACACGCGGATGACGCCGCCTGGCGCCTCGACCCGCAGACCGATGGCGGGCGAGGCGTAACGGATCCGTGGCTCCCATCGAAATATGGTCGGGATGAGCTGCCCGGCCACGCCGCCCGCGACGCGAAGCCGAACCGCGTGAACGCCACGATGTGCGGCCACCCCAGGGCCACCGACGGGCTTGCGCACCGCCGCCGCCCACGGCGGGACATCGGTTCGCCCCGGGCGCGCGGCGAGCCGCCCCCATGCGGCCTATCGGCGTCCGGTCTGGATCCACGACACCGGGGAAGTTCCGCGAGGTGTGTCGACCTGGCTGGGAACGGCCCGCCGAGCGTGGGCGGGGCCCGGACTCGACGGCTAAAAATCGAGGTCCAGGCTGCCGATCTCGCCCATGCGTTGACCGATGCAGTGTTTCAGCTTCGCGTACAGCCGCGACAAGAGCACGGGGTCCTCGCTCGGGACGAAAGCCCAAAACTCGCTTCCGTCGTGCTCGATCCACAGCTGCACGCGGGCCGCCGCCGTAGGGTCGACGGTCAGGTACTGCACCTTCTTCAAGACGCCCTGCTCACCCACCGGGAACTCCGCGTCCGGTCCGCACGAGCCGTTCCACTGCGGCGGCCAGTTCACTTTGGGATGCCTGCGCAGAACGGTCACTGTGTCCCACCTCCCCGCTGCAGCCGGAAAACCCGGCCAAGGGTACGAGGTACGTACCGCGGACGCCGTCGGACGGGCGGCGCGGGCCCGCACCGGCCCCACCGAACGCCAGCCCCCGGACCCCCGCCGACACGGCCGCGGGCCCCCTTCCAGCCTGACCCGCCTCACAACGAATTGACGTCAACCCCCTCTTCCTGCAACCGCTCCACCGCATCGCTGAGGTACCGGCCGCAGGCCGGCACCTTCTCGAGCACGGCCCGGACGATGTCCGACCGCGCCTCCTTGCGCCGCCGGAAATATTCGAGCTTCTCGGCGAAGGAGGCGTCCCGATCGCGCCCGAAGTGCATCAGTGCCTCGAGCTTGAGCAGCGTCTCGTAGTCGACGGTCCACAAGTACGCCCGCAGCGCCTCCGCTTCCTGGTTGACGTCCAGCATCCGGATCGTGGACTTCGGGTCAAACAGGCGGAGGCCCGACGTCGGATCGATTCCGTGCTTCTCGTCGAGCCGCACCGCCGCGGCCCCGATGGCCGGAATGGCCCTGAGGATGGCACCGATGCACTCCAGAAGACTCATCGCACATCCCCGCTTCAAAGGGACGCAGCGCGGGGTTTCGGTCCGAGCAGCCGGGAGACCCGCTCGAGCAGTTGCTCGGGTCCGAACGGCTTGAGCCAGACGGCGGTCGCTCCCAACTCGCGGCCGCGGTCTCGCACGCCCGCGTCGTCCAGCACCGTCAAAAGCACGATGGGCGTTTCCGCCAGCGCCGGGTCGGCGCGCAGCCGCTTGCAGACCTCCAGCCCATCCATCCCGAACATGACGACGTCCAGCAGGATCAGATCCGGACGTTCCCGCGTCGCCAGGTCGATCCCCATGGGCCCGTCGCTGGCGGGGAGGATGCGATACCCGTATCGCTCGAACGGGTCCGTGCAGACACTCAGGAGAAGCCGGTCGTCGTCGATCCACAGGATGGTGGTCGGCCGGATCCGCAACGGGCGCTCCGGCATGAGGGGTGTGCCGCACATGGGGCACACATCACCGGCGAGAACCACGGGGTGCGTGGCACCGCAGTACGGACAGGACGGCATCTCGGTCATGCGAGCGGTTCCTCCCTCTTGCGCCGCGGCGTTCCCCGGCGTGCTGCCCATCCGCCTCCGCGCGCCGTACGGTCCCCGCGGTCCGGCACGCCGCGTGAAGCCCGCCCGGGGGCTCCAGGACCTCGACCGACGTCATCCATGCTACCACAAAAACCCTTCTGCGCGCCCACGGGGCGGCGCCGCATCGCCCCAGGAGACCTGACCGTTTTCGCATTGTCAAGACCCGCCCGGCGGGCCGGTGCGGACGGTCTGCAGCCGGGCGCGGGGCGAAAGGCGCCGCCCCCTCCTGTCCATGTCGTCCGCCGCGCGTTGCCGTTGACAAGCGTGACGCGGTTCTCTATGGCTTGACCGGATGCCGTGACGCCGCCCGACGACCGCCGAGCGCCGCAGGGGGAAACGCGATGGGACTCGACCGAAACGTCAGCGACCGGGAAGGCAAAGCGAAGTCGACGCCGGAGGGGCGAGCGCTCACGCGCCGGATCCTCCTGGTAGGCGACAAACCCGTGTTCGCCGCGCTGCACCAGGGGCTTCTCCGGTCCGGGGAGTCCAAGGTGTTGACGGCGGCCAGCGGCGGGGAGGGTTTGCGGGTGGCCCTGACCGTCCCGCCGGACGTCATCCTGCTCGATGCGGAACTTCCGGACCTGGACGGTTTCGAGATGTGCCGGCGTCTCCGGGTGGATCCCCTGACCGAGGCGATCCCCGTCATCGTGCTCACCGGCAATTCCCAAGCGCCGTGGCACCAGAACATCGCAGAAACCAGCGCCGTGGCCTCCGTCCCCGTGGGCATCGATCCTGCGCGCCTCCTCAACATGATCCGGATGGTCCTCACCACGCCGTTGAGCCGCCGCGTGGCCCCGCGCGCCTCCGTGGAGCTTGGCGTCGACTACATCCACGGCGAGACCACGGCCACGGGCAGGACGCTGAATCTCAGTCAGGACGGGATGTTCATCGTCACCCCGAGCCCCCCGGAGCTGGGGGCTCACATCATCGTCCACTTCGCGCTCCCCGAGTCCGAGCCGCTGGAAGGCACCGCCCAGGTCCTGTGGGTCCGGCGACCGGAGCTGGAGCACCCCTACCCCGCCGGCATGGCCGTCCAGTTCCTGAAACTGCCCCCCGAGGCGCGGCCGGCCATCGCCGCCTTCGTGGCCCGCTCGCTGGCCAAACCCGTTTCAACCAAGGCGGGGTAGGCGGCGGGCGTGCCAGGAGGCCGGCCCCCCGGGCAAGACCGCGGCACGGCCAACTCAACCGCCCGTGGTGTCGCTCCCCCCGCTCGAGCCGCCCCACGACTGCCCTCGGGTCTTCTGCCCGCTCGGCCCCGGCCGGCTCTTCCGCTCGCGCCCGCACCGATGTCGGGTGCGGCGCCGCCGCGCATCCGGCGGGGCGCGTGGTGACCACGGGGGCGACTTCCGATCGGAATGCGGGCGCCCGAGCGGTTCAGCGAGCCGTCTGACGCCGCTGTCTGGCGATCTCGAAGAGACACACGGCGGCGGCGGCCGACGCGTTGAGCGAAGCCACCTTGCCGCAGGAAGGGATGCGCACGATCGTGTCGCATCGGGTCTTGGTGAGATGACGCAGACCCCGCTCCTCGCCCCCCACCACCAGGACCAAGGGATCGGTGAGGTCGGTCGCGAAGAGGTCGCGCCCCTCCCCGGCATCCGTTCCCACCACCCAGAACGCCCGCGACTTCACCAACTCGAGGAAGGCGGCGAGGTTGGTGACGCGCGCGATGGCGAGATGCTCGGTCGCGCCCGCGGAGGCCCGCACGGCTGCGGCGGTGACACCCGCGGCCCGATCGCGCGGGAGCAGGCACCCCTGCACGCCGGCCGCCTCGGCGCTCCGGATGATGGCGCCGAGATTCTGCGGGTCCTGGATGCCGTCGAGGGCCAGAAGGAAGCCCGGGCACGATCCCTCCGCCGCGCGCGCCACCAGCGCCGCCGCGTCGGCGTACGGAAAGGGTCCGACTTCCGCGAGGACGCCCTGATGCACGGTGCCCTGGGCGACACGGTCCAGATCTTCGCGCGCCCGCGTCTCGACCGGGACCTCGCGCGCGCGCGCCAGTGCCAGGATGCGCTCGACGGCCGCCCCCGCCTCCTGCCGCGCCAGGATCAACCGCCGAACGGCACGCCTGCCCGCCCGCAGGACCTCCAGGGCCGCGCGTGGACCCGCGACGATCTCCGCCTCGGCCAAGGCGCCGCGATCCCGGCGGGTCTTCATCCCTTGACCAGGCTCACGCTGACCGGGGGAAGACCCCGGTCCGCGGGGAACTCGGAGACCGCGTGGCACGCCGTCCGCGTGTCGTCCACCCGGATGCCCTGGGCTCCGAGCGCCTGCCGGATCCGGTCCGCCTCGGTCCACGCCCTCTGCTTGCGCGCGGCTTCCCGCAGCGTCAGCAATTCCTGAACGACGCGGGCAAGCTCGGCGCCGAGACCGGCGGGATGCGGGGGTTCGGCGGCGAGGAGGCCCGCGAGGTGGTCCAGCGCCTCGTCGGCGGACCGGATGACGGTGACGGCGCCGGACGCCGCGACGTCCGCCGCCGCGCCGGACACATCGATGGCCAGCACCGCGGCCAGCCGCCTGAGGAGTGCGGCGGTCTCTTCGACGGCGGCGATGGCGGCCCCGGACGGCCCACCCTCTTGCCGGGCGTCGCGGAGCAGGCGATTCCCCTCTCGCACCAGGTCGAACAGCACGCCCGTGGCCCGGGCCGTGTTGAAGTCGTCGTCCATGGCCGACCGGAAGGCCTCCTCGGCGGGGTGGGAAGCCGGCGGAGCCGGCGGCGGCCACGCCGCCCGGCCCGTCTCGGCCCGCAGCCGGCCGACCGCGCGCAGGAATTCCTGGACGCCCTGCAGCGCCTTCTGTTTCTCCACCACGGCGGTCTCGGTGTAGTCCAGCGGCCCGCGGTAGTTGGTGGAGACGAGAAGGAGCTTGAGGGCGTCGGCGGGGAAACGCCGCAGCGCATCCCGGATGGTGACGAAGTTCCCCAGCGACTTGGCCATCTTTTCCCCGCCCACGGTCACGAAGCCGTTGTGAAGCCAGTAGCGGGCCAGCGGTTTGCCGGTGGCGCCCTCCGACTGCGCGATCTCGTTCTCGTGGTGCGGAAAGATCAGGTCTTCTCCGCCGGCGTGGATGTCGAACGATTCGCCGAGGTATTTCTCGGCCATGGCGGAGCACTCGATGTGCCATCCCGGTCGCCCCGGTCCCCAGGGGCTGTCCCAGGCCGGCTCGCCGGGCCGCGAGGCCTTCCACAGGGCGAAATCCAGCGGATCGCGTTTCCGCTCGTCCACCTCGATGCGGGCGCCGGAGCGCAGGTCGTCCGGGCTGCGGTGCGAGAGCTTCCCGTACCCCTTGAAACCGCGCACGGCGAAGTACACGTCGCCGTCCACCGGATAGGCCAGCCCCCGTTCCACGAGGCGGCCGATGATCGCCAGCATTTCGGGAATGTGATCCGTGGCTTTCGGCTCCACGTCCGCGCGCCGCACCCCCAGCGCGTCCATGTCGGCGTGGAAGGCCGCGATGAACTCGCGAGCCAGCGCATCCCAGGCCACGTTCCGCTCCCGCGCCCGGTGGATGATCTTGTCGTCCACATCGGTGAAGTTCCGGACCATCCGGACGCGGTACCCCAGGTACTCCAGATAGCGTCGAACGACCTCGAAGGCCAGGGCCGACCGCGCGTGGCCGATGTGGCAGAGGTCGTAGACCGTGACGCCGCAGACGTACATCCGGACCTGCCCCGGCACGAGCGGCTCGAACTCCTCGATCTTTCGCGTCAGCGTGTTGTAGACTCGGAGTGGCATTCTGGCCAGCACCTCTCGTCGATTCGTCAATCCGTCGAGGCGGAGAGACCAATTGACCGTTTGACCAATTGACCTATCGACTGCGCCGCATCAGGCGGCGCACGCTTGCGACCGCGACGGCGGCGATTCCCTCCCCCGTGCCGAGCGCACCCAGGCCTTTGGCCGTGGTGCCCTTCACGTTCACGCGGTCCTCCGCGATCTCCAGCACCTCGGCCAGGGACGCGCGCATCGCGGGGACGTGCGGTCCGATCCTGGGCGCTTCGGCCACGACGGTGGCATCGATGTTGTTCGGCCGATAGCCGTGCGTCCGAACCAATGTCACCGTCTGCCGGAGCAGGAGGAGGCTGCACACCCCCATGTTTTCCGGCCGGCCGACGCCGAAGTGCGTCCCGATATCCCCCAGCCCGGCCGCGCCGACCAAAGCGTCCAGGACGGCGTGTGTCAGCACGTCCGCGTCCGAGTCGCCCTCCAACCCGCGGTCGAAGGGGATGCGGACGCCGCCCAGGATCAGCGGCCGCCCCGGCACCAACCGGTGCACATCGAAGCCGACACCGATACGGATCATCTGAATTTCCGGCGGCCGATTCCCGATGACCGATACCGCCCAGCGCTCTGTCGGTTCTCCAGTGGGATTTGGTCATCGGTCATCGGTCATTGTCCCTCGCTGATCGTTCGCCCCCGCAGGATGTGCTCCGCCTGCGCCAGATCCGCCATCGTCGTGATCTTGAGGTTGTCGGGGGATCCTGCAACCAGCCGAACCGCATAACCGAGTCGCTCGACCAGCACGCTGTCGTCCGTCCCCCGGAACCCGTCCCGGAGCGCACGCTCGTGCGCTTCGCGCAGCCAGGCCGCCCGGAACGCCTGGGGCGTCTGGGCCGCCCACAACCGCCCGCGCGGAAGCGTTTCCGTCACCCGGCGCTCGGCGTCCGCCGCCTTGATCGTGTCCGTCACCGGTACCGCCACCACGGCGGCCCCGTCGGCCCCGGCGGCCTCCACCGCCGCTCGGATGGTCTCGGCCGTGACCAGCGGCCGGGCTCCGTCGTGCACCAGGATCACATCGGTACCCGCCGGTGCTTTCGACAGGCCGGCGTACACGGACGCTTGGCGGTCCGCACCCCCTGCCACCACGTGGTCGACGCGGAGGCGGTTCGGCTCGAGAATCTCGGTTCGACAGCGAGCCTCCTGGCCGGCGGCCACGGCGAGGATCGTGCAGTCCACACGGCCGGACGCCGCCAGCGCCCTGAGCGTCCACGCCAAGAGCGGGAGGCCGGCCATCGGGAGGTATTGTTTCGGGACCGCCCCGCCGAAACGGACGCCGGATCCAGCGGCAGGCACGATCGCCGTCACGTGCATAGACGCCCTGTCCAGAATCTCTCGCCGTCAAAAGAAAATCCCAATTCCTTGCAACCAAACCCCGACCCGGGCACGCGCAGCCGCCCGCAGCGCGGATGTTGGCGATTGGGAATTGGGAATCCTCGGGCTCAGGCTGCTTCCGCCTCTTCCTTGAGGCGCGAGAAGATCATGCGGCCCGCGGTGGTCTGGAGGACCGAGGTCACGCAGACATCGATGGTCTGCCCGATATGCCGGCGCCCGTTGTCCACCACCACCATGGTGCCGTCATCGAGGTAGGCGATCCCCTGGTTGTACTCCTTCCCCTCTTTCAGCACGTACACGCGCATATCCTCGCCGGGCAGGACCACCGGGCGCAACGCGTTGGTCAGCTCGTTGATGTTCAGGACCCCCACGCCGTGGAGCTCGGCGACCTTGTTGAGGTTAAAGTCGTTGGTCACGATCTTGGCGTGCAAGGCCTTGGCCATGGCCACAAGCTTGTTGTCCACCTCCCGGATCTCGGGAAACTCCTTGTCGCTGATCTCGACCCGGATATCCACGTTTTTCTGGATCTTCTGCAGGATATCCAGACCGCGCCGCCCTCGGTTGCGCTTCAGCGGATCGGACGAGTCGGCGATGTGCTGCAGCTCCCGCAAGATGAACTGCGGGATGACCAATGTCCCTTCCAGAAACCCGGTCTCCGTGATGTCGGCGATGCGGCCGTCGATGATGACCGAGGTGTCCAGGAGCTTGTAGCTCTCGGCGCGAGGCTGCTCCTTCAGGACACGCACGAATCCCGCCAGGCTGAACTCGGCTCCCTTGTCCACGACCACACGCACGCCGAGATAGGCCCCCCCCAGGAGGCACAGGGTCTGGACGAACAGGCCGATGTCGGATGGAAACCCGACGAAGAGATTGGCGATGGCGGTGAAGAGGAGGCCGCCCGCCACAAGCCCGAGGACCAGCCCCACCAGGGCCTGCAGGATGGTTCGACCGGCCACGCGGCGAAGATGCCGCTCCGAGACGACCAACGCCCCGCCAAAGAGCACGCCGGCGAGCGCGCCCAACAGCCCCCAGGGATTCTCGGGATGCGGCAAGCTGACACCGACGAATCCCGCCACGCCGCACAGGACGACGACAACGAGGCGAAGCACCTGTTCCGACACGCGGTCCCCTCCTCCCGAGCCGGGAGGTCTCAGGCCTTGGCGATGGTCCGATCCACCATGGTGCGCGCGTCTCCCTCTTTGATCCCCACGGCGTGGGAGATCTCGCTCACCAGGAGCTGGCGCACGGTTTCGAGCATCTTCTTCTCGCCGAAAGACAGGTTGCGCTCTTTTTGCAGCAGCACGAGCTTGCGAAGGACCGTCGCCACCTCGTACAGCGAGCCGGTCTTGATCCGTTCCAGGTTGTCCTTGAAGCGGCGGTTCCAGTTGGGGCAGATGTCGACGTCCTTCTTGCGGAGGATCTCCATCACCTTGCGCACCTCTTTCGGGCCGATCAACCCGCGCAGACCGACGCGCTCGGCGTTTCCGGTGGGCACCATGATGGTCATGTCGTTGCCCAGAATGCGAAGGATGTAATACGATTGGAGGCTCCCCGACACCTCCTTCTGCTCGATGGCCTCGATGCGCCCAACCCCGTGCGTCGGATAGACGACCTTCTGGCCGATCTGGAACATCGCCGTTCCCCTTTTTCCGGACGGGATTTATCTAAAAATTAAACCACAATGCGCGCGCACAGTCAAACCGGTTTTCGCCCCCCGCCCCGCGCCGGCCGCAGGAGCTCGGCCAGCGCGCCCACGTGGTTGAGGCCGGCGGTTTCCAGCGGCGGATCGCCGGGAAGGGCCTCCAACGAGGCCCGCGGCAGCACGGCCCGGGTGAACCCCAGACGCGCCAGCTCGTGCAGGCGCCTCTCGGCGTGGGGCACGCCCCGCACTTCGCCGCCCAAGCCGACCTCACCGAAGAACCCCCAGTGGGGATCCACCGGCGCGTTCCGCGCGCTGGACAGGACCGCCGCCAGGACGCCAAGGTCGGCGGCGGGCTCGCGAATCTCCAGGCCGCCGACGACGTTCAGAAAGACATCCGCCGTTGCCAGACGAACGTCCAGCCGCTTTTCCAGCACCGCCAGGAGCATCGCGACCCGCTGGAAATCCAGCCCGTTTGCCACGCGCCGCGGCACCGCCGCCCCGGTCGGGGTCACCAGCGCTTGGAGTTCCAAGAGGATCGGTCGAGTCCCTTCCAGAGTCGCCACCACGATGCACCCCGTGGCATGCGGGGGCCGCTCGGCCAGGAACAGGGCCGAAGGGTTGTCCACGGGGGCCAGCCCGTCCGCGCGCATCTCGAAGACCCCGATCTCGTCCGTGGGGCCGAAGCGATTCTTGGTTGCCCGCAGAATCCGATGGGAGTGCTGGCGATCTCCCTCGAAATAGATCACCGTGTCCACGAGGTGCTCCAGCGCCCTGGGGCCCGCCAGACTCCCCTCCTTGGTCACGTGGCCGACCAGCCAGACGCCCACCTCGTCCCGCTTGGCGACCTCCGTGAGGCGCCCCGCTACCTCGCGCACCTGGCTCAAGCTGCCCGCGGCGGACTCCAGGGATCGGCTCCAGACCGTCTGGATCGAATCGACGATGACTGCCGCGGGCTTCAGGCTGCCGATCTGCTCGACGACCGCCTCCAGTGAGGTCTCGGCCGCTAGGTAGAGGTCCGGCGCGCTCACGCCGAGCCGCCGGCCACGCTCGGCCACCTGCGCCAGCGACTCCTCGCCGGAGACATAGAGCACTCTGAGCTGTCGGCGGCCCAGGGCGCCCGCCGCCTGGAGGACCAGCGTGGATTTCCCGATGCCCGGATCGCCGCCGATCAGGATCACGCCGCCCGGGACCAGCCCGCCGCCCAGGACCCGATCCAGCTCGCCGATGCCTGTAGGCGCCAGTCGGTGGGCGATCCCGGGCGCTTGGCAGAGCGGCACGGGAGGCGGCGCGGCGCTCTGGGCACGCTCGGAGCCGCCCGGCGGCGGCGGAACGGCCTCCGTCAGGCTGCCCCAGGTTCCGCAGTCCGGGCAGCGCCCCAGCCAGCGCGGCGTCTGGTAGCCGCACTGCTGGCACTCGAAGTGACTGTGTCGCAGGCCCACGCTCCGCTCTTCAGCTTGCCTGTGTCTTATCTCAACGATTCGATGTATAACACAGGGCCACCGTGCCGACCGGAGGACGCGGCGCCCGCGGCCCGGCCGGTGCCGGTCCGGAGGCCGGTGTTCTGTACCGGCCGACCCGGCGCAAGGCCGGGCGGTTCTCGACGCGGCGCCAGGCGTCGGAGGGCCGGTACGGAGGCCCGGCACTTCGCTAAGGAACGTCAGGGACAGAACACTAGAACGCGCCCAGCGCCTGGATGCCGATCCCGATGATGCTGAGCGGCCCCTGCTCCCGGAGCTGGTCAGCGGCCTTCCCGACCCGCTTCAGATTGTCCTTGGTGGTGAAGTACAGCGAGTCGTCGGTGATCAGCTTGCCCAGCGTCCCTTCGCCGCGCTCCACCTTCTTCATGATGTTGTTCAGGCTGGCCACGGCGCCCCGCATGTCCGTGTAGAGCGCGTCGTCGTTGAGCAGCCGCCCCAGGGTGCCTTTCCCCTCGGTGATCCGCCGGGAGACGGTCTGCAGCCCGCCGAGCGCCTCCCGGGCCTGCGCGAGCGTGTTCTTGGCCTCGTGGTACAGCGCTTCGTCTTTCACCAGCTTCCCCAGGGTGCCCTTGCCGCTCTCCACGTCCCTGGCGATGCGGCTCAAACCCTGCGAGGCCGTCTTGAGATCCGCCGTGAGCGAGCGCAGGTCGTTGTACAGGGCGTCGTCGTTCACCAGCTTGCCCAGCGTCCCCTCGCCGCGAGCCATCTGCTGGCTGAGCTTGTTCATGTTGCCGGCGATGGCCTGGATCTCCCGGTACAGATCGTCGCTGGCGATCAGCTTCCCCAGCGTGCCCTGCCCCTTCTCGATCTGCTTGGCGATCCGGTCCATGCTCTGAAACGCTCCGCTGATGGGCTCCAGGCTCTTGCCCAGCCCTTCGTTGAGTTGCCGGGCGAGGGTCTGGACGTCGCCTGCCGCGTCGTTCAACCGGGCCAGCAGCGTGTTGAGGTCGGGAGGTTCGGTGCTCTGCAGGAGGCTGCCGGGCGGCGCCAACTGCGCCGCGGGAGAGCCGAACGTCAGGTCGACGAAATTTGTCCCCAGCAGGCTGGTCAACTTGATCGTGGCCATGGAGTCCGTCTTGACCGGTGTACCGGGCTTGACGCGCAACGTCACCTCGACGCGCGCGCCGATCACCTGGATGTCGCGCACGGTGCCCACGTCCACGCCGGCCAGCCGCACCGGATCGCCGAGCTTGAGGCCGGGAATGGACTTGAAGGAGGTCTTGTACTCCACCATGCGGGCGAAGATCGTCTCCTTCCCCAGGAGCTCGAAGAGCGCGATGAGAATGAGGAAGGCGACCACCAGGAAGAGTCCGACCCGAACTTCTCGCGTCATGGCCATGACGACTCGCCTCCTGCCGGGCCCCTCAGCGGCCCGGAATCTTCATCTGCGTGTTGAGAAACGACCGTACGACGGGATTGGCGGTGGCCCAGACCTGTGCCGGCGTACCGGTCTCGATCAGGCGCCCTTCGTGGATCATGCCCAGGCGATCCGCAACGGTGGCTGCCAGGTTGAGATCGTGGGTCACGACGATGGCCGTGATCCGGAGCGTTTTCAAGTCGGCGATCACTCCGCCGATCTGCTCCGTGAGCACCGGGTCCAGCCCCGCCGTGGGCTCGTCGTACAGGATCAGCTGCGGGTCGATGGCCAGGGCGCGGGCGATGGCCACGCGTTTCCGCATGCCGCCGGAGAGCTCCGCCGGCCGGGACCGCTCCGTCCCCGCCAGCCCCACCAGCGCCAGCTTCTCCGCCACGATGCGCGCGATCTCGCTCGGGCCGCAGATGCGGTGCTCCTTCAGCCACAGCCCGACGTTCTCTCCCACCGAGAGCGAGTTGAAGAGCGCCGAGGACTGGAAGACCATGGCCATGCGGAACCGGTGGCCGCCCGTCCCCGCGCGGAACTCCTCGCCGTCCACCAGGATCCGCCCCGCGTCGGGGACCAGCAGGCCCGTGATATGCTTGAGAAGGACCGACTTCCCGCAGCCCGAGGGGCCGAAGATCACGAAGGTCTCCCCGGCCTCGACCGTGAGCGTCAGATCGCGGAGCACGTGCTTGGGGCCGAAGAACTTGTTGAGACCCTGGACCTCGACCCGGACGCCGGGGACGGCGGGCGCCGCCGCCGCTTCGCGGTCCTCGGAATCGTCGGACTGCCGCAGGAACCGGAGCCAGGCGCGCATGGCCCTCACATCAGGATGCGGGTGATGACATAGTTCAACACAAAGATGAACATAAACGAGAGCACGACCGCCCGGGTCACCGCCCGGCCGATCTCCTCCGGTCCGCCGGTCGTCCGGAGCCCCACATAGCAGCAGGTGATCGCCACGGCGACGCCAAAGACCACCGCCTTGATCAGACTATCCATGACGTCCGAGAACTTGACGACTTGCTGGAAGTTCAGTCGGAAGAGCCGGACGCTTACCGCGATCTTGGGGTTCACCGCCGACACCAGGGCGCCGCCCAGCAGGCCGATGACGTTCACGTACATGCAGAGCGCGGGGACGGCGATCAGTGACGCCACCAGTCGCGGCATGACGAGGTATCGCACGGGGTTGATGTTCAGCGTCTTGAGCGCGTCGATCTCCTCGTAGACATTCATGGCGCCCACCTCGGCGGCGATGGCGGAGCCGACGCGTCCCGCCACCAGGAGGGCCGTCATGACGGGTCCCAGCTCCTTCACCATGCTGAGGCCGACGATGCCGCCGATGTTGCCCTCCAGGCCGAACTGCGCCAGGCGCGATCCGGTCTGGAGCGCCAGCACGCCCCCGATAAAGATGGCCATCAGGGAGGCGATGGGCAGCGTGGCGTTGCCGAACTCCACCACGTGCGTCAGGATCTTGTCGGCGTTCCGCGGCGCCGATTTGGACCAGTAGACGGCTTGGAAGAGGAGCAGCACCCCCTCGCCGAGATGCTGCAGCACCTGTTCGACGCGTGCGCTCAGACTGTTCACCGGTTGCCCCCCGCGACCTCGAGGGTCGCCACCGGCGGGAGTGTCGCGGACCAACTCGCCACCTCGGCGCCGCCCAGGCTGAGGGTTCGCTCGCCGCGCTTCACCTCGTACCGGAGCAGGCCTCCCAGCAAGGAGAACTGGAACTCCTCACCCGTGCCCGTCTCGCGGTAGGCCAAGAGCGGCCCCAAAAACTCGATGGAGCGGCCCGCCAGGGTCTCCTCGTGGCGGACCAGGTTCCAGAGAAAAGAATGCACCGACTCGCCCGCCGGGTTCGCCCGGTAGGTGTAGAGCGCCCACAGGGGCGAGTAGTTCCGCTCGATCCATTCGTTCCTGGGCAGCAGCGGCTCCAGCAGCGCCAGGGTCTGGAAGACCACGCCCCCCTCCCGGTCGCGATCGTAACGCATCAACGGCCAGACGTCGATCCGGCGCGTGGCGCCGTCCCGCCCCTCTTCCCGCGCGTCCGAGTACAGATACCAGAGGATGCGATAACGCTCCTTCCGGCTGCCGATGAACTCCTCCCGTTGCCGGATGAACAGCGGAAAGAGGACGGCGAAATCGTGGTACCGGATCTCACGGAACAGATACTCGTCGCGCAGGAGCTTGCGGTCCTCCATGTACAGCGGGAAGATGAAGAGCGCCTGGCGGCTTTCCCCGCGCGCGTATTTGAAGATGGGCCACGCCACGTCCCACTGCTCGTACGCTTTCCCCCGGTCGTCGGTATAGGTGAAGAGCGGCCACAGCACCGTCGTCTGGTCCCACTTGGGGGAGCGCCGGGCCGCGTAGAAGGGAAAGAAGGCCAGCATCTCCTCCGGTTCATCCCCGTCCAGTCCGGTCCGCTGGTACATGAAGAGCGGCCAGAGGGCGAAGTACTTCTCGAAGGCGCCCTCTTTTGTCTCGTGCCCGTACAGCGGGACCAACCGAAAGCCGCGATGGGGGGAGGCCGGATCCACTCCCCGCGTGACGGACAGGATCGGCCAGGGAAAGTAAAAGGTCTCCGCCCCGGAGCGGACGGTCCGGGAATAGAGCGGGAAGAGCACCCACTCCCACTCTTCCCAGAACAACCGATCGTACACCTTCCCCCAGAACGGGAGGATGCCGTGGTAGGTCTCGCCGCTCTCCCGCACCCCACTGAAGTAGAAGGGGGAGAAATCGGCGTGCTCCTCCCGGCCCGCCTGGGGACTCCCCTCCCTACGCGCGTTGAGAAGGCGGAGGAACTGGAAATCCCAGTCGCCTTCGCGTCGGCGGTACGTCGCCAGCGGGTACAGGAACTCCCACTCCGACGTCTGCGCCCCCTTCTCCCGCCGCCAGAAAAACAGCGGGCGCAGCCCCCGCTCCTCCACGTCCCCGTCCAGCGAGCGGCCGTGATGGATCAGCGGGCCGACACCGCTCCGCACGCGGGCCCGCTCCAGCGGGTCCACCCGGTCGTCGAAAAACGGCCAGAGATTCAGACTGCGCGGCGCGCCCGCCTCGGCGCGTCCGGGGCCGGCCGGTCCCGCGACACCGAGCAGGATCAGCGCCGCGCACGCGGCGGCGCGCCAGATGCCCCCTCCCCGCCGCGCCTGCCAAATGGTTGTCACCGCATCCTCGGGGGCATCAAAAGTCCCGTTGCCGTTCTTGCTCCTCGAACCGCGTATACTCCCGCAAGAAGGCGAGATTCACGGTCCCGGTGGGCCCGTTGCGCTGCTTCCCGATGATCACTTCGGTGGTGTTGTCCTCGGGCTCGTCCGGGTCTTCGTCCTTGCGAATCCGGTAGAACGCCGGGCGGTACAGGAACGTCACCAGATCGGCGTCCTGCTCGATGGCCCCGGACTCCCGGAGATCGGAGAGCTGCGGCCGCGGGGGCTGTCGCGATTCCACCGCCCGCGACAGCTGGGACAGCGCCATCACGGGAACGCTCAGCTCCTTGGCCATGGCCTTCAGCGACCGCGAGATCTCCGAGATCTCCTGCTGCCGGCTTTCGGCCCGGCCTCGGCCCGAGACGAGCTGCAGGTAGTCGATCACCACCAGGCCCAGCCCCTGCTCGGCCTTCAGCCGCCGGGCCTTGGCCCGCATTTCCAGGAGCGAGATGCCGGGCGTGTCGTCGATGAAGATGGGCGACTCGGACAGGATCCCGGCGCCCGTGGTCAGCTTCGGCCAGTCCGAGTCCGACAGGAACCCGGTGCGCAGCTTGTGCGAGTCCACCTTCGCCACGGAGCAGAGCATGCGCTGCACGAGCTGCTCCTTGGACATCTCCAGGCTGAAGATGGCGATCGGGATGCGCTCCTGGACGGCGGCGTGCTGGGCGATGTTCAGGGCGAAACTGGTCTTCCCCATGGAGGGGCGGCCCGCCACCACGACGAGGTCCGACGGCTGGAGGCCGGCCGTCATCTCGTCGAACTTGCGGAACCCGGTGGGCACGCCGGTGACGTGACTCTTGCGCTCGTAGAGGGTCTCGATGAGCTGGAAGGTGCCCTTGAGAATGTTCTTGACCGGGACAAAGGACCGGCTGATCTTTTCTTGCGAGATCTCGAAGATCTGCTGCTCGGCCCAGTCCAACACCTCGTCCACGTCGTCGGTGTCGGCGTAGGCCCGCCCCACCACCGCCGTCCCCTTCTGGATGAGGGCCGCCAGCAGCGCCTTGTCTTTGACGATGCGGGCGTGGTGGACGATGTTGGCTGCGGTCGGCACCGCGTCCACCAGCGAGGCGAGATAGCTGGCCCCGCCGACCTCGTCCAGCACCTTCCGCCGCATGAGCTCGTTGGCCAGCGTGACGAGATCGACCGGCTCGTTCTTCTCGAAGAGCTCGACGCAGGCGGCGAAGATCTTCCGGTGGGCCTCTTTGTAGAAGTCGCCCGGCCGGAGGAGCTCCATGGCCCTCAGGAGGGCCCCGGATTCCTGCAGGACCGCCCCGAGGACGGAGACCTCCGCCTCGAGATTCTGCGGAGGGATTCTGTCCGATACGACCGCGGTCTCGGGCATAGGGAAACCGGACGAGCGACTCCGCCTCAGGCCTCGCGCTCCACCGTGACGGTCAGCTCAGCCAGCACGTCCGCGTGCAGGCGCACCGGCACCTTGTGCACTCCCAGCGTCTTGATCGGTTCGGGGAGCTGGATCTTCTTCTTGTCCACCGTCAGACCCTGCGCCGCCAGCGCTTCGCTGAGGTCGTGACTGGTCACCGAGCCGAAAAGCCGCGGCGCGACGGGCGCGGGAGCGGCGGGCGGGGCCCCTTCGGCCGGCGCGACCTCCGCGGCCGGCGCGGGAGCGGCGGGCGCCTCCGCGGGAATCTCCTCGGTGGCGCGCCGCGCCAGCGTGATCTGGACCGCGGCGAGACGCTCGGCCAGGACGACCGCCTCTTGCTTGCTCCGGTCCTCCCGGTTCCGGGCCTGAGCCGTGAGCTGGGCCAAGGAACGCATGCGGCCCGGCGTCGCCACGACGGCGAGGTTCTTGGGCAGGAGGAAGTTCCGCGCATACCCGTCGGCCACGTCCACCTGCTGCCCGGGCTCTCCCAACCGCTCGATCTTCTGCATCAGAATTACTTTCATCGTTGGCTCCGTCTCGTCTGCTTGGGTCTCGAAGCGCCACGCTCGGCACGCGGCACCAGACAACGCGACACTCGGTACGTCGCGTTCCCCAGGCCGCTCAAAAAGGGCCTCTTTTTCGGCAGCCTGTCATGTCCGTCGCGGCGACCGCGGGATACTCAGCCGCCGAAAGGCAAACCACACGTCGAACAGCCCCAGCCCGGCCACCAGCAATGCAAAGACCGGCTGGAACACCAACAGGATCACCGACAGCGTCGCCAAAAAGCGGGGCAACTGGAAGCGGCGGAACAGAAACGCCGCGATGCTCAAGCCCTGCAGAAAATAGAGGCCCAAGAGAACGACGAGCCCGTTCAGCCCCGCCACGCGCAACCCGGGCACCCCGGTCAGGAAGAGCGCCCCGGAACCGATGAACGCCCAGACCAGCACCTCCGGAAGCTCCCAGCGGAAGGCCGCCGGTTGAAGCGCGCCCAACTGCGCGGGCCAGCGCCGCACCAGGAACTGGAGCGCCAGCACGTATCCCGCCCCCGTGAGGAGGCTGCCGACGAACAGCAGGCCGGGGAATGCCGCCAGTAGCACGCCCCGCAGCCGCCGGGTGGGCGCATCCGCCGGAGTCGGCGCGTCGGAGAGACCCCACTGGCTCGTGAGGGCCTCCATGCTGTCCAGGAGGCCGCCCAGATGCTCTTCGACGGCGGCGACCGGCCGGTCCCAGTGCCCCGACGCGTACACCAACACCGCCATGCCGCCCAGCGCCAGGACCGCGGCCACGCCCAGCGCCAATGTCTCCGAGCGCACCCCGCGGCGCAGGCCGGTTTCCAGGACGACGGCCGGGGCGCCGAACTCCAGCAGGAAGACGATGCCCTGTGGGGTCGACAGGGGCACGATCAGGATGAGCGTCGCGAGCGCCAGCGCGAGCACGAGCGCCGCCCGCCCGTGGCGCAATCCCACGGCCACGAACGGGAGCGGGCACAAGAGGCTCAGGGCGATCCCCAGGACCGGGAAAAAGCTGCCCGAGGCGAACAGCCCGACGGCCAGGACGCTGGCCAGCACCGCCTCCGCCGTCCTGGCCATCCACTGCCGTCCCCGAACCCCGGCGTCCACTGCGCCCGACCTCCCCCCGGCGCCGTCTACGACGCTTCCGCGGCGAACGCCAGAAGAGCGATGCTGCGCGCGCGTTTGATCGCCACCGTCAGCTGCCGCTGGTGGTAGGCGCAATTCCCCGAGATCCGGCGCGGGATGATCTTACCGCGGTCGCTGACAAAACCGCGCAGCCGCTTCACATCCTTGAAATCCACCAGAACGACCTTGTCCAGACAGAACTTGCACACCTTCTGCCGACGATACGTCCGCCGTTTCTTCAGCACGCCAAACTCTCCTTTGATCCGTCTGATCGGTCCGATCCGTCCGATCCGACCGATCGGTTCCTAAAACGGCACGTCCTCGTGCTCCGCAGGCCGTGGCGCCTCTGCCTCCTCCTCGGCCCCGGTCGGGCTCGCGGCGCCTTTGCGCGGCCCCAGGAACTGGACCCGCTCGGCGACGACCTCGTGTTTTGTACGCTTCTGACCCTCCGGGGTCTCCCAGGAGCGCTGCTGCAGGTGTCCGTCCACCAGCACCGAACGCCCCTTGGCCAGATACTCCGCGCAGCTCTCGGCCTGCTTGCCCCAGACCACGACGGTGACGTAGCACACCTCGTCGCGGCGCTCCCCGCCCTGCGTGGTGTAAGAGCGGTTCATCGCCAGATCGAAGTTGCACACCGGCGCCCCGCTCGGGGTGTACCGGAGCTCAGGGTCGCGCGTCAGATTCCCCATCAGGATGACCTTGTTGAAGCTGGCCATGGTCAGGCCTCCGCAGGAGTCGCCTCGGCACGGGCGGGCGCGCTGGCCTTGGTCGCCTTCCGCCGGGGCGTCTGGACCAGCACGGTCATGAATTTCAGCACCGGCTCCGCAATCTTCAGGTGGCGCTCCAGCTCCGCCACGGCATTGCCGGACGCCTGGGCGCGGCAATACACGTAGTGCCCCTCGCGCCGTTTCTTGATGTCGTACGCCAGACGCTTCTTCCCCCACTTCTGGACCTCCACAACCTCGCCGCCCGCCTTGGCCAGCACCGCCTTGGCGGCCGCGACCGCGGCGTCCACCCCGTCGTCCCCCAGGGCGGGGTCCAGGATAAAGATCACCTCGTATGATCGCACGCTGCTCACCTCCCTCGTGTCTTCCAGGTTCTCCGCCCCGGCCCGCCGTCTCACTCCGGCGCGCCCGCCGCGGGCCGCGGGCGGGCGTTGTATCGGTTCATGGCGGCGCCAAGCCCTTCCAGGATCACGCTCCGCACCGCCTCGGCGGCCCGTGCCACCGCCTCGCCGAGCGCCGGCGACTCCTCCGGCGCGGCGTCGGCCAGGACCCGTCCCGCCGCGTCCTCGCCGATCCCCGGCCGGCCGATGCCGACCCGGATGCGCGGGAAATCCGCGGTGCCCAGCACCTCCTGGATGGAACCGACGCCCCGGTGTCCGCCCGTCCCCGCCGCCGTCACGATGCGCAGGCGCCCGACGGGGAGATCCAGATCGTCGTGCACGACGATCAATCTCCCCGGCGGAAGGCCGAGCCGCGCGATCCATCCGGCCACGGCCGCCCCGCTCCGGTTCATGAACGTCTGCGGCTTCAGCAGCAGAACCGGCACCGACGCGAACCGAACCGGAGCCAGCTGGCTCTCCGCCGGCCCGGAAACAAACTGCACCCCCGCCTCCGCCGCCACGCGCTCCACCACCGCAAAGCCGATGTTGTGCCGGGTGCGGAGGTAGGCCGGTCCGGGATTGCCCAGACCCACCACCAGCCAGTGGATGTCGCCGATGGCCGCCACCTACTTGGGCTTGGCCTCGGTTGCGGCGGCTTTGGGCTTGGCCTCGGTTGCGGTTTTGGACTTGGCCTCGGCGGCGGCTTCGGGCTCTTCCTTCTCCTTCTTGCCGACGACCTCCGGCTCTACCGGCGCCTCCTCGACGGGCGCGGCCACTTCCTCCGCCGCGGGCGCTGAGACCGACGCGAGCACGCGTCCGCCGTCGTCCAGGATCCGAATCCCCTCCGCCATCTGGACGTCCCGCACGTGCAGGGCGTTGCCGATGTCCAGGCCGGAGACGTCCACCAAAAACTTCTCCGGGATGTTGATCGGCAGACACTCGACGGCCAGCTGCCGCAGGGTGTGTTCCAGGATCCCGCCTTTGTCCTTGACGCCGATGGGAACGCCGTCGAGGACCACGGGCACTTCCACGCGGATCTTCCGTTCCATGGAGATGGCCTGGAAATCGGCGTGCAGGGGGCGTCCCTTCACCGGCTCCCGCTGCAGCTCCTTCAGGATCACCAGAGAGCTCTGCGGCGCCGCGCCGCCCGAGAGGGACAGGTTGATCAGGGTGTTTTCCCCCGACTCCAGCGCCGCCAGAAGCGCTTGAGGATTCACCGCCACGGGGACCGGGCCGCCCGGCCCGCCGTAGACGACGGCGGGGATCCGTTGGGCTCGGCGCAGCCGCTTCGCCACCTGTTTCCCCACCTGGGTTCGGATTTCGCCTTGCAAGTCCACGGTTGCCATGCTCGCCTCCACCAGCGTTCTGCCAATCCCATGTCGAGGGTGCCTCGCCGACTCGCGGCCGCCTCACACGAACAGCGAGCTCACCGAGGTCTCGGTGTGAATCCGCCGGATGGCCTCGCCCAGGAGCGGGGCCACCGAAAGCACGGTGATCTTCTTGCAGGTCTGCTCGTCCCGCAAAGGGATCGTGTTGGTGACGACCACCTCTTCGATCTCCGACCGCTCCAAGCGCTCCAAAGCCTGGCCGGAGAGCACGGCGTGGGTACAGCTGGCCAGGATGCGGCGGGCGCCCTCCTGACGCAAGGCCTGCACCGCCTGCGTGATGCTCCCCGCGGTATCGATCATGTCATCCAGCAGGATCACGTCCCGGTCGCGCACCTCGCCGATGACATGCATGATCTTCGCCTCGTTGATGCCGGTGCGGCGTTTGTCCATGATGGCCAGCGACGTCCCCAGGCGCTTGGCGAAAGCCCGGGCCCGCTCCACGCCCCCCGCGTCGGGGGAGACGACCACCAGATCCTGCCAGGCGCCCTGAACCCGGCGCTCCTGCAGGTACTGCAGGAGCACCGGGGCCGCAAACAGGTGGTCCACGGGGATGTTGAAAAAGCCCTGAATCTGCCCGGCGTGCAGGTCCATGGTCAGTACCCGGTGCGCCCCGGCGGCGGTGATCAGGTCCGCTACCAGTTTGGCGGTGATGGGAACCCGGGGCTGCACCTTGCGATCCTGGCGCCCGTAGCCGTAATAGGGAATCACCGCGGTGATCCGGGAGGCCGACGCCCGCTTCAGCGCGTCGATGATGATGAGGAGCTCCATGATGTTCCGGTTGACGGGGTGACAGGTGGGTTGGATGACGAAAACATCCGCGCCGCGGACATTCTCGTTCACCTGGACGAACACCTCGCCGTCCGAGAACTCCGTCACCTCCGTCTCCGCCAGCCGCATCCCCAGCGACTCCGCGATCTCCTGTGACAACCGGGGATTCGCCCGCCCCGACGTCAGCACCAGCTCACCGCTCATGCGTGTCCCTTTCCCGAGTCTCGCGCGGCGGGCGCCGCACGTGTATCCTCACTCGCGAAATTTCCGGCCGCAGGGCCCAGCCCCGACCAGGGGGTTCGCCGGCAGCGTGGTGACCGCCGCCGCGAAGGCTCCGCTCTCCCGGACGCGGGCCGCCAGAACCCGGGCCGCGCCGGCATCCGGCACGACCGCAAACACGGAGGCGCCGCTGCCGGACATGAGAACCGGCATGCCGCCACCCTCCTGCAGGAGTCCCTTCAGGGCCACGAGCTCCGGCCGGTGCGGCAGCACGACTTCTTCCAAGCGGTTGAACGCCCAGACGGGTGGCCAGTCCAGTGGGCCGCCTGCGGTCAAAGTCGGAAGTGTAACCCGACCCTTCCATCCTGTCAATTTCGAACTCGCCTCCCCGTACGCCCAGGCCGTGGAAACCGCGACCCCGGGGTTCGCCAGGACCAGCCACCGGGGCGGCCAGGGCGGCAGCGGTGTCAGCACCTCCCCCCGCCCCCGAGCCACGGCCAGACCGTCGCCGAGAAAGAACGGAACGTCGCTCCCGAGACGACTCGCCAGCCGCCGCAGAGTCGCCTGCGGCCAGCGCAGCCCGAACAGACGGCCGACGCCGAGGAGCACCGCGGCGGCGTTGCTCGACCCGCCGCCCAGCCCTCCGGCCACGGGGATCCGCTTGACCAGCCGGATCTCCAAGCCCTCGGACAGACCGGCCGCCTCCAGCGCCAGCGCCGCCGCCCGGTACGCCAGATTGCCGCGGTCTTCAGGCAGCTCGGCACCGCTCACCTGCAGGCGGATCCCGCCCCGGCGACGACGCAGGCGCACCTCGTCGCAGAGATCCACCAGTTGCATGATGGACTCGATCTCGTGGAAGCCGTCCGGCCGGCGGCGGATGATCTCCAGAAAGAGGTTGATCTTGGCCGGGGACGCCAGGACGATCTCGTTCACGGCGCGACCCTCCCGGGTGTGCCGCTTCCCAGCTCGATGATGCGCGTCCGCGGGTCGGTGGGCCGCGGCAGATCGAAGAGGTCCGAATCCGTGGGCAGGTTGAGCTGGAGCCGCTCGTACTGCAGCTGCAGGCGGCCGCGGCCGGCGGAATCCTCGACGCGGATGTCGAAGGGGAAGTTTCGCCCATCGCTCGGCCGGCGATCCGCGAAAGCGAAGCGGAACAGCACCTCCGAGGCGCGCCCCACCTCTCCGCGCGCGATCTCGAGGTCGTCGCCTTCGGCCCACAACCGCTGCCAGTGCTCCCCGTCCACCGACTCCACGCGGACGGCGGCGCCGTCCGGCGTCAGGATGAGCCGAGGGTCCCGGGCCCGCAGCGGGAGGGGCGGAAGACCGGCCAGCAGCCGGAGGAGCGGCTCGGGCGGCATGGGAACCTCGAGCAGCCGGCCCAGCGCCTCGGGTGTCGCCCGTCCGGTCCAGTACTCATGCCGCAGCGGGGAATCCACGCGCAGCTGGTCCGCCCGGACCGTCGCCACCAGCGCGGTCGTGCCCAGGGGGGTCATCGCCTCCACCCGCGCTCGATCCGGCAGCGACACGACGACGGCGTACGCGGCGGACCCGCGGCCGGACGACGCCTCGAACGCCAGACGGGCGAGGCCCCGCACCGTCCGCGTGGCCGCCTGCTCCTGGAGCAGCCGGGTTCGCACTCGGTCGGGGTCGGGCGGCGCCGCGAGACGCGGAACGGGCGTGACGGCGCAGGAGGCGAGGAGCAGCAACCACGCCGCCGCGAGGGCGCGGACCGGCGGACTCATTGACCGTCGCGGGAGATGCGCTTGCGGAGGTCGTCGAGCTTCTGGCGCAGGACCGCATTCGTTTCGTCGAGGGTGAGCGCGCGCTCCCACTCGCGCAGGGCGTCCTGCAGCATGCCCTTCTTGAAGTAGACGTCCCC
Source organism: bacterium (assembly GCA_029580855.1). Lineage (GTDB taxonomy): Bacteria > Methylomirabilota > Methylomirabilia > Methylomirabilales > 2-02-FULL-66-22 > 2-02-FULL-66-22. The sequence continues at coordinate 12,117 of JAKPQH010000018.1, read as the reverse complement.
CAGGTGCTCGCGGATGGTGGGATCCTCGCGGCGGGTGTACTTCACGGCGCGCAACAGCTCCGCCAAAGCCTCGTCCAGACGGCCCAGCCTGAAGTAAGCCCACCCCAGGCTGTCGATAAAGGCCCCGTTTTCCGGCTCCGCCTCCAGGGCCTTCCGGATCAGCACTACGGCCTCCTCCAGCTTGACGCCTTCCTCGGCGAACATGTACCCGAGGTAGTTGTTGGCGTCCGCGTGATTCGGATCCAGGGACAGGACCTTGCGGAATACGCGCTCGGCCTGGTCAAGCTGCCGCGACCGCTCCAGGGCCGCGCCCAGCTGGTAATTGTACTGGACGTTGTTCGGGTCCAGCGCCACCGCCTTCTCCAGCTCCTGCGACGCCTTGGCGTAGTCCTTCTTCTGCATGTACGTGAGCCCCAGGAAGTACGGCACGTTTCCTTCCTGCGGCTTGAGGCGGGCGGCTTCCGTAAACACGGCCGTGGCGTCGTCGAGCCGCTCCAGCTGCCCGTAGATGTAGCCGCGGTGCAGCAGGGCGTCGATATATCGAGGATCTTTGGGCGGCACCGTCGCCAGCGCGTCCAGCGCCTCGTCGTAGCGCTTCATCGACTCCAGGCAGAGACCCATGGCGAAGCGCGCCTCCCCGTTCGCCGGGTCCTTCCGGAGGACCTCGCGGAAGATGGCCAGCGCCCTGTCATAGTCCTTCTTCTCCGCCTGGATCTGGCCGATGCGGGTGAGAATCGCGACGTTCCCCGGATCGGCGCGCCGGAGCTCCTCGTACACCATCAGGGCGGCGTCCAGGTCACCGCGCCGCAGGTGGAGCTGGGCCAGACGCTCGCGGAACTCCCGGTCCTGGGGGTCGTTGGCCAGGGCGCGCTGGTAGACCTGGACGGCCTCGTCGTAGCGACCCTGGGTTTCCAGGCTGCCCGCCAAACCCACCCAGGCCGGGTCGAAGTCGGGGTTGATCTCGACGGCGGATTGAAAGTTGGCTCGGGCCTTCTCCGGGTCCTTCATTTCCAGATGGATCCGGCCCAGGCTGTAGTACGCCAGATAGTTCCGAGGGTGGACGCGGATCAGCGACTCGAACACCGACACCGCGCCGGCGAAGTTCCGCGTCTCGGCGTACAGATTGCCGAGGAAGAGGTAGGCCTCCGGCCGCTTCGGGTCCAGCCGGATGACCTCTTTGTAGTGACGCTCGGCCCCCTTGACGTTCCGAAGTCCTTGGTACGCCGCCGCCAGGAGGAGATTGGCCTGCACGTCGTTGGGGAAGAGGGCCAGGATCTCCTCCCCTTCGTGAATGGCCGCGCGGAAGTCACCCTTTTTGAGAAGGACCGACGCCAGGTGGTTGCGCACGACGCGCGAGGAGGGGTCGAAACGTTGCGCCTCTTTCCCCCACTGCACGGCGGCCTCCAGGTCCCCCTGGATCTCCGCCCAGACGCTCCGCGAGTAGGCGTAATAGGCCCGCCGATCCGCCCGGGCGTCGACGCGAACGGACGGCGGCGCGCCCCGCGGGTCCGCCGCCCCCCCGCCCTGTTCGGCGATCACCTCCGCGCACCCGGGCAACAGCCCCGCCGCAAGCGCCACCGCCACTATCCACCCGGCCATGGAGAAGCGCTGCATGCCCGCCGACCCTTGTCGTGAGAAGACGACGGCCGGGGGAGTCCCGGCCGCGAGGCTTGAATCTAACAGGCTGCCCAGGAGGCGTCAATCTGATTCTGGGCGACCGCGATCGCGCCATGCCGCCGCCGGGCGGCGGGGCGGGGCGGCCAGGACCGCTTCGATGACCCGCCACAGATCGCCGGCGCCCTCACCCGTTTCCGCCGAGAAAACGATGGCGTTGGGCGCCGCCGTCCCCAGCACCTCGCACGCCGCGCGCTGCGCCGCGACCCGCCGTCCACGCGGGACTTTGTCTCCCTTGGTGAGGACGTGGATGCAGGGCACCCGGACGGCCGCAAGGAACTCCTGCAGCTCCCGGTCCTGTTCGGTCGGCGGGTGGCGCGCGTCCGTCAGATGCACCACCCCGCGCAGCGGGCGTCGATCCGCCAGATATTTCTCCACCAGAACCCACCACTCCTCCTGGAGGGCCCGCGACACTTTGGCGTACCCGTAGCCCGGCAGATCCGCGAACAGAAACGCGTCGTTCACCGTGTAGAAGTTGATCGTGCGCGTGCGCCCCGGCGTCGAGCTGGTCCTCGCCAGGCCCCGGCGACCCAGCAGGCGGTTGATGAGCGAGGACTTGCCGACGTTGGAGCGCCCGGCGAAGGCGACCTCGGGCCGGCCGCCGTCCGGGAACTGGTCAGGCCGCCCCGCGCTTTGCAGGAATTCCGCGCTGTGGATGCGCATACCATGGGTATCCCGCCGCACGCGGAAAACGCGCGGTTCGCGTCTCCCCCGCGGGGGCGTGAGCGGGAGTATACCATCTCGGGGCCGCTCCCGCTAATCGTCGACACCGCCGTCACGGCGCTTGACCGTCCTCCGCGGGCGTGCTAGAAGGTCGGCGCGGGCGGCGCGCGGGCCATACGGCGAGGAGGGCGTCATGGGAGGTCTGGCAATCGGCGTGCGGGGTGTCGCCGCGGTGACGGTCGGACCCGAAAACACCGCGCGCGCCCTGGGGAGCGGCGACGTGCCCACCTTCGGGACGCCCGCCCTGGTGGCGCTGATGGAGCAGGCGGCCGTCGTGGCGGTGGCGGGGGGTCTGGAGCCCGGCGAGACCACCGTGGGGACGTGGTTGGAGATCGCGCACCTGGCGGCCACGCCGGCGGGCGCGGTGGTCAGAGCCGAGGCCGAGCTTGTCGCCATCGAGGGACGAAAACTCACCTTCAGCGTCGTCGCCCATGACGGTCGCCAGAAAATCGGCGAAGGCCGCCACCAGCGGATGCGTGTGGCCCGCGACCGCTTCCTGAGCAAGCTCGGCCCCGCCCTCTGACAGCGGGCGCGGACCGGTCACCGCCGGACGCGGGGGACATCCACGACACCGCGGGCGCAGCGCGTCTTGCCGGACCGCGAACGGCCGCGACACCCAACCCTCCGGGGCCGTGCGTGCTCCGAGTGCGCCGCGGCGAGTGCTCGAGCGGGGCGATACCGCCGGGTCCCCGCCCCAAGAGCGGGTGGACCGTTTTCGACAGCCGGTCAATACCCGACGAACTCCTCGACCCGCACGTGCGACGGGTCCGCGCCGGCCTCCACGACGACCTTGGTGAGACCCTCGACCAGCCCGGGCGGGCCGGCAAGATAAAAGATGGGTGTCGTCAGATCCCCCACGTGGTCCCGCAGGAAGTCCGCATTCACGTATCGGCGCTCGCCGGACCAGGCCCGCCGCGACGTGTCGGCCTGCGTCATCGTCGGAATATAGGCGATGCTCGGACAGGCCGCGGCGAGCCGGGCCAGCTCCTCGTGAAACGCGGCTCCTTCGGGATTGCGGTTCGAGTAGATGAGGGTGATCCGATGCGGCAGCCGACGGCGCACCGCATCCAACAGGATGCTGCGAAACGGCGTGATGCCGATACCACCCGCGATGAACACCGCGGGCGCGGAGGCGTCCTCGTGGAGCGTAAACGATCCGCCGGGCCCGAGAATCTCCACCGGCGTCCCCAGCGCTACCTCGGCCAGGCTGCGCTTCATGGCGCTCCCCGTCATCCGGGTGGCAAACTGCAGCGCGGCCGTGTCGTGCACCCCGGACGCGATGGAGAACGTCCGCCGGTTGCCCCCCGCATCCGTGTACGGCGGGTCCGGAAGGACGAGCTGCGCGTACTGCCCGGCCGTGAAGTCGAGCCCGCCGGGCCGATCAAAGACAAAGGCCATTGTCCTCTCGGCCACTTCGAAGCGGGCCTTGAGCGTGCTGGCGAATCGTGGCATCGCGTCCTCCGCCGCCCCAGGGGATCGGCGCCCGCGTGCCGTCGCGGCGCGCCGACCTTCCGGAGCGTGCGTCTATTTCCACCCTGCGGCGTCCGGGAAACAGCTCAGATGTCGGACACCCTGCCGCGGCGTCGCCATCCAGGGAGCCACAGTCGCCTTCCAGCGCAGGTAATGCGGCGTCTGTTGATGGCGTGCGAAGTCGTCCTTCGCGCGGTAGACCTCGTAGAGAAAAAACTGACTGGGCTCCGCCTCGGCTTGCAGCACATCGAATCGGACGTTGCCCGGCTCCTGCCGGCTCTGTCGGGCGTTCTCGAGCGTGGCCTCAAGGAAGAGGTCGATCTTGTCCGGGACGACCCGCACCGTGACGCATACCACGTACATGGTGCCACCCCGCGGCACGTTCAGCCGTCAGCCGTCCGCGCGCAGCAGAGCCGCGACCGCCCGGACCGATTCCGTGCCGCCGGGGCTCCCGCTGCACGCTGGCCGCTGACCGCTGACCGCTGAAAGCGTCGTTTACTGCTTCACCGCCATGCTGAAGCCGTCAAGCCTCTCATCCGGACGCGCGCTCCAATCCAGCCGCCGGCTGACCCCGTAGTTGTCGATCTGCTGGTACAGGGAGATCGCCGGTGGATCCTCCATCCAGATCTTGGCCACCTTGAAGTAGAGCTGCTCGCGCTTCTTCGGATCCATGGTGGACTGGGCCTCATCCACCAGGGCGTTGAACTCGGGATTCCAGTAGTTCGCCAGCACCTGGCCGCTGCGGAACATCGGGGTGTAGGTATCGTCGGCATCCCAGGTGGGGTTCCCCCAGCCGATGAGCCACATCGGGCCGCCGCCATGGGCATACGCGATCTTGTTCATGTACGTCGTCCACTCGTACACCTTGAGTTCGGTGCGGATCCCGGCCTGCGTCAGCTGGCCGGCCACCGCCTCGGCCACCTCCTTATCCTTCGGGTAGCGCCCGTTGGGGGAGTGGAGCACCAGACTTATACCGTTGGGGTAGCCCGCCTCCGCCAGCAGCTTCTTGGCCTTGGCGACATCGTGGGGAAACGGCTTCACCTCCGGATCGTTCCCGAAGTGCTTCGCGGTGAGCGTCGTCGCGTTCCGGATCCCCTGCCCCTCCAGCACGTTCTTGATGATCGCGTCCAGATCCACGGCATAGTTGATCGCCTGCCGCACCCGGGGGTCCGCCGTCGGGCCCGGGTATTTCTTGCTGCAGTCGACGGACTTGTCGGCGGCCTGCTCGCACTGGACGTTGTAGAGCGGAATGAAGATCGTTCGCGTACTCGGCGCCGAGGACACCGTCACCTTCTTGTCGTCCTTGATCTGCTTCACCATGTGCGGCGGCACGTTCGTGGCGATGTCCACCTCGCCCGTCTGCAGCGCCGACATCCGGGTCGCCTCCTCCGGGATCGGCCGGAAGACCAGCGTCTTGATCTTGGGCGCCCCGTTCCACCACTGCTCGTTGGCCTCCAGCTCGATCCGGTCGTCCTTCACCCAGCGCACGAACTTGAACGCGCCGGTCCCCACCGGGTTTCGGGCCACAAAGGCCCGGTCGTGCTCTTTGAAATACTTCGGCGGAATCATCGCGCCGCGCAGTGTGAGCTGGGACGGAAACGTCGGGAAGGGTTTTTTGGTGACGACGTGGATCGTGTATTTATCCTTCACCTCGACACGCTCGATGGCACGGAGCATCGTAGCCCGCAGGTTGTTGGCCGGGTTGGCCACCCGATCCAGGCTGAACTTCGCCGCCTCGGCGTCAAACTCCTCGCCGTTGTGGAACTTCACCCCCTGGCGGAGCTTCAGCTCCCACGTGGTGGGGTTCAGCGACTTGTAGGACGTCGCCAGCCAGGGGGCGAGCTTCATCTCCTTGTCGCGGATGAGCAAGGTGTCGTAGATGTTGTTGATGATGTTGCGGGCGGGTGTCTCCTCGTGATCCTGCGGATCCAGCGTCGACGGGTCGGCCCCTTGAGCCACCACCACCTTGCCCGCGGGCGCCGCCCACCCGCAGGGCGCCAGCACGACGAGGAGCAAGGCCCCCCACACCCACCCTGTCCACCTTCGCATCGCGGTCCCTCCTTTTTTGCGCCGTTGCGTTACCAGGCCAGCCGCGGTTTCGCAGCGGTCAACCACCGGCGTTCGGCGTTCGGTGCAACCCACGCAGCCGACGGCCGACGGCTACAACTGCAGCCGCGGATCCAGGACGTCGCGCAGCCAGTCCCCCAACAGATTGATCCCCAGCACCGTCAGCATGATGCACAACCCGGGAAAGGTCGCCAGCCACCACGCCGTGGACAGGTACGCGCGACCGTCGGCCAGCATCCCGCCCCAGGTCGGCGTGGGGGGCGGAATGCCGAGGCCCAGAAACGACAGCGCCGACTCGAGGATCACCATCCGCGCGACCTCCAGGGTCGCGATGACGATGACCGGCGTCAGGACGTTGGGCAGCAGATGTCGAAACACGATCCGCCACCCGCCGCTGCCCAGCGCCTGGGTCGCCGCGATGAACTCCCGGGCGCGGAGCGAGAGGACCTCGGCCCGCACCACGCGGGCATAGGAGACCCAACTCGTGACGCCGAGGACGACGATGATGTTTTTGAGGCTGGGGCCGAGGACGGCGATCACGGCCAGCGCCAGCAGGATGAACGGCATGGCCAGCATCGTGTCGGTGAGCCGCATGCAGAAGTCGTCCACGCGGCCGCCGCGGTAGCCGGCAATGAGCCCCAGGAGGGTGCCCAGCGTCCCCGCCAGCGCCACGGCCGAGAAGCCGATGACGAGCGAGATGCGGGCGCCGAAGATGAGCCGGCTGAAAATGTCCCGGCCCAGATGATCGGTCCCCAGCAGCGCAAGCCTGCCGTCCTCGCCGTGCCATCCCGGCGGTTTCAGTCGCTTCGTGATCTCCTGCAGGGTGGGATCCCGGGGCGCCGTCCAGCCGGCGAGCGCGGCAGCGCCGGCGACGCCCAGCACAATCGCGAGACCGATCATGGCCGCCTTGTTACGGACCAGTTCCTTCCAAACACGGCGGAGGTCCTCGCGCCGCTCGGGGGATACGGTCGGCTTGCCGATGTCGATGCTCAGAGCGCCGTCGGGCACGGGGTTCTCGGTTCCACGCCGGAGGTCCGCAGCCGCGGCACCGCGGCCCTCGGACCGTGGTAATCTCGCGCGTCGCTACTTGTATGCGACGCGCGGGTCCACATAGGTGTACAGCACATCCACCAGGTAATTGATCAGAATGAAGATCGAGGCCAGCATGAAGACTGCGGCCTGCACCACCGGGTAGTCGCGATTGGCGATGGCCTGGACCGCCAGCCGGCCGACACCGGGCCAGGCGAAGATCGTCTCCGTGATGACCGCGCCGCCGAGCAGGGTGCCGAGGTCCAGACCGATGACCGTGATGATGGGGATGGCAGCGTTTTTCAGCGTATGCTTCAGCACCACCCGGATCTCGGACACACCTTTCGCCCGCGCCGTACGGACGTACTCCTGCCCCAGCACCTCCAGCATGCTGGAGCGCGTCAGACGCGCGATGCGGGCCATGGAGAACGCGCCCAGCGTGATACCGGGCAGGACGAGATGCTGCCAGTTTCCGGAGCCGAACGCGGGGAGGAGGTTCAGACGCACGGCGAAGAGCAGAATGAACATGATGCCCAGCCAGTAGACCGGCATGGACTGCCCGAGCAGCGCCAGCACCATCCCGGTATGATCCAGAACGCTGTTGCGGCGCACGGCGGAGACGATACCCACCGGCACTGCCACGACGACCGCCAGCAGCATCGCGGCCACCGTAAGCTCCACGGTGGCTGGCATGCGCTCCAGCACCAGCCCTACCGCCGGCTGCTGGTGACGCAGCGAGTTGCCGAAGTCCCCGCGGACGACCCCCGCGAAGAAGCGGCCGTACTGCGTGTCGGTCAGAAAGCGCCAGGGCGGGTCCAGGTACTCCCAGGGCGGCCAGCGGATGAAGAGCGGATCGTCGAACCCCATGATCTTCCGGAAGTTATCGATATCCTCCTGCGTCGCCTCCGGGGGCAAGAGCAGCAGCGTCGGGTCACCGGAAAGGTGCAGGATGGCGAAGATGATGATCGAGATCCCGAAGAGGACCAGCAGCGACTGCCACAGCCGTCGAAAAAGGTAGCCTGCCATTGCGACCGAACGATCCTTTCAGGCCCGCCCGCACGCCCGAAGAAACCAAAACCCCTTCCCACCGAAACCGTGAGAAGGGGCGGCTGCTTGCATCCCCCTTCCCATCTATCCCCGCCGGCGCCCGCGTCTCGACGCCGCGGGTCTCAGTCGTGGGGCAGGAGTTGGCACCCCACCGTAGCGGGGTTGCCGTGGCTTCGAAGGGCCAGTCCCTCAGCCACTCTGGATGAGAAGCGTAGCGTTTTGTACTTGATCGTGCCGCGGGTGTCAACAGAATTTCCACGGGCGCGCCGTTCGCCGCGTTTTGAACCTTGACCGCCGGGCCGGGTCGTGCTACAGGAGGACACCAGCCGGGAATTTTCCTGGCACCTTTGCGACCACGGGAGGCGTCATGACCAGCGAAGACATCATGGAAGTCGCGTTGGATCTGGCCCATCTCGCCGAGATCCCGCGGGACTCCGGCATCCATGTCCGCAGCGACAGCATCAAGACGGTGCTGGCGACCGTCGATTGCGACGTGAGCGACTTGTTGATGGCCCGGGCGTTTAAGTGCGACGCCGTGCTGACCCATCACCCGGAGGGGGCGGCCGGCCTGCACGGCTGGCAGGTGATGCGGAACCAGATCGAGCAGATGGTGGAGTGCGGCGTGCCCATCGCCCGCGCCGAGGCCGCTATTCAGAGGCGCATGGAGCAGGTGGAACTGGCTAATCACGCCCGGAACTACCTCCGCGTGGTCCAGGCCGCCCAGCTGCTGAAGCTGGGCTTCCTGAACATCCATGTGCCGTGCGACCTCATCACCCGCCGGCTGATCGCCGAGAAGCTGGCGCACTTCAACGATCCGAACAGCCGGGCCTCGGTGGCCGACGTTGTCGCCGCGCTGCAGGAGTTTCCCGAGCACCGGGCGGCGGCCACCACGCCGCAGGTGCGTCTGGGCGCCCCCGACCGTCTGGCCGGTCGCGTGGCCGTCGCCATCGGCGGGTACACGAACGGCGGCGTGGAGGTCCTGCGTGCCTACTTCGACGCCGGGGTCGGCACCGTGCTGATGATGCACTTCCCCGACGGCGACCTGCGCGAGGCGCGGGAGCAGAAGCTCCCCGGCAATCTCGTCGTCACCGGCCACATGGCCAGCGACTCCATCGGCATCAATTTTTTCCTGGACGAGTTGCAGCGGCTCGGCCTCTCCATCACGCGCGCCGGCGGCATCGTCGTCCCGTGACGCGCGGGTTTCCCCTGTTTTTTCTCACGCGGAGGATCCGATGCACCCAGCCATCGAATACATCGAGGAGCGGCGGTCGGCGTTCGTGGAGGAACTGAAGGGGTTTCTCCGCATCCCCAGCGTCAGCACCAAGTCCGAGCACAAGGCGGACATGCTGAAAGCCGCCGAGTGGCTCGTCGAACAGATGCGCGGCATGGGGTTGGAGCACGTGGGGATCTTGCCCACGGCCGGACACCCCGTGGTGTACGCCGACTGGCTGCACGCGGCGGGGAAGCCCACGGCCCTCGTCTACGGCCATTACGACGTCCAGCCGGCCGAGCCGCTGGAACTCTGGACCACCGGCCCCTTCGACCCGGCCGTCCGGAATGGCGAGCTGTATGCGCGCGGCGCGGTGGACGATAAGGGCCAGGTCTTCATGCACCTCAAGGCCCTAGAGGCCCACCTGAAGACAACCGGGCGCCTGCCCGTGAACGTCCGGCTGCTCATCGAGGGCGAGGAGGAGATCGGCAGCCCCAACCTGGACCCCTTTATCCTCCAGCACAAAGACACGCTCCGGGCCGACGTGGTGGTGATCTCGGACACGGCCATGATCGCCAAGGATGCGCCGGGCGTCACCGTCGGCTTGCGCGGGCTGGTGTATTTCCAGATCGACGTGGAGGTCGCCAAGAGCGATCTGCACTCCGGAGGCTTCGGCGGCGCCGTCGAGAATCCGGCCATGGCGCTGGCGCAGCTGCTCTCCAAGCTCAAGGATCGCCACGGCCGGATCACGATCCCCGGTTTTTACGATGACGTGCGCAAACTCCCGGCCGAGGAGCGGCGGGCGCTGGCGCGGCTGCCTTTCAGCGAAAAAAAATTCCAGAAGGACCTGGGCGCGCCGGCGCTTTTCGGCGAGAAGGGCTTCACGACCCTGGAGCGCCTCTGGGCCCGCCCTACGCTGGAGGTGAACGGGATCTACAGCGGCTTCATCGGCGAGGGCGCCAAGACCGTCCTGCCCTGCCGCGCCATGGCCAAGATCAGCATGCGGCTCGTCCCCAACCAGGACCCCACCAAGATTGCCCGCCTGTTCGTTCGGCACGTCAAGCACATCGCGCCCAAGACCGTCCGCCTGAAAGTCACCGAAGTCTCGGGCCGCGGGACACCTTGGCTGGTGCCCACCGATCACCCGTCCCTCCAGGCCGTCGCCCGCGCCATCGAGAAGGGCTTTGGAAAGAAGCCGGTCTATACCCGCACGGGCGGCACCATCCCGGTCGTCGCCACCCTCGACCGACTGCTCAAGGCGCCCATCCTCTTGATGGGCATCGGGTTGCCCGACGAGAACGCCCACGCCCCCAACGAGAAGCTGGACCTCGACAACCTCCACCACGGCATGCTATCGGCAGCGTACCTGTTCGAGGAGCTGGCGGAGACGGGAAAGGGCAAGGCTTAGTTGAAGTCTCAGAACATGCAGCGGCCCGGAGAGCATTGCTCTCCGGGCCTTCTCGTTTGAAGACGAGTAAAATCCTTCACAGATTCTCTTTTCCCTGCGTGTGGCAAGATGTACGTTGATGGCGCGCCCACCATTCTGGACACTCCGGCGCTTCCACGAGGTCTCCACGCCGAAGGGTGGCACGCGGTCATTTTCAGGTTTGAGGCGGTACTAGATCAGCTCCGCCACGTCGGCTGTCACGGGCATCAACCGAAGCCCGGACGACTCCGTCAGAATGGACCGATACTCCCGCGCCAGGTCCGCCCGCCCGTTTCGAAGCGGTTGCACGAGCACTTCAAGCAGGGTAAGAACGGACGTCGCACCAGCAAAGGATCCCACCGACAGAGACTCAAAGACCGGGCGGATGATGGGGTGATAGCGCGGATGGCGCTCGATAAGGTAGATGAACGGCGCGGTGTCAATGAAGACGGGTCGTCGGGCGATTCTCTCTATGACGTCCATGAATCACGTTCGTGATCCACGTAGAGCTGTGCGTCCAGACTGCCCCACATCTCGGCCCCAAGCCCCTCCAGATCAAGAAGCGATCTTCGCGCCGGCGCGGGCGGCGTGATAGATTGCAGACGCTCGAGGAGCGTCTTGTGCAAACGCTCCAACTCGTCCCTGGTCAGCGTCTTCAGAGCGCCCTGATAATCGGCAATACTCAATCCGTGTCCGTGATTTGGCATCGCTTGATCCCTGAAACACCAATCCTTCTCAAGCCCTTTAAGTGGTTTATGATAACGGAAATCATCCCGTAATTTGAAAATCATTTCAGAGGTCTCGCCACCAGCGCGAGTCTCTGAATCGACCGTTACAGCGTGGTTCCGGCGTGCCGCGTAGCCCCGCGGCGACGAGACGGGCCCTCCGACCATCATCCTTACGCACCTAATAACCGCTCCAAACCTGGTCAGGGCCCTCAATGACCCTGTCCTGCTAATGGGCATCGGCCTCCCCGACGAAAACGCCCACGCCTGCAACGAGAAGCTGGACCTCGACAACCTCGACCGCGGGATGCTGTCGGCAGGGACGGAAGAGAATCAGCTGGCAACAGGCAGGCGGCCGCGGGCAGTAACAACAAGGCGATTGGGCAATTGGGCAACTCGGCAATTGGGGAAGGATGAAGGACCGGTACCGGGGAGCAGACCCAAGAAAGAGCGCAGAGTGAGTTAGTCTCTTACGAGTCCGATCATGCGCAAAAGGGACAAGACTTGCGTGTCATGCGACGCCCGGCTGGGTGAGCAGCGGGATGACCACGAGTTCTCGCAGTTTCAGTGCCGTGGTGGCCACGGTCCGACCGAGCGTCGTAAGGGAATACTTGTAGCGCTTCCCGATCTTCTTGATGAGTCCGTGGGTGCGCAGACGCTTGAGGAGACGCGAGAGTTGCGGGCCTGAGTGGTCGGGCAAATGCTGGCGGAGCGGCCGCGCCTGGAAGCCGCTGATGGTGAACTCG
>JAKPQH010000017.1 GCA_029580855.1 bacterium | reverse complement strand
GCGGTCTCCGGCTCGAAGGTGGTGGTGGTGACCGGCGCCACCGAAGGCGCGACCGGGACGGCACGGTGCTACAGCTACTCCCCCGGCGGTTCGCTGGTGCCCGAGGGCGTCATAGGCGACGAGTCCACGACCGCCGGGCTGGTTGCGGGACCGGGCGGGGCGCTCTACTGCGGCACCGGGCCTTCCGGAGGGCTGTACATGCGCGGGCCCGGCGGCGGGTTCTCCGAGGTAGCAGGGTGGCCGGCCTCTCTTTCCGGCAAGGCGGTGACCGCCCTCGCGGCAGGTGGGGACAGGGTTTACGGGTGTGCCGGTGAGACGGGAGAGCTCTTCGAATACGCACCGGGCGGCGGGTTCACCGTCCACGGCTCGATCACCACAGACAACTCCGGGGTGCCCGCCGGAGCGGCGGACGGCCTGGGGAGGCTTTTCTTCGGCACGGCCGGCAGCGGCGGCGACTCGAGCGTCAGGCTCCTGCGGTACAATCCGGCGGCGGCGTTCACCTGGCTGACCGCCGGCGCCGATACGGCCGCTCCCGCCGGCACCAGCGTCTTGACGGCGCTTCGTGACGTCACGGACGCGGTGGACGTCAAGCCCGGCCCCCTGGGCAGCATCGGTTCCCCGACTTCTATCGAGGACGTGGAGAACAGGGCCCTGCGGTTCAAGGCGACGCTGGAGACGTCCGACGCCGGCGCAACTCCCGAGGTCACCGCGTGGGAGGCCACATGGAGGGTTGACGCGGCGATAGACCGGTTCGTCTATCCTTACGCCGAGGGCGCCTACCCGGGGGACACCCTCAGGATCTGGGGTACGGGATTCGGGGCCTCCGGCACCGCCACCGTCGGCGGTCTGCCCGCGGAGGCAGGCATCTGGCAGCCCGGTTTCGTATCGCTAACGATCCCCGCCGGCGCCGGCGCCGGCGAAGTCGAGATATCCCCGGGCGGGGGCGGTGGGTCGGCGGTCTCCTCCTTCAACCTGCTGAGTCCGCCGGCGGTGACGATTGTCTCGCCGTCCCGCGCGAGGGTGGGCGACTACGTGGACATACACGGGACCGGGTTCCTGGACTCCCGCGGCGGTGAGGAGTCGGTGTCTTTCAACGGGTCGCCGGCGACGGATTTCGCCTCCTGGTCGGATACGCTCATCAGGGTCCGCGTGCCTCGCGGGGCCACCAGCGGCCCGTTGTCGGTTTCGGTGAACCACCACGCGTCCAACCAGGTGCCGTTCACGGTGGACGAAGGGGGAGGTCCGCTGGTGAAGGTGACCGCCCCGGAGGACGTAGCGGCGGTCAAGGGGATCGTACGTATCGAGGCGAACGTCCGGAGGAACGGCGGCGACGACCCGGTCGAGCTGTGGGTCGATGGGGCCAGGAAGGCGGAAGACCCCACGGCCCCGTTCGTCTTCAAGTGGGACTCCGACACGGCGGCCGACGGCGCCCACAGGCTCACGGTCAAAGCGGTCGACGGGTACGGGCGCTCCGCAAGCGACAGCGTAACCGTGTACGTGGACCACACCGTGCCCGGCGAAAGCACGGATTGGTATTTTGCGGAGGGATGCACCGACTACGGGTTCGAGACCTGGGTCCTCATAGGCAATCCGAGCAGCGGCGCCGCAATCGCGCACGTGACGTTCATGGACTCCGGCGGCGAGACTTACCGGCTCGCCTGCGACGTGCGCCCGAACAGCCGCCTTACGGTCAACGCGGCGGACGTAGCCCCGGGGAAAAACGTCTCGGTACAGGTAAGCGCCGATAAGCCGGTGGTCTGCGAGCGAGCCATGTACTGGGCCGGCCGCATTGAAGGGCACGATACCATTGGGTCCACCGGGCTCTCGCGCGAATGGTACTTCGCCGAGGGCTCGACCGACTGGGGGTTCGAGACTTTCACGCTGCTCTGCAACCCCGGCTCCTCCCCGGTGCGCGCCACGCTCGACTACATGTTCGACGACGGGACGATCGTTTCGAGGGCGCACGAACTCGCGCCGCACAGCAGGCTCACGGTAAACGCCGCGGAAGAGGTCGGGGCCCGTGATTTCAGCGTCCGGGTTCGGGCGGGGGCGCCGGGAATAGTAGCCGAGCGCTCCATGTATCACGGCAACCGCCGCTGCGGGACCAATACGATAGGCTGCAAAGAACCGAGCCTTACCTGGTACCTCTCCGAAGGGTCCACCGACTGGGGTTTCGAGACGTGGCTGCTCATACAGAGGCCTGCCGGGGGAGACGCCCGGGTGAGTGTTTCGTACCGGCTGGGCACCGGCCGGACCGTCAGGAAGGTGTACGACGTGAAGGGCGGCTCGCGCTTCACCGTCGACCTGCTGGGGGAGGTCGGAGTGGCGGATGTCTCCACACAGGTGACCTCCGACGTGCCCGTGGTGTGTGAGCGCAGCATGTACTGGAACTCCCGCTCCGCCGGTCACTGTACCGTGGGATCGCCCGGCCTGGGGAGGAGCTGGTTCCTGGCGGAGGGGTGCACCGACTTCGGGTTCGAAACGTGGATACTCCTGGACAACCCTTCAACGGAGGCGGTGTTCGCGAGCGTCACGTTCCTCAAAGAGGATGGCACTGCCGTGCCGGTGGCGGTGAAGCTCGAGCCGGAATCCCGCTGCAGCCTGGACGCCTCCACACGCGTGGGCGCGTGTAGCTTTTCCACCAGGATAGAATCTCCCAGCCCGATCATGGTCGAGCGTGCGATGTACTGGGGAGGCAGGACCGGTGGCACCGGCTCGGTGGGAGCGCGGTAAGGGCCTGGAAGAGGCCGATGCCGGATACGGCACCGGACGTTATCACCTATAATAAAGGCTGTCCGCCGTACCGCGTACGGCGCCGAAAGGGGAGAGAGTTGGACTGCAAATGGCACAGCGGCAAAGAAGCCGACCTTGTCTGCCTGAAGTGCGGGCAGGCGTACTGCCGTGAGTGCGTGAAGGAGACCAGGGAGGCCCACTACTGTCCCGACTGCCACCGGGCGTCCGTGGAACGGCTGGCGGCACAGATGGGAGGCCGCAAAGAGCCGAAGCCCACGAAGGTGAAGGCGCCCAAACCTCCCAAGGTGAAGGAACCGAAGCCCCCCAAGCCACCAAAAGAGGACAAGAGGCTGAGGAAGCCCGCCGAGAGGGTCATCGGACCCACGCTCGACGACCTTGCCGCGCCGCCGCCTCCCCCTGAGGAAGTACCCGAGCCGTCGCTGAGCCCCGAGGAGCGCGCGGCGTTCTGGGAGGATTCCGGTGGGGACGAGAAGGTGGCGCCGTTCACCGCGCCGGCTCCCGAGCGGGCTACTCCCCAGGCTCCCCCGGCAACCCCGCCGACCGCGGAGCCGGAGCTCCACGTTGCTCCGCCGCTGGAGGAAGCCCCCGTGCCGGAGGGCCCCCCGTCGTGGTCCGGCCCCGGGCTCCAGGCACCGTCCCCCGCACAGGCTGAAGTGGTGTCCCCTCCGGCGGCATCCGCCCCGGACCCGGCTGCCCAGGCACCGCCGCTTGGTCCCCCGCCGGGCCGCGCGCCGGTGAAGAAGCGGCCCGTTCCCTCGAGGGAGGAGCGGGAGGCTGTGGTCATGGCCTCGGAGGGATTTCCCACAGGAGGCTCGAAGCGTACCCCAGGGCGCCGCGCCGCCGCGGCAGAAGCTGGGGCCCAGACCGTACACGCGGTGCCCGATGATGCGGAGGCGATCGTTCCCCCGGGCAGGCTCGAGCGGCTGCTGGAAAGGAGACGGGGGAAGCGAACGGCGAACCTGCCGGTAGCGATGCAGATCCCCGACGATTACGACGGCGAGCTTACCGGCGAGGCGTCTTACCTGAAAGCGATAGGCCTGGGGTTTGCCGTGGGCGTCGTCTTCGCCGCAGCGTTCGCCGCGCTGGCCTGGCTGGTCCACAAGGACCTGGGAATATTCGGATGGATGATAGGCTTCTCGGTGGGAGTGGCTGTCGCGTTCGGTTCGGGGCGGCACTTCAGTTGGAGGCTGGGCCTAATAGCCGCGGGCATTACGCTGGTCTGCGTGAGCCTTCAGCGGATCTCTTATTTCATGCTGGACGTCAGGTTCAACAAGATACTGCCGCTGAAGCTCGGCATCTGGCCACTCTTCAGAGAATCGTTCAACACCTACCTACACTCGTTCTGGACGTTGTGGTTGGTGTTCTTCCTGCTGTCGGGGCTGGTGGCGTTCCTTGTGTCGTTCAGGCCTCCGCCCGTGAAGCTGCAGATCAGCGAGGGCCGGGGCGCCCCGAGGGGCCGCGTCGCCGGGGGGAAGGTCTGAGCCCGGCGCCGGAAGTGCCGCACGCGGAAAACCCCACCCATGCCATATAATGTAACCGTCTCCTACCCGAACGGCCTCAAGCGCGAGCCATGGCCCGAGGGCGACAGGGTCCGACTGGAAACGGTCCGGCCTCCCGTGCTTGGAAGGAGAAAGGCGAACCGTCCGTCTTGCCTGCCTCGCCCGGAGGCGGGCTTTCGTTTTCGAAAGGGTCCTTCTCGAAGAGGCGCGGCGCCGCGCCGTCATCTCTGATGGCGGAGGGGGAGGCCCGCGGGAGGATGGATGCGCTCGAGGAGGGCGCCGTATGATAACGTGGTCCGATTTCTGGCACGCCCTGTGGCTGTCGCTGGTCGTCTCCGGTCTGGCCACCCTCATAGGGGCGGTACTGGGGCTGAGCCTGGGCACGGTTCTGGCGGAGTACGAGTTCCGCGGCAGGGGGGCGGTGCTGGCCGTCGTGCACGCGTTCATGGGTCTGCCGCCCGTCGTGGTAGGCGTCTTCACCTTCGCGGTGATCGCCCGTTCGGGTCCCCTGGGGAGCCTGGGCCTGGTCTACACCCCCGCGGCAATGGTAGTGGTCCAGGTGGTACTGGCTACGCCCATCATCACCGGCTTCACTTACGCCTCTCTGACCGACGTGGACCCCAGACTGGCCCTCCAGGCGCGCAGCCTGGGGGCGACCAGGACCCAGGCGATGGTGGTGAAGGCGAGGGAGGCGCGCGCGGGCCTGGTGGCGGCCGTCATCGCGGGGTTCGGGCGTGTGATCGCCGAAGTTGGGGCGGTCACGATAGTGGGCGGAGCCATCAACGAGCGGACGGATACCCTGACCACGCTGGCGGTGAAGCTTACCCGCCTGGGGCGATCGAACATGGCGATGCTGGTTGGGCTGGTGCTGATCGCCATCGCCCTGGTGGTGAACGTGTTCCTCACCCGGTTGCAGTCCGACAGGGGTGCCCGGGAGGCCGAAAAGAAGGTGACCGGGTACGTTGGCTGAGAGCGCGCCGGTCATCGAGGCCACCGGTCTCGAAAAGACCTTCGGAGACAGGACGGTGCTGGACCTGGATTACCTGTCGGTCGCGCCCGGCGAGTTGATGGCGGTCCTGGGGCCAAGCGGTTCGGGCAAGAGCGTCCTGCTCCGCGTGCTCAACCTCCTGGAGAGGCCGGACGCGGGTACGGTGCGTTTCCACGGCGAGGAGGTCCAGGGCCTGGCCGGGCGCGAGCGGATGGCCGTCCAGCGCAGGATGGCGATGGTGTTCCAGGACCCGCTGCTTTTCCGGGGAACGGTCTTCGAAAACGTGACCTACGGCCTGAGAATTCGCCGGGTTTCCGCGCGGGAAAGGTCGCTTCGCGCCGGCGAGATACTCGAGGCGGTGGGTCTGAGCGACCTCGCGGGGAAGCGCGTTACGACCCTCTCCGGCGGCGAGGCGCAGAGGGTGGCGGTCGCCCGGGCCCTTGTCATCGAGCCCGAGGTGCTCCTCTTCGACGAGCCGTTCGCGAACCTCGACGTGCCCACCCGCCAGCGGCTTCAGATGGAGACCAAGGCCATCCTGGGCGGACGGGACATAACGGCCGTGTTCGTGACCCACGACCAGGACGAGGCCGCGCGCATGGGCGACCGCATCCTGGTGCTCCACCGCGGCAGGGCGGAGCAGGCAGGCACAGCGCGGGAGATCTTCTACGATCCGAGCACCGAGTTCGTCGCCCGTTTCGTGGGCATGGAGAACGTGTACGATGGAGTTGTGACAACCGTTGACGACGGCCTCGCCAGCGTTTCGGTGGGCCGGTGCACGTTCGAGGTCATGACCCGGGCCGTGCCCGGCTCACGGGTGAAGCTGGGGCTCAGGCCCGAGGAAGTAACGCTGGTGAGCCCGGGAGACCTCGGTGCGGTCGAGAGCGGCAGGAACGCCTTCGCGGGGACGGTGGTGGGCGTCGAGAAGAGGGGGCCGCTGGCCCATGTCGAACTCGAATGCCCGTTTCCCCTGAAGGCGCTGGTCACCAGGCGCTCCCTGGAGGAGATGGGTGTCGAGCCCGGCGCCAGGATGGGGGCGCGATTCAAAGCTACCGCGGTGGCGGTTATCGGCGTACAGGGCGGGGAGACGGGGCGGTAGGAGTCCGCGCGCCCCCGGGCGGTGCCCGGGGAGTCTCGGTTAAGATTAACGGGAGGGTGACATCCGAGGAGATCGAGCTTGAAGGACGACTTTCTCAACCTGATACACGTACCCGGGGCCGTGAGGCTGCTGCTGGACAACCTCGCCACGGGGCCGGGCGGGAGCGAGCGCGTCGGACTCGAGGAAGCCTCGGGGCGCGTTTCCGCCGAAGACATCGCCTCTCCGGCCGATCTGCCGGGGTTCCTGCGCTCGAGCATGGACGGATTCGCGGTCAGGGCTAACGACACCTTCGGGGCCAGCGAGAGCCTTCCCGCCTACCTGGAGCTTGCCGGCGAGGTGCCGATGGGCACCCTGCCCGAGGTCGCGGTCACCCCGGGGAAGGCCGCGCGCATATCGACCGGGGGCGCGCTCCCGGAGGGCGCCGACGCCGTGGTCATGGTGGAGAACACGGAGCTGGCCGGGACGACCGTCGAAGTCGTGAGGGCGGTGGCGCCAGGCGAGAATACGATCGAGCCGGACGAGGACGTGTCCGCGGGGGATGTGATCGTCAGGCGGGGCGACGTGCTCGGGCCCTCCCTGCTGGGCGCCCTGGCGGGAGCCGGAGTCCTCGAGGTGCCGGTGTTCCAGCCGCCCAGGGCTGCCGTGGTTTCCACCGGGGACGAGGTCGTGCCGGCGGCTGAGGTGCCGCGCCCCGGGCAGGTGCGGGACATCAACTCCGCGGCCCTGGCGGCGGCGGTGCGGGAAGCCGGAGGCGTCCCGGTGTTGTACGGGATAGTAGGTGACGAGCCGGGGCGTCTGCTCGAGGTCGCGCGCGGGGCGCTCGAGGAGTGCGACATCCTCCTCATCAGCGGAGGGAGCTCGGCGGGAGTGAGGGACGTCACGCTGGAGGTGCTGGAGTCGCTGGGGGAGCCGGGGCTGCTCGCCCACGGAATATACCTGAAACCGGGCAAGCCGACCCTGGTGGCAGTGTGTGGTGGCAAGCCCGCCCTGGGGCTCCCCGGCAACCCGGCTTCCGCCCTGGCGGTGTTCAGGGAGCTCGTCGCGCCGGTCCTCGCTGCGCTCAAGGGAGAGGCGCCACGACCCTGGGACCTGGCGCCGCGGACCCTCAGCGCCAGGATGGACCGCTCTGTATCCTCGCCCGCCGGCAGGGTCGAGCTGGTGGCGGTCTCCCTGTCGGAGGAGCGCGGCGGACTCGCGGCCTCCCCGGTTCCGGGAAAGGCCAATCTCATCGGGACGCTGATCCGCGCGGACGGCCAGGTGAGGATTCCTCTCGGTTCGGAGGGGGTAGAACAGGGACAGGTGGTCACCGTGGAGTTGTTCGAATGAGCAAAAGGAACATATACCTGGAGAACACGCCTCTGGGCGAGGCCCTGGAACGCTGGCTGGCGATGTGCCGCGACCGCGGCGTCGCCTTCCCGCTGGAGGCCGAGACCGTCGCTACGCGCGAGGCCCTGGGGCGGGTGACCGCGGAGCCCCTCTTCGCGCTGGTGTCTTCACCGCCCTTCCACTCCTCGGCGATGGACGGCGTCGCGGTGAGTGCGGAGCGCACGTACGGCGCGAGCGAGTCCAGGCCGGTCCGGCTGGTGCTCGGAGAGGACGTCGAGCTCATCGACACCGGCGAGCCGCTGCCCGAGCGGTACGACGCGGTGATAATGGTCGAGGACCTCGACGAGGTCGAGACGGGGGTATTCGAGATCATCAAGCCGGCGGCGCCCTGGCAGCACGTCAGGCCGCTCGGCGAGGACATAGTGCAGACCGAGCTGGTGCTCCCCGCCGGGCACCGCGTGAGGCCGGTCGATATCGGCGCGCTTCTCAACGGGGGCTGGACAAGCGTGCCCGTCCGCCGGATGCCGGTAGTGGCGATCGTCCCCACCGGGACCGAGCTCGTGGAAGAGCCGGGAGACCTGCGGGAGGGCAAGGTGATGGAGAGCAACTCCCGCGTGCTCGCCGCGCTGGTGGAGGAGTCGGGAGGGACCGCCCGGCGCCTGGAACTGATACCCGACGATTACGACCTGATACGTGACACCGTGGCCGGGGCGCTGCTCGAGGCGGATGTGGTGGTGTTGAACGCGGGCACCTCCGCGGGGCGGGAGGATTACACCCGGGCGATAGTGGATGAACTGGGCAGCGTAGCGGTGCATGGGGTGGCGATGAGGCCAGGCAAACCGGTGGTGCTGGGCGTCGCCGGGGGCAGGCCGGTGATCGGGCTGCCGGGGTTCCCCGTGGCGAACTTCAGGGGGGCGCAGGAGTTCCTGTGTCCGGTGCTTGCCCTGATGTCCGGGCTTCCGCGCCAGGCGGGGCCGTCCGTAAGAGCGAGGCTTGCCAGGAAGGTGTTCTCCACCGGCGGGGTGGACGAGTTCGTGCAGGTGAAGGTTGGGCGGGTCGACGATACCGTGGTCGCGGTCCCGCTTCCCCGCGGGTCGGGGGTGT
>JAKPQH010000016.1 GCA_029580855.1 bacterium | reverse complement strand
GATCTTGATCCCGGCGTGGTGCAGGACGCCCGCCGAGGCGAAGAGCATCAGGAACCAGACCAGGCGCAGATCGCCCAGGGCGGCCGCCTCCATGACCATCGACTTGCTCACGAACCCGCTGAAGAGGGGGAAGGCCGAGATCGAGGCCGCCCCGACGATGCAGAACGCCGTCGTCCAGGGCATGGACCGGTAGAGCCCGCCCACGTCCGTCGCGTTGATCTTTCCCGTCTGGTGCAGGACCGCCCCCATCGACATGAACAGCAGCGCCTTGTACAGGATGTGGCTGAACGCGTGGGACACGGTGCCGTTCAGGGACAGCTCGGTGCCGATCCCGATGCCGACCATCATGAACCCGACCTGGTTGATGAGGCTGTAGGAGAGCACCCGGCGCAGGTTGTTTTCGATCACGGCAAAGAAGATCGGGAAGACCGTCATGGCGGCGCCGATCCAGATGAGGGCCTCCGTGCCGGGGTAGGCACGGGCCAGGACGTAGACGGCGGTCTTGGTGGTGAAGGCCGAGAGGAACACGGCGCCGGTGACGGTGGACTCCGGGTAGGCGTCGGGCAGCCAGAAGTGCAGCAGCGGCCACGCGCTGTTGACGCCGAATCCGACGAAGATGAGCCAGGAGGAGAGATCCCCCAGCCCGATGTAGCTGAAGGCGACCGTGCCCGTGTTCTGGACCTGCAGCAGGATGCCGCCCAGCAGGCACAGGCCCGACAGGACATGCACCATGAAGTAGCGGAACCCCGCGGCCATGGCCTTTTCGGTGCGCCGCGCCATGATGAGGAACGTGGCGCTCAGCGTCATCATCTCCCAGAAGACGAACAGCGTGAAGAGGTCGCCGGCGAAGACCGCCCCGACGGCGGCCCCGGCGTAGACGAGGCCGGCGGCATTCTGGAACCGGTCTTCCACCTTCAGGGCGTAGAGGTTCGCGAGGAACGAGATGATGTGGAAGATGATCCCGAAGACGACACTGAGCCGGTCGACGCGGGCGAGCACGAGCTCCTGGCGGAAGAACGGCACAAGAAAGTGATTCCCTTCCGGCAGGGCCAGCATGTTGAGGAGGCTGAGCGCCGGCAGCGCCAGCATCCAGGCCTGGCGCATACGTCCGCGCAGCAGGACGGCCGGCAGGGCGCCCAGGATCAGGATCAGTCCGGGGGGCAAGGCGCTAGCGATCATAATACCCCTCGTCGCGCATGACGATCGGCCGCAGCAGGTACTGCGCGACAAAGACCAGCATCACGTAGGCGACAAAGCCGAAGGCGGCATAGAACCCGTACCACTCCTCCCAGGGGAAGATCACGTGCCGGTGGGCCCACCCCTCGACGAGCAGCAGCGCGCCCAGGACGGCGGCAAATCCCGCCATCAGGACCTTGAGGGTCCGCGGGCGGATCAGGGGCTCCCGTTTCGGTTCAACGGCGTTTTGCTTCACCACACACTCCTTCACAGGGTCCTGGCCAGGATCACCGCCAGGTACACGACACTCACGGCCACCAGGGCGAAAAACACGGGGCGCCAGCCCTCGACCGGGTCGTGCGTCAGGACCCTCAATTCTTCCTGCGGTTTCGTTTCGTCACGATCCATCGGTTGCATCCCTCAGGGCGACAGGACCTTCTGAATCAGCTCCAGGGCCAGCGAGGGCCAGATAAACAACGCCAGGCAGAACAGCGCCGTGACGCTCAGCGGCACCAGGCACAGCAGCGGCGCCTCCCGGATCTCCTCCCGCCCGTTCTCCTCCGCAGCCCGGGCGAAGAACCCGCGGTAGACGATCGGGAAGAAATAGGCGGCGTTGAGCAGCGAGCTGACGAGCACCACGGCCACCAGCAGCAGCTGGCCGCCGTCGATCGCGCCGACCACGAGGCTCCACTTGCTCAGGAAGCCGCCCAGGGGCGGCATGCCGATGATCGACAGGGACGCCAGGAAAAAGGCCGCGTAGGTCACCGGCATCCGGCGGCCCAGGCCGTCCATCTCGCTGATGTTGCTCTTGTGGGCGGCGATGTAAATGGCGCCCGCGCAGAGGAACAGGGTGATCTTGCCGAAGGCGTGCATGGACAGGTGCAGAAGCCCCCCCGTCATCCCGGCCGCCGTCAGCATCCCGGCCCCGAGGATCATGTAGGAGAGCTGCCCGATGGTGGAGTAGGCCAGCCGGCGCTTGAGGTTGTCCTGGGTGAGGGCCACGAGCGACGCCCCGAGCACCGTGACGGACGCCAGGGCGGTCAGGATGACGCCGAGGTGCAGTT
>JAKPQH010000015.1 GCA_029580855.1 bacterium | reverse complement strand
CATCTTGCCCGGTGTCGTCACTCGGAATACTCTTTTCATGGAGCGGCTCCTTGTCGTGTGGGGTGGTGGAGTTTCTGGCGAAACGCACTGCCCCACACGGGAGCCGCTTCGTCAATTTTCAACTATGAGTAGCACACTGCCTGGAAAAGTACTATCTGTGACTACTGAACTGAACGTTCTGAAAATCGATGCAGGCAAGCGGCTACCTGACACCGGTCAGGACATCGTGGACAGATTTTCCTGTCACGACATCGTGGATTGGCAACTCTCGAACGGTCTGCATGCGCGATGCCGTGTTCAGCCTGGCCATGGTCATCGGAGTCGATAGTCGTATTCGGCAACCTGGCGCTTGTCCAAGAAGAGCTTGAGCTTCTGGGCGGCGACATCGATCGTGGCGACGACGGATTCGTACTGGGTCGCCGCGGGCGCAGAGAACAGTTCGCTGAAGATGTGCACCTGCAGATCACTCCGGATGAAGCGAACGAGGTGATAGCATCCCGCCTCCGGTTTCGCCAGGGGATACCGGGGCGCCTCTGCTTGCGGGGGGAAGACCAACGGACGTCCCGTCCCAGCTAAGGCACTCAGCGGCGTGTCCCCCTGGAGCTTGCTGTAGCGATAGGTGCTATGGTGCCGGTGCTCATACGCCAGCGACCCGGCTTGCAGCTCAGGCATGGAGGCCCTGGTCACTCTGCCGAGGAATTTCTGGCGATAGTGGTCATTGAACTTCTCGATCACCCCGTTGCGCCAGGGTTCGGCGGGAGGGGTGAACCAGAGGGCGACCCCGACGTGCAGACAGAGCCGGATAAGCGGCCCCATGCCGCGCGGGTGGATCGGGCTGCCGAAGAAGGACATCTCGTTGTCCACCTGGAGATGGTCGGGCATGCCGAGCCGCGTCCAGACTGCCCAGATCGCATCCAGGATGCTCTGGGCCGCCCGGGAGGGGATGGGTTCGACCCCGCACCGGTTGAGCCGGACATCGATGGCATTCAGGCTGAAGAACCGGAGCGGGCCGGCCAGGTAACAGGGGCCGACCAGATCCACCTGATGGGTCTGGTTAGGCCGCAGCGCAGGCAAGGTGGGGTAGACCGTCCCCTTCGGCTCGTACCGGGCGGTCCGGCGATGGGTCAACTTCCGCCGCCGGAGAATCCGACCGAGGGTGCTCAGCGAGGGCATCGGGCGGACCCCCAGGTCGTCCAACTCCCACGCGATGGCCTGATCGCCACAGAAGAGCCCTTTGTTGTACAGGCTGAGCCGCACCAATTCGACGAACTCTTCGACCTCTGCTGGGGTCCGGTGCGGGCTGGTCAGGGGGCGCCGGGAGGCCTCCTCGCACCAGGCCGGATCGGTGGCGGTGTACCGGGTCACCCATTTGTACAACCAGGAGCGGGATCGCCCCATGGATGCACAAATCGCCTGCGGCTCTTCGCCCTTGAAGAACCGTTGCACCGCCATCCTGCGCTCCCGCTTGCGCTTGCTGTCCATGAGCACCTCCCCATTTAGAGTTGGTGTTCATGGTAAGCCGCACGGCGTTCACTCGGTTGTCAAAGACCAGTTGTCCACGATGCCGTGACAGGAAAATCTGTCCACGATGTTGTGACGGTCATCAGCTACCCGCTGCTCCTGTGTGACCGCTGTGCGTATGGGGCGTTGCACAGCGGTTCGAGGCGTTGGGCACACAATCGGCCGCAAATTCGGGCCGGCCGAGCGTAACAAAGAGACTCTTGGGCTGCGCAAGTTGGAGCGCTGGCCCGCGACTCAAACGCCACGGCCTACGACCATTACTCGCGGTCTGTGCCGACAGTGCAGCATTCACGCGCGCGGAAGATGCTTGCGTGTCCCGATGCCTTACTTTGAATTCCATGCCGACTGATACGATACGAAGCATTTCGATCTGTGTTTTGACACATAACAGGTGCGCCCTACTCCGCGACCTGCTCTTATCCTTACGGGATTTGCTGTATATGCCTCGAGAAATAATCGTCATTGATAACCATTCTGAGGACGCGACGAAACAGCTGGTAGAGGGTCAATTCGGTGAGGTCGTCTACATTAGAACCGAAAAGAACATTGGTGTCACGGCTAGAAATCTCGGTCTGGAGAGAGCCAAGGGGGATCTGGTAATAACGTTAGATGATGACGTAACAGGTTTGACCGACGACCACATTTACCATTTAAGAGAACTGTTTGCGAAAAGGCCTCGGTTGGGAGCTGCCAACTTTCGGATCGTCGAGCCCAGAATGGGACAGCTGACGAATTGGGTGCATCACTGCAATCCGGCGGAGTTTTCTAATAGGGAATTTTTGACGTATGAGATAACCGAAGGCGCCGTGGCATTCCGTAAGGCGGCACTGGAAGAGGTGGGCCTCTATTGGGAGAATTTTTTCTTGAGCCATGAAGGGCCGGATCTAGCTTTCAGACTGATAAACAATGGATACGACGTACTTTACACGAACGCAGTAGTCGTGACTCACCATCATTCAAGCCTTGGCAGAGTCCATTGGTTGAACTATTACTTTGATACTCGTAACCAGTTCTGGCTTGCAGCACGTAACTTTCCCGTCGGTTACGCGTTCTTGTATTTGCTGAAGGGCCTTTCCTCTATGCTGACTTATTCAATTCGGGATGGTTATCTCACGTATTTCTTCAGGGGGGTTCTGGATGGGTTGAGGGGAACGCCTGCCGCGCTCAGAGAGCGAAACGTGTTGAACAAAAAAGCGATGGCGGCAGTTAAGCGGATCGATTCCAATCGGCCGGGGGTATTGTATTTGATCAAAACAAGATTACTGACGAAAGGGGTTCGCCTTTGATTCCACGTACCGAAATCTGTAGAACCAATTGCGACTGTTCCGCCCATAACCCTTCGAGGCAAACGGCCTCAAAAATGAACGAGTGCCTCCATGGGTGATTCAAGCTGCGGTCGTGGCCACAGCGTCATACGTCACCCAGGCGTCCAAGCGACCGAGCTATTCGAAGGGTGGAAGATGCAGCCACTACTGCGCGGTTAACTGTCCGTTGATTTTTGAGATTCACCGGCGATTGTGCCCACCGAGGCCGCGGGTTTGCGTTACAATGCGCCCATCGCAAAGGAGCGTGCTGATGTCGATGGGACGCCGCCAGAAAAGCCAGTTGCCGCTGTGGATCGCGCACGACGAGATCGCCCCGAGTCCGGGGCACCCGTCCTACGAGAAGTTCAATGGGTTGCTCCGCGAGGCCGCGTTCGATCGGCATGCCGAGGTGCTCTGCGCGCCGTACTAGGAAGCCGCGCATGTCCCGGGCCGGAAATCCCATAGCGCCGGGGGTCTACTTCCGGATGCACCTCGTCGGCTTCTTCGAGGGGATCGAGTCGGAGCGGGGCCTGGAGTGGCGCTTTGCTGACTCGCTGTCCCTGCGCCAGCTTCCGGGGCTCGCGCTCACACAACGCGTGCTCGACCACTCGACCTTGAGCCGCACACGGCAGCGGCTCCCGCTGGCGGTTCATCAGGCGGTGTTCGCGTTGATCCTCGGGATCGTCGAGACTAAGGGGTTGCTCCAAGGCCGCGTCGTGGGGGTGGACTCCACGTACCTGCGGGCGGACGCGTCGGGGAAGGCCATTGGGCGGCGCGATACCGAGAGAGCCACACCGAGTTCGTCACCCGGTTGGTGGCGGAGGCGGGCGTGCCGACCCCACGGCCGGGGAGGCCCGCCGGCGGGATCGGACGCGCAAGGGCAAGAAGACTTCCAACCACGAGTGGGTGTCGCACACCGATCCCGACGCCGGCCTTGCCAAGCTGAAGGATGGCCGTACCCGCTTGGCCTGCAACCCCGAGCACGTGGTGGACCTGGAGACCGGCGCCATCCTCGCAGCAGCGGTGCGCCCGGCGGATGTGGCCGATCCCGCCTCGGTGGAGACCAGTCTGACAGAGGCCGAGGCCAACCTGCAGACGGCCCAGGGGAACGCCACGGCGACGCCGGGTGATGCCGGCCCGCCGCAGAGAGGCTCCCGCCTGCGCCGGAAGGTCGTCGCGGGCAAAGGCTACCACAAGGGGATCCTGCTCCAGCGGTTGAAGGTCCAACGGTATCGCACCTGCATCCCAGAGCGCCGCCAGGCGGGGCGCGCCGGACCCGGTGGCGGAGACGGGCGAACGTGGCGAAGCGCTACCTATTGCAGGCCGCCGGGGCGAATCTCGCCCTGGTGATGCGGACCTTGGATGGCCTGGGCACGTCGCGGGGTTGGGCGGACCGCGTCCAGGCGGCGCGCTTGGCCCTTATGGGTTCCGGCGATGCCCTGCTGTCGGGGTGGCGCGCTCATCTTCAGCCGATGCTCGCGCTCTCGCGCCCGACGGCGGCATAAGGGCGATTGGGTGTCGATCGGACGGCATGCCCCGCCCCGCCGCGCACCGGGCTATAAATCAACGGGCTGTTAAAGCACTCGGCGCCTCGGGAGGGGAAGTTGCTGAACCCCCCGCTATAGTAACCGGGTAACCGGAGGAATTTACGTTCCCATTGGAATCCACAATATACAAATATGCCGTTTGACCAGATTTGAAACTACCAAGTCGGACTGTTGCGACGACTTGAGTGTCGGACCAGGAAGTCGCGGTACTGACCGCCAAATTTGTTGAAGTCCCATACGTGGAACTGTTCCCAATTTCCACTCGCGCCATTGCGCCAGGACCAGTGGCAACATAAATATCATCGTAATAGGTTTGGCTGTTTCTGTCGCCGCGACCATAACCGGGGAAATGAAGAGTCGTCCACTTTCCTCCTGTGTCGACCGTCTTTCCGCTTCGCGAGCCCAGCTGTCTTCTCGCTTGTGAGGCGTTGAGTTCCCATAAAGTCAAGGACCCTGCCGTACTGCTCGCTACAAAGTAATACTCATATCTATGCCATTGTCCTTTGGTAAATGCTGTCACCGTGCTTCCACTATTGCTGTTGATGTCTATACGTCCGTCTCGCCAATCATCCGCGAAACCTGTCAGGAAGTAGCCGGACGATCCATTCGTTACAGGAAAGGAATTCGTCAAAAAAACGGAGACGAAGTCGTCAGTTGGCCAAGGTTCGGTATACAACCAGAAAATCTTCCAGTTGGGGCCGGCCCCTGAGTTTGTTCCGGGAGTATCCCGATTGACCGGGAGATACAACCACCAAGAAAAATATACGTTCGTCGCGCCACCACTGAGGGACTTGCCAATCCAGCGCGAACCCTCCCATGCGCCGTTGTCTGCCCAGTTGGACATATTCGAAAGTGAGCCGCTGTGGGCGTAGGTGTTCGAATATCGGGTTGGTAGCTCTCCAATCGCGTCCCACGTTCCAACCTGTGCGGACCCGTTTCCAATCGCGGTGGCGCCGCCATTCGTACCTTTCTCGAAATCATCAAACACTACAATATTTGGTCCAGTGGAACCGAAGCCTGAGCCCGTCACCACTATCGAGGCCCCATTCGAAACATTTCCTTGGACACTAGACACAACCGGGACCGCTTGAGCAAAACTTGTGGTAGGCGAAATCGTAAGGGTCATAAACAGCGGCAATAACAGAAAAAGAACCAAAAAATTACAAACGTGTCGGCCGCGGACCTTGGTAAGCATTGCTAATCCTCCTCTATTCAGTGTAGATCTTACAAATAAGAACGATCCGTTTCTCGTAATCGTGATCGATACGTCAGAAGTATAGAATGTCCACGTTGTCACCGAATTATCGAATAGAATCCACACGCAAAGCGAAGCCGCTGTCCTCAGGAATTTAAATCGGCTTCATTTTATCAGCAAACGCTGTGCCAGGATTTCCATTAAACCCAACCGCGTTCAGTATATTTCACTGCAAACGGTTCTTCGTTTTTGCAGGTCAAAATGCTCGTGGACGAAAGCGATATTCTTGGATGGAGATTTCCGATCCATGAAAAACCGAGCAATGCCTCTGTGTATGAAGGAAAACTATCAATTTTCATGCCCAATCTTGACTATCCAAATAAAAGCATGAATTTGAGGCTGTTATGCCTCTGATGGCTACATCCTGAGGAGAACGGAGGGTTTTGCTGAACTTAACTTGGCAGGGAGTGTCCTGTCAATTTGGTCGCCGGACGAACGAAGGTTGGTTTTATCCAGAAGAATCATGTTCACTGGCAGAGCCGGTGATAAGATAGATGCGAACCGCTCAAAGCGGTTGGTAAACCTAGCGCCACCTGAAGGTGGGCGGAACCGCCCAAACATGGTGAGTTGATGGACGGGCTGATCTACCGTCTGTTGCTTTTGGATCTACTCCCAGATCGTAGCCTTGTCACGGCCAACCGTAGCTACGTGGTAACCGCGCGCCAAAAAGGCTGCCCTGTGAAGTTCTACCGCTTCCCGAGGAAGCTGCGCGCGATGTGGATCGCGCTCTTCCCATTTAAGAACCCGATAACCTGGGCGACCGCGTATCTTGGGGGGACGAAGGGAAACATGTGGACATTTTCAATTTGGAGGTGCGCCTCGTTCACCGCCCTCTCGCGCTGCCGGGCGAGGTCACGCAACACCGGGTCCAGGCGCTTCCGGACCTCGCCGTCCAGGAGCTTGCGCCGGCCCTCGGGGATCCGGACTCCAGAGACGTTGTACTCCCACCTGGTGTGGGCTACGCTTTCGCTGTCGTCAATGGAACGCCTCTTGGGATTTCGTGAGCTTTGAGCGGTTCACGGCTCAAGAGGCTTTCTCTTTTCTCAGAACTGTCGCACTCTGGGAGTCGCCCGGCAGAGCCGGGGCGGTTACCCAACGAACTTAGCATGACCGAGAGGTGAAGAATGCACTCGCCACTAACACGATTTCTACTTGCTGGATTCTGGATTGCGCTCGTTGCTGCGAACCCCGATCTTTATGGCGCCGCTGTCGCGGCACCGGAGATTTCCGCCGTGCAAGGGTCCATCTTGAACGGCAACACGATCAAGGTCGGTGGGAACGGCTTTGGGCATCACGGCCCAACCGTGGCTGTCTTTGATGATTTCGAGAAAGGATCGGACGGAAAGGTTACTGCCATCGGACCCGGTTCGGCTCAAGTCGGGACCTGGGATACTATCGCTGACATTCTTGTGCCGAAGTACTCAAATGCGTTTGCGCACAGCGGCTCCCTCTCCAATATGTCGGACTGGTCGGACCATGGGGCACATGAGGGTGGGCGTTGGATAGGCAAGATGCTTCCTGGCGGGGTGACGGACATTTATTTCTCATGGTGGGCGTATGTTCCCGTGAACAGGGCGATTCCTGGAGCTAATACTCCTTGGGGACCGAATTGGAAACTTTTTTGGATATACCACCATCCGTGGCCTGCCAGCGATTATGTATTCACTCTGATGACCGATAGCCTTCCCGTCGGAAATCCACCAAGAGCCGACTATTTTCTCATGGCGGCGGCGGATGATCGCAACGCACCAATGAGGGCTAACTTTGACACTCGCTATGGACCTAGTACCTTTATCAAGGGCAGGTGGAACCGATGGGAAGTATATATGAAAGGAAGCACGAGTAACGGAACCCTCCAGGCTTGGGAAATGAATGGTGGTGTCAAGAGGACACAGATTGCATCACGAAATGGAGTCGTCACGATTCATGCAGGGGAGTTGTGGGACAACCTCCATTTCCCGGGCTACGGCCGCGGCGATAAAAACAGTCAGACCTATTACGACGACATATACGTAGCGACGGGGCCTGGCGCGATGGCCCGCGTAGAAATAGGAAACGCTGCCAAATACACTGAGTGCACGAACCTTGCTGTCATCACACCGACTTTTTGGAGTGACACGACAATCGAAGCCACGGTGAGACAGGGAAGTTTCCGCGTGGGTGAGGCAGCGTTTATTTTCGTGCTCGACGTCAACGGTACCCCTAACACGAGAGGGTACCCAATCTTTATTGGGCACAGAGTCGGCCTACCCACTTCGCCGAACGCAGTGCCAGAAAAACCGTAGGCATGGGTTCTTTACTGCTTGAGATGACTATTGCTCCACGCATAGAGCGCCGCGTATGAAGATCGTGCACGTCATAGATAGCGAAGGAATGTATGGTGCCGAAGCAGTCGTCTTGAATCTGATGGACGCGCAACAAGCGATGGGACATCGCCCCTCTCTCTTGAGTCTTGGAGGTATTGGCGTTGCCGAAAAGGGCATCGAGATTGAGGCTTCAAAACGGGGACTAGCCGTCTGTGTCCTCCGATTTCACAACGGCCTTAACATCAAGGGCGCGTTCAGGATTTTGGAACAAGTGGAAGATCTGGGTGCCGAAGTCATTCACTCACACGGCTACAAGAGTGACATCTTGCTTGGCATCGTACCGCGTAACTATCGACGGGTCCCCGTGCTAAGCACCCTTCATGGAGCGACGTCAACGTCAATCTGCTCGAAGATGTGGTTATATGAAAAAGCGCAGACTTTGATGTTGACAAGGCTGGACAAGATTGTTGCAGTCTCAGCACGAATTCAGGAACTACGACTGCTAAAGTTGTTTGGCGTGAAGCCCGTACTCATCAACAATGGGATCCCTTTATTGGATTTCGAAAGTGATGGGTTGCGGTGTGAACTGGCACAGTCTTCTGACTACTTCAAGCGAGAGCGAAGGATTCTCTCTATTGGGCGATTGTCGCCCGAGAAGGGTTTTGATGTCCTCATCGAGTCAATCGGGGTCGTAACATCGAGAGGAATGTCCGTATCATTAGTCGTAATCGGAAACGGGTCGGCGGCGACGTCTCTCAAGCGGATCGCAGAAAAAGCAAAGGTCGCTGACAGGATACATCTGATTGGGTACAAGGAAAGAGCCTATCGCTTCATACCGGATTTCGACCTCTTTGTGCTTCCGTCCTTTTCAGAAGGCTCGCCCATAACCCTCTTGGAGGCAATGCAGGCGGGCGTCCCAATTGTTGCCACGAGAGTCGGCGAGATTCCACGCGTTCTTGGTTACGGGAGGCTAGGCCGGCTGGTCGCCCCCGGAGACCCCGTAGTCTTGGCGGACGCATTGATGGAAGTTTTGGGAAATATTGGCGAGGCTCGGATAAGAGCCGCCCAAGCCAAGGAGACGGTCATACGCGAGTATAACGCATCGATGACTGCCCAGCGGTACGTCGCGCTTTACGAAGAACTAGTTTCGAAAGGAAAACCTCCTGGTTGACCTCGCTGATCGCAAGCGTTCGCAACGCTGAATCCAAACCTGGAGATTCGGATTGAGAATCACCGTCAAGATGCGATCAGCCTCTGCCCGATTATCGCACCCGTTTTTCTGTCCAAATTCTTGTAGTCACCGCGTCCAAGACGGCTAAAGGCAAAACAAGCGCCATGCGTGTTTCGCACCGGAGATAGAACAGTCGAGCTTTCGATCGAGTTAGAACACGCCCGTTTGCTATCGCGTGGCCACGAAAAAACCTTCATGAACACGAATCGAGTAGTTTGGCTCGACAATCTTCGGGCCATCGGAATCTTCCTGGTCGTGTGGGCTCACCATGATTCGGAAATCCCACCTTATCTCCTGAAATACATATACTCCTTTCACATGCCCCTGTTCTTTTTGGCTTCAGGGTATGTCTTCACGCCACAAAGGTACCAAAGTCCGAAAGATTTCGTCCGTCGAAAGTTGCGAAGCCTTGTTCTGCCTTACGTGGCGTTTTCTTTCGTCACATACGGGTTTTGGCTTGCGAAGTCACTGTTGCGCGATTGGTCGAGTCTGTCGGTTCACGAAGTTTTAAAAACACTGTCGTCCATAGGCATAGCATCGAATGGCTTGATCTTCATGTCGCACAATGCGGCCCTGTGGTTTTTGCCTTGTCTTTTCGTGGTTGAACTGGAATTCTTCCTCCTCCACCGGATGCTCGAAAGGAAGCGGAGCGGGGCACTTGTTTCCATTTTAAGCCTCGCTTCGTGCAGCGTAATTGGTTGGTCATTACGCAGGGCGGGTATTTCTTTGCCGTGGGGCGTTGACGTATCCCTCACAGTCCTGTTCTTCTACGCTGCGGGTTATCATTTCAAGCAGCAGATAGACTGGGCTGATCAAACGCTCCGCTGGATGCACATTGTGGCACTAACAGCAATTTTGACTGCGACCAGTATCGCGGGGGCTTTCAGGAACGGTTTTGTCAATCTGGCATTCAACCGAATGAGCGACCCCTTGCTTTTTTATCCAACGGCGTTATTGGCCACTTTCGGCTATATTCTGCTTAGTCAAATGATACCGGCGAATTCTCTCATGAATTCGCTTGGAAGAAATACGCTCGTGATCTTCGCCCTTCATCTGCCGTTAGAAACGGCGCTAAACGCCACGTTACGTTTCGTTCTCAGCGGTCACCAACTCGGAATTCTGGAAGCGCCGGCGGTTTGGTCTCTCGTAGTTTCTGTTTTTCAGATTTCCTTGCTGGCTCCCATCGTTTATGCCATCAAAAGATGGGTCCCGTCGGTCCTGGGACGGACAGCACCACGCTAATGCCCGGTCGTTCCTGTGAGCCTCCTCCGATAAAAACAAACCCGAAATCTTCCAGCCGTCCTCTAATTTTTCGTCCGGTGTTACTCCGGTGTGCAAGTTGTGCGCATGTTTTCGTTGTCTGATGCTATCATGGCTATGAGTGCCTACTGCGACTGAGATCCAACTCTCTCGATGATTCCGACGTGACATCCCATGCAGTGTTCCGCCGCCTTTAAAACGTCCATGGCATGCAGCGCAAAAGTCACGATCCGTTTGGCACACGGATCGCATGGCGAATACGGTTGGTAGAGCGGACGTACGAGTCGTTTTCGGGAAGTTCTGGCCACCCGTTGTGTCTCCGATGCTCTTGTGTCCCGTTGCCAAGAAAGATAACGCATGTGTGGAATAGCCGGCTCCCTAAGTCTTAATAATGGTCGCCCTCTTCCCGATCGGGAGTTGGCGGCAATGGTAAAGATGCTGCGGCATCGTGGACCTGACGACACCGGATTCTACACCGACCGCGACATCGGCCTGGCACACGCTCGGTTGAGCATCATCGATTTATCCGGTGGGAAACAACCCCTTTGCAACGAAGACAAGACAATCTGGGTTGCTCTCAACGGGGAAATCTTCAACTACGTCGAGCTTCGCCGGGACCTGATCGCGCGAGGCCACACGTTCGCGACGCAGTCAGACACGGAGGTGATCGTCCACCTGTACGAACAGCACGGGGATGACTTCGTTGATCACCTCAACGGGCAGTTTGCCGTCGCGCTCTGGGATAAAAAGCGCAGACGCTTGGTGCTCGCGCGCGATCGGGTCGGGATCCGGCCCCTTTTCTACACGATCACGGACGGTCGATTGATCTTCGCGTCGGAGATCAAGTCCATTCTCGCGACGCCCGGCGTCAAAAAACACCTCAACCATCAGGCCCTGGCTGAGGCCTTCACCTTCTGGTCCGTCCTGCCGCCCGCCACGCTCTTCGAGGGTATCTCGTGCTTGCCGCCCGGCCACTTGATGACGGTGGACCTCGAAACCGGCGCACAGTCGATTCGACGGTACTGGGATTGGCAGTTCCCCGACAGTTTTGACGACGGTAACCGCTCGACCGACGATTATGCCGAGGAGCTACGCGCCCTCCTGATCGACGCCGTGCGCCTGCAGCTTCGCGCCGACGTTCCGGTCGGCGCGTACCTCAGCGGCGGACTCGATTCCTCCATCATCACCGCGCTGGTCAAGCACTACACGGATTCCCCGCTGCGCACGTTTTCGATCGCCTTCGAGGACGCCGAGTTTGACGAGAGCGACTTCCAGCGTCAAGCGGTGGAGCACCTGGAGACGCACCACACGCAGGTCCGATGCACCAAGACGGATATCTGCAACGCGTTTCCACGAACGATCTGGCATGCGGAATCGACGATCTTGCGAACTGCCCCGACGCCTCTGATGCTCCTTTCGGCCAAGGTCCGGGATGAGGGTTACAAAGTCGTCCTGACCGGGGAAGGCGCAGATGAGGTGTTTGGTGGCTACGATCTGTTCAAGGAGGCCAAGATCCGCCGCTTCTGGGCGCGGCAACCCGACTCCAAGGTC
This sequence comes from bacterium, assembly GCA_029580855.1. Taxonomy (GTDB): domain Bacteria; phylum Methylomirabilota; class Methylomirabilia; order Methylomirabilales; family 2-02-FULL-66-22; genus 2-02-FULL-66-22. The sequence goes on along the minus strand of JAKPQH010000015.1, from coordinate 208,173 downwards.
CGCCCGCTCATCTTCGACCGGCTCTATCCGTACCTCAAGAACTCTCCCACGGCGGCCCGGGGCTTTGCGCAGGGTTTCTTCCGCGTCGGTCTGGATACGCCCTCGCTCCCGTACTTCGGGCATCTCCCCCGCTGGTCCACGACGCGGCGCGCCTGGCGTTTCTTCAACCGGGAACTGGCCGACTCCTTGAACGGTTGGGACCCGTACGAGGCGCTCGAACAATCGCTCCCGCCTCACCTGGGGTCCTGGCCGCCCCTGTGCCGCGACCAATACATCGAGGCGCACACCCTCATGTCCGGCTACTTGCTGTGCTCGCAGGGCGACCGGGTGGCCATGGCGAATTCCATCGAGGGGAGATTCCCTTATCTGGACCATCGCGTGATCGAATTCGCGAATACCTTGCCCCCTCGGTACAAGGTCATGGGGCTCCAAGAGAAATACCTCCTCCGACGCGCGACAAGGCATCTCCTGCCGCCGTCCTTGGCTCAGCGCACCAAACAGCCTTACCGTGCCCCGGACAGCCAGAGCTTTTTCCGCGACGGCAGGCCCGCGGATTACGTCGCGGAACTCTTCGCGCCCGACCAGCTCAAGGCGAGCGGCCTGTTCGACCCCGACGCCACATTGAAGCTTTTCGAGAAAGGCAGACGCGGTCAGATCATGGGATTTTCCGATAACATGGCCTTTGTCGGAATCCTTTCGACCATGTTGCTGGACCACTTGTTTATTCGGGGAAACGGTACGTTCGGAGGGACATAAGCCGTTGCCAAAGAATTACTCGACCGGAGAAATACGGGCTGTCTTCATCCGCAGATTACGCAGATTGGCCGATTTCACGGGGAACGGCAAAACCTTTTGAGAGCGGCGTAAGCCAGAGGGGGCCGGCGCCGAACCACGGCGTCCAGACAGGTGGGCCGCTGGCCCACCGTTGACGCCTAGCGCTCCGCTGTGTTCGCCTCGGAGAACTCCGATGCTGGAGAGGCATCCGATAAAGCCCGGTCATCGACTTGACACCTCCTCCTGGACAATGTACCGTTAGTTGTACGTGATTGAGTACGCACACAAGGAGGTTGCCATGTCGAAGATCCTACCGACCGAGGATGTGCGTCCCCTCTCGGAGTTTCGCGCCCACACCGCGTCGTTTGTCCAGCAAGTGCGCGAGACGAAACGTCCAATGATTCTGACACAGCATGGACGCAGCGCCGCGGTTCTGATGGACGTGGCCGAATACGAAGCGTTGGTCGAGCAGGTCGAATTGCTCCGCGATATTCACGTTGCGGAAAAACAGATTACGAAGGGAGAGGGCGTTCCGCATTCCAAGGCCAAGAACCAGGTCTTGGCCCGGATTCGCCGGTGAGGGTCATCTGGTCTCCATTGGCTTTGGATCGGGTGTCCGAGGCCGGCCAATACATTGCCTGCGATAATCGCCTGGCCGCGGAGCAATGGGTTTCCGGGGTTTTCGACGCCGGGGAACGGCTGTCGCATTTCCCGAAAAGAGGGCGCCTGGTTCCAGAGGCCGGGCGAGAGGAAATCCGGGAGATCTATTTTGGGAACTATCGAATCGTCTATCGAGTCGAGGCAAACCGGATAGCGATCTTGACGGTTCGCCATTTGCGCCGAGCGCTCGACAAAGAGGAACTGAAATCTCCTGGCGGCTAACCACGCGATTGAACCGCCCGCCCTGCGGCGGCCCATCGCAAGCGTCGGGCAGCTAGAAGCATAGCAGGTGCAGCGGCATGAGGTTGAACGAACGCCAATCCGATACGATCGTCATCGGTTCCGGAATAGGTGAGCCGGAATTGTCGGTACTTCCTTTGCGGTCTTTGTGGGATCTGGGGTAGGAGTCTCTATGCTTCTTCATGAGCAGTTCGAAGCCAGCGTCGAGCAGTCACCGGGCAAGGCCGCCCTGGTCGTCGACGGGCGCCGTTACAGCTATGCGGAGATCGACCAGCTTTCCGCCAGGCTGGCCGCGACCCTCCAGAGGCGGGGCGTCAAGCGGGGCGATCGGGTGGCGCTCTTTTTGCCGAACTCGGCCGAGCTGGTGATCGGCATCTATGCCGCCCTGCGCGTCGGCGCCATCTTCATGCCGATCAGCCCGCAGACCAAAGCGACGAAGCTTCTCTACATCCTCCAGGATTCGACGCCGACCTGCGTCATCGCGGACCGGGATCTGGATTTCATCTGGGAGGATCTGGTCGGTCAGGTCGGCAGCATCCATACGGTGGTCGTCAGGGGGCGCGAACCGGAGCGAGCAGCGGATACCCGCAATGCCCTCGCGTTTGCAGCGGCGGTCGCGCCGGAAGACGGGCGCGTGAGCTACCCCGGGACGATCGATCAGGATCTCGCCGCCATCATCTACACCTCCGGGTCCACCGGCGACCCCAAGGGCGTCATGTTGACGCACCACAACATGATCTCGGCCGCCAACTCCATCAGCACCTACTTGGGTCTCCGGCACGACGATGTTATCCTCTGCGCCCTGCCGCTCTCTTTTGATTACGGGCTGTACCAGGTCCTCATGGGCTTCAAAAAGGGCGCGTGCGTCGTCATCGAGCCGTCGTTCTCTTTTCCGGTCAAGGTCTTGGAGGTCATGGTGCGGGAGCGCGTCACCGTTTTCCCGGGCGTCCCCACGATGTTCTCGATGTTGATGGCGCTCGGCAGCCTGTCCCAGTTCGATCTCGGCAGTCTGCGCATGATCACCAACACGGCGGCGGCGCTTTCCGAGCGACACATCCAGGATCTGCGGGCCTTCTTCCCGAAGGCGACTCTTTTCTCCATGTACGGCTTGACCGAGTGCAAGCGGGTCACGTATCTTCCGCCGGACCAACTGGACATTCGTCCCGGGAGCGTGGGCAGGGGGATGCCGAACGAGGAAGTCTATCTGGTGGACGACAACGGCCGCCGGCTCCCGCCCGGCAGCGTGGGGGAGCTGGTCGTGCGCGGCAGCAATGTGATGCGGGGCTACTGGCGCAAGCCCGACGAGACGGCGAAGTGCCTCAAGCCCGGGCCGTACCCCGGCGAGATGGTCCTCCACACGGGCGACTTGTTTCGGATGGACGAGGAGGGGTATCTGTATTTCCTGGGCCGGAAGGACGACATCATCAAAAGCCGCGGGGAAAAGGTCGCGCCGAAGGAGGTGGAAAACGCTTTGTACGCCCTGGACGGGGTGCTCGACGCCGCGGTCATCGGCGTTCCAGACGCGGTGCTCGGGGAAGCGGTCAAGGCGTACATCGTGCTGAAGCCCGGCTTCCAGTACAGCGAACGGGATATCATCAAGCACTGTCTGGCATCGCTCGAGAGCTTCATGGCCCCGAAATCCGTCGAGTTCGTCTCCAGTCTGCCCAAGACGAGCACGGGGAAGATCGACAAGAAACCGCTCAAGGGCCTGGTCTGAGCCGTTGTTCAAGAATAAACCCAAACGTTTCACCGCAGAGCGGACAGAGGCCGCAGAGGAGATATCGTTTCGGAAGTTACGGATGGGCAGCCACGGCAGAACCGATCCGGTTGGGAATAAAAGGCGGATGTCGTTGGGCCTTGAGGAATAAGGCTGCTCTCTGCGTGCTCTGCGCACTCTGCGGTTCGACTGCAACGGTCGGGCTAAAAACAAGGAGGGACACGTGACCGATACCAAGAGCCAGGTGCGCAGCTATGTGGTGGACAACTTCCTGATGGGTCGTCGGGCGAGCGATCTCGCCGATGACACGCCTTTCCTGGCGAGAGGGATTCTCGATTCGACCGGGTTCCTGGAGCTGATCGGTTTCCTCGAGGAGCGCTTCGGCATCACGGTGGAGGATGACGAGATGATACCGGAAAACCTCAACACCCTGAACGCCATCGAGGCCTACCTGGCGAGGAAAAAGGTTTCTGCCGCGTGCCCGAGCGAGTGCCGGAAATAGCACCGGGGGAGTGGGGCCGATGGATATGCGACCCAGCACGATTCTGGCGATTGACTGCGACGCGGAGGTCCAGCGCATCGCAGAAAGGCTTCTCGCCATCGTCGCGGACGACTTTCGCCGACGGGGAGTCGTAGTTGCGCTGTCGGGCGGTGTGGACAGCTCCGTATGCGTGGCCCTGGCGTGCAAAGCGTTCGGGGCGGCCCGAGTGCTTGCCCTGCTCCTCCCCGAAAAGGAGTCGTCCGCGAAAAGCGCGAAACTTGGCCGCCGGGTGGCCGAGCAGTTCGGCGTGCCGTGTCTCTCCCACGACATCACGGCCGCCCTGGAGGCGATCGGGTGTTACACCATACGCGACCAGGCGATCCGGGCGGTCATCCCCGAATACGGTGAGGGCTGGAAAAGCAAGGTGGTGATCAGCGGAGGGCTCGAAGGCCGCGTGCACTTTTTCAAGCTGGTGGCACAATCACCCGACGGACGCATGACGGAGAAGCGCCTCCCCCACAAGGAGTACCTGGAGATCGTTGCGGCGCAGAATTTCAAGCAGCGGATCCGGAAGACCGTGGAGTACTTCCACGCGGATCGCCTTCACTATGCGGTTCTGGGCACGCCGAACCGCCTCGAATATGACCAGGGGTTCTTTGTGAAGAATGGAGACGGCTCGGCCGACGTGAAGCCCATTGCGCACCTGTACAAGACGCAGGTGTACGCGCTCGCCAGACATCTGGGCCTGCCCGACGAGATCTGCAATTCGATTCCAACAACGGACACCTACAGTCTCCAGCAAGGGCAGGACGAGTTTTTCTTCGCTCTCCCCTACGACAAGATGGACCTGGCGCTGTGGGCGCACGACCGGGATCTGCCCTTGAAAGAAACGGCGGAGTTGTTGGGGATGGACGAGCGGCAGGCGGAATTCGTTTACAACGATATTCGCGCCAAGCGAAAGACCGCCAGATACCTCCAGGCCGCACCCTTGACGCTCGAAGGGTCCAACAGGACCGCGGGCGGACACGAGTGACGCGTCCGGCTTTGCGCTTCTCCTGCGTGGGGTGGCAAAGAATCGCCGCGTGCGCGGCGGTCGAGGCCGTTGATGGCTCCGCCGGCACCCCGGACTTCTTCCCCCGGTCCGAACCGGGTAAGAGCCTTTTGCTCGATTTGCCTTTCTGATCACCCGCCTATCGATCTCTCCGCAAGATCGCCCGCCGCTTGTCCAGTCCACTACTCCGACGCCGAATGATCCGAAATCGGGCTTCATGCAGGGATTTCCTGTGCCATGATCTCGAACGCAAGCCTTGCGTGCACCACAGCTCTGTGGCGGGCATATTGACGTGACAATTTTTGGTCTGTTTTTGTAATTATATGATTCCATTGGGCAATCATATTAACCGACCCACATGGGAAACCTGGTACGGTATGTGCTGATGGATAAACTCAAACCAGTTGCAATGAGGCACTTTCTAGGTGTTGTTTCGCATGGAACGAACGCAAGAACAGTGACGAAGAGGGCTGCGCGGCACCAAGTTTTTGATTTCGATCTCGACGGATGAGGCGTCGGCGGGTGGAGGGGACGACATAAGAGGGACGGTCGGAGCATACCATCACGGTGGCGTTTTCTGAAGCGTCGGGAGACCTATGACAACGCAATTTCCCTTGTTCGGCGAATTGCTCGAGAGGCTCCGGCTCAATTGGCGAGCGTTGCCCGATAAACCGGACGAGACCCCGGAGAATACGCTGCGAGCGCTGTGGCTGCGCGCTGCCAACGAGCCGGTCTCTATTCCGCGGCTCGACGGCCACGATCTGCCCGTTTTGAATGCTGCGGCCCAGACCCACCTGTGGGAACTGGTCAATCAGCGCGTCAAAGGCACGCCGCTCGCCCACCTCACCAATCGGCAGGATTTCTTTGGCATCGAGTTCTTGGCGAGTTCGGAAGCGATGATCCCCCGCAAAGAGACGGAGATCCTCGCCGGTGCGGCTCTCGGCACGTTGCGGAGGTTGGTTCAAGCACGCGGCCACGTGCGAGTGGTCGATCTGTGCGCCGGGTCCGGCAACGTCTCTTTGGCGCTCGCTGCCCATGAGCCCAATTGCTCGGTCATCGGCGCGGACATTTCTCCGGACGCCGTACGTCTCGCGCGACGCAACGCCGAACACCTCGGCCTGTCCCATCGAGCGCGGTTTCTTCAAAGCGATCTACTCTCCGCGTTCAGCGCCAGCGAATTCGCCGGACAGGTCGATCTGATCACCTGTAACCCTCCCTACATTTCGTCGGCACGAACCGAAGAGCTTCCCCTGGAAATCGCCGAGCATGAGTCGAAACTCGCGTTCGACGGTGGCCCGCTGGGCGTCAAGATCTTGACCCGGGTGATCCGGGAGGCGCCCCGTTATTTGAAACCCGAATCCTGGCTCGCGATGGAGGTGGGTGTCGGCCAAGACAAGGCCGTAGCGAGGTGGTTGGAACGATCCCGCGCCTTTGAGGACGTCGAGGTTCACCACGACAGCGAGGGAAGGGTTCGCGCGATCGTGGCCCGTACCGTAGGAACGGCCTGGCGGGCCCGCGCGATCGACGACGGGCACCGTCCTGGTGGCTCGCGCCTATTTCAGCTTTGCGAGCAAGACGAGAAACTGCTCAGCGGCGACGAGACGCCCAACCTCGTTGAGGTGGCCCCCGTCGGACGTGAGTTCGGACGCTAGGGTATAGATCGGCCGGTTGGTCTCCGTAAAAAAACTCCTAGAGCCATTCTTGGACGTGGACTCGATGCGTGCCAGGTCGAAAATAGGGTCATGTCCGCTGTATTCCTGAATCAACAATCGATTATATTCATTGCGTTTCGCATTCAGATCCCGGTCGGTCACGCGCCCCAACAGTCTTTTGATGATGAGCTTGAACGGCCCCTCGACCGTTGTCAGCGGACTCGTAACATGCACAATCTGAAGGGCAGGGTACTTGGATCTGAGGATGCCGATGTTGGCCTTGTATTCCTCGAACAACCGCGCAGGGTCCGTCGCAGCGTCAATATCCAAATAGCAGAGCTTGTATAAGCCAACGCCATCTCGGGCGCCTGGATGGCTTTCAAAGAAAGCGCGAAATGCCTCGTGCTTCGAACGTGGGTCTCCATTGCGTCCGATCAGGAAGTGAGCCAGACCGGGCTCGAGATCTGGCGCATCGGCACGCCCGTCGACGATGTTGAGTCGAATCTCGGGGTGTTCGGCCAGCAACGCGCGGATTCCTTCGAGAATATTCGCCCCGACGGATTGGTGCCCGAAGACGATTTTCCGCGACGCCAACCGGTCCCACTCCGCTTTGGTGATCTGGTCAAGGGTCACCGGTCGGTCCGCAGGTTCATGCACAGCGCCCCCCCTTTCACACCCCGCGAGAAACAAGCAGAGCGACACGATCATGACTGCCGTCCATTGTCTATCCATTCGACGATGACCCTCTCGAGTCGGCGTCAGAGAATCGTCCGTGAGCTGCGATGACGCCGAGGAACTATCTGTCGGTCGCTTGGCCTGATCGAACCCATCGGGGTGCTTGTTGACGACCGTCAAATACTAAACGACGAGTTCCCCGATGTCCAGGTGCACGCGAGTGTTTTGGACCCAAACGATTCACCGCAGAGCGGGCAGAGGCCGCGGTCAATGTTCGGCTGCGGTGCACAGGCGGAGCGGGGTCACGCGAGATCTGACACAGTCTTGTCCAATGGACAGAGGATATCGCCCTGCGCGAGGCGGAAACCGGGTCAGGGCGGCAAGATCTGACGCACGGCTCGTAGAGGCACTGTGGTACACTACGCCCGCCCACCTGGTTTGCCTTTCTGTTGCCGAGCGGCAGCTAAGGACCAGTTCATGCCACGAGGCCGTCGTCATCGAGGAGGGGCGAATCCGATCACTGCTGCGCACCAACTTCCGCGTCGGTACGGATGCCGCCCTGGCGTCAGATTGGGTGAAAAGCTTTTTGGGAGATACGGCGTATGCCCCAGGTGTTCGGCTATAAAGATCTCAGCGCTATTCCTTCCGGCCGACCCACACCTATAAGGCCGGACTTTCACCCCACCGAGGAATTCATCGACGATGACACCGCAGTTTTTTTGAGTGTCAATCTTTCGAAGCGGAGTGAGGACTTCACATACGAGAGTTCCGATCTGTTGGTCGTTGTTGTGGGGAACATCTATCTCAAGGAGGACCTCGGCTCCAAATACCCGGAACTAGAACGGCCGCAGGATTCCGGCTGTGCCGCCGTCGTTGCGTACCTGTATCGCCACTATGGGCGAGACGAAGTTGCCAAATTGTCCGGCGATTTCATCCTTATCATCAAAGAAAAACGAGCAGAGAAGCTGATTCTCATTCGAGACAGGATGGGAGGACGAAAACTGTTTTACACGGTGTCGAGCGGAAGCCTCATCTTCGCATCGCAGCTAAAAACGTTGATTGCGATTCATGGGGTGTCTCGCGACCTCGACCATTTCGCCCTCGAAAGTTTCCTGAAGTTTGGGTACATCATAGCGCCCACCACAATTTTCAAATCAATACGAGAGCTGGAGCCTGGTCAGCTTATTGAGTGCGGAAAGGGCAATTACAATGTTGTTCAATATTGGAGGCTGCGTCCCTCCGATGAAATAGAGCTGGCCGGAGACGACCTTCGAAAGGCGTTGTATAAGAACATCGAGCAGGCTATCGCCGCACGGTTCAACCCTCGTGAACGGATCGGCATATATCTGAGCGGCGGCGTGGATTCAAATACGTTGCTTGCGGTCTTGAGTCGTATGTGCGATCCGTCAAAGATTCATACCGTCAGTATCGGGTATGGGGAACAATATAAGGATTATCACGAACTCAGCCAGGCACGGTTAGGGGCGGCGTATTTTGGATCCAGCCATCATGAACTGATAAACGGGCCCGAGCACATCGATGCGCATTTGTGCAGGATGGTATGGCAATTCGAGCAGCCTTTTGGAAATCCGGCGCTCATTTCCTGGGTCAGCCTGAGCGACTTGGCGAAGGACCTTGTCGACGTTGTTTTTGTTGGCGCTGGGGCCGACGAAGTTCTTGGAGGCTACAAGCGGTACAATGCGCTCATGTTTTTGCGGCGTTATTATGGGATTCCCTGCTCTTCGCTCTTGACAAAGGCTTTCCAGGCGCCTTTGTCCCGTCTTTCTGTCGGCGCAAATCACTACAGTGTCATCAACAGGCTTCAGAAGTTTTCTCAATCAATCCACCCTGATATTCTCAAGACCAACGAAGCGTTTCTGTTCGGCGATTACGATGAGCTGAGAACGAATCTTTTTCTCCCGAATTTCCGAAAGGCGAGTCGGGGAGCAGAGCCTTCCCTTGTTCCGTATTACTTCTCGGCCGGTACATCTGACCCGCTTCGGCAGATCTTCATCGCCGACTGCTATTCCAATCTCGTCAGTGAACAGTTGAGCAGAGCGCTCATTCCCCTTGCGGAGTGGGATGTCGATTATCGTGCGCCGTTCAGCGATCCTGACTTTTTGGAGTTCTGCCTCAATATCCCTAATAGGTGCAAGGCGGGTTTCCTCCGGACGAAGATTCTCTACAAAGAGGCAGTGAAGAATATTTTGCCGTCACAGATCATGACGCAGAAAAAAAGAGGCATGTCACATCCGGTTGCTTTTTGGTTTCAGGGAGCGCTTCATGAAAAGCTCCTGTCGGTTCTGTCTTCAAAAAATCCGGCTCTCGTGGACTATTTCGACGTGAATCACTTACGCCGACTCGCGCAAGAGCACCATTCCCGCAAGCGAAATTGGGGGGAGTTATTATGGAAGATGGTTGTGTTTTCGATGTGGCATAAGATCTTTGTTGAAAACAAATCCACCGGCATGCCCGATTTCCGTCTGAGCGACATCGTCGCAACCCAGAAATAAGGGCAGTAAATGCCAAATATCTGGACCGGTTTCAGGTATCATCTCGAGCCTTCGATCGTACGACGTTCGGTCCTCGACAGTGTACGGCAAACGCTCAATGCGCCCAAAACAGCCCTGCCTGCGGTCGGCACCGTTGCGCGGGCCGCGCCCGCTCCGCGCAGTCGAGATGAAATCCGATCGTAGAGCTGCGGGGGCAAGGTTGGCATAGATTCCGGCGGCCTGTAAGCGAAACGATTTGCCGCAAAAAGCACGCAGAGCACAAACGGTTCAGTTGCAACCCGCGGGGCCAAAAAAACACAACGAGCGCCGGGTTCAACCTCGGCGCTCGTTGTGTTTTTGGGGACCCCGAGAACGCTAGCCTTTCCGGTGCACCCACCGCCGGACGCTCAGGCCGAGGATGACGGAACCCATGACCACAAGCGCCGACGGTTCCGGCACGGGCACGGCGACCGAGACGTTATCAACGCCCGCCGAAGAAATCAGCGTCCCTATGGATGGGCTTTCCAATAAGGTAAACGTGATACCTCCGACAAGCGGAAACCAGGTGCCGAGATCGTAGATGTCGTGGAAGTGACCCGAGACGATTCCGCGCCGGTCGACAGTATAGTCGACCGATTTCGCCTCCAGCATCTCGTACGTGATGACGGGAGGCAAACCGACCCCGCTTTCCCAGAGAAGTGCGGCGAAGGTATCGGAGGCTAACGGCGCCCGGTCCGTGTACCGGAAGAACCAATCGAAAGATACCTCAATTTCACTCAACCCCAAAATGCTGAATTTCTGACTCAGGCTGGACGATCCATTTCTTGCGGGATCCGCACCGAGCAAGGCGTATGCGCCGTCCATACCAGGCGTGTCGGACGAGGCAATCCCGACCCTGACATCGCCCGAATAATTCCACCCGCTGAGGCCCGCCGCGAACGTGCCGTTATCTATGAGGTTGGCGTACGCGGGAGCAGCGACACAACACAAGAGCACCATCACCGTCCGCAACGAGAATTTCCACATCATTACTCTATCCCCTCTGTGCGTTGGCCAATGGGAAACATTTTTACCCACATATAAGCACGTTGCGTGCCAAAGAAAATAAAAGATGGGAAATAATCATCGGTGATATTATAACTATCGATAAAATTAGTGAAATAAACCATGGAATTTTTATCGGGGTCTGGATAATCCTTTCACCTCCAGAAAGACCAATCGACCAAAAATGTAAAGTATCCTGACATCAAAATCTCCCGAGAGGACAAGCGAGACCCTGCAACGCGGCGCTCCGGTCGTTTCTCTCGCGTGGCCAGGCCTCCCTTGGATCATCGCCCTGCGGCTTCGGAAAGCCGGACCATTGCTCCCGGCCGGTTTCTCGTCAAATCAAAAACGTCGAAGCCAATGTGTTTATCGTGTTCTTCTGCATCTTTTGGCGACCCGTTTAGCTCTACCGAAGCTCGGCGCGACCAAGCGAGGAGCCACAAAAGCGTTTACTGGACGACACGATGCTTTCGCCGATACGTGGCCGAACCGACCATGAGGCTTGCGCATATCAGAGGTGGACCGATTGTCGGAAAAGCTTACGATTTTCACCAAAATCATTTTTTGATTTTCAGCTTACCCGATGGAGGCTTGCATTTCTCTCAGTCCGAGACTTTACAAACGACCAAATTGCCAAGGACCCCGAGGGTAACGTCTCGTGGGTGCGAGTGACGAGTGGAGAGGGTGGATTCCGTACCATTGGAGGTGCGCCGCCCACGCCATGGAATGGTCGCCAAGAGTCGGGGGCGAGAACACCACGAGCGCCGAGGACGTCTCGGCGCTCGTGGACTGAATCGAAGACCGACGCGGATGTTAACTTTTTCGACGCCGCCAGTTCATCGCGCCCCAGGCCGCGAAGCCCGAGCCCATGATAAGCAGAACGGACGGCTCGGGAACAGCACGGGCAGGGGTCAGGTAGTCTTGATAGACCGCACTATCCGCGAAGTACCAGTTGGTAGTCATATAGCCATAGTGCTTGAGCGCGTCTGCGTAGATGAAAGAATCTGTCCCGTCGCCCCCGACTATATCCATCACCCCCGTAATCTTCCATACGGCTTTTTGCGCCTCGCCTTTGATATCATCGATCGACAAACCGGTGGCCCCCCAGGCCGCCCATTTGGCGGTATCTTTCCAGTTGTCGGCGATCCAGGCGGCTGCCGACAATTGCTTGAACTTATCTGCCCCCAATTCGGGCGTTATGGCATAAAAGGTTACAAACTCCTGAGAATTCAGGTGATCAGGCGAGACGCAAAAAACCTCTTCCAGTCCGGTGGTATATCCGAAAGTAGATGACGTCACTTTGCCATCGTAGTCTAGATAGTATCCACCACCAACGGGCGGACTGTAGTAAAGGTCCATCCACCCGGTTCCCAGATACGGGTCCGCGTTGGCGGCGAAGGGGGCAGATAGAAAGAACACGATCGCACAGAAGCCGAATATTTTCCTCAAAGCGTTCTCCTTTCGCGAGATGTTTTCCGTTTCGTAACGTCTGCCGATTTTTTTCTTTCCTGCGCCCCAAGCATTATCTCGTATATTCCCTTTCTTGATCCTGGGTCGAAGCAAGTCTTTTGCCAAAATTGTAACCTATTGATTTTGTTCAACATTCAAACATTGTCCCGCTCATCGGTTCGTCAGTAGTCGTAAAGAATCCCGACGCTCATTTCTCTTTGAAACCTCCAAACCATCGTCGTTTAAGCGTTTAACGTGCCCTTCCAAACTGTTAGGTCCCCCTGACGATCACCGGTTTTTTCACTTCACCGCGCCGGAATGCATCGCTTGCATCGTGTCGCCTTATACCCATCGCGGCATCGCGTGGTCAGGTCGTGAATAATAATTCCAGTTAGTAAACCGCAGGCGGCGGTGAGCGCAGAGCGAAGGGAAGAACAGCAAGCAGCGGACAGGGAGCGGCGAAAGAGTCAATTGGCCAAGTGGTGGACCGGGAAAAGCGGGGAGGACAGTAAGCGGCGGGAAGCGGACACGAAAAAGCGGGAGCGAAGAGCTGCCGGGTGCCGCAGGAAGATAAGCCAGACTTGACACCCGTGCCCGGCGGAACGCGTGGTTCCCCCTGGGCTGACCGACACATCCACAATACCGCTTGACAGTCCAACCGACGGGCGCTCTTATCAGGGTCAGGAATCGCACCTGTGCAGGAGGCGTCAGGCGCACACCCACGACGTTCTCGAAGGACATCGTTCCCCTGGGCGACATGAAGGTGAATCCCGGGCGAAGCGTTCGTCAGGTCGGTGAGACCCGCCGACCGGTGCTGCTGACCAACCGAGGGCGCGGGGTCGCCGTGGTTCAGGCGCTCGCGGACTATGAGGCGGAGTCGGAGGAGCGCGCCTTCCTGCGCGGCGTCGTCCAGGGCTTGGTGGATCTGGAAGAGGGCCGCGAGACGGATCCCTCGGCCGTCAAGAGCCGACTCGGCTTCACCGGACACGCCTCGCAAGCGCCCGAGCAGCGTCGCCGCCTCAGCCGTCGCTGACCTTGCGGCGATTCGCGCCTGGCACATCGAGCGTGAGGTGCCCGAGATCGGTGAGCGGCTCCACCACGAGGTCATCGCGGCGGCCGAGCGACTCAGAGCCCTCCCGGAGAGCGGCCGTGTCGTTCCGGAGCGCGGTATCGCGCGGCTCAGAGAGGTCAACCATCCGCCATTTCGCATCGTCTACCGGGTGGACAAGGACAAGGTGCGCATCGTGCGAGTGTGGCGAAGCGAGCGACGCATGCGGACGCCGTACGATGGGGTCACCGATAAAGAGGGTCAGGTCTTGAAAATATCACTTCGGGTTCGGAACGACGAACAAGAAGGCCGTGGCCATCGCAACGGAACCCGATCGAGCGGCAGTCTCGACAAGGGGGCCCATAACGCCGGCGCGCCCGCATCGTGGGGCGCCCAACGCCGACAGGGGGTTTTGCTCTGCGGTTTGCGTTTGCCCATGTCCGGACAAGCTGAGCCGCCTCGCACCCCGCGGCTCCGCGCCGATGCGTGCGGACCCCGGCGTAGACTCGTTTGGCAATCGCGCGAGCGTGCCGCCGCGATCGTACCCGTAGTTGCGCTGGTGGCGGCCGCCGGGCAACGTGGCGCCGCGGCAGCCTTCAACGCGGGCTTTTCACACAAAGACGCCAAAGACGCAAGGAAGAGCCAACTTGCTCTTCTGCCATGGCAAACTTTGAGATAAAGTTCCCCCTACGACTCGTCGGCCGCTTGAGGGAAACTGTTGACTGTCTCGGCGGTCTTCGCGCGCCTGGCGAGAGAATCGCAACCTTTGCGAGATGAACACTGGGTCTGTCGCGATAACGGGCGCCAGAAACACCAGAGGCCGTTTGGCCGTTGTGGTGGTTGGGGTTTGCATCGCGGTTGCCATCGTGGCTCCGGACCCCGACCCGTACCGGCGGTCCTTGCTCCACTTTCATGACTTCCTGCATGTGCCGGGCTTTGCGCTCATTGTGGGCGCCCTCCTGGTCGGATTCGATACAGCCTACGACACAGCCCGCCGGCGTCGGCTTTGGCGACTCCTCGGCGTAAGCGCCGTCGCCACTGTGATCGGTGTGGGCATTGAGTTGTTCCAGTCGCTGGTCGGCGGTTCGGCCGATCCCTGGGACGTGGCCCGTGACGGCGGCGGCATCGTCATCGCCGGGCTCTGGGCAGCCTCGCGATGGCGGGAAGTCCGGGTCGCGGCACGCCGGCTCTTGCGGAGTGCGGCACTCGCCCTCGCCGTTGCATTCCTTCTGCCGACGCTCGGCGCCCTGTTGGATGAGGCGCACGCGCGGCATCAGTTCCCGGTGCTCGCCGATTTCAGCACGCGCGCCGAGCTCACCCGCTTCGGCTGGTCGATCCAGTCCCGGGCTGTCTTGGAACCCGCGGACCGGGCGGACAGCGGCCCCCGGGTGCTGCACCTGTTTCTGTCGCCGGGCACGTATCCCGGGCTGACATTCGAATTTTTCCCACGCGACTGGCGCGGCTGGAGCCACTTCGTGCTGGTTTGCACGAATCCGGGCGGTGCACCGTTCCCGTTGACCATTCGGATCAATGACCTCAAGCACAACCAGGAATACACCGACCGTTACAACGGGACCTTCATGCTGGCGCCCGGCGTCAGCGAGATCCGGGTTCCCCTGGCCGACGTCGAGGCCGCACCCCGAACCCGGAAACTCGACCTTGGCAACGTCGCCCTGGTCGTCGCGTTCTCTTACAACCTCCGCGAGCCACGCGAGCTCCTCATCCGGCAGATCCGACTTGAGCGTTGAGGCGGCGGGCGCAAAGCGCATAGCGCATGGCGCAGAGCGGGGGGAAGAACAGATGGCAGCTGGCGGGCCGCTCTTGCGGCAGTGTGTTAGAGATATACCACGTCGTATGGACCGAGATCGTCGGGGAACCGGCGCGCGAGGCGCACCAGGGCGGCGGCGATCTTGCCAATCTCAAAGCCGCGGATGCTCGGTGAACAGAGCACGATGCCAGCGTGCGGATCCTGGCGACGGATAGCCGTGTGCGCGAGAAGCACAAAGTGGCGCGCGTTCCGCGTCACCAGACATCGTCTTTGCTGCGCGGCGAAGCGAAGCTGATCGGGGTCGGAGAGTTGGGCATTCCCAACCTCCAGCGCACTGACCGCGTCCAGTCCCATCTTGCGGAGTCGCTCAGCGATCTGGGGCGCCAGGTCCTCGTCGAGGTAGAACTTCATGCCGTGCGGACCAAGCCCGGTGATCGGAAGTCCACGGCGTCCAGCGCGAGGGCGTCATTCTCGGCGATCTCGGCGGAAATCTCGTCGGGGAACTTCGCGTAGTAGAGGAGGCACGCGCGCGTCTGGGCGGCCGAGAGCTGGGGAAACGCCTTGCGCAGCCTGCGTTCGTCCCGGTTGGCAGCCAGGTAGTCGCGCAAGACTTCCCAGACCCCGAGCCCGGTGCCGGCCACCTTGGCCTCACGGCCGGCCGGCTCGTCGGCGAAATAGATCCCAGGACAACTCCGCATCCGCAGGGCCTCATCGAGGAGAGCGTGTGTCACCTCGGAAAAGCTGCGCCGCGACCGCCGGGCCAACCGGTCGATCTGGCTTCGCAGATGCGGGTCTAACCGCAGTGTCGTGGTCGGGGTCGCCATTTTCTCCCTCCGTTCTCTACCATCCAATGCATCCGAACACACTGTAACACAACGTATTCATTTTGTCACCTATAGGTTCGGAGGGAGAACGGGGGACCGGGGAGGGGGTAGCGAACGAGGAAGGTATAGCGCAAAGCGCATGGCGCAGAGCGAAGGGAAGAACCGCAGGCAGCGGGCAGCGGGCAGGGGGCGGCGAACGGGAAGCAAAGACGCAACGCGCAAAGCGCGGAGTGCGGAGGGGAGGAGTCGCTGGACGCCATGCGCCATGCGCTTTGCGCGATGCGAGGTTGGCAGCGAGCGGCGGGTGGCCAGCCAGTGCGAATGGTGTTATCCGGCCAACAGGCGTCGAAGGAACATCCCAGGTGTCAGAATCTCGAAGGGTAGCTTTGCTTGGCGGACCGATGCTGCGAAGAAGTGCTTGCGGTCCAGCGCAATCAGGGCGTCCGCCTTTGCGATGTCCGCCCCGGCCAGCACATGAGTGTCCTTTGCGTGGACAATGGCGGTGTAGTTTGCAGCTACTTCACGCGACGGAGTGGGAACCACTTCAACGCCTGGCACGACGATCAGGCGGTAGAAGCGGACCAAAGCCGCATCTCTGGGCTTGGCCTTCGCTCGCAAATTCTGTTCCGCTTCTTGGAGTATACGGCGCGTGGCCGTGGCGTTAGATTGTCCTTCTTGACAGAGGACCAGCAGCATGGCGGATGCGCCCGTCGATGACGCGGCGGCCGCGAACCAGACGTTGGCATCCAGGAACAAACGGTGCGGGACCGTCATGCGACGCGCTTTTTGCGAAAAAGCTGGCGAACCTTAGCTGCAGTGGCAGGGTCGAGTCGATCCTCACGGAGAAAGCGGTCGATGTCAGCCTGTGAAAATTCCCGCAGCGGAGGATCGGTCGACTCGGAGCGAAGCGGCCTGATGGTGATTCCATCCCTGTCGAGCGTCACTCGAAGAATGGTGTCCTCGTCCATGTTGAGACGTCGGCGAAATTGGGCGGGTAGCGTGATTTGGCCCTTTGATTGCATGCGTACCAGCTTGGCCTGGGTTTGCTTGCGAGCCATGCGTTCCCCTTTTTCCGATATTCTGAATTTCCGACTATCGGACGCTGGATAGCACATTGCCCGGCCGTCGCACAAGCCGCGGCATCGGTTTCGTACTGGACCCCTCCTGCGCGCTGTCCGCTGGCAGGGGGCGGCGGGCGCCACCGGGGCAGGGCGGAGGGTCTTCCGCCTCACCGGTTCCGGAGGCGAGGGAGGTCTTGAGTCGTCTTCCACGCGGCCAGCATGGAAACCAGGGCGTCGGGCCACGGACGGAGCGGGCGGAGCCCCGCCGCCGCCCACGCGTGGTTGGCCAGCACGGAAAAGGCCGGGCGCGGCGCCGGACGGCCAAGCTCGGCCGTACGCATGGGGGTGACCGGGACATGGGCCATCCCCACCTCTTTCAGAATCGCACAAGCGAAGGCGTGCCAGGAGCACGAGCCGGCATTCGTGACATGGTACGTGCCGGTGAGGTCGCGCGACAGAAGCTCCGCGATAGCCTTCGCCAGATCGCGCGCGTACGTCGGGGAACCCACCTGGTCGTCCACGACCCGCAGGGGGCCACCGGCGGCCCCTTTCTCGACCATCGTTTTCACGAAGTTCTTGCCGGACGCGCCGAACAGCCAGGCGGTCCGCACGATGGCCCACCGGGGGGCCACGGCCCGGACGACCTCCTCGCCGCCGACTTTCGATCGTCCGTACGCCGACAGCGGGGCGACCGGGTCCGTCTCGAGGTACGGGGCGCCCTTGCGACCGTCGAACACGTAGTCCGTGCTGAGGTAGACCAACCCGGCCCCAACCGTGCGGCAAGCCGCCGCCACCCGCCGCGTACCTTCGGTGTTCACCAGGGCGGCCTGTTGAGGGTCTCGCTCGCATCCATCCACATCCGTCCAGGCCGCCGCGTGCACGACCCAGGACGGGCGCGTCTCGGCGACCGCGCGCGCCGTCTCGGGCGTGGTGATGTCCAGCTCGGGGAGGTCCACGCCGATGACATCATGGCCGTGCCCGAGCACGGCAAGGAGTTCCACCCCCAGCTGACCTTTCGCCCCGGTGACCAGGATCCGCACGGTTGCCTCTACCCTCCGCGCACCACCTCGACGGGCCAGCGGTAGGCGACCTGCTTGCTGTCCCAGGGCAGTCGGTACTCATCCGGGTTCTCGTAACGGTAGGTCCGCGTCGGGATGTTGATGATCCGCGCCTCGTCGCATCCCCGGGTCGTGAAGCCATGGAGGACGAGCGGCGGGATTTTCAGCAGGAGCGGCGCCGGCTCCTGTGCGGGAGGGGCGGTGAGCACAAACTCCTGCGTCTCGCCGTGCGTCGGCGACTCCTGGCGGCCATCGTAGAGCACGACGAGCGCCACGCCGCTCACACAGATAAAGTGGTCGGTCTGCTCTTTGTGATAGTGCCAGGCTTTGGCGACACCCCGGCGGCACCCCGTGATGTAGACCTGCCCGAACCCTTCGAAAAGCGGGTCGTCGGCGCGCAGCATCTCCATGAGGAAGCCGCGATCGTCCGTCAGGACTTTGAGCGGTTTCGCCTGCACGTCACGAATCATCGGATCGGTCCTTTCGTCTCGAAAGGCGTCGGCTCAACAGAGCTCGATGAGGCTCTGGTCGGCCAGGATGAACTTCTGCGTCCGCGGGCGGGACGCCGTCCGGCGGATCACCACTTCCCGGCCGAGGAGGCTTCGCTCGATCCGCACGTCCGCGTCGAGAATCTGCGTATCCGCGAACACGATGCTGTACTCCAGCTCGCTGTTCCGGATTACGCACCGCTCGCCCAGCGCCGTGAACGGTCCGATGTAGCTTTGCTCGATCACGACGTCCTTCCCGATGATGACCGGGCCGCGGACCTGGCTGGCCACGATGCGGGCGCCGGCCTCCACCACGACCTTCCCCTGGACGTCGCTCGCATCGTCCACGCGGCCACGGATCACCGGCGCCGCGCCGTCCAGCAGGTGATCCAGGGCGAAGCGGTTCGCCTCCAGCAGATCGTCGGGTTTCCCGGTGTCCTTCCACCAGCCCGTGATCTCGGAATACCCGACGCGATACCCGTGGTCCAGGAGGTACTGGTGGGCGTCGGAGATCTCGAGCTCACCCCGCGCGCTGGGCCGGATGGCCCTGACCGCCTCGAAGATCGGCGGGCCGTAGAGGTAGATCCCGGTGACGGCGTACTCGCTCTTGGGATGTTTCGGCTTTTCCACCACGCCGACGATCCGGTCCCCCCGCACCTCGGCGACGCCAAAGCGCTGCGGCTCGCGGACCCGCGCCAGGACCAGGTGACAGTCCTCCCGGCGTGCCTGGAACTGCTCGACGAACGGCCGGATGCCGCCCACGATGACATTGTCGCCGAGGAAGAACACGAACGGCTCGCCGCGGAGAAACGGCTCCGCGACTTGGACCACATGGGCCAGCCCCCGGGGCGCGTCTTGGACGACGTAGCTGATCTGCAGGCCGAACGCGGCGCCGTCCCCCAGCGCCGTGCGGAGTTCCTCGCCGGTGTCGGGATTGATGACGATCCCGACCTCCGTGATGCCGGCGGCCGCCACGGCCGCCAGCGCGTAGTGGATCATGGGCTTGTTGGCGATGGGGATCAGGTGTTTGTTGCTGGTGTGGGTGAGCGGGCGCAGGCGGGTCCCGCGGCCCCCGGCGGTGATCAGCGCGCGCATGGGTCCTCCGGATTGCCGTCGATGCAAACAGCCGGCTCCCGGCAGAACCGCGACCGGGGCGGGAGACATCCGGATCGGACGCGCAGCGGCGAGAACCGCCGCTGCTCGGTGTCGGTCGTGTGTCGCTCTCCGGCGATCATCCACCTCTCCGGCCGTTCCTCGCCCACCCCCGGCCCGTCCGTCGTTCGCGAGATCGGTCGCGAGGATCTCTCCCCGCTCGCGTCGTGGTTCGGCTTCGTGTTCGCCCGAGGGTGAAAACACCCGCGGGGGGCGTCGGCAGTCCGGCCAATCGGTCCCGGTCGACCGGAGGGGTGACCAGTGCACCGATAGACACGATCCAGCGCGCGTCCGCCATCGCGCGCTCTGCGTCCCGGTGCGCGTACTCCTCGGTCGGGATGAAGTCAATGTCTCCGTCGAATGAGAACTCCCGCTCCTTTCGAAGCCAGCGAGAAATCTCGACGATTCGTCCGAGCGGTTCCTGAACGGGCTGCGGAAGTCGCCCGCGGCACTCCAACAGCACCGGCGACACGTCGTACCGGTGCGGTGGCTCGACTCCGATCTGGCGGAGCACCCCCTTGAGGCGGAGTTCCACGGTCTCCTGCGCCTCGCGCACCACGTCGGAAAACGCCTCGTCGTCGAAAAGCACCGGGAGAATGCGGAGGCGCTTCGTGGCTTTGATGAGATAGCTTTGGGCAAGCGCCGTGGTTCGTCACAGCTCGAAAACGTCCCCGGGTCGGTAATCCGGTTTCAGGTCCCAGAACCCCACAGGCCCGCGCCAGATACGGCGGGCCCCGAGACGCGCCCGGCGGGCCCGCAGCGCTGCAAACGTCTGGTCCAGGAACGCGTCGCGATCCGCCCGAAGCTTCGCATCCTCCAGTGGGTCCCGGAACAACGGGCTCCCCCGGGCCACCTCGGCCGGCGGTCACCCCGTCCGCCCGCGTTGCACGGCAGCGTCCGGGTCCGATTCAACCGTCGCGAAGTCCGGCACCCGCGCGACTCGTCCCCGCGGACGCGCGTCCGCCACGCGTCAGAGTGCGCACGGAGGGTCATGTCCGTCCGCCGCGCAGCCCACCGGTCCGACCCGCGTCCTTCTTACCACACGGCCGCCGGGGCGGCAAGACGATTCCCGCCAGGCGGGGGGGACGGCGACCGTCCGGCCGAGAACGCCCGCGCGCCGCCGCCGCGCACAGCGCAGGGCGGGGGGCGGAGGGAAAACCAGCGGGCAGGGGGCGGCTGGCAGGCGGCAGGGAGCTCAAGCCGCATGGCGCGGAGCGGCGAACGCGAAGAGACGCTGGGACGCGGCGGGCCACGGGAAGATCGAGCTCTGAGTTCAATGGGTAACCAACCCCCCGGCGCTGCCGGGGGACGCCCAAATCATGCGGAGCGCGTGAATATGCACAGCGATACCGCCGGAACACGGATCGGCTCTGGGCACCGGCGGTGCTCCACTCCGCATTATTCCCGATCGAGCAGCGCGGCGATCGATGCGTCCGGGGCCGTGAACCGTCCGCGACGGAGCGATGGCGGCGAGACGGCCTCCACCGCCTCCAGTTTCTCCGTCGGGTCCACGCGCAGGTACATCTCGGTAGTGCGGAGATCGGCGTGATCGAGCCACAGCGCCACCTTCCGGATGTCCCGGGTCGCCTGGAGCATGATGACGGCACAGCTGTGCCGCAGCTGCTGGGGGCCGACGGACCGCCCTTGGAGGCTGGGACACGTGGCCGCGGCGGCGCGCGCGTGCTTGGCGAGGACGTACTCGAACCCAGCCCGGGTCATCGCGGTCCCACCGGCGTTCACGAAGAGCTCGGGGGCCGGCACCGCTCCTCGCACCGCCAGCCAGGCCCGGAGGTCGGCGGCGGTTGCCGTCCAGAGCGGGAGGCACCGCCCCCGCCGCCCCTTCCCCGTGACGCGGATGCTGGGCGGGGGGCGCAACGACAGATGGTCGAGCGGAAGCCCCACCAACTCGGAGACGCGGCGCCCCCCGGCGAAGCCGAGATGGAGCATCGCCCGGTCCCGGATCCCGAGCCGGGTGGTGACGTCCGGGGCGTTGAGCAGCGCGCGGATCTCGACCAGGCTGAGGTGACGCACGAGCGCCTGGCCGTAGCGCTTGCGCGGAATGGCGTGGAGTTGTCCTGCCTGCGCCAGGGCGCCAGGCACCCGGAGTTCGACGGAGCGCATGAAGGCCTTGATGGCGGTCAGCCGGCTGTTGCGGGTCGGCGGGGTGTTGCCCCGCTGCTGTTCGAGATGGCCGAGGAAGGCGAGGATCAGGGCCGCGTCGAGTGGCTCGAGCTGGGGTTGCGACGGCCGGCACCCCAGCCGGGCACTCGCGACGGTGAACAGGAGCCGGAAGGCGTGGGCGGAGGTGTCACAGGTAGGCGGGCTGACGCCCTGGGTGAGCGGGAGGTGTTCCCGCAGGAAGTCCGTGATGAGGGGGGCGATGGGGGTCATGCCGCCTCCTTGGCGACCAGGGCCTCGGTGGACGTGGCCATCTCCGCCAGCAGCTCCGGTGTCGCCTCCAGATACCAGTACGTATCGGCGATGTCCGCGTGGCCCCGGGTAGGTCGCCAGGGCGACGACGTGGCGGGCGACAGCCTCCCGGCGGGTGGCGCATTGCTCCAGGGCCCGCGTGGCGACGGTGTGCCGCAGGACATGGATCCGAGGGCGAGGAGGCTGGTCGCGGGGAATCTCCGCCAGGTGCAGCACCTGGTGGAAGGTATCGCTGATCGTGCTCGGGGCAATCCGCCGGTTCCCCGCCGAGAGGAAGACCTGATCGTCCAGGACGGCCTGCCGGCCCCGGAGGGCCAGGTACCGCTGGAGGGCCGCCACCACCGTGGGATGCAAGGGGATCAGGCGGCTCTTCCCGAACTTCGCCCGCCGGAGGTACCGCAGGAGCGCGGCGCCGACCGCCTGCGGGAGGGGCAGCCAGTCCGCGCGTCGACCCTTGCCGCACACGGCCAGCCGGCCCGTGCGCCAATCGAGGTCGCCGAACTGGAGCCCAGCCACCTCGCTAGCGCGCAGTCCAAGGCGGGCCAGCAGTAGCCGGATGGCCCGGTCGCGGAGGCCGGGGGATCCTGGGGGCAGGCCGCGAGCAGCCGGTCAACCTTGGCCGGCGCAAGGAACCGGGGTGTGGCGGCGAGGCGCCACCCGGCGAACCCCGGCAGCGCGTGCTCCAGCCCGGGCGCACAGCGCCCCGTGGCGCTCCGGAAGCGGAGGAAGCCCCGCGCGGCCACGACGACGCTCTTGGCGCGCGCGATCCTGTGGGGCTGCACCCGGGCGAGGACACAGGTGCGCAGGCCCGCTGCGGTGTAGGTGCGGGGAGCGTCCCCCAGGGCCCCCAGGAGGTCCCCGAGGATCCCCTGGTAGAGGTCGAGCGTGCCTGCGTGTTCAGGATGCCCGAAATCCGAACCGGGGTCCGCGTGTCTTCGGCGAGATCGACATCGAGGGTGTGGAAGGAGGTGACCAGGGACTTCCGATGCAACAGGTGCAGTGGTGCCATCACTCCCGCCCTTTCTCACTGCAAGGACAGGAGCCCCCTACTACGGTCTGCCAGGAAACGGGGGGTTCCGCTGCTTGTCCCCGCGCTTCTCGTTCAAACCAAGTCCGGTTACCATCATGTGTCGCATGAACGCTTCCCTGTACCACGTCTGAGTCAAGTGCGCGCCGGGATTGTACCCATATTCCGGCTTTGACGGACTCGGTACGTGGTACCGAAAAAGGATAGCGTGGCCTTGGTTGTCACAGTCGCCGGCTGCCCTCCCGAAGAACCCAGTGAACCGGCTGGTCTGCTTCGCGTCGGACACTTCCGGTACGCTCCGAGACTGCACCGCTCGCCGGAGTCCCTTCATCGCGACATCCTCCGCCTGAGCATCTAGTGCGCCCTCGGGCTCCGCCGCCCCCAGCGGATCGAGGAAGTCTTCCCAAGCGGCCCGCACTTTCGGGCCAATGAGCGCCCGGTCTCACCGACGAGGACGACCGGAGCGTCCCGCGCACACGCGTGTGATACCCGATGTTCGCATCGACGTAACGCCGGGCAGGGCACGGGTCCTGCGTGGGATATCCGGCGCTCGGCGGGTCCTCAGTTCGGTGCCGTCATGGGCACGACGTTTTCGGCCGGACAAAGGTCGGCGATCACCGCGAGCAGGTCGGCGAGGCGGACAGGTTTGCCGAGGACCCGATCCACGGGCCCGTGGGGCCGGCGCTCACGGAGCGCCCGGTCTACGAACCCGGTCAGGAGAACCACCGGCAGCCCGGGGTGTCTTTCCTTGACGGCTTGCGCCACCTCTTCCCCGGTCATACCCGGTAGGCCAAGGTCGGTGAGCACAAGATCGACGGGCGCCGCAGCGAGTTCGGCCACAGCGGTGGGGCCATCGGGAGCCTCGAGCACTGTGTGCCCCACGGCCTGGAGCAAGGCGGCAAGCGTGGTCCGAACCAAAGGTTCATCGTCCACAACGAGGATGCGGGCCGAGAAGGCTGATGGCTGCATGGGGTGCGACTCCTCCAATCAGGCACGACGTCGCACGGCGGAACGGCGCGAGACCTACCGGGGTCCGGCGCCGAACGAGACGTTAGAGAACGGACGCGCGGATGTCACGTGCACACTACCTTGGAAGCGTTCCCAGGTATGGGACACCGGACAAGGGCGACCGATCCGGGAGGCGCGTCGGGGGCCCTCCACGGACTTCTACGACCCGGCCGACGGGCGCAGACGGCTGTGAGTCGCGGTTCGCGCAACGGCGCAACTCGTGGCCCTCTGGCCGCACGAGACCTCTCACCGCGGGCGCCTTCACGACCTATCCCTGCACGGGAGGATCGCGCGCTAGGCCCAACCATCGAAGCGCCGGCCGCCGGGAGGCGGGTTCGACGCGTTGTGCTCATCGAGGTCGCGGTCACGACGCTCCGACCGACCGAAGCGGCGACCGAGGTCACGCAGGCGACGCAGGGCATCCCGCACCCGGTTTCCGGTCTCGGCCGGCTCGTTGGGTTTGACGGGCAACGGGGCTGGTAGAACCCGTGCCGCGCTACTGAGGAACACCTGGTCATCGGTCGAGGCGGCTCGACTTGTGATCGCCCTCGGCAGTCCCTGTTCCGCCGCCTGACGGTGATCGGCGGCCGGTGTGTCGATCCCGCCCGCGCGGCGCATTGCTGCGATGCTGAGAACGTGATTGCCAAGGAAGTCGAACACGGTGTCCTCTCACGGGGCGTCTGCGACGCCATCGCGCCTCACCCGCGGTATCGGCAAAAGCACCGGGGAACTTAAGGGGAAATAGGGCCGTCGCTGAGCGCCACGACGGGACAATTCGGTGACAAAGGGAACGACGATATTCTCAAGTTGCCGAAGCATTTGGCCCGACTCCCGTTGGCCATCATGAGTACGCTTGACCGCGTGGAGCGGCGGCGGCTTGCGGCGTCGGAGATACGGTTCGGCGCGCTCTTCGCACGAGTCCGGATCGACCGGTACCGCCACGCGCGCCGCGAGACGTTCGTGGCGGTCGATCCCGCGCCCGAGGAAACCCTGGGGTATCTTACACGGAACGCTTGACAGCGGTTCCGGTCGTGGACCTGTACGTGGAAGCGAGTGACCGCTGGCAATAGCAGGCCGCTGCGACGTCTCAGCCAGCCGGAGCCGACGGCTGCTCTGGGGCAACCGGTCTCCGAAGTTGCGAACGAGTTGAGCAACCCGGTTATGATGATGTTGGACAACGCACATCTCCCGGCCTTGGAAACGGCTCCTGAACGGGGCCGGCGCCCCTGCGGCCATTCTCGGTCCGATTTTTGCCCCTTTCGCCTCGACCGAGGAGAGCATAGGGTGGTGATGGCGGTCGATGCGCCACATCCGACCTTCGTGCTAGCACCAGAGGTATTCGGCGTCGTCCTGACAGACATGAAGGTGCCGTGGCTGGACGGGGAGCAAATCTGCGAGGACGTTATTCGCCGAAAGGTGTCGTCACCGCCGGTGGTCAGCATGACCTACGACCTCGTGAATCCGCGGACACGCTCGTTTCTGGATGGGATCGGTCCGCGCTGTGCGGAGCAGTCGTTCGCGGTCCAAAGCCTCGGGGCATGCATCCGAGACGACGAAGACGACGCACCACCTCCGCCGTCCCCACCTGCCCCAATCCTCCTGAGGAGCCGACCACCCGGCGGCCGGCCACGATAAGGACGGAAGAAGCCGTGTGCCGACGCGCCGGTTTGCTACCCTGCCGGTTGCCTTGGCTGGCCGATGCAAGCCAGACACGGGAGTCGCGCCGGCGCTGAAGATAGTCATCCCGTTTGAAGGGATGATGCCAGATCGCGTACGCACGTCACTGGTGACGCCCCATCGCTTTATGGCGATCCTGTCGAAGGAGTACCGTCCGTTCAACACGATGTCGCCGTCCGTCACGGCAGTTCCCCCTCGCCCCCACCCTCGCGGCTCCGCCATGGCTCGACACCGGCGCCGCCCGATCCGCCCCGTCACCGCGTCGATCTGCGCCCGGAGACCGCCAGGATCGGCATCGGGCCCACCCTGTAAGTGTCGGTTGTAAACTCCCAGGGCGTGCGACCGGGAGGTCCGGAACGGCCTCGCCGCCTTCGCTTCTACGATCGATCATGCGACGCACCCGCTCCCGCCCGCGACCAAAAAACGCGCCGCCCGGCCCAGAAATCCCGGCCGGACTTCGACCTCCGGACCGAGCCTTACCGGATCCTCGATACCAACGTCGCAGCGGTCCCGGAGCTAAACACTTCCGGCGTGGCTACCCTGTTCGCCGAGCTCGGGGGCCGAGGTGGCCGCGTTCTCGTGCGGACACCCACCACCTGTGCGGGACCGAGTTCCTGCGCCGTGTCCGGGGGCGTCAATTCCGCGTGGCGCCTGTAATCGAGTCGTGAGTGTCTCGGAAACCGTCCGGACATTCCGCTGCTCGACGCGGGCTGGCGGGGGACTTACCGACCGGTCGTTTGGATCGGTCCGACGTTCGGGGCCGCCGTTTGTCACGTGTCTGGCGGAATCGTTCCGCCGAACAGGATACGCGGACCTGTCGCACATCGTGGACACGACTTGCCGACTTGCCCGTCCGGTTATGCCTCTCGTCCTGTCTCGCCCGGGAATTTCCTCAACCGACTGACTGCATTTGCCGATGAACCACGTAGAACGGGATACAGGGGAGCCAAACGGTAACCTCCCGCAACCGATGTATGGCCGCTAACGCAGACCGAAAACCGCGGGAACACCAGAGGTTCCGCAGGCTCCGAACAACGGTGACCCGCCCCGGCGTCACGGCAAAGGAGAGCGCGGAGCCATGGACACTCCCCAGACCGATGAGATCCTAAATCTGGAGGAAGCATCCAGATACCTCCGGATCAAACGCCGGACACTCTATTCACTGGCCGCACGGGGAGATGTCCCCGCCGCCAAGATCGGAGGACAGTGGCGCTTCCGTCGGAGTCAGCTGGACAGGCTCTTCGACGGAGAACGGTCGTCCACCGGGCTGTCGGCAAAAGGTGGTGAGGCATGACGAGCAGCGAACAGTCGTGCGCGGTCTTGGTGGTTGACGACTCCCCGACAATGCGCGGGATGATCCGGCGGGCGTTGCTGGCCGGCGGATACCGCGTCGTATCGGCGACGGACGGAATCGACGCCCTGCGTCAGCTTCAGGATACCACGGTCCACCTCATTCTTACCGACATCAACATGCCACGCATGGACGGGCTGGCGTTAATTCGCGCCGTCCGCCAGCACGGCGGGCTCGCTCGTACGCCGATCCTCGCGTTGACCACCGAGGGCGAGACGGACATGAAGGCGGCCGGAAAGGCGGCGGGCGCGACGGGCTGGATCGTCAAGCCGTTCGATCCGGCTCAGTTGTGCGAGACGATCGGCATGGTCATCCGACGAACCGCGAGCCGGGCGCAGACACTGCCAACCTCTCACGGTCACGGGGCCTGACGACGCCATGGACGAAGATCTCGATCTGATTCCGGGGTTCCTGGAGGAGTCGGCCGAGCTGGTGGAGAGCTTCGAGCGCGGTCTCCTGGAATTAGAACAGACGCCGGACGATCCGGAGGTGCTGAATCGCATCTTCCGAGCCGCCCACACCATCAAGGGTAACAGCGCCATGTTGGGCTTCACCGATGTGGCGCAGTTCACGCACAGCCTCGAGGAAGTGCTGGACCGCATGCGAAAGGGGCGGTTGCGCGTGGCACAAGCAGGCATGGACCTCCTGCTACGCTCGCTCGACATGCTGAAGCTGAAGCTCAAGACGCTGGACCAGCCCGTGGATGCGTCGCCGGACGCCACGGCACTGATCGGCGAGCTTCGCGCCCATGTCACGGGCGGCGATCGCCCGGTGCGGCCGGAGGGGAAGGCGCCGGAATCTGCTACGGCTGTTCCGTTCGCTGCGCCGGCCGCGGCGCCCGTGCGTGATCTTCCGCCTGTCTCATCGGCGGAGACCGGTGACGGGGGTGGGTATCCGCGGCCCAAACTGGGCGAAATCCTGGTCGCGCAGGCAGGCGTGCCGCAGGCGGCGATCGACGCGGCCGTCCAGAAGCAGAAGCGCGTCGGCGAGATTCTCGTGGAAGAGAAGGTCGTCACCGCGGAGCAGGTCGCACATGCGCTTGAAATCCAGGCCGCAGCAGCGCCCAAGGGCGACACGGCCAGCATCCGCGTGCATACCGCGAAGGTAGACAACTTGGTGAATCTGGTGGGCGAAATGGTCATCACGCAATCCATGCTCGCGCAGATCGTGTCCCGGTTCACCACAGACCAACTGCCGCGCCTACACGAGGCGGTGGAGGCGATGGAACGCCATACGCGTGATTTGCAGGAACGGGTTATGGCCGTGCGTATGCAGCCGATCAAGACGGTGTTCAGCCGCTTCCATCGCCTGGTTCGGGACCTCGCGCGGACACTTGGCAAGCAGATCCGCCTTGACGTGACGGGAGAGGAAACGGAGCTGGACAAGACGGTCATCGACCGGATCGGCGATCCGCTGACGCACCTCGTCCGCAACTGTGTCGATCACGGCGTTGAAGCCCCCGACGTGCGGACGGCGGCGGGAAAGCCCGCGCAGGGCGTCGTGGGGCTGCATGCCTTCCACCAAGGCGGGTGCATCTTCATCGAGGTGCGCGACGACGGGTGCGGCCTGGACGCCGTACGCATCCGGCGCAAGGCGCTGGAGAACGGTCTGGTGAAGGAGGGGGACGTTCTGACCGACGAACAGTTGTACGCGCTGATCTTCCGGCCGGGGTTCTCAACGGCGGAGCGCGTCACCGACGTCTCGGGGCGTGGCGTGGGTATGGACGTGGTCCAGCGCAACATCCTGTGTCTAGGCGGTCAAGTCGCCATCGCCTCCACGCCGGGCCAGGGAACGACATTCACGATCAAGCTTCCCCTCACCCTGGCCATCCTGGATGGGCTGTCGGTCCTGGTGGGCGACGAAACGTACATCATCCCCCTGGTCAACATCACGGAATCGATCCGACCCAAGGCAGGGCAGATCCAATCCATCGTCGGTGAAGGGGAGGTCGTGAGTGTGCGGGGCCGGGTTCTGCCGGTTGTGCGCCTGCACGAGGTGTTGGGCATCGTGCCGCGCGTCCTTGACCCCACCGAAAGCCTGCTGGTCCTGGTGGAAAACGGTCGGGAGCACGTGGCGCTCCTCGTGGACGAGTTGGTGGGGCAGCACCAGGTAGTGATCAAGAGTCTGGAAACAAATTACCAGCGGGTCGAGGGAGTGTCCGGTGCGACGATCATGGGCGACGGGCGGGTTGCGCTGATCCTGGACGTCCCGGGGTTGGTAAACATGGCATCGCCCCCGCGTTTCGTGCGGGCGGCGTAAGGACCGGGCGGCACGCGCGGGGCAACGTATCGCCGGGAGGCGGTCGTGCAGCAGCAAAACTGTTGGCAGCTCGCGCGGTGCGGTCGGGAGCCGGGGGCGCACGGGTCGGCGAGATGGGAATCCGCCCGGCAGCCTTCGCGCGATCCCTCGACGGTGTCAACGCCAGCACCGACGCTGGACGGATTTGCTGGGTGGCGCCCGGAACGTTCTGCAACGGCGCGCGCCGGGGCACGGCGGTCCGGAAGCAGATGATATGCCAGTTGTGCGATGTCTCCCCCGCGGTCAAGGAGAAAGAGGGGCCCGACGTCTTCCCCAAGGCGCCTGGCGCCGTGCCGTGCAGCACCTGGCAACTGACATGCGTTCGTTGGTGAACCGAAAACGCGTAGTCAGATCGGTGGCCGGATGGGCCGTGATGGTGATTGTTCTGACGGCGATCCGATTGCACGTCACAAAAAAGAAGGAGCGGGCGATGCGCTGGTTCAAAAATCTGAAGATGATGGCACGGCTGATGTTTGGGTTTGGCGTCCTCACGGTGCTGCTAGTCGGCGTCGGGGTCGTGGGCTTGCGTAACACGATGATCATGTCCGAGCACACGCACGCAATCTACCACGACTTCCTTCCCTCGATGTATGTCGCCGAGGCGCGGCAGCAACTCATGGTCATCCGGGCGTCCATCCTGCATCACATACAGCTTTCAGAGAAGGAGGCCATGGAGAAGCAGGCCGCCGCAATCACGACGGCCGCGGCGGCCATCGAGACGGAGATGGGCAAACTCGACAAGGCCGGGCTCAGCAAGGAAGAGCGGGAGGCCGTGACAACGTTCAAGTCCGCGTTCGCGAATTACATGCGGACGGTGAACGATCAATTGCTCCCACTGAGCAACCAGGGCAAGAAGGCCGAGGCGTTCGGCTATGCCGCCGGAAAGGGGGCCGAGGATGTCCGCATCGCTACAGCGGCCGCGAACGAGATCATGGGCAGTTTTGCGAAAACCAGCCAGCTGGCCGTCGAGGAGGCGAAGGCGGCGGAGAGCAGCGCTCGTGTGCTGATGGTGGTCATCATCGGCCTGGGGATCCTGCTCGCGCTTGCCCTGGGGTACTTCCTCGCTCGCCTCATCGTGAGCGCACTCGCCCACGTGGTGACCCAAGCTGCACAGGCCGCCACGGGCGACCTCACGGTCCGCGTCGAGCTCGACACCCGGGACGAACTCGGCCAGATGGGTCAGGCCTTGAACGCCATGCTGGAGAAGTTTGAGACGAGCATGCGGGAGGTGGCCCGGGCGGCCACCCACACGGCCAGCGCCACCCGGCAGCTTGCGGCCGGGAGCGAGCAGCTTTCCTCGGGGGCCCAGGAGCAAGCCTCGTCCTTGGAGGAAACGGCCGCCTCCCTGGAGGAGATGACCTCCACGGTCAAGCAGAACGCCGATAACGCCAAACAAGCGAACCAGATGGCCGCCGGGGCGAAGACCGCCGCCGAACAGGGGGGCACCGTCGTGACCGAGGCCGTGGCCGCCATGGAGGCCATCACCGCCTCGAGCAAGCAGATCCAGGCCATCATCACCACCATCGACGAGATCGCCTTCCAGACGAACCTCCTGGCGCTCAACGCCGCCGTGGAGGCCGCCCGGGCTGGGGAGCAGGGCCGGGGCTTCGCGGTCGTGGCATCCGAGGTCCGGGCCCTCGCCCAGCGGAGCGCCAGCGCCTCCAAGGAGATCAAGGCCCTGATCACCGACTCTGTCACCAAAGTCGAAGGCGGCGCTAAGCTGGTCACCCAGGCCGGAACCACCCTCACCGCCATCGTCGCGGATGTGAAGAAAGTGGCCGACCTTATCGCCGAGATCAGCGCGGCCTCCGCCGAGCAGTCCCAGGGGATCGAGCAGGTGAACAGGGCCGTCACCCAGATGGACACCGTGACCCAGCAGAACGCCGCCCAGACCGAGGAGCTCTCCTCGACCGCCCAGAGCCTGGCCGCCCAAGCCGAGGAGCTCACCGCCCAGGTGGGGCAGTTTAAACTGCACGGCGCCGCCGGCGGAGTGCAGCCCGCGGTTCGGCCGGTGCCGCCCGCCGCGAAAGTCATCCCCCTGGCGGCGAAAGAGAAGCCCAAGAAACCGGTGTCTGCCCCGAAAGCCGTCCCGGCCGCGACGGGCACCGATGGCGTGGGGGGGTTGAGGAGTTCTAACCCGTAGCAGGCGCGGTCCGGCGCTTGGCCCAGTGCGAAGCAGCCTGGTTGCCGATCGCGGAATGTTGGTCGCTCGGAAAGGAGAGCGCTCGATGAGCGAGCAGACACAAGCGAAGCGTCAGCCTGTGGTATCAGAAACTCACCAGTTCCTCACGTTCGCCCTCGGCCAGGAGGAGTACGGGGTGGAGATCTTGAAGATCCAGGAGATCAAAGGGTTCAGTCAGGTCACCCCGCTGCCGAACGCACCGCCCTACGTGAAAGGAGTCTTGAATCTCCGAGGGACCATCGTCCCCATCGTGGACCTGCGCAAAAAGTTCAACCTGCCCGAGATGGAATACACGCCGTTTACGGTCATTGTCGTCGTGCAGGTTGCCGGGAAGACGCTCGGATTCATCGTGGATGCGGTTTCGGATGTCCTCACGGTCCAGGGGAACGCCATCCAGCCGACCCCCGACCTTCACGGTCAGATCGACACGGCCTGTCTCACCGGCCTTGCCCCGACGGGCGAGCAGGGCGAGAAGCTGGTCATTCTCCTGGATATCGACAAGGTGCTGACCGCGGGCGAGACCGCCGCTGCCGCGCAAGCGGCAGTGGAGTCGGCACTGAATAACTAGGTCGCAGCGGGACTCCAGACGGGTGGACCGTCGATGGCGGAGGCGCGAGGCGATCTTCACACGCACGGTGGCGCAGCCACCAAAGGAGGGCAGCGATGAAGCGCGGATGGATTGTGGTTGGTGTGGTCGCAGCGGCGGCGATGGCGACGTTGGCGTGGGCGGCGTTCGAGATCACACCGGCCGTCCAGAAAGAGCTCGACAAGCACGTCGAGGTGGTGAAGGGCTGGGCCGCCAATCCCACGGTGGTCAAGGCCGTCGAGGCGCAGAACGCCAAGGGGCCGATCGCGGGGATGGACAACGCCAAATGGAAGAGTGTCCGCCGGAGCGACGACCTCGTGAAGGGTTTCCAGACTTGCGACGCCGGGAAGTTTCTGAAGGCCAAGGCCGACGCCTCCGGCGACACGTACTCCGAGGCGTTCCTCAGCGCCGCCCAGGGCGAGAAGGTGGCCTTCATCGAGAAAACGACGAGCTATATCCACAAGGGGGCGGCGAAGTTCGACGTGCCGTTCGGCGGCAAGGTATGGCAAGGGCAACCGGAGTTTGACGAGAGCAGCCAGTCCCATCAGATCCAGATCGGCGTGCCCGTCGTGTCGGGCGGGAAGTCCATCGGTGTGCTGGTTGTCGGCGTCAATTTGACGACGCTGGAGAAGTCCGCGAAAAAGTGACGGCCGCGGCGCGGCGGGCGGCGTTCGAGGCGGAACGCTGCCCGGACCCGTGCGCGATGCGGAAAGGCAGGGCGAAGCGATGCAGAGGTTCATGAACCTGAAGATCCGGACGAAGCTCGTCGGCGCGTTCGTCATGGTGGTGCTGTTCGCGGCGGGCGCCGGGCTCTGGAATCTGTCGAACTTCCGGTGGGCCGCCGGGGCGTTCCAAACGGCGAGCCGGGAGCATCTGCCCGCCGTCGATTACCTGGTCGAAGCGGACCGGGACATGCAGCAGGCGCTGGTGGCAGAGCGCAGCCTGATGTTCGTTCGGCAGGCCTCTGAGGATGCCGCCGCCATGCGCAAGGACCATACGGAGAATATCCAGCAGGCAAAGGACCGCTGGGGGAAGTACAAGGCCGTTTCCGCAAGCGGCACGGAAAAGAAGCTCTGGGGTGAGTTTGAGACGGCCTTCCGGGAGTGGGAGTCGCTGTCGAAAGAGGTGATCCAGCTCCTGGCCAAGGACCTGGCGGAGGCGCGCAAGGACGCCATCGATCTCTCCTTGAGCGACGGGACAGCGAAGTTCGAAAAGGCGCGCGGTGTGCTGAACACACTCACTGAGGCGCGTCTGAAAAACGCAAACCTCTTTGCGGACGAGATCCAGAATTCCGCGACCCGGACGACGTGGTGGACTGCAATTCTTCTGGCCGCCATTTCGGTGGGCGGCGCGCTGCTGGGGATGAAGATCGCCGGCCAGATCACTCGGGCCCTCGCCCAGGTGGTGGAGCGAACACAGCAGGCGGCTACAGGGGACCTGCGGGTGCGCGTGCACCTGGACGCGCGCGACGAACTGGGCGAAATGGGGCGGGCGCTGAATGCCATGATGGAGCGCTTCGAGTCCACCATGGCGCAGGTCAGGCACGCAGCGCACCAGACCGCTGTCGCGGCACAACAGGTGGCCGCGGGCTCGACACAACTCAGCAGCGGTGCCCAGGAGCAGGCGTCTTCGCTCGAAGAAACAGCGGCATCCCTGGAGCAGATGACTTCGACGGTGCGGCAGAACGCCGACAACGCCCGCCAGGCGAACCAAATGGCGGCGGGAGCGCGGGATGCGGCGGAGCAGGGCGGAACCGTGGTGAAAGCGGCGGTGGCCGCCATGGGGGCGATCACCACCTCCAGCAGGCAGATCGCCGCCATTATCACGACTATCGACGAGATCGCCTTCCAGACCAACCTACTGGCCTTGAATGCCGCCGTCGAGGCCGCCCGGGCCGGCGAGCAGGGTCGTGGTTTTGCAGTGGTAGCCAGCGAGGTCCGCGGCCTGGCCCAGCGCTCGGCGGCTGCGTCCAAGGAGATCAAGACGCTCATCACGGATAGCGTGACCAAGGTGGAGGACGGTTCCGGGCTGGTCCTCAAGGCAGGGACTACTCTGACCGAGATCATGGCGCAGGTCAAGAAGGTGGCAGACCTGATCGCGGAGATCACCGCGGCGTCGCAAGAACAGTCGCAGGGGATCGAGCAGGTCAACAAAGCCGTCACGCAGATGGATACCGTGACGCAACAGAACGCGGCGCAGACTGAAGAACTGTCCTCGACAGCCCAGGCGCTGGCGGCCCAGGCCGAGGAATTGTCGGCACAGGTGGCCCAATTCAAGCTGGCCGCAGGGTCAAGCGAGAGCCCGGCGTCTGTCGAGCCGCGCGATACGGCAAAGAATGTGATCCCGTTGAAGCCTAAGGCCAAGACAAAGCCTGCACCGGTCTCGGTACGGGTGGCGACCGGTATAGGTGGAGGGTTCGAGGAGTTCTAGAGTGCAGGTCGTGTGCCTGGCCGGCCGCGGACGGCCAGGCCCACGGGATCCCCACACCAGCGGAGCCCGGGTTGACCGTGTATGTACATGACGACATGGCCATAATGCCGCTTGTCGGGGGCAACGCGATCTCTGACGAAGAGTTCTCGCTCATTCAGAGCCTGGTCAAGAAACAGGTGGGGATCGCGCTGAGCGAACACAAACGGAGCCTTGTCGCATCTCGGCTGGGGAAACGGCTCCGCGCGCTGGGCCTGCCATCGCTGCGGATGTATTACGACTACCTGACGGGGCCCGACGGGACGGCGGAGTTGGAGAACTTCGTCAACGCCATGACGACGAACAAGACGGACTTCTATCGGGAGCGCGTCCATTTCGATTTCCTGGAGCGCGAGTTGGTGCCGGCGCTCAAGACCCGAGCGGTGCAGACGGGCGAACGCAAGATTCGGATCTGGAGTGCAGGCTGCTCTACCGGTGAGGAGCCATACACGATCGCGCTGACGCTCTGCGAGGCGCTTGGGCGGATGCCCGCGTGGGATGTCCGCATTCTGGCGTCGGACGTCGATACGAGTGTCCTGAGTCAGGCGGCGGCGGGGATCTACCCGTTGGAACGTGTACGCGAGATCCCCCCAGCGCTCCGCGAGCGCTATTTCCTGCGGGGAACAGGAAGCAAGGCCGGTTTGGTGAAGGTCAAACGTGAGATGCAATCGCTTATCACGTTTCGCCGGATTAACCTTCTGGAGGAACCGTGGCCGGTTCGGACCGTCTTCGACTGTATTTTCTGTCGAAACGTCATCATTTACTTCGACCGGCCGACGCAGTGCCGCCTGATGTCACGCTTCGCCAAGTATGTAAAGGATGACGGTTACCTGTTCCTCGGCCACTCGGAGTCCCTCCACGGCGTGTGCGATCAGTTTACATTCCTGCGCAACACGATCTATCGGAGGCTGCCGGCCCACAACGCGGCGCGTCCCGCGGCGGAAGGACGGATGTGAGCGCCAACGACGTGACCATCTACATCGGGGGTGTGTTCGCGAGCCGGGACGGGGCCACGGTCAGAACCCTCTTGGGGTCCTGTATCGCCGCATGCCTCTGGGATCCCGAAAGCGGTGTGGGGGGCATGAATCATTTTATGCTGCCCCGACCGTCGAGCCACGACGCCGGAGACGACCTGGCGCGGTTCGGCGTACACGCGATGGAGCTGCTTATCGGCAAGATCCAGCGCCTGGGCGGGGACCGGCGGAGCGTTCAAGCCAAGATCTTCGGCGGTGGGCACGTCCTCCAGATCGTTGGCGTGGGCGGCTCGGTGCCGGAGCAGAATATCCGATTTGTGCGGCGGTTCCTGAGCGAGGAGGGGATCCCAGTGGTATCGGAGGATCTCGGAGGTGCGTGCGCGCGGCAGGTCATCTTCCGCACGGACTCGGGTCGAGTTTGGCTGAAACGTCTGCCGGGGTCACGCTTTCCCCGCGCGGAGGCGGAACGGGCGCATGCGCGCGAGGCGGCGACCATCCAAGCTAAAGCGGGCGAAATCACCCTCTTCGACGATTAGGAGGGCTCGACCGGGCAGGTGGTGTATGCGCCAAAAGATACGAGTACTCGTCGTCGACGATTCGGCGCTCATGCGCCAGGCGTTGACGGTCCTGCTGACACGGGATCCGGCGATCGATGTGGTCGGTGCTGCGTCCGATCCCGTGATCGCACAAAGCAAGATCGAGCAGTTGAGGCCCGACGTCCTCACGCTGGATGTCGAGATGCCGAAAATGGACGGCCTCACTTTCCTGGAAAAGCTGATGCAAAGCCGCCCCATGCCCGTCGTGATGGTGTCGTCGCTCACGGAGTCGGGGTGCGAGACGACGCTGCGGGCACTGGAGCTGGGAGCGGTGGATTTCATCACCAAGCCCAAGGTGGATCTGCGCGAGCACCTGGACGAGTTGGCGCGCGAGGTATCGGGGAAGATCCGCGCGGCCGCCTGCGCCCGGGTCGCCCCACGTGGGCTGTGGGTGGGTCGGCCGGCACCCGCCTCGCTTAACGGCGCCTCGGCGGCGATGCTCAAGACCACCGACCGGCTCATCGCGGTCGGGGCCTCCACCGGTGGGACGGAAGCGCTGCGGGAATTCCTCACCGCCATGCCGGCGAACGCACCGGGCATCGTCATCGTGCAGCACATGCCTGAGAAATTCACGCGCTCGTTTGCGGAACGCTGCAACGACCTCTGCACGATTCGCGTCAAGGAAGCGGAGGACGGCGAACGGGTTCTGGTGGGTCACGCTCTCATCGCGCCAGGCAACTTTCACATGGCGCTGCGGCGTAGCGGCGCGCAGTACTCCGTGGCAGTCCACGCCGGGCCGCCAGTCAACCGGCACCGGCCATCGGTGGACGTGCTGTTCGATTCCGTGGCGGAATTCGCGGGACGCAACGCCCTCGGGATCATCATGACCGGCATGGGGGCGGACGGAGCCAAAGGCCTCATGGGAATGCGCCAGGCCGGGGCGCGGACGATCGCACAGGACGAATCGACCTGCGTCGTCTTTGGCATGCCGAAGGAGGCGATTGCGCTGGGG
Source organism: bacterium (assembly GCA_029580855.1). Lineage (GTDB taxonomy): Bacteria > Methylomirabilota > Methylomirabilia > Methylomirabilales > 2-02-FULL-66-22 > 2-02-FULL-66-22. The sequence continues at coordinate 170,992 of JAKPQH010000015.1, read as the reverse complement.
GCGGCGGAGGTGGTTCTCCCGCTTCCGCGTATCGCGCGGGCGGCGTTGGAGATGCTGGGTTAAGGAGTCGCGGCGGCTCAGGACGTCACAGGGGTTCAGCAGAACGCTGCTGCAGCCGATACTCCTGCTGATGCGTCTGGTGGGACAACCTGGGCCTTCGGCGTCGTGGACGAGGCCGGTGGAAGGAGTGGCGTATGGCACGGATTGCGCTCGAATCCCTCACGGCAGGGCTGAAGCTGAGTAAGCCGGTCTTCAATATGAACGGGGTTCTCCTTTTACGCGCCGGCGAGATTCTCACTGCCAAGCATCTCGAAATCTTCAAGACGTGGGGTGTGCGGGAGGCGGAAGTCATCCGGGCGGACGGGAGCGAGCCCGGGGCGGCGGCCGAGGTGACCGTTCCGCCGGAGGTCCTGGCGGCAGCAGCCGAGGAAATCGGCCGCCGATTCCGTCGGGCCGGGGCAGCGCAGGATCCTGTAATGGCCGACATCATGCGCCTGGCGACGCACCGATTGGTGCTGCGATTTGCGGCGCTGGCGGCGTCGGCCGGCGGCGGGTCCGCGAAACGAGGGGAATAAGTATGGCGACGAAACTGGATAGTCTGATCCAGCAGATCAGTTCGCTGCCGACGCTGCCGACGGTGGTCGTACGGGTCAACGAGAAGGTGACCAACCCGAAGACCTCCGCCTTGGATTTGGCCCGGACGATCTTGGAAGACCAGGCACTCACGGCACGGTTGCTCCGGCTGGTCAACTCGCCGTTCTATGGGTTTCCGCGCCGCATCGCCACTGTAACCGAGGCCGTCACGATCCTGGGGTTCCATCCCGTCCGGAACCTGCTGTTGACCGCGTCGGTGGTGGATCTCATGGTCAGCGAAGAGATGCCGGAGTTTTCCCCGACCGACCTCTGGGAGCACTCGATCGGCGTGGCGGTGGCGGCGGGGCTGTTGGCCCGGTACGCGCAGCACGACGACCGCGAAGAGGTGTTTGTGGCGGGACTTCTCCACGATGTGGGAAAGGTCGTCCTTTTCCGCTTCGCCACCAAAGAATTCCTCAAGGTGTTGGAGACGGCCCGGAACGAGGACATCGCGATCCGCGCGGCCGAGCACCGCCTGCTGGGGTTCACGCACGATCAGGTCGGCAGATTGCTCGCGGAGCGGTGGAAACTGCCGGTCCGGCTGAGCGAGGCGATCGGCTGTCACCATCGGCCCGAGCTTGCGCAGATTGCAAAGCGCGAGGCCGCCATCATCCACACCGCGGATATTCTGGCACGAGCGCTGGGGCTCGGGTCCGGGGGCGACGACGCGGTCCCACCCCTGGATCAAGAGGGTTGGCGCCGGCTCGGTTTGCCCGCACATCTGCTCGACGGACTGATCGCCGAGCTCGACGAACAATACGACCAGGCGCGGGCGATTCTGCTCGGCGGCGTCGAGGCGTCCGCTCGCCGCACGCGGGGGGCGCATGCCTCCTGACGCGCGGGGGTCCCGGCCGATCCCGGGGAAACCGCGCACGGTGCCCACATCGGCGTCCGTGCAACCCGGAGGGCCGCGTGGGGATAGGCCTGTCGACAATGCACGCCGAACCCGGTCCGACGGGATGGTTGCACCCGCGCTGGGCGCCGATTTCGCCGACAAGCTGCGGGCGGTCCGCCGCGGGGTCTCGATTCTCGGGGAGGCGAACTGCGCGATTCAGGATTGCCGCGACCGCGCGACCCGTCCAGCGGGCTTCGCGCCAGGATTGGACCGCAGCGTCAGCATCGAGAACATCACGGTGCCGGTGTTCGAGGAAGTGCGGGGCATCCTGTCGCAGGACGTGATGCTCCTGGCGCTCGTGGATTCCGACGGCCAGGAATTCCGTCCCATCGCGGCGGAACCCGCCGACAAGGCGGCGGGAGCGCAGCGGGAACTGGAAGCACAGTGCGCCTCTGGCGTGGTCGCCAGGGCGATCGGACGACGACGGCCGACCGTGGTGCCGGCGGTGCACCTGGACGGGAACGTGGTCGTGGTCCCGCTGGCGACGGCGCGGGGTACCGTCGGTGTGTTGATGATGGGGACGCCCCTGGCCGCAGCTTCCATCGCGCAGCAGCATCTGACGCTGGCGGCGGTCGCCCGGCGGGCTATGAAGTGTATCGAGAACTTCCGGCTGGTGGAGGATCTCCGGCCGCGTACCAAGGCGGGCCGACCGGCGGCGGAGACGGTCGCGACACGGCCGGCGGCCGATCGCGGGCTGCCGATCGAGACCGCCGGCGTGCTCAGCGCCGAGTGGAAGCGGGACGCCGCATTGCGGTTCTTGGTAGAGGCGACGCGCCGCCATCTCGGCGCCACCGCAGCCATCATCTCGATCACCGAACCGGATGGGCGGTTGGCGACCGCGTACTCCGCCGGGTTTCCCGGGACCAGGGTGGACCTGCCCCGCTGCGGCGGTGACGCACGGTGTCCCTTGGTCTGGGTAGTCGATCATGGAAGCCCGCTGACGATCGCCGGGATCCGGCAGGATGCGAACGCATGGGGCTGCGCGATCCTGGAAGCGGTGGGGGCGATCTCTTTCCTGGGGGTGCCCCTGGCGATACACGGGCGCACCATCGGCGTGCTGAGCGTGATGACGGATACGGTGCGCGAGTTCACCGCGGAGGAGATCGCGCTCCTCACGGGTCTGGCGGCGCAGGGCGCCGAGGCGATGGAGAAGGCGCGGCTGGTCGCGAACGCCCAGGGGCGGATGGAGCAGCAGCGGCCGGTGCTGGCGCGGCTGGTCCAGTCGGCGCACCTGGCGTCGGTCGGGTCACTGGCGGGAGGTCTGGCGCACGACATCAATAACTCGCTGTGCATCATCAGCAACCATCTGCAATTGCTGCGCCTCAAGATTGGTGCGCTTCCCCCGGATGCGAACAACGCGCTCATGGCCATCGAAACCAGCGTGAGCCGGATCGCGGGAAGCGTCGAAACACTGCTGGAGTACGCGCGGGTCCGTCCGGGCGCGCGGCAACCAAGCGACCTCAACGAGACCACGCGGCGCATTCTCTTCCTGCTGAAATACCATCCGCTGTGTCGGCGGCCGACAGTCGAGACGGTGTGGGGTGAGGACCTTCCCGCAATAGATCTGGATCCTGCCGCCTGGGGGCAGGTCGTCCTGGAATTGATTACGAACGCGAGCGAGGCCATGGCTGAGGGCGGCCGCGTTCGGATCATGACGCGCCCCCTGGGCCGCCGGTTGTGTGCCGACGGCAGCAGCGTCCCCTGGGTGGAAGCGATCGTGGAGGACGAAGGGCCCGGGATCGCGCCGGAAGAGGTGGCGCGCATCTTCGACCCGTTTTTCACGACGAAGGATGCCAAACACGGCATGGGGATCGGACTCTGGCTCTGCCGCGACATCGTGCGCAGCCACGGCGGAGTGCTCCGGATAGAAAGCGGGTCCCCCCGAGGGACGCGGGTGGTCATAGAGTTGCCGGGCGTGCCCAAGACGCGGCAGGTGCGCCAATTGGACAACGCCGAGACCGGCGCGGGGACATGCCATGGGAGCGGACGGACGGGCGAACGGTAGGCGGCGACTGCTCATCGTCGACGATGAGGAGGAGATCCGGGCGACGCTGGCGGAGTATTTCACGAGCGTGGGCTACACGGTCGACACGGCGGCGACGGGCCCCGAGGCGCTCGGCAAGCTTTCGACCGGCGTTCAGGCGGTGCTCTGCGACATCCGCATGCCGGACGGGAGCGGTATCGAGTTTCTGCAGCAGGCGCGCCGCGTGAACCCGAGCGCCGGGGTCTTCCTCATCACCGGGTATCCGACGCTGGAAACGGTCATCGATGCGAAGCAGTACGGTGCGGTTGGCTATTTTCGAAAGCCCCTGAATCTGATGGACGTCGAGGCGCGACTCCGCGTCTATCTGGGCGAGGATGCCGACTCGCTCATTGACGGCCGGTTGCTGGTGGTCGGCGAGGAGCTGCTGGCGCAGTTCGCCGAGCGGCTCATACGCTTCCAGACGTCCACCTGCGCCGCCATGGAGCCTGCATTCCTCCAGGCGGTCGGCGAGCACCGCCCAAAGGCGATCCTCGCCGACGCCGGGGCACCCGAGACGGCGGGCCTCGTCCGGGCGTACCAGCGGTTGGGACGCGAAGCGAACTGTTTCCTGCTGGTGGCCGCCGACGAGACCCTGGACGCGGCGAACGAACTTCTGTTCGCCGAGGGGGCGGTGGGGTGTATACCGGCCGGCGCGCCGCGTGAGGCGGTGGAGCGCGCCATTCGGGACGCCGTGGAACGGCGCGAGATGCAGAAACTCGACCAGCAGAGCCGGGTGGAAGAGCTGACCAACAAGTGCATGTTCGCAAAAGCGTACCGGAACGGCTATTACTGCTTGAAGCAAGGGCCCTGTCCGTACGGAGCATTCCAGGGCGGCTGGATCGCCATTGAAGGGAAAGAGTTCCAGAAGTGTGCCAAGCGACCTTTGCTGGTGAGCGCGCTGGATCAGGTGAGCTTCGGGACATGGACCGGGCGCGTGGATCCCGCGTATGCCCTGGAGCTTCGGAAGCAGCTCCTGACGCAGGTCCGGGCGCGCAAGCAAGAGATCGTGATCGACGCGCAAGGGCTGGAGGCGGTGCACTACAACCTTTTCGAGGTTCTTTCCGACGTGTATGCCGAGTTGATCAAGATCAACCCGGACGGCCTGGTCCACGTCATCAACCTTACCCCCGCACTCCAAGAGGAGTTCCGAAAGGCCATGATCAACAAGGGGGTGCGGTTCTACGGAGTCCGGATGGTGGACGAACGGGCCACGTTCGAGCGCTGGGGGACGCGGTTTGATTAGGCTCCACAAAAGCCCCATCTGCGGGGACCTATCCTTCGAACGGGTAGCCCGTCCGCATGGGCGCTCGGCGCGGCGTACCCCAGGTACGCCTGGGCCCCTCCGCGCTGATGCGCCGCTCATCACGGACCGCTTTGCAGGTGGAGCTTTTGAGTAGCCCGGGCGAAACGGTTTTCAGCAGTCGGCGGTCAGCGAACGACCCCGAGAAATCCTGTCCGGCGCTGACGGCAGCGTGCTGAAGGTCGAAAGTGACGAGCATGCGGGTTGATGTGGGTGTCCCGATCGGTTTTGCGCTGGGACTGGCGGGGATCGTCGGGTCGGTGCTAATCGACGGCGGCAGCGTCCTGGCGTTCGCGAACCTGTCCGCGTTCCTCATCATCGCCGGCGGCACGCTGGGCGCCGCCATGGTCAGCACGACGTTCGGCGACGTCCTTCGGTTGCCCCTGCTGGTGCGGAAGGCGCTGTGGGGTTGGGTGGGTGCGGAGTCGGCTACCCTGATCCGGTCGCTGGTATACGCGGCCCAACTGGCGCGAAAAGACGGCATCCTGGCACTGGAGGATACGGTGAACGACCCGACCACAGATCCGTTCTTGGCCAAGGGAATGCGGCTGGTGGTGGACGGCGCCGACGAGGCGAGCGTGCGCGAGATCCTCCGGGCGGAGATCGCCGCCATGCAACGCCGTCACCGGCGCGGGATCGCCCTGCTCGAAACCATGGGCGGGTATGCACCGACAATGGGGATCATCGGGACCGTGCTCGGCCTCGTGCACGTGCTGTCGAAGCTGGGCGAGGGCGGCACCGAGGGCATGGGGCACGGAATCGCCGTGGCGTTCATCGCGACGCTCTACGGGATCTTTAGCGCGAACGTGCTCCTCCTGCCGCTCGCCGGAAACCTCCAGGCCAAGAGTGCGGAAGAGGCGTTCCGCCGAGAAATGCTCATGGAAGGGATCCTGGGGATCCAGGCGGGGCACAACCCGCACATCCTGGAGCTGCGCCTCCAGGCGTACTACCCGAGTATCCCGCACGAACAGCCGGATCGGACGAAGCGGCCGGCCGCAGCGGCGCTAAGTCGGACATGACGACGACCGGCCCTCCCGAGGCACGGCGCAGGGTCCCGCGGGGGGACGGCCCGCGCACGGCGGGGCGACGAGGGGTCGCGGTATGAGCGGTGGACACAACTCCGGCGGGAACATGCGGTGGTTGCTGACCTACGCGGATATGATCACCCTGCTTCTCGCGTTCTTCGTGATTCTGTACGCGATCTCGCGGGTGGACGCGAAGAAGTACGAGGCACTGGCGACATCGCTTCGTGGCGCGTTCGTAGGGTCGCCGCCGCGGCCGATCTCCGGCTCGGGGGCTGGGGGGGAGCGGCTATTGCCGAAGCCCGACCTGGTGTTCGACGTGGTGGAGCGGTTGCGGGAGTACCTCGGCGAGGATCTTGCGGCGGGTCGCGTCCAGATCGAGCGGACGCCGGACGCGGTGATCCTGCGCTTTCCGGATGCCATTCTTTTCGAGCGCGGGAAGGCCGACCTGCGTCTCGACGCGCGCCAGATCCTGGATCGAATCGCCGGGGTCGTCCGCGACCTGTCCAATCCCATCGAGGCCGAGGGGCACACCGACACGCTGCCGATCCGTTCGGCACAATTCCCCTCGAACTGGGAGCTATCGGTGGCGCGGGCGACCGCCGTGGTTCGGTACCTCGTCGAGACGCATGCGGTGTCCCCGCTCCGGATCGCGGCCCGCGGCGTGGGAGAGCACAGACCGCTGTTCCCCAACGATGCGGTTTACGGGGAGCCCCGGAACCGCCGAGTCGAACTGCGCATTGTCACGCGCTGAAACGTTCAGCGGCGTCGGACCGATTATCGCCGGCCGCCTCCAAGGGCAAGAAAGGATCACCATGGATACGATCGAGACCCGGGATCAGGACTTCCAGGCGGAGCTGCGCGAGTTGGCTTCAGCGGCACGGGCGATGGCTGAGGGGAATTTCCACCGCACCGTGAACATCAAGGTGCGCGGCGTTATCGGGGAGATGGCCGCGTACATCAACCAGACGCTCCGCAACCTCCAGAGCTTGGACCCCACCGTGCGGCAGTCCCAGCGGGAGATCCCGAAGGTCGCGAAGCATCTGGCGGAGATCATCCAGACGACCGAGGATGCCACCAACCGCGTTCTGGAACAGACGGAACATCTGGTCGAAGAACAGACAACGGTGGAACAGATGCTCAGCCGCGTCGGGGAGATGGTGCACCTCCTGGGGAAAAACCCGACCCAGGGGGAGGTCGTCAAGTGCCTGGAGGCTATCAAGGAGGTCCAGCGCCGCTCGCAGGGGCGAGCCATAGACATCATGGCGGCGATGGAATTCCAGGACCTCACGACGCAGAAGATCCAGAAGCTCATCGGCCTGGTGGCCGAAGTCGAGTCCCGACTGCTCAAGCTGTTGATCATGTTCCGCATCGAAGACGCCACCCTGCAGGGGGCCGCTCCGGACCCCATCGTCGAGACGTGCACCAAGGACCGGTCGGCACTGTGCGATCAAGAGATCGTGGACCAGCTTCTCCGGGAGTTTCAGGCGCGCGCTTGACCCGCGCGAGAATCGGAGCGGACGAGATGGATGCCGGGGACCCAGGACGGGTCGTGGTGGTCGAAGACGACCTCATCGTGCGGACGTTGCTCAGCAAGTCTCTTCGAGGTGCGGGTTACGTGGTGGAAGCGGCGGCGGACGGGCGGGAAGGGCTCGACATCGTCCGACGGCTGCAGCCCGACCTCGTCCTGACCGACTGGATGATGCCCGAGATGGATGGCCCGACACTCATCGAGGCGCTGCGCGACGACGCGATGTTGCGGCGCACGTACGTGATCCTGCTCACCAGCAAGGACAAGCGGGCGGACCGTATTTCGGGGCTGGAGTTGGGTGCGGACGACTACCTGGTCAAACCGTGGACGGACGACGAGTTGCTGGCCCACGTGCGGTCGGGGCTCCGCATCCAGGCGCTGCAGCGCGAGTTGGCCATCGTGGAGCGCAAAGGCGCGCTGCTCACCATGGCGGCTACGCTGGGCCACGAGATCAACAACCCGTTGACGACACTGACGGCCGCCATCCTAATGGCGCGCCGGCACCCGCCGGAGGGGGAGGCGCTGATAGAGTTCTTGGAGCGTTGCCAGCGACAGACGGACCGGATCGCCGGGGTGGTCCGGTCTCTCGAGCAGCTCACCGAGCCCCTCGAAACGAACTATCTGGGGGCTTGCAGCATGCTGGAGCTGTCCCACGACGATGCCAAGGGGGCCGTGCGGCCCCGGTGACGGTCAGGGCGGACCGCGGGAGTCAACATGCCGACTCGGATGCAATCCAGGAAGGGGAGGCGACGGGGACGGAACGGCGGCGTGACGGAGAGTACGCCGTGCGGCGCACGTCCCGACGACAGGGCGTCGCTGGCGGCGCTAAAGCGTGCGCTCGCGAAGCGGTCCTCCACCCTGGAGGCGCTTCGGGCCATCGGCGAAGAGGTGGCCCGTGAGCCGGATCTGTCTCGGCTCTTGAATCTGATCGTCCGGTGCGCGGTGACTCTGATCGGCGCCTCCTCGGCAATGCTCCGTCTCTGGGACGAGGCCAGCCAACTGCTCGTGCCGGCCGGCATGGTGAGCCCGCCCGCGTCCTGTGCCACGGTGAGCCTCGCACTGGGGGAAGGCGTAGCCGGTACGGTGGCACAGACCCGGACTGGGGCCATCGTCAACGATTTTCGGCGGTCGCCGTTAGCGACGCCGCGCCTCCTGGCGTGCACCTCGCACACCGCGGTGGTAGCGGAACCGCTCCTGTATCGGGACCGACTGGTCGGCGTCGTCAGCCTGAACCGGGACGCCGGGGCAGCGCCGTTTACGGAGGAGGACCGGCGCACCCTGGCGACGTTCGGGACGCAGGCCGCCATCGCCATCGAGAACGCGCGGCTGCACGAGCGGCTCGAGGCGCGCGTCCGGCGGCAGCAGACCGTCCACCGGCTGACGCAGCTCATGTCGTCGTCGCTGGAGCTGGATACGGTGCTGAAAGAGCTCGCGCAGGCTGCCGGGGAGATCGTCGGCGCGACCGACGTGGCGTTCTGGCTTGCCGACGAGGCGAGCCGCACTATCGCGATGCGGACGACGGCCAACGGCCGGCTCGACGATTACCCGGAAAAGGTGTTGCGGTACGGCAGGGGGGGCGTGGGCTGGGTGGCGGAGCACCGCCAGATCCTCAACGTGCCCGACCGGTTCGCGGACAGACGATTCGGTGCACAGGCATGGGCGCGGCGCCACGGGCTCCGGAGCTTTCTCGGCGTGCCCGTGATCCGCGACGATTCACTTTTGGGGGTGCTCGCCCTAAATGGCGATCGCCCCTTCCGTCTGGATGGGGAGGACCGGGAAGTTCTGGAAAGCTTCGCCACACAGGCGGCGGTCGTCGTCAGAAACGCATCGCTCTTCGAGGCGATGGCGCGGGCACGCGATGCGGCGGAGTCCGGCACGCGGGCCAAGAGTGAGTTCCTGGCGAATATGAGCCACGAGATCCGGACGCCGATGAACGGCATCATCGGGATGGTCGAGCTGGCATTGGAAACCGACCTCACCGCGGAGCAGCGCGACTACCTGGAGACGGTCAAGTCGTCCGCCGATGCGCTGCTCGGTGTCATCAACGACATCCTCGATTTCTCCAAGATCGAGGCCGGCCGTCTGGAGCTGGAGTCGATCGAGTTCTCGCTCAACGAGACCCTCCGGCGGCTGCTGAAGGTGCTGGCGGTTCGGGCCTCGCAGAAAGGGTTGGAGCTGGCGTGTTTCCTGCTGCCCGATGTTCCCGACCGGCTCGTCGGCGATCCGGGGCGGCTCCGGCAAATCCTGATGAACCTTCTCGGAAACGCCATCAAATTCACGGAGCGCGGCGAGGTGGTCCTGCACGTCGAGCCGGCGAAGCACGACGGCGAGAACGCATCCCTCCACTTTGCCGTGTCGGACACGGGGATCGGTATTCCCCCCGAGCAGCAAGACCGGATCTTCAAATCCTTCGCGCAGGCGGACAGCTCCACCACCCGCCGCTACGGGGGCAGCGGTCTGGGGTTGACGATCGCGGCGCGTTTGGCCGAGCTGATGGGGGGCACCGTCTGGGTCGAGAGCGCGGTCGGCCGGGGCAGTACGTTTCACTTCACGGCGCGCTTCGGGGTGTGGGGCGGACAGACTTCCGCCGCTGTGGCCAAGTCCCACGGGGCGCTGCGAGACCTGCGCGTACTGGTCGTGGACGACAACGCCACCAACCGGCGGATCCTCAAGGAGGTGTTTGCCGGCTGGCAGATGCAGGCGACGGTGGTGGACGGCGGCGAGGCGGCCCTGGCCGCCCTGCGGGAGGCGACGCTGGACAACACGCCGTACGCGCTGATGGTCCTCGACTCGCATATGCCCGGCATGGACGGCCTGACCCTGGTCGAGCGGATGCGGAGCGAGCCGGGCCTCGGCAAGCCCATCGTCATCTTGTTGTCGTCCGGCGATCAGCGGGACTCGGCGCGGTGCGCGGCGCTGGGCATCCGCCATTTCGCGGCTAAACCGGTCACGCAGAACGAACTGCTGGAAATGATTCTCAAGGCTCTCGGCGTCGCCGGTACGGAGCCGGAGGACGCCTTCATCACGCCGCAGAAGATCCGGGAGCCGCGTCGCCGGCTGCGGATTCTGCTCGCGGAGGATAACCCCGTCAACCAGAAGTTGGCGATCCGGATGCTGGAGAAGTGGGGCCACGCGGTCACGCTGGCCGAGGACGGGCGCCGGGCGGTGGACCTCGTGAGCGCCGCCGGTCCGGACGGATTCGACCTCGTCCTGATGGACATCCAGATGCCGATTTTGAACGGCTTCGAGGCGACGATCGCACTCCGCCAGGCGGAGCAACGGACCGGTAAGCGCTTGCGCATCGTTGCGATGACGGCGCATGCCATGAAAGGGGATCACGCGCGCTGTCTGGCCGCGGGCATGGACGGCTACATCTCCAAGCCGATCGATGCGGCCCAACTCTTCGACATCGTCGAGGGCGCGGATGCACAGACAGCGACGCCGCCTCCCGCACCGCCATCGCCGGCCGACCCGGTCTGGGATGTCGCCGCCGCTCTTGCGCACGTCGGGGGGGACCGGGCGCTGCTGTGCGAGATGACCGAACTCTTCCTCGCCGAGGTGCCACGCCTTCTGGGCGCTGTCCGCTCGGCAGTGGGGGAGGCGGATGCGGGCAGCGTCGAGCGTGCCGCGCACAAGCTCAAGGGCTCTCTCAGCATTTTCGCCGCGCGGGGTGCGCTGACGGCGGCGCGGCGATTGGAGGAACTGGGGCGGGCGGGCGACCTCACCGATGCGGGCGCAGCGGTGCAGGCCCTGGATCGAGAAACCGAGCGCCTCTTGTCGGAAATGACCGCGTTCCGCACCAACGGCTCGATGGCCTCCTAGCGGCGGCGCCTTCCTTCGCTGAGATATCCGGGCGGCAACTTTGGGAAGTTCGGGACGCGCCGGGCGGCAAAGCTTGCCGCGCACCGGACACGTCAGGGATCGCCTACCGCCTCCGCCACCCCTGGAGTTTTCAGCGTCTCCCCCGCCGTTGTCGCGGTGGCACCCGACTTGCTTGGACTGGCACCGAGCGATCGGCCGAGGAGACCAATGATCCAGGGATTGTACACATCGGCGTCAGGGATGGCGGCGCATCAGTCGCGGCTCGATATTCTGGCCAACAATCTTGCCAACGCAGATACGCCGGGATTTAAGGCCGATCTGATCACCATCGACCAATCGGTCATTCCGGAAAATCTCGCGAGCCCGATTTCGGTACCGATGAGCACCGTCGAGCCGGGACGCCCGGGCATGAATTTCGCGCCCGGCGTGCTGAAGACGACGGGAAACCCGCTGGATCTGGCCATCATCGGTCCGGGGCTGTTTGTCGTCGACACCCCCCATGGGGAGCGATACACGCGCGCGGGGAATTTTGTTCGGGATGCGCAAGGGTTTCTGGCGACCCAGGACGGATTTCGCGTCCTGGGAACCGACGGCGCGGTGTCGGTGCCCGAAACCGGATTTCGTGTGGATGCCAACGGCCGGGTTGCCGACGGCGGCGCGTTGCGTATCGTCGGGAGCGAGCCCTTTCCCGGGCTGGTCAAAGTGGGGACGTCGCTGTTTGCCGCGGCGGAGGGGGCGCCGGCACCGGCCGAGCTGACAGACGTCACGGTGGCGCAAGGACAACTCGAAGGCTCAAACGTCAACGTCGTCATGAGTATGGTGGAAATGTTGGCGACGCTGCGGACGTACGAGGCCTACCAGAAGACGATCCAGACACTCGACCAGACGGTCGGGCAAGCCACGAACGATCTCGGACGGGCGTAAGGAGTCGAACCATGATCAGGGCATTGTTCACGGCGGCGACGGGCATGACGGCTCAGCAGTTGAACATCGATACGACCGCAAACAATCTGGCAAACGTCAACACGACCGGTTTCAAGAAAAGCCGGGTGGATTTCCAGGACCTGCTGTACCAGACCCCCCGGATGCCCGGCGCCCCGACCGCCCAGAATGCGGACGCACCCACCGGAATCCAGGTAGGCTCCGGCGTGCGACCGGCCTCGACGCAGCGGATCTTCTCGCAGGGGGATTTCCAGCAGACGGACAACCAGCTCGACCTCGTGATTGAGGGCGACGGGTTCTTTCAGGTGCTGCGCGGCGATGGGACCACCGCGTACACGCGGGCCGGGTCCTTCCGCAAGGACGCTAACGGGCGCATGGTGAACCCGGACGGGTACGCCCTTCAACCGGAAATCTCGATCCCGACCCAGGCCATCGGCGTGTCCATCGCGACGGATGGCGCCGTCAGCGTGACGCTTGCCGGAAACCCCACCCCCCAAAACATCGGCACGATCGAGCTGACGCGATTCATCAACCCCGCGGGCCTGGCTGCCATCGGCCGGAACCTGTTCTTGCCCACGGGCGCCTCGGGCACCGCGATCACGGGCACACCGGGCAGCCTCGGCTTCGGCACGCTCTCGCAAGGTTACGTCGAGATGTCCAACGTGAAAGTCGTCGAGGAAATGGTAAACCTGATCGTCGGCCAGCGGGCCTACGAGGCGGGCTCCAAGGCCGTCCAGTCGGCCGATGAAATGCTGCAGCTTGCCAACAATCTGCGACGGTAGCGAGGGCGCAATGAGGGACGACACCCGGGGGGCGTCGACGCGGACGACACTGGCGCGGACCACGACGATCCGGCACCGAATGATCGGGAAACGGACCGCACCGGGGATGGTCCCGGCGCTAGCGTTGGCGAGTCTGGCGTGGGTTGTGGCCGCCAGCGCGGCGCACGACCCGGTGCGGACGGAGCGCGTCGGACAGAGCGTCGCACCTATCGTCGTGAGCCTGCAGCCCGACTCCACGGTCCGCGGGCCGGAGATCCGGCTGGGCGAGATTGCGGACATCCACGGCGGTGATCTGGCGGTGGTCGAGCGGCTGCGGGCCGTGGCGGTGGCCAGGGCACCGCTTCCGGGCCTTACCCGATCGCTGGATATGTCGTATCTGAAAGCTCGGCTCCGCATGGCCCACGTGGACCCGGCCGGGCTCGTCCTGGATTTCCCGCCCGTGATCTCCGTGACGACGGCCAGCCGACAGATCTCCAGCGGCGATCTGGTGGCGGCCGTCCGGGAGCATATCCTGGCCGCGCGCCCGGAGGACGCCGATCGGTTATCCGTTCAGTCTGTAGGGGTGACACCGGCCGCCCTGGTTGTTCCGGCAGGCCAACTTGAGCTCAAAGTCCGGAGCCGCGCCCCTGCCGAACTCCTCGGAAGCACGTCGGTCACCGTGGAGGTGTGGGTGGACGGCGCGCTAGCGCGCACGGTCAGCGTCGCCGTTCGGGTGGGCGTCGCGACCGAGGTGTTGGTGGCGGCTCGCCCCATCGCCCGAGGCCGAACGATCACCCTCGACGATGTGCGGATCGAGCGGCGCGAGCTGTCCGCGGGGCAGGAGCCGCTGCACGATCCCGGCGCGGCGCAGGGCCGCCGCGCCAGCCGGAACATCGCGCCGGGCGAGCCCGTTCTGGCCTCGCTCGTGATCGATCCGCCGCTCATCCGGCGGGGCGACGTCGTCCAGCTCACGGCCGAGGGCCGCGGGGTCCGAGCGATCGCGCAGGGCGAGGCCAAGGAGGACGGAAAGGCTGGCGATGTCATCCGCGTGCGCAACTTGACGTCGAACCGAGAAGTCTACGGTCTGGTGGACGCAGAACGGTCGGTCCGGGTGCAGTTTTGACAGGTGTGAGAGTCGCAGCGTTTCGTGGGATACAGCGGCGGGCGCGGCGACGGGTCGGGCGCCCGTCATGATGCCGGTCGCGGTGCGCGGTGGCTTTTCCTGGAGGATAGGAATGCACCGGATCTGGGCGCTGCTCGCCGGGGTCGGCTTGCTGCTCGACCCGGCTGGCGTCTGGGCGGATTCGCTCTGGCGCGGCGATCGGACCTCGTCCTTGTTCATTGACGCGCGCGCCAGTCGACTCGGCGACCTGGTGACCGTCCTGGTGGACGAATCGTCCTCGACCGATCGGAAAGCCGAGACCAACACAAAGAAGGAGTCGGACAACAGTCTGAGTCTCGCCAATTTCTTCGGCAATACGCACTTCCTGGCCGGCCGCTCCGGGAACAAGGGCCGCTTCGATTTCTCCGGCGACAACGAACAGAAGATGAGCGGCAATATCACGCGACAGGATACGGTGGCGGCGAGAATCCCGGCCCGGGTCGTCAAGATTCTGGAAAACGGCCTGCTGGTCGTCGAAGGGCGACGCGCGGTCGTGGTGAACGACGAAACGCAAACGCTGGCGTTCAGCGGGGTGGTTCGCCCCGAGGATATCGGTCCCGAAAATACGGTGCGCTCGACGCTGATCGCGGACGCCGAGATCACCATCGTCGGGAAGGGCATTCTGGCGGAGAAGCAGCGCCCCGGCATCCTGCAGCGGATCTTTGACATCTTCCGGATCTTCTGACGCGGGACGGTCGGAGATGCATTGCGGGCCCGCGGGACACGGAGCCACTCATGCGTGGGCACATTGCAGGGGGCGGCGCACGACCACGGTGGCGCGTGCGCTGCATGCAGTTGGCTGCTGCGTTCGGCGTCCTGTGGGCGTTGGCCGCTCCGTCCGCGGACGCCTTGGACGCACGGGTCAAGGACGTCGCCCGGATTCAGGGCGTGCGGGAAAACGAGCTGTTCGGCTACGGGCTGGTCATAGGTCTGAATGGGACGGGCGACAAAGCCGGAACCGTCTTCACGGTCCAGTCCATCGCGAGCATGCTCCAACGGATGGGCGTCCAGGTGCCTCGCGATCGGATCGGCGTCAAGAATGTGGCGGCGGTCGTGGTCACGGGGAAGCTCCCCGCCTTCGCGAAGGCGGGGACGCCGCTGGATGTCGTGGTGTCGTCGCTGGGGGATGCCAGCACGCTGCAGGGCGGTATGCTTCTCCTCACGCCGCTCCAAGCCGCCGACGGGAAAGTATACGCGGTGGCCCAAGGACCTATCTCCTTGGGCGGTTTCCGCGTCGACTCCGGTGGCGGGGACAAGGTCCAGAAGAACCATCCCACGGTGGGCCGGATTCCAAATGGCGCCATCATCGAACGCGAGGTGCCGACCACCGTCGTGGAAAACCAGACTCTCGCGATCTCCCTCCACAATCCTGATTTCACCACTGCCGGACGGTTGGCCGAGGCGGTGACGAACGCGCTCGGCGCCGCCCGTGCCCGGGTGGAAGATGCCGCCACCGTTCGGGTCGCCGTCCTACCCGGCGAGGACGTGATGGCGCTCATCGCCAAGCTGGAGCACATCCGGATCGCGCCGGACCACGTTGCCAAGGTGGTCGTCAACGAGCGCACCGGCACGATCATCATGGGCAGCGATGTCCGGATTTCGACCGTGGCGATCGCGCACGGGAGCCTGAGCGTGCAGATCCGGACGGACTTCCAGGTGTCGCAGCCCTTGCCGCACTCTCGCGGCAAGACCGAGGTTGTCCCGCAGCGGGACACGCGCGTCCAGGAGGACCGGCGGAATATTTCGCTCATCGAAGAGGGCGCCAGCATCGGCGACCTGATCCAGGCACTGAACGCCCTGGGCGTGACGTCGCGTGACTTGATCGCGATCCTGCAGGCCATCAAACAATCCGGTGCGCTGCAAGCGGAGCTCGAAATCATCTAGCTCCATCCCAAAATCGCCACGCAGCGGCCGCTGTTTCAGAATTGTCTCTCCGAAACGACGTGCCGGGCCGGTTGAGATAGGACAAGAAGGGAGGGACGATTGCGCATGGATCCACTGCGTCAAGTCGGGCCGCAGGCGAGCCGGCCTCCAGCGACGGGAGCGCCGGCAGCGGGGCAGGGCATCCAACAGTTGCGGGAGACGACGCGGGAGCTGGAAGGGGTGTTTCTTGGTCTCCTGATGAAGGCAATGCGATCGACCGTCGAGATCGGCGGTCTTTTTAAGAACGGGTCCGACTCCCAAACCTATCGAGACATGTTCGACGAGGAGATCGCCCGCAGCATGGCCAAAGCCGGCGGGATCGGCCTCGCGCAAATGGTTCTGCGGGACCAGCTCGGCCGGCAAGCGGCAGCAGCGTCGGACGCAGCAAAGAAAACTTCTCAAGTTCTGTCTGGGGGTGACCGATAACTCGGGCGACGAGAGTCGCTGATCACGCAACGGAGGGTCTGGTGAAGATTCGAAACGAGGATGGACTGGGTCGCAATATCCTTCACGGTCCTCAACCGGTCAAAGGAAACCGGCTGGATTCAAGCCGAAGGACGCCCGGGCCCGCGAAAGAGAGCGGTGATCGGGTGGAGCTTTCGGATACGGCGAGAGCCTTGCTTGTGGCATCCGATGCAATTAAAACACTTCCGAAAATTCGTGAAGATAAAGTCGAAGCCCTCAAGCAGTCTCTCAAGGACGGGACCTATCACGTTCCGGGAGAAAAGATCGCGGAGCGAATTCTCGGGGAGGGGGTGTTCGTGTAGGTTCGCGATCTCGGCAGCGTCCGCCCACCGCTCGCGGCCCGGATGCGCACCGAAGGATTTCTTGTCTGGGATTCGTGGTTTCCGATGGAGACCGGCATGCAGATGCTCCTCGAGGAGCTGACGACCGTTGTCTGCCAGGAGATCGACCACTACCGACGACTCCTCGGCCTGGTTCGCCGAGAACGGGGCCGGATCGTACGCGGGCAGTTGGCCGGGCTGATCGAGGTCACCCGTCAGAAAGAGGCGCTCGCGAGCACGCTGACGCAGCTCGAGAGATCCCGGAGCAGCCTCCTGGCGCGCCTGGCTTCCGCCCTTGACCAGGAGCCGGGGGCGATCACGCTCGGACGGGCGGCCGCACTGTTGCAAGGGGAGTACGGGGAAACCCTGCATGCCCTCGTGACGGAGTTCCGCGGGGTAATCGGCCAGTTGGTTGCGGCGCACGACGTGAACCGCACGCTCCTGGACCGCTCGATGGCGCTTGTCCAGGGGTCACTGGAGATATTCCATCCTGTCGTGGACAGGCCGCCCACCTATGGCGCCGGCGGCCGTTTCAACGGAGCCGCGCATTCTGTGGCGGTTCTCAACCAAACCGCATGAGCAGCCTATTCGGGTCCCTCAACGTCGCGCGCTCGGCCCTCTTCGCGAACCAGTTGGTCCTTCAGACCACGGCCAACAATGTGGCGAATTCGGGCCGATCAGACTACTCGCGGCAGCGCGTGGATCTGGTCGCGTCGCTCCCGGAGACGCTGCCGGTGGGCCAGGTGGGCACCGGCGTCACGGTGGCGGGCATCCGCCGGCTGCGCGACCAGTTCTTGGATCAGCAGTTCATCCGTGCGGAGCAGAGTCTCGGCGAGTACGAGGCCGAACAGGCAACGCTGAACCAGATCGAGGCCCTGCTGGGCGAGCCGTCTGACGAGGGCCTCCAGGCCAGTCTGTCGCGGTTTTTCACGGCGGTGACCGACGTGGCGAGCTATCCCCAGGATTATACGACACGGCGGGCGGCGCTGGAGCAGGCAGAGACGCTCGCGGGTGACCTGCGGCGCGTCAGCTCGGGCCTCACGGACCTGAAGCGGAACCTGGAATCGGAAATTCGGGGCAAGGTCGGGGACATCAACGAGCTGCTTCAGGAAATCGGACGGCTGAACGGTCAAATCCAGACCGTGGTGGTGGCCGGCGGGTCCCCCAATGATCTGCTGGATCGTCGAGATCAGGCGGTGGATGGGGTCGCCAAGCTTGTGTCCGTTTCCAGGCTGGATCGTCCGGACGGGACCTTGGTGCTGTCGTTGACCGGCGGGGGCGGTGTGCTGGTGGATGGGACGACCGTCGCGACGCTCGGGGCGCAGCTGTCGGCCGCAAGCGATGATTATTATCTCACCCTGGGCGGAACCGCCGTGAGCGTCACGGGCGGGGAAATGGCCGGCCTGCTCCATTCGCGGAACGACGCGGACGGCTATGTGAAATACGCACAGGACCGGCTCGACACACTGGCGGCGACGCTCATCGAGCAGACGAACCGGATCCAGTCCGCGGGTGCGGCGGCCGCGGGGTTGCGGACGGCGGCGTCCCAGTATGCGGTGAGCGATCCGGCGGCGCCGCTGGTGTCGGCCGGCCTTCCGGTCGGGGTGACCGTGCCGGGGACCGTCACCGTCTTCACCTACGATACGTCCACGGGCGCCGTAGCGGGGTCGGCGACGATCACGGTGACCGCCGCAACCACGCTCAACGACCTGGCGGCCCAATTCGCCGGCGCGGGCCTCTCCGCCAGCGTGTCGGGCGGGACGCTCAGCCTCGCCGCGGCGGCGGGCCAGAGTTTCCGGTTCGCCAGAGACACGGGGAATCTGCTCCCGGCGCTCGGAATCAACGCGTTCTTCACCGGCACGAACGCCAGCACGATCGCGGTGAGCGCCGCGCTGCGGGCGGACCCAAACCTTTTGGTCGTCGGGTATCCGGACCCGACAACCGGCGTCGTCGCCGCAGGCGACAATCGCGCCGCCTTGGCGATGGCGGGTCTCAGCGAGCAGAAGGTCTTGGGGGGCGGGTCGGCGAGCCTCACGGACTATTACGCCGAGACCATCGGCGTCCTGGGCGCGCGCACCGCGACTGCCAACCGTCTGGTGGAAACGCAGACCCTGGTAACGCGGACCATCCAGAATCAACGCGAGCAGGTGTCCGGCGTCTCGCTGGATGAGGAGATGATCGAGCTCACCAAGGCCCAACGGGCGTTCGAAGCCTCGGCCAAGCTGGTCGTGGTGGTGGACGAACTGCTCGATACCGTGGTAAACGGGTTGAAGCGGTAGACAGACCGTTCAGCGTTCGGCACGGTCGGCCGGACGGTTGAACGGCCTCAGAGGCGCGCATGCGAATCACGCAGAACATGGTCGCCAATCAGGTCCTGAGAAACGTCACGCACAGCCTTGCCCGCCTGGCGAAATCTCAGGAGCAGCTCTCCTCGGCGAAGCGGATCAATCGAGCCTCGGACGACCCTCTGGGGAGCGGCGTGGTCCTGCGGCTGAAGGCAAACTTGGAACGTCTCAACGGCTTCCAGCGCGCCACGGATGCCGCACAGGAGTACCTGGAAGGCGCGGCAACGCCGCTGGAGCGCATCATGGAGCTGCTGCACCAGGCGCGCGAGATCGCGGTGCAGGGCAGCAGCGATACCCTGAGCGGGACACGCGGCCCGCTGGCGGAACAGGTGAATCAGCTGCTCGAAGGGCTGCTGTCCGAGGCCAATACAAGGTTCCAGGAGCGATATGTCTTTGGGGGGACAAACACAGATGCGACGCCGTACACGGCAACCCGGGACGCCAGCGGTCGGATCACCGGCGTGGCGTCCAACCCGCTGGGCGTCGACGGCGTGATCAACGCCGAGGTGGGCCCCGACTGCCTTGTGCCGACGAATCTTCCCGGCGGCCAAACGTTTGACCGCAGCGTGAACCTCTTCGAGGTACTGATCACGCTGCGTGACGCCCTGGCCGCGGAGGACACCGCGGGTGTCGCCGCGACGCTGACGCCGCTGGACGGCGCCATGACGCAGGTCAACTCGGCTTCCGGGGTGGTCGGCGTCGCGATCCGCCGACTCGAGGCGGTGCGAACGCGCAACCAGGAGGATCTGATACGGTTGGAATCGCTGCGAAGCAAGGTCCAGGACGCCGACATTGCGGCGGTGTACGTCGAGCTCCAGAAGCTCCAGAATGCCTTCGACGCTTCGTTGGCGGCCGGCGCACGGGCGATGCAATCGAGCCTGGTGGACTATCTCCAATGAGCCGACGGGTCGTCCGATCCTGCGCACCCCCCCCATCTGCCAAAACGGGCCGGCGGACCCACGGAGCCAGCGCGACACGACGGATCCTGGAAAGCCGGCGGTTCGGTTCGCTCGACGTCTCTCCGGAGACGGTCATCCGGTGCCCGTCGGGCCTCCTCGGCTTCGAGGAGTTTCAAGAGTACATCCTCGTGCAACCCGAAGGGCTGGAGCCGCTGTCGTTTCTCGTCGCCTGCGAGAACCCCGACGTGGCGTTTCCGGTCCTCGCCGGTGGACTATGCCAACCGGGATACGCTCCCGCGATCCCGACACACGTCCTGGAGTCGCTTGGCGCAGCGACACGTCAAGAGGTCGAGGTTCTGGCCATCTGCACGATGGCGCCCGACACCGGGACGCTGCACGCGAACTTGCGCGGCCCCGTGGTTTTGAATCCGGCCAGCCGGCTCGCGTGCCAGGTTGCGCTGGACGACGGCACCTACAGCCTCCGGCACCTTTTGGGCGCCGGGTAGGGGCACCCCCGATGCTGGTGGTGAGCCGCAAACCGGGCGAGCGACTGCTGATCGGGGAATCGGTGGAGATCGTCGTCCTCGCGGTCCGGAGGGATCAGGTGAGTCTCGGTATCTCCGCCCCGCGCGCGGTTCCCGTCCACCGTCAGGAGCTCCTGGAGCGCATCCGGCGTGAGAACCAGCGGGCGGCGGCACTGGGCGCCGATCAACTCCAGCACATGGGCGCTTGTCTGCGGTCCCGCCTCGCGTCGCAGGGGACCGCAGCCGCAGCGCCCCTCACTGCTGC
The DNA here is from genome assembly GCA_029580855.1 of bacterium. Classification (GTDB taxonomy): domain Bacteria; phylum Methylomirabilota; class Methylomirabilia; order Methylomirabilales; family 2-02-FULL-66-22; genus 2-02-FULL-66-22. The sequence goes on along the minus strand of JAKPQH010000015.1, from coordinate 150,160 downwards.
CAACCCCGCTCCGGACGACTCGCCGGCGATCACGGGTGCCGCGTAGGCGGCAATTGCTGCCGGGTATCCCGTCGCCGACGCCCCGCACCGTTCCGCACCCCAACGCACACCGCTAGTTACAGCGTCAGCAGGCGGCCGTTGCTGGCACGCGTCTTGCCTCGCGTCTCTCGATCGACTTCCCTCACCGTGGGCGGCTCGACGCGGTGCATCCCTTTCTGCGCACCGAGGAGGCTCGGTACCATGGCGGACGTGAGCGTCCCAACTCCGTGGCGGCACACCCGGATCGCGATCATCTACGACAACACGGCCCGGCCCGACACCACCGGCGAATACTGCCGCCGGGCCCTGACGGAGCTGGGCGTTCCGGTCAGCCACTACCTTCCGAGCGAGGCCGCCGACATCCCGCCGGTGTACACCTTCTATCTGCGCGTGGATGACGATCAGGACTATGCCCTGCCCGCCGCCCTCCGCCCGCTCGTGTACTGGGCGATCGACACGCATCTGGGGTATGCGCGCCGCCTGGCCTGGGCGCAGACGGCGGATGCGGTCTTTTGCGCACAGCGCGATGGCGCGGCCCAGATGCGTGCCGACGGTATCCGGAACATCCACTGGCTTCCCCTGGCCTGCGATCCGGCCGTGCACCGTCGAATTCCCGGAACACCGAAGAAGTACGATGTCTGTTTCGTGGGTAACACCTTCCCAGGCGACGGCGAACGGACGACGCTGGTAACGGCGCTCCGAGGGGAGTTCCCCCGCTCTTTTGTCGGGCAGGCGTACGGCGAAGAGATGGCGCAGGTCTACAGCGCGTCCCGCCTCGTGTTCAACTGTGCCGTCAGGAACGACGTGAACATGCGCGTGTTCGAAGCGACGGGGTGCGGATCGCTCCTGGTCACGAACGACCTGGCGGAGAACGGGCAGGATCTCCTCTTCACACCGGGAGAGCACCTCGTCACGTACCGGACCCGGGAGGATCTGTTTCCTGCCGTCCGCCGTCTCCTGGGTGACGAGCAGGCGCGGGAGCGGATGGCGGAGGCAGGGATGCGTCACGCGCACGCGCACCACAGTTACCGCCGGCGCATGGCCGATCTCTTGGCGGTGGTAGTGGCGGGTGAGGATCTCGCGGAGAAATACCCCGTGCCCGATCCGACGGGCGCCCCGATGCGTGTGCCGAGCGACAGGCGGGGACCAGGGCACGGGGATGGATCGGCGTTGCGCGACGCGGCCGCCGCGCATCTCCTGGCGCACACCCCGCGGCCGGAAACCGGCAGGCCCCGGGTGAGCATCGTCATCCCGACGTTCAACAATCTCCGTCTGACCCAGGAATGCATCCGCAGCATTCGGGGCTCGACGGAGGTTCCCCACGAGCTCATCGTCGTGGACAACGGCTCCACCGACGGGACGCCGGCGTGGGCGCGGGGCGAAGGGCTGCGCGTCATCGCCAATCCGGAGAACGTCGGTTTTCCCGGTGCCTGCAACCAGGGCATCCGCGCCTCGGACGGGGAGTACATCCTGCTCCTGAACAACGACACGCAAGTGGCGCCGATGTGGCTGGAGCGGTTGATCGCCCACGCCGAAGCCGACAACCGCGTCGGCCTGGTCGGACCGTCCACGAACTTCGCGGCGGGCTGCCAGCGGGTTCCCGCGGCGTACAGGAGCCGTGAGGAGTTCCGGGCATTTGCAGAACAGGTCGCACGGACGAACGCGAGACAGTCGCAGGACGCCACGTGGCTTGTCGGGCTCTGCCTGCTCATCCCGCGCCGCGTGGTTGACGCCATCGGACTCTTGGATGAGCGGTTCGGACTGGGGAACTTCGAGGACAACGACTACTGCCTCCGGGCGCGTGTCGCGGGGTACCGGCTCATCTGGGCAAAGGACGTGTTCATCCATCACGAGGGGCACCAGAGCTTCCGCCAGCTGGGGGATGGATTCCGCCGGCTTCTTGAAGAGAACGCGCGTCGCTTTCACGCCAAGTGGGACCTCCAGCAATACCCCCAGGGTGGGGTGGTCCCGGGTGACGGGGCCGAGCGGGCGTGGAGCCACCTCCAGGCGCAACGGTACACCGAGGCCTACGAGGCCTTCGAGGAGTGGGTCCGCGCACATCCGCGAGACGCGCGAGCGCTCGTTGGCCTGGGCCTCGCCGCGGAAGCGCGCGGCGCGGCCGACGCCGCCCGGATTGCCTACGGCGCGGCGCTCGCCCTGGCGCCGGAAGATGTGGACGCCGCCCGTGGGCTCGCCCGGGTCGCCGGGAACGGCCGCCCCCCGGATCGCGCGGGCGCGCCGCGGGGCACCGGCACCGTCATCGGCGCATCCGCCGCGATGCCGCCGGGCTACTACGAGCATGCCCGGCCGGAGGTCCAGGCGGTGGTTCCGGCGGACGCCCGCCACGTTCTTGACGTCGGGTGCGGGGCCGGCCGGTTGGGCGCCGCCCTCCGGGCCGCGGGGCGGCGGGTGATCGGGATCGAGCTCGACCCGATGCAGGCCGCACGGGCCCGCACCTGTCTTGACCACGTCCTGGTCGGCGACGTCGAGACGATGGATTTGCCGTTTCCCCCGGGAACCTTCGACTGCGTCGTGTGCGCCGACGTCTTGGAGCACCTGCGGAATCCCTGGGAGTTTCTGGCTCGGTGCCGTGAGCTCCTCACGCCGGGCGGTACCCTGGTGGTGAGCATACCCAACATCCAGTTTGTCGGCGTTCTCGGCGAGTTGGCGCAGGGGCGTTTCACCTACCGGGCCGCGGGGATCCTGGACCGCACCCATCTGCGCTTCTTCACGAAGATGGAGTTGGATCGCGCCTTGCGGCGCGCGGGCTTCGCGGCGCGCACCTGGACACCCATCGTCCCGCCAGACCTCGCCGGTCTCGCCCGCTCCGCCGACGGCGATCGTGTCCAGATCGACCTGGGCCGTGTCGCTATCCGCGATGTGGCGCCCGAGGAGATCGAGGGGTTTCTCGCCCAGCAATACGTCGTCGTCGCCGGCCCGGCGCCGACGTGGGAAGAGGCGCGACGGGCGGCGCCGGCGGACGAGAGTCGACCGGTCGGCACGCCTGCCGACGCGGTCCGGCCGGAAGGCGGCGGTGGGCCCGGCGTTCCGCGAAACGGCGCACCGGCAACCCGTCGCGGCCCGGCACCCGTGGTCGCGGAGCCCGGCCTCGGGGAGCGCCGCGACGATGTGACGGACCGCACGGGGGCCGGGTATGAGGCCCTCCAGCGGCAGGCGTGGGCCGAGGCCGCCGAGTGCTTCATCGTCGCGCTGGAGGGGAACGCGGAGCATGCCGCGGCCCGCTCGGGGCTTGGCCTCGCGCTCATGTCGCTGGGCGACGAAGAGGAGGGTCTGGCGCAGCTCCGGGAGGCGGTCCGCCTCCGGCCGCACCCGGATTGGGTGTGCAATCTTGCCAGCGGTCTGATTCAGAACGGAAGCACGGCAGACGCCGAGCGGCTCTTGCGCGGCATCCTGGCCGTTGTGCCCGCGCACGAGGCGGCGCGGGCGAACCTGGACGCGTTACTGGCGGGGACGCGCGCGGCGACGCCGTGAGGAGACACGACCGGTGAAATCCACTCGCGATGTGGTATGCGCCCATGGGTAAACGACGTCGAACCACGTGCGGCGACCCGCGAAGCGCGACCTGCGACCCGAGCATCCCCGCGCAGGCGGGCGACCCGCCGCTGCTGTCGCTGTGTATGATCGTCAAGAACGAGGCCGAGTGCCTGCCACGGTGCCTCGACAGCGTGCGCGGCGTCGTGGACGAGATGGTGATCGTGGATACCGGCTCGACAGACCGGACGGTGCAGATCGCAGAGGAGCGGGGCGCACGGGTGTTTGCCTTCGCGTGGTGTAACGACTTCGCGGCGGCGCGAAACGAGGCGCTGGCGCATGCCCGCGGGCAGTGGATCCTCGCGCTGGATGCGGACGAGACCCTCGCGACGAGCGCGCGGCGTCGGCTGCGCGCGCTGCTCCGCGATTCGAGCTATCAGGCGTACCTGCTCAACATCCGCAGTCCGGTGAAGGGGCTTCGATCGCAGTCGGCCGTGATCAACGCGTGGCCACGGCTTTTCCGCAATCGCCCCGAAATCCGATACCAGGGGCGAGTGCACGAGCAGATCTCGCCCTCGATCGCACGCATGGGGGGACGGGTCGCGCCGACCGATCTCGTCATCGACCACCTCGGCTACCATCAGGATTTCCGCGACCAGATGGAGAAGCAGAGGCGGAACCTCGCGCTCCTGGAGCAGGAGCTCGCGGAGAATCCGGACGATGCCATGATGCTCTTCCATCTGGGCGAGGCGCTCGGGATCGGGGGGCGCGTGGCGGAGGCGGTAGACGCGTACCGAAAAGCGATCGCCAGCCCACGATTGCCGAAGCAGAACACGGCCGTCGCGTACCGCGGTCTGGCGGGAGGGCTGCTTCGGCTGAAGGACTACGCCGGCACCATCGAGGCGTGCCGCGCGGCGATAGCGGCCGATCCCGGGTATCCGCTCCCGCACTTTCTCGCCGCCGTCGCGCTCAGCCGCTGGGGCCGCCACGCCGAGGCCGTAGAGGAGCTGGAGAAATACATCCGCCTGAGCGACCGGACGGCGCCGGTCGCCGAGCGCGTGCTGGAGCACGAGGCGGACTTCGGCTTCGCCCTGGCGCTCCAAGGGGACTGCCTGCTGACGCTCGGGAGACGTACGGAGGCGGAGGCCGCGTTCCGCGAGGCCGTTCGGCGTCAGCCGGGGACACCCGAGGGCCACCTGGGGATGGGTCGGATCCACAGCCTCCGGGGCGAACATCGGGAAGCGGTGTCGCACTTCGAGAAAGCCAGGGCGCTGTTCAAGGAGCTCCCCCGCGGCCATCTGGCGCTGGCGGAAGCGCACGCGGCGCTGCAGCACTGGGCCGAAGCGCTGGCGGCGCTGGAACCGTTCCTGGCGGCAGAGCCGGGGGATCCGCGCGGCTTGGCGCTCCGGGCCGAGGCGCTGCTGCATACGAACCGACAGGGCGAGGCGGAGGATGCGTTCAGGCATCTCCTGGCGGTGGACCCGAGCCCGGACGCCCATCTGGCCTTGGCCTGTCTCGCCGACGCCCGCGGCAGGCAGGACGACGTGCTGGCCCACTGCGCGGAGGCGCGCCGTCTCGGCGGTGAGGATGCGCGCATCTTCTTCCTGGAAGGAAAGGCCCACATGCATCGGGGCAACTCAACCGAGGCGGAAGCGAGGCTGCTCGAGGCCCTCCAACGCGCGCCGGCCACGCCAGAGATCTGCGAGAACCTGGCCGCCCTCGCCTTCTCGTGCGGCGACGCCGCCCGAGCGCTCGCGTATTTTCAACGGCTCCTCGCCATCGCGCCGAACCACCCGATCGCCGCGCGCGCGATCCCGGCGCTGCAAGCCGCTCTGAAGGCGGTATGAGGCCGGAATGTGCAGCCTCAGTCTGTGCATGATCGTCCGGAACGAGGAAACGACGATACGCACGTGCCTGGCCAGCGCGCGGCCGCACGTGGACGAGATCGTGGTCGCCGATACCGGCTCGGACGATGCCACCGTGGCCATCGCGGAAGAGTGCGGCGCCCGGGTGGTCTCGACGATCTGGCGCGATGACTTCGCGGCCGCACGGAACCGCTCACTCGCCCTGGCGTCGGGAGAGTGGATCCTGGTCCTGGATGCGGACGAGCGGTTGACCGGTGACGCCGGCCCGAAGCTGCGGGCGCTGCTGGATGCACCCGGCGGCGTCGTGGCGTACCTGTTGCAGCAGCGAACACCGACGGCAAGCAGCGCCACCAACGGGATGGTCCGGGTGGAATGGCTGCCCCGGCTGTTTCGTAACGGGATCGGCGCGCGGTACGTGGGGGCGGTCCACGAGTGCGTGCTCCCGTCGCTCGTGGGCAAGGGCCGCGCGGTCCACGGAGACGTCGTCATCGAGCACGACGGGTATCGGCGGTCGCCAGACGTCGTCCGGACCAAGGCCCTGCGAAACGTGCGGATTCTCCTGCGCGGGCTGGAGCGGGACCCCGAGGACGCGCTGGCGTGGCTCCAGGTGGGTGATTGCCATGCATGCCTGGGTGACGCCCCCGCCGCGGTGGATGCGTATCGCGCGGGCCTGGAGCTGGCGGAGAGGCCCGTGACGCCGCCGCGGCAGCCCATCTCAAGAGCCGTCGCGGCTGTCGCCTGGCAGCAGCTTGGTGCGGCGCTCCTGGTCGGCGGCAACCCATCCGAGGCCGTCGTCGCACTGAATCGTGCACTCGAGGTCTGGCCCACGCTGACCTCGGCGCGCGTCTACCTCGGTCAGGCCCAGGCGCGAATGGGCCGGTGGGAGCTAGCGCTCGAACACTACCGCAGGGCGATCCGGGAATCCGAAGGTGCCGTGCCGTCGAACCAGCCGGTCCACTCGGCGCCCTGGTTTGCGTGGCACCTGAAAGGGGCGGCGGAGGCCAAGCTCGGGCGCAGCCAGGCGGCAGAGCGGAGTCTCACGGAGGCGCTCCGCCTTCACCCCGAATGTGCCGACGCACGGCGTCTTCTCCAACTCGTCCGGCAGGCCCGGGCAGCGGTACCAGCGGGCGGTCCGGGTACCGCCCCGGGTGTCGCCGGCGGCCGAGGATAACCGAATGGCATACGCTCCGCACCGCGAAGGCCGCATCTGGGACGCCAGAGAGAACAGGACCTACTACTGCCGCCTGTACCGCCCGCATGTCCTCGCCGAGGCGGTGAACGCCGCATACCCCGACCAGGCCACGCGGTATGCGGTCAACATCGGGGCCGGCGACGGCGTATCCTGCAACGACCCGGTGTATCCGCTCTTCGCGTGTGGCTTTGGCGGCCTGGCCGTGGAGGGCGGCGACGCACCCACACTGGCGTCCAACCTTCCGGCGGACAACATCCGCAAACTGACGCGGACCTTCGTGACACCCATGAACGTGGCCGAGCTCCTCCGCGCGGCGGCGTGTCCGGTCAACTGCGATTTCCTGAAGATCGACATTGACGGGTATGACGGGCCGGTCCTCAAGGCGGTGCTGGAAGCGGGCTACCGTCCGAAAGTCATCCAGATGGAGGTGAACCCCGAATTCCCCCCACCCATCGCATTCAGCGTGCTCTACCATCCCCGCTACCGCGGGAGCGATCGTGCCGGCCGCGTGGGAGGCTTCTACGGCGCGTCCACCGCGTATGTGCTCCACGCGACCAGACTGTACGGATACCGCCTGGCCTACCTAGATTTTGTGACGGAGTGGACCCACGACGTGACGCTGGTGCGGGGCGACCTGTTCGAGGTTGCGGTCGGGGTCTTGGGCGAAGAGATCCGGACCGCGTCAGTCCGGGATCGCTGGCTGGCCCACCCGCCCGGTTACTCGCATTTCGCGGAGTACGGCATCGATTCGCTCGCGTGGCGGTACCGGACGGACTACCACGAGCTGGTTCCCGAGATCTGGGAGCATTGTCTGGCCGCGGATGCCACCAAACATGAAGATTTCGTCGTCCCGTTTCACCTGTCCTGCTGATCCGCCGACGCCGCCGGGTGGGTCGGGGTCGCCGCGGACGGCCACCGTCGGCCGGCGTACGCGCCCAGGGCGATTCCCGTACTGCTGCAACGATTCCCGTCGGGTGCCGGATCTTCCCCTGCGGCGCTCCGCGACCTCGCCCGTCTCCGGCGCTGGCGGCGCTTTCGCCTCAAGTTCTCCCGCCGATATCCGATAAAAGGAGTGATGGCGCTCATGGACGAGAATCGGCCAGCGAGGGAGGTGAACGCGCTTCTCGTCAACGGCAACGCACGGAGAGCCCGTCGGATGGCGGGGGCATTCCCCGGGTCAAGACGGCGGGCGTAGGTCGGGCACGGATGTCCGGCCGCACGGGGCGGGCGAGGGATCGCCACCCCACTCACACGGAGGTATCGGATCATGGCAGCAGGTGACGCGAACCGCATTGGGACGAACATCGGTGCACTGCACGGCCTCAACTCCCTGATGACCATCAACAAGAAGCTTGCGACCAGCCAGCTGCGCCTGGCCACCGGCAAGCGCATCAACGAGGCGGCGGACGATCCGTCCGGGTACTCCATCGCCAACTCGTTCGACAAGCGCGCCCGCGGCCTGCAGGTGGCCCTGGACTCGGTCGGCACGGCCAGCAACGCCCTCTCCATCGCCGAGGGCGGCCTGAACAACATCAACCAGATTCTGCTCGACATGAAAGACCTCGTGGTGCAGGGCGCCAGCGACACCCTGGGCACCACGGAGCGCGACGCCATCAAAAGCCAGCTCGACTCGCTGCGCGAGGAAATTGATCGGATCTCGCAGCAGACGACCTTCAATGGCACCAAGATGCTGGACGGGACCTTCACCAACCGCCGATTCCAGACGGGTGACAGCGAGTCCGACAGCATCAGCTTCAGCATCAGCGCCAGCTTCGATGCGACGGCGCTGGGGCTGGACAACGTCAGCGTGACGGATTCCACGGCGGCGTGCAACTCGTTCGCCAGCGTGGACGCCGCGATCAACACCGTAGCCACCAACGTCCAGAAGATCGGGTCCGTGGTGCAGCGCATGCGGTTGATCGAGAACAACATCAGCGTGGCCATCGTCAACACCACGGCCGCCAAGAGCCGAATCCTTGATGCCGACGTGGCCAAGGAGCAGGTGGAGTCCACCCGGCTCCAGATCTTGCGGCAGCTCGCCACGGCCCAGCTGGCCCAGGCCAACGTGGCGCCGCAGAGCGTCCTGTCGCTCTTCCAGTAACCGTCGTCCGCCTCGGGGTGGGCCCCTGAGAGCCCACCCCGAGGTCCACCCGCTCTCGAAGAGAGGACACCATGCAGCTTCACTCCGTGCTCGAAATGCCGGTCCAGCCCATATCGCGGCCGGGGGCGTACGAACAGTATCGAGGACAGCAGGTCTTGAGTGCGAGTCCGACGCAGCTTCTGCTGATGGTCTACGAGCAAGCGGTGGTGCAGTGCGAGGCGCAGGACGCGCAGCGGGCGAGCCGCGCCATCACCGAGTTGATCGGTGCCTTGAATTTCGACGCGGGCGAGGTGGCCGTGGATTTCTTCCGGCTCTACGAGTACTGCTTGTGGGAAATCCGGAAGCGGCATTTTGCCGACGCGGCGCACATCCTCCGGCGCCTCAAAACGGCGTGGGAGGAGGCGCTGCAGGGGCGCCAGAACTGACGAGGGGCCGCGCGGACCATGGCCACGATCAGGGGGACGTCGAACACCTCGGAGATCGCCAGCTACGTGGCGCAGCTTATCGACCTGGAGCGCCGAAGCGGCGCGGCCAAGGTGTATTCGGACGAGAAGGAATCGCTGACGCTGCGCTCGGCGACCCTGACGGATCTGCGCACGAACCTGAACACGCTGAACAGCAAGGCGCAAACGCTCGCGAAGCCGGGGACGCTGTCCCCCTTCGGCGCCAAGACGGTCGCCACCAGCGCGCCCGCCGTGGTGACCGCCACCGCCTCCGCCGGCACGGTGAGCGGGGTGCACACGGTGCTGGTGACGCAGCTGGCCAGGCGCAGCACGCTGGTCTCGACGCAATGGTTGCAGGGCGGAAACGAGCTGGCGAGCGTGACGGGCGAGGGGTCGCACACGTTCCGGATCTCGATCAACGGCGTGGACACGCAGGTCACGGTCGCCGTGGGCGCGGCAGACGACAACCGGACGGTCCTGAGCGCGATAGCGGCAGCCGTCAACGCCTCCGACGCGAAGGTGACGGCATCGGTGGTGAACGATACCAGCACCACCGCACGACTCATGCTCATCGGCGACGAGAGCGGCTCGGGCGCCGCCGTGACGCTGGCCGACGTCAGCGGCACACTGGTCGCGTCCACCGGCACCAGTAGCGCCGTCCAGTCCAACGGAACCGCCGGGGGATACGTCTACGCCACCGACCAGCTTGACGCGCGGTTCGTCCTGGACGGCTTGGCGATCACCCGCGGCAGGAACGTGGTGGAGGACGTCGTCCCGGGCCTTACGATCACGTTGACATCGCCGCAGGCGGCGGACGCGCAGCCCGTGACGCTGACCGTGGGTCCGGACCAGGAATCGATCAAGGCGAAGGTCCAGGAGTTTATCGAGGCGTACAACGCCACCATCGCCTTCCTGAAGGAACGGACAAGCGTCAGCGTCTCCACGGAGACACGCGCGACCGGAACGACCGATGTCAGGTCGGTGAACCGCGGCACGCTCGCCTCCGAGTCTGCCTATCTCGGACTGATGATGAAGCTGCGCGCCGACGTCGCGGGCCGCATCACGACGGGCGCAACGGGCGGTCCGGTGGCGCTGTCCGAGATGGGGATCACGGCAGGAAAGGACGGCGCCCTCAGCATCAGCGACAACGCCAAGTTCGTCAAGGCGCTGACCGAGAAACCGGACGCCGTCACGGCGCTGTTCAATTCCGACGACGGCGTTGCCACGCGCGTGAGCGCTCGGCTCAAGCAGTTTCTCGCCGCGGGCGGCACGGTCGACAACGCGCTGGCGTCGACCACGGCGCGTCTGCAAAGCGTCAACCGCGCCATCGAGCGGCAGGAAGCGTACCTGAGGGTCAAGCAGGCCACACTGTTGGAACAGTACACGAGCCTGCAGGAGACCCTCGTGCAGCTCCAGGAGCAGCAATTGACGCTCGACTCCATCGCCGCGCTGTACTACGTGTGATCGGAGCACGATGCGGCGCGCGCACACGCCGGCACGGGGGACCCGGAGGGAGCCATGGAAGCCCAGTCGGGATGCGCAGAGGAATCGCAGAGCCGGAGAGCGGCGCTGGCGGAGTTTTCCCGGCTCAGCCGCGCGCAGCGCGATGCGGCGATGGCCGGCCGGTTCGACGAGGTGCGGTCGCTCTTGGGTGCACGCCGCCGCCTGCTGCACGACATCCGGGGCCGGGGCAGGCGGCCGAAGGAGATCGACGAGGCGCGGAGGTTCGACGCGGAGACGGGGAAGGTCCTCGAGGCGGAGATGCGGCGGGTCGAAGGGGAACTGGCCCGGCTCACCGCCGGAAGCCGAGCGCTTTCCGGATACGCCGTTCGCGCGGGAGAGTCTCCGGCCTTTGTGGACCACGTGCGCTGACGTGGGTCCGTGACGGGAGGGCGTGATGGCATCGGGAATCGAAGCGATCCGCGGCGTAGCGGGACCGGAGTCCGCCTCCACCGCCACGGCACGCGCGCTGGATGCCACATCCAGCGCGACGGCGCCTGCCCCCCGACCCCGGGCCGCCAAGACGGAGGGCCGGCTGGTCTCGCCCGAGGTGGGCGTGGTATTCGAAGTGGACCGGGAGAGCCGGGACCTGGTGATCAAAATCGTGGACCGGGAGACGCGCAGGGTGATCCGGGAGATCCCTCCGGAAGAGATCCAGGCGCTCCGCGAAGCCATGCAGTCGGTTCTCGGGACGTTCCTGGATCGCCAAGGGTGATCTCCGAGAGCCAAGCGTACGATTTCGCTAGCGGAAAGGCGGCGTAACGGGCAGAATTCCGCCCAGCGGCGTGACAACGCTCCACCGTACACGGGCCCAGGACCCTGGGCGGAGTGTTGGTCTGACTCGTGCCGTCTCCAGGTGTCGACCCAGCTCCGCGAAGCGGTGCGGGCGGAGCTCCCAGGGCGCGCCGAGACCCGGTCCGTCGCGACGCGCGGGACTGACGGTGATGGCATCCGAGGTATGCGCCCTGATCGTGGATGACGATGCGGGCTGTCTGCATCTGCTTCAGGAGATCCTGGAGGGGCTCGGGTTGCGCGTGATGACCGCGGGGGGGCCGAAGGCGGCGCTGCGCCAGATGCAGGCGGAAACGCCCGACATCCTGGTGGCGGACCTCCGCATGCCGGAGATGAGCGGTCTGGAACTGGTGCGAACGACGCTGGAGCTGGCGCGAGCGACGTACTGTGTCGTGATCACGGGGTTCGCAAGCGACGAGATCACGACGGAGGCGTACCGCGTCGGCGTCCGAGACCTCCTGCTCAAGCCCATCAATGTGACGGAAGTCGAAGCGCGGATGCGGAACGCTCGGGAGATGGTCGACCTCCAGCGAGAGGTGCGGGCGCTGCGCGCGGCACGGACGACCGGGCCGCGCGACGGCCGAGCGGGGCAATCTGTGGAGCGTGCCGGGGAGCTGACCGACCTGCCGGCCCTTCCTGGCCTGGCCGGTCCGGTTGGGTTGCCGGGGTGGGACGAGACGCTCCAGCGGCTCAGGCGCCTGGCGATTCTGCGCCGGGAGGGTCTCATCGGCGAGGCCGAGTTCGAAGAGAAGAAGCGCAGCCTGCTTGCGCGGCTGTGACGGTCTCTGCAACGCCGAGACATCCCGGGAGCACGACACCCCGATCGCACGCTTCCCGCCCGGGCCGTATCTTTCCTTCCCCACTTTCCTCACACGCAGGGATCACGCCGTCCGGCCCGCACGTGGCGGCTCCGTTGTGATACGACCCGGCTGCTCAGCCGAACAACCGTACCCGTGCCGCCGCCGCGCCGCTTGACACCATCCCCTGCCGCCTGAAATGATTACGCGGCAGCGGTAGACCGCGGACGAGGCGGTCCGCCGCGGGGTCGAACTGCCGCGAAGAGGAGCCATGACGCGTGAGGCTGGGGCTGCGGAACGCCAGCGTGTGCTGGTCGTCGACAGGGCACCGCGGGACGGGGCGCAGGATCTGGTAGCGATGCTCGAACGCCAGGGCTGCGCGGTCAGGCTCGCCACCGGCGACCAGGTTTCGGACCACGCAGGCGGCGGGCCGTACCTCTTGGCCATTCTCCGGCCACGCCCGGGCGCAGGCCACACCGGGGCGGATTTGCGTCGATTGAAGGCCGAGATTCCGTTTCTGCGTGTTGCGATCATTGGCCGGGCGGGCGCCGTGGCCGACGCCGTGGAGGCCATCCGCGGCCACGCCTTCGAGTACCTGGAGGCCCCCGTCACCCCCGCCGCGCTTGGGTCGCTCTTGCGGCGCGCCCGGCATACGCTGGACCCCCAGACGGCCGCCCTGCTTGACAGTCTGCAGAGATTGACGCCGGGTCTGGTGCACGAGCTGCACAATCCGCTGTCGAGCGTGCTGGCGGGGAGCCAGCTGCTCGCGCGGTTGTTGGCGGGCCAGGGGAAGGCCGCCGAGTACGCGGACATCGTGCGGGAGGAGGCGCAGCGGCTGCAACGCTTTCTCGCCCGGCTGGCCGAGTTCGGTCGGCTCGAGAGCTGCAGACCTCCCTTTCCGGAAAGGGTTGAGCTGGGCGCGCTCGTCGAGCGCGTCTTGGAGGGGGTCCGCGCGGTGTGCGACGCACGGCGGATCGGGCTGGCGTCGATTTGCGAACCGGGGACTCCGGCACCGCTCGGTGACGCAGAGCGGCTCGGCCTCGCCGTCGGAGAGCTCGTCCAGAATGCCGTCGAGGCGGTCGCGGACGGGGGGAGACTGACCGTGCATGTTCGCCGGGCGGGGGGTGCCGAGGCAGACGGTGCGTGGGTCGAGGTCGCCGTGGCCGACTCGGGCCCGGGTATGACCGAGGACGTGCGCCAGCACACGTGCGAACCCTTTTTTTCGACACGCCCGGGCGCCCTGGGGATCGGCCTTGCTTTGGCGCAGGCCGTCGCGCGGGCGCATGGAGGAATTCTGCGGATCGGCGGGGCGGGCGTTCAGGGCGGCTACGCGGCCGTTTGCCTGCCGCTGGCGCCAAGCCCGGCAGACGGGCTCCGCACCGCGGGGGCGAATCCGACGAGGCAATTGAGATGAGCACGCTTCTCATCGTAGACGACGAGAGCAACCTCCGGCGTCTTCTGCGGGATGCCCTGGAGGCCGACGGTCACGTCATCTTGCAGGCCGGAACCGGCGAAGAGGCGCTGGGCCGTTTTCAGGAGACGGGCTGCGACCTCGTCCTGCTGGACATGGTCCTGCCAGATGTAAACGGCCTGCAGGTGCTCAAGCGCTTGAAGCGCCTGGCGGCCGAGGTTCCCATCATCATCATGACGGCGTACAGCGAGGTTCGGGGCGCCGTCGAGGCGATGAGGGCCCAGGCGGCGGACTACCTTTGCAAGCCCTTCGATTTGGATGAGCTCAGGCTGGTGGTCCAGCGCACGCTGGAGTCGTCCACGCTCGCGCAGAAATTCCGCCGCCTGCAAGAGATCGAGGAGGGCCGGCATCAGGCCGTGAAGATCACCGGCGAGTCGCGCGCGGCCAACCGGCTACGCGAGATCGTCAAGCGGGTGGCGGCCAGCGAAGCACGGAGCGTGCTCATCTGCGGGGAGAGCGGTACCGGGAAGGAGCTGGTCGCGCGCGGGCTGCATTACGACGGCCCGCGGCGGGAGGGACCCCTGGTCGAGGTCAACTGCGCGGGGATTTCGGAAACGCTGTTCGAGAGCGAGCTTTTCGGGCACGAGCGCGGCGCGTTCACGGATGCCAAGGCGACCAAGAAGGGGCTGGTCGAGGTGGCGAACAAGGGGACGCTGTTTCTCGACGAGATCGGGGAGATGGCGCTGCCGCTCCAGTCCAAGTTTCTCCGGTTTCTGGAGGAGCGGCGGTTCCGGCGGGTGGGCGGTACCCATGACATCTCGGTGGACGTCCGCGTGGTATCGGCCACCAACCGGGACCTGTTGGAGCACGTGAAGAGCGGTAAGTTCCGCAAGGACTTGTACTATCGGCTGAATCTCATCCACATCACGCTGCCGCCGTTGCGCGAGCGGCAGGAAGACATCGTCCCACTCCTGCGGTACTTCCTCGAGCACGCCAATCGCCTGTTCAAGAAGGCCGTGCGTGGTTTTTCCCCGGAGGCCGAGGCGTTGCTCGTCGCGTATCCCTGGCCGGGCAACGTGCGAGAACTGCGGAACGTCGTCGAGCGGATGGTCATTTTGGAAGCCGCCGAGATCATTCTTCCGGAGCATCTGCCTCCCGAGATCTCCGGGCTACGCCTCGATAGTGCGTCCGGCGCGTTCGACATCGGCAGCCTGTTCCCGCGATCGCTCGACGAGATCGAAACGGCGTATGTCGAAGCGGTCCTGAACCGGGTCGGGGGGAACAAGACGAAGGCCGCCGAGGTCCTCGGCATCACGCGCCAGACCTTGCGGAGCAAGCTCGGCTGAACCCGGCAGCGTTTCCCCCCCCACCCCGGCATTTCTTGCCGCGTGCGCTGGCCACAGCCCGGGTCAGTCCCCATCGGGCGGCGTGCTGCCTGGGTTTAGCGCTCTTCTCTCTTTCTGCTCGCCTGGCATCCGTGTTGCAATCCCACGACCGGTGATCAAACGATCATACGCTTCTGACGGAGGAACAGGCCCGTGCGCTTTTTGGTGGTGGACGACTCCTCGACGATGCGGCGGATCATCCGGAACAACCTCAAGGCCGTCGGCTTCGACGATACGTTGGAGGCCGAGAACGGGGAGGGCGCGCTGGCGCGTCTCCAATCGGACAAAGTCGATTTTGTGATCACCGATTGGAACATGCCGGTCATGAACGGCATCGAACTGGTCGCGGCGATGCGCAGCAACGCGGCGTTGAAAGCGACGCCGGTGCTGATGGTGACCACCATGGCCGAGAAGGAGAACATCCTGCAAGCCATGCAGGCCGGCGTGACCAATTATGTCGTCAAGCCATTCGACGCCGCGACGCTCAAGAAGAAAATCGATCAGATCCTGAGTGGCTAAGCGCGGACCATCGCCATCGGTCTCCTTGCGACGGCGGGCCGTGCCGGGCGGCCGGCAGATCGTACCGTCGGTGTAAACCGCCAGCGGAAGCGGGCATGCAGATCCTTTTCGATCGGACGAGCCACCTCCTCGATCAGATGATTCAGGGTACGTCGCTCCGGCATCGCATCTTGGCGGCGAACCTGGCGAACGTGGAGACCCCGGGTTATCAGGCCCAGGATATCACGTTCTCCCGTGTCCTGGATGCGGCGCAGCACCCAGGCTTCGCGGACCCTGCCCCGGCCGTGACCATGAAGGCGACGGTGGTCAACGACACCGAGACCACCGCCCGCCGGGATGGCAACACCGTGGACCTGGATCGGCAGATGGTGAAACTGGCACAGAACACACAGTGGCACAACGCCATGCTCCAGATCCTGGCGGGACGCTTGGCGACGATCAGATCGGCCATCCGCGATCGCGGATGAGCGGGTACGGTGTTCGGCGTGCGTTCGGTGCGCACGCGGGGGGTGAAATGGTCGTGGACGGGAATCTGAACGCGTTGGAGATCAGTGCCACCGGCCTCGCGGCGCAGCGCATCCGATTGAATGTCGTCGCCGAGAATCTGGCCAACGCGGAGACCACGCGGACGGCCGACGGCGGACCCTACCGGCGCAAGCTGGTGGTGTTCGGCGCGGAAGCCGCCGACACGTTCGGCGCGGCGCTGGACGCGGCCGGGGCATCGTCAGTCAAGGTCTTGAGTATCGAGGAGAGCGGCGAGCCGGCCCGCATGATCCACCAGCCGAGCCACCCCGACGCCAATGCCGAGGGGTACGTCATGTTGCCCAACGTCAATCCGCTTCTGGAGATGGTGGACCTCCTCGCCGCGTCCCGGGCGTACGAGGCGAATGTGACCGCGGTGCAGGCGGCCAAGAGCATGGCCAACAAGGCGCTGGAGATCGGACGGTAGTCCTGGCGCGGCACCCGGGTTTCGCCGCGACCCGCGACGCGGGTGGCCGGAACCCGGCGACTGACACTCGATCTATCGGCGGGGAGACGTGACCGGATGAGCGATTTGCGCGTTACAGCGCTGGGCGGAGTGCGGACGATGGCTCCGTCGGGGCGCGAGGCCAAGCCGTCGGAGAGCTTCGGGGTCAGCCTGCGCACGGCGCTGGGGAAGATCAACGAACTCCAACAGGATGCAGACCGGGCGGCCGAGAACTTCAGCGTGGGCCGCACGCAGGATGTGGCCGGCACGCTCATCACCATCGAGAAAGCCAATCTCGGGTTCCAGCTCGCCCTGCAGATCCGGAACAAGCTCCTGGAGGCGTATCAGGAGATCCTGAGAATGCCGATCTGAGTCGGGAACGAGAGACCTCCCCATGCCAGAATCTCTCCAGAAGTGGATTACGCAGGCACGCGGCATCTGGGCCGACCTTGGGTGGGGCCAGCGGGCCGCGCTCCTGGGCGTCCTGGGAGCCAGCGCGGTCGCGTTCCTCGTCGTCGGCGTCTGGGGGCAGCGGCCGGATTTCACTACGCTATACGCCAATCTCAACCCCGGCGACGCCGGGCAGGTTGTCGAACAGCTGAAGGCCAGCAAGACCCCGTATCGACTTGACAACAATGGGACGCGGATCCTGGTCCCCGCGGGGGTGGTGTACGAGACCCGGATCAAGCTGGCCACGGCCGGCTTGCCGCAGGGCGGCGGCGTCGGTTTTGAGCTGTTCGATCGGCCCAGCTTCGGCGCCACGGATTTTGTGCAAAAGTTGAACTATCAACGGGCGCTGCAGGGGGAGCTGGCGCGGACCATCGGTCAGATCCGAGAGGTGCAGCACGCACGGGTGCACGTGGTCCTGCCGCAGCCCTCGGTCTTCAGTGACCGGGAACGCGCCACGACCGCCTCCGTCGTGGTGAGCTTGCGTCCCGGCGCGCGTCTCAGCCCGGAGCAGGTGCGGGGGATCGTGCATTTGGTCTCGGGCAGCGTGGAAGGCCTGCAGGCCGACAACGTGACCGTCATCGACTCGGCGGGCCGGATGCTCTCCCAGCGGACGGACCGCTCGCTGGGGGTGGGAACCGCCAGCCAGCTCGAGTATCAGGCGGCCGTCGAGAACGAGCTCATGCGGCGGGTGCAAGGGATGCTGGACGAGGTGCTCGGCGCCGGCAAGGCCAGCGTCCGCGTGTCTGCGCAGGTGGAATTCTCACACGGCGAACGGACCGAGGAGCGGGTGGATCCCAACACCGTGGTCCGCAGCGAACAGCGCAGCAGCGAAACATCCAAGAACAACTCGACGCGGCCGGCCGGGGTGGTGGGGGTGACCGCCAACATCGGGACACCGCAGCCGGCAACCCCCGGGTCGACCTCCAACAGCGAGACCACCAAAGAGCAGGAGTCCGTCCAGTACGAAGTCGGCAAGGTCGTCGAGCGCCGGACCCTGGTCGCCGGGGAGGTCAAGCGGCTGTCCGTGGCGGTGCTGGTGGACCCGCCCTACACCGTCACCTCGGGCACGAACGGCACCGAGCAGAAAGTCCCCGTGCCGCGCGCCAAGGCTGAGTTGGACAAGATCCGCGCCAGCGTCATGCGTGCCGTCGGGTTCAATGCCGCGCGCGGGGACGAGGTGGACGTCGCCGAACTGGTCTTCGACACATCCGTCGTCGAGCGGGAACGGCTGAGCGCCGAGCGCGTCGAGCGCCAGGCCTTCTGGTGGTCCGCTGCCAGACAGGCGGCTCTCGGTGTCGGTGTGCTGCTGCTGGTCGTGGTCGTCCTCCGACCCCTGCTCGCGTTGCTGCGGCGCAGGCCTGCCGCTGGCAGCCGGCTGGATCTCAGGGATGCGGCTCTGACGGATGCCGGGGGCGGTGCGCAGATCACGGCGAAGACGGCGGCCGCCCTGAACCCGGCTCAGATTCTGAAGGGACGCGAACGCGAGGCGCTGCAAGGGCAGGTCGCCGCGCTGGCGCGGGCGAATCCGGAGCAGATGGCCCAGATCATCCGTTCGTGGATGGTCACGCGGAGACCTTAACCCGACGCGGATCAACACGGCTGCGCACGGGGTGCACCCGAACATCCACAGGCACGGCGGAGCGCGGAAATGTCCACACAGCTCGCAACCGACCCCGCGAGTCTGAGCGGCACGCAAAAGGCGGCGATTCTCTTGATCAGTTTGGGTGCGGAACTTTCGGCGCAGGTTTTCAAGGCCATGAACGAGGATGAGATCGAGGAGCTGACGGCCGAGATCAGCCGGCTTCCCAACGTTCCCGCCATGACCACGGGGGACGTGCTGGAGGAGTTTCATCAGATGGCCCTGGCGCAGGAGTACATCGCCCAGGGCGGCGTCGCGTACGCGTCCGAGGTGTTGGAGCGCGCGTTGGGCCCGAAGCGCGCCCGGGAGATTCTGGAGCGGCTCAAGGGACAGATCCAGCCCGCCGCCTTCGAGATCGTGAAGAAGGTGGACCCCAAGAATCTGCTCGACTTTATTCGGCGCGAGCACCCGCAGACGATCGCGCTCATTCTCGCCAACATGGACCCGAAGCACGCTGCGCAGATACTCTCCGAGCTCTCGCCCGAGCTCCAGTCGGACGTCATCCTGCGGATCGCCACCATGGACAAGACCAATCCCGAGGTGATCAAGCAGATCGAGAGCATCCTGGAAGACCGCCTCTCATCTCTGTTCACGCAGGAGGTGTCGATCTCCGGCGGCGTGAAATCCGTGGCTGAGATCATGAACCGACTGGATCGGAGCACGGAGCGCACGCTGCTCGGCGCGCTGCAGGAGCAGGACGGGGACCTGGCGGAGAACATCCGCCGGCTGATGTTCACCTTCGAGGACATCGTCCATGTGGACGACCGGGGGGTCCAGCGGATCCTGAAGGAGATCGACCAGCGCGATCTGGCGCTCGCCCTCAAGGCCGCCGGCGCCGAGGTCGCCGGAAAGATCTTCAAGAACATGTCCGAGCGCGCGGCCGCATTGCTCAAGGAAGAGATCGGGTACCTGGGCCCAGTCCGCCTGCGCGATGTCGAAGAATCGCAGCGCCGGATCGTGGAGGTGGTTCGCCGGCTGGAGGAGTCGGGGGACATCATCGTGCAGGGCCGCGGAGGCCAAGACGACGTCGTGGTCTAACCGCGCGAGAGGGTGCGTGCGATGCAGAGGATGTGGAAGACGTCCGCAGCGGCAGCCGCCGTCTTTCCGGAGTTGATCCGGCGCCGTGGGGCGTGCGCCTCGTCGGCGGTGCTCGACGAGCCCGAGCACGCCAGGCTGGAACAGGCGGAAAGCCAGGCGCAGGCGTTGATGGCGTCGGCCCGGCAGAAGGCCGCGGCACTGCTCGAAGAGGCACGCCGCGAAGGTGCGCGCCAGGGGCGGGCGGAGGGCCTGGTGGAGGCGCGCCAGGGCCTCCACGAACTGGCAAGCAGCCTCGCGGCGTCCTGCGAACGGCTTCGCGCGCTCGAAACCGAGTGCCGCGCACGCCTCGAAGAACTGGTTGTGACACTTGCGCTGGCTACCGCGGAGCGGGTGCTGCACCTCGAGGTTGCGCAGAATCCGGCGGCGATCTTGGAGCAGGTCAGGAGCGCGCTGGCGGTATTGCCTGCAGGTGGGGAGGACATCATCGTCCGTGTTCACCCGACCTGCGCCGAACGGCTCCGGGAACATCGCGAGGAGCTGATGGAGAGCACACGGGGGTCCGCAGGTCTTCGCGTGGTGGGGGATCCCGCCGTGGCCGCGGGGGGATGCATCGTCGAGACGCCGCATTCGGTGGTGGACGCCACGTTTCCCGTTCAGTTGGACGAGGCGCGGCGACGCCTCCTGGAGGCCTCGTGGTAGCCGACGCAGCGGCGCTGGTGGCGAGACTCGGCGGGCGGCCCCTCTGCGCCGTGGCCGGGCGGGTGACCCGGATCACCGGCCTCACGGTCGAGGCGCGGGGAATCGAGGCTGCGATCGGCGAACTGTGCGTGGTGGACCGCCGCGACGCCACACCGCTCCAGGCGGAGGTTGCTGGGTTCCGCGAGGGGCGGGCGCTCCTCATGCCGTTCGGCGATCTGGCGGGGATCGGTCCCGGTGATCGTGTCCGGCGCACGGGCCAGTCGGCGCGCGTGCGGGTGGGCCAGGGTCTCCTGGGCCGTGTGCTCGGCTCGCTGGGTGCCCCGATCGACGGGCGGGGTCCGGTACGCGAGACCGCCGAGGTCTCCCTGTACCAGGAGCCGCCCCCTGCCATGGCGCGGCACCCGATCGGGGAGCCCTTGGTCACGGGCGTCCGCGTGCTGGACGGCGTTCTGACGTGCGGCCAGGGGCAGCGGCTGGGCATCTTCGCGGGGAGCGGTGTCGGGAAGAGCACACTCCTGGGCATGATCGCCCGATCCACCGAGGCGGAGGTCAACGTCATCGCCCTCGTGGGCGAGCGCGGCCGGGAGGTTCAGGAGTTTCTCCAGAAGGACCTGGGGGCTGACGGGTTGGCACGGTCGGTGGTTGTAGTGGCCACGTCGGATACCCCACCCCTCCTCCGGCGGCAGGCGGCGTTTCTTGCCACCCGCGTGGCCGAGTACT
The DNA here is from genome assembly GCA_029580855.1 of bacterium. Classification (GTDB taxonomy): domain Bacteria; phylum Methylomirabilota; class Methylomirabilia; order Methylomirabilales; family 2-02-FULL-66-22; genus 2-02-FULL-66-22. The sequence continues at coordinate 129,111 of JAKPQH010000015.1, read as the reverse complement.
TCCGGGATCGGGGGAAACGCGTGCTGCTGATGCTTGACTCGCTCACGCGATTCGCGATGGCACAGCGTGAGATCGGGCTGGCGATCGGTGAGCCCCCGACGACCCGCGGCTATCCCCCATCCGCGTTCGCCCTGCTTCCGCAGTTGCTGGAGCGCGCCGGTCCCGGCAGCGCTGCCGGTTCGATCACGGCGCTGTACACGGTCCTCGTCGAGGGCGACGACATGAATGAGCCCGTAGCGGATGCGGCGAGGGCGATCCTGGACGGACACATCGTGCTTTCGCGCGCGCTGGCGGATCGCGGTCATTACCCGCCCGTCGACGTGCTTGCAAGCGTGAGCCGCGTCATGCCCAGCGTGACGTCGGCGGTTCATCGAGCCGCGGCGGAAAAGGTCCGGGAGGTTCTCGGCACCGCCCGCGAGGTCGAAGATCTCGTCCGGATCGGCGCCTACGTCGCGGGTAGCGACGCCGCCGTAGACCGGGCGCTCGCCCACCTGCCCGCGATCCAGCGATTCCTGCGTCAGGCGGTGGACGACCCCAGCCCGTTCGACCAGACCCTGAGCGCCCTCGGCGCCATCTGGCAGGCCACGGCCGTGCCGCCGGGCGCAGGTCCGCGCCGACCGACGCCGTGATCAGCGGGGCGGCGGCCGGGTGAGTAACCCGCGCAGCCCACAGGGTAGCGCCGTGAAGCGATTTCGGTTTCCCTTGGAACGGGTCCTGCGACACCGGGAGCTCCGCGAGGCGCTGGCGGAGCTGGCGCTGGGCGCGGCACAGGTAGAGGCGACAGCCGCGACGCGCGAACTGGCGCACGTCCGGGAGCGGATCGCGCGTGAAACCGAAGCGCTCTGTGGGGCCCTCGCCGATTCGTTGCGTGGCAGCGACGTCGGTCTGTACGCCCGATATGCCGCCGCCTGCCACATACGCCACCAGAGGCTCCGAGAGCGGTGCGCGGCGACCGCGGCACGGGTTCATGAGTGCCAAGCGGCACTCCGAGAATGCCGGCGGGCGCGGGAAGCGGTGGCGCAGCTGAAGCAGGCAGCGTGGGAGCGGTACGGGCAAGCGGTCGCGCGGGAAGCGCAGGCGGCCATGGATGAGGTTGCGGCGGGGCGGCATACCTGGCGACGGATGGAGTTGGAGGACTGAGGGATGTCCAGGAAGGCGGTGGCGGCGTACGGGGGGTTCTTCGTCGGGAGTTTCGCGCTGGCGCTGGTGGTGACGGGAACCCTCCAGCACGCCCTTCTCCCGCGGTTTTTGGCTCGCGGCGCAGCGCCGGCCGCGGCGCCCCAACCGCCCGAGGCGGTCGAAGCAGCGCCGGCCGCGCCCGCAGAGCGGGGCGCTCCCGAGACGCCCGCGGCGGCGGCGCCTCAACCGGAGAGGGCCTCGGCGGCTCCGACGAAGGCGCCGTCGGCGGCGATGGACGCCGGCGCCCAGGTGAAGCGTCTGGCGCGGATGTACGAAGGCATGCGACCGAAGGAGGCCGCCGCCATAATGGAGAAGCTCGACCGCACACTGGGCGCGCGTGTCCTGGCGGAGATTCGCGAGCGTCAGGCGGCGAAGATCCTTGGCGCGATGAACCCCTCGGCGGCCGCCGAGCTCACGCGCACGGTCGGTCAGGGCCCGGAGAGAGCGTCATGACGCCCACGGCCGTCCCGCGTGCCAACGTTGCGGGAGGGCTCGGATGGCTCGGCCTCGGCGGTGACGCCGCGCCGGCGGCGGCCGAGCCGGAAGGGTTCCCCGGGGTGCTCCGTGCCGTGAGCGCGCTTCAGTCCTCGGCGGAGGCCGCGATACCTCTGGAGGCTGTCGAAGAGATGGTCTCGGATCCGGCGCACGAGATGCGCGACCGCGCCGCAGCCGAAGCGGAAAACCCGGGTACGTCACCTTTGGCGGATTTGGTCGCGCTCCTCAACGGATGTCTCGGAACGCCGCCCACGACGCCCGCGGTGGCGGTGACGGCGGCGGAGTCCGGGAATCTTGCCGAACGGGACGACGAGTCCGAGCCTCCATCGGCCAACGTCGCGTGGCCGGGAGACGCGACGCCCAGGATTCCGGGTTCGCATCCGGACGCTTCACGGGGTGCCCTTCCCGAGCAGCGTGCCGGCGGGCGGGAATCCGAGTGCGACTCCAGCGCAGCTTCCGCGAGCCCGGCGGGCGCGCTCCGCTCCGCCCCGACCACGCCTGCGGCCGGGGCAGCGTCCGCCATTCGTGCGGGCCCGCCAGGCCGACCGTACGCCCCGCGGCGGGAGCCGGCGGCCACGGGTGAGACTGTGGACGGGGCGCTGACCGCGGTCGGCGAGCCACACGGGCCGTCGGCCATCACACCCGAGAGCGCGAAGGCCGACGGCCAGCCCCGTCCGCCCGAGATGGCCGAGGCTGTGGTCACCGCGCCGGCCCCAGCGGGCGGCGCGTCGAACGCGTCCGGCGTCCCCGCACCGGAAGGCGGTGTGGCAGCAGACGGGGGTCCGCGACGGGGCATCCCTGAACCGATACCGCCCCACGCAGATCGGTCCACACGCGGGGAGAGCCCGGCTCCGACGTCCCGCGGAGGGGGGGCGATCGCCGACATGGGAGCGCCCGGACCGCCGGAGAGTTCCGGAGATCTGCCAGAGCGCGACATGCCGCCGGACGCCCGGGTCCGCGAGGCGCCGGACGTCGCAACCCCATCCCCATCCCGGGGTGGTGGAGTGCAGGGCCCCGTCGTCGCGACCCGAACGGAGGCACCGCAGGCGCCGCGCGAGCGTCTCGAGGGAGCGCAGACACCTCTGACGCAGGATGGCGTGGACCACGTCGCGCATGCGGTTCGGACGTCCCTCGCGCGTGGGGGGATGGAGGTGCGGCTGCGGCTGCATCCCCAATCGCTGGGCGAGGTGCGGGTGGCGGTGCGCTGGGAAGGGGGCCTCCTCACCGCGCGTCTGGAGACCACAACCCCCGCGGCTCGGGATACGTTGGAGGGAGGCACCCAGACACTGCGGGCCTCGCTCCAGGAGCAAGGGATACCCCTTGATCGCGTGTCGATCGCGGTTCGCCCGGACGTGCAGTCACACTCCCAGGACCATCGGTCCAGCGGCCACACGGAGCCCTGGCCGGAGCCGGGGGCGTCCCCGCGCCATCCGGAGCCGTCGGAGGAGGAGACGAGTGTGGGCCGTCTGGCGGCGTCCGACGGCCGGCTGGACATCCGGATCTGACCAACCCCCGGGGCCGCCCCTGGGCGACCCGGCGCGGCTCACACGAGAAAGGAGCTGAAATATGGCGATTCCCGCGATCCTGGCCACCGTCGGAGGCGCTCTGGTTTCCGGTCTGCTCTCGAAGGCCCTCGGAACGTCGCCCTCGACGTCCTCGACGAGCCAGACCGCCCGCGCGACACAGACGCTGGGCAAGGACGACTTTCTGCGCCTCATGGTTGCGCAGCTCCGCAATCAGGATCCTCTCAATCCCATGAACAACACCGAGTTCGTGGCACAGACGGCCCAGTTCACCTCGCTGGAACAGCTCCAGAACATCAACACGACGCTGGAGAGGGTGGCGAGCCAGTCAAACAACGGGGGTATCGCCAGCGCGTCGGCACTCCTCGGAAAGACCGTGACGGTCAACGGGTCACCGCTTGCCTTGGGCAGCACCGGAACAGCCACGCTGGCGTACGCGCTCCCCACTGGCGCCGCGGCGGTCGCCGTGCGTATCTTCGATCAGTCCGGCAACGCCGTGCGAACCCTGGTCGTGGGGCAGCAGGGGGCGGGGCCGCATCAGCTCGTCTTTGACGGCCTCGACGACGACGGCAGACGGCTCGGCGCGGGGTCGTACATTTATCAGGTCGTGGCCGCGGACACCAAGGGGCAAGCGGTTCCGGGCGCGTACACGGGCGGCGGCCAGGTCACCGGGATCTCCGTCGAAGGGAACACGCTCCGGCTTGTCATCGGCAACCAGCGCGTCCCGCTCACCGCGGTGGCGAGCGTTGTGAACACGGGCGGCACCCTCTAGCCACGCACGGCGGTCGGCGGTATGCCGCGGCAAGCGGCCGCCGCCCGCCGGCCAAGGAGGTCTCTATGGGCAGTTCCATGAACAGCGCCGTTTCCGGTTTGCGCGCGCACCAGTTGATGCTGGACGTGACCGGAAACAATATCGCCAACGTCAACACGCCAGGCTTCAAGGCGGGTCGGACCACATTCTCGGACGTGCTGAGCCAGACGATCGCCGGCGCGACAGCCCCCAGCGCCACCGTGGGCGGGACCGACCCACAACAAGTGGGGCTCGGCGTCCGGACGGGGGCCATCACCAACCTTTTCACGCAGGGCGGCATCCTCACGACAAACAAGCCGACCGACCTGGCGATCCAAGGCGACGGGTTTTTCGTTCTGAGCGACGGATCCGCCAACTACTTCTCGCGAGCCGGCGCCTTTGAGGTCGATTCGGCGGGGAATCTGGTGGATTCGGTCACCGGGTATCGGGTCCAAGGTGCGGGGGGCGATATCACGATTTCGCCGACGGCAACCTCGGCCCCGGTGGGGACGGGGACGGCCTCCTTTACCGGGAATCTCGATCCCACGGTGGCGGCGGGAGCGACATACGTAGCCACGGTCTCCGTGTACGACTCGCTGGGTGGCACGCACAACCTGACGCTCACGTTTACGAAGAGTGCGACGGCGGGGGAGTTCACCTACGCGACGACCGAAAGCGATGCGAACATGTCTATCGGCGCCGGCGGGTCGGGAACGCTGCAATTCAGCGGAAGCGGCGCCATCATCGCCGGAGGCACCGGGACGATCACGCTGGATTTCACCAACGGCGCCAGCAGCGGGCAGGTGGTGACCCTGGACTTCGGCTCGCCCACGAACGCGTCGCCGGTCACGGGCTTTGCTTCCGCGGCGACCTTGGCGTTAGCGAGTCAAGACGGTGCCGCATCCGGCACGCTTCAAAGCTTCTCCATCGGCACGGATGGAACGATCAACGGTACCTTCAGCAACGGGCGTGTTCAGTCGCTCGGGACCATCCGCATGGCCACGTTCCCGAATGCGGCTGGCTTGATCAAGATGGGCAACAACCTTTACCGCGAAAGCTCGAACTCCGGGGTGGCCAATGTCGGGAATCCCGGCACCGGCGGCCGCGGAACGCTGGCACCAGGCTCTCTGGAGGGGTCCAATGTGGATCTGGCGGACGAGTTCGTCAAGCTCATCGTCGCCCAGCGTGGGTTCCAGGCAAACGCCCGGGTCATCACCACGAGCGACGAGGTCCTGCAGGAGGCCGTGAACCTCAAGCGCTAACCGCCTCGATCTGCCACATCGCTTCGGAACGGCGCCACCGTCCCGCGCTCGCGTGTGACGTGGCGCCGTCTGCATTTGCCCCGCCCGCCAGCATCCTCCCCGGGTCGTTTCTTGGCTGACCGCGCCCGCCGAACGATCGAAAAGCGATCAATAAACATCCGGGCGATCAAAAATGAACCTGAGCAAACGCAACTCTAGGTTTCTTCGACGCTCGTGGCGATAAACATCCACATCCTTCGCGACCGCACATGACTCTGCGGCTAATTTCTTCTCAGCCCACGGACTGGCGTAGGTGCGACGACCGGGCTCAGGATCGGTGCGGAGCCCACCACCGCGCCACGGACGGCGCCACACGCAAGGCCTTTGGGGTTGAGGCAGCGAGCGGCCGCCACCAAGGCGGCTCTTGGTATGGAGCTTGCCTAAAACTCGCACCGACCAAAGGAGGTTTCTCATGACGCCTGATGTGCTCGTGGTGGATGACGATCCGATGGTGCGTCGCACCTTGCTGGAGCTGATCCGCGAGTACGGATACGAAGCGGTTGCCGTCGCCTCGGCGGAGCACGCACTAGAGTCGCTGGCGCGCTCCGGGGCCCGTCTGGTGCTGACCGACATCCGGCTTCCCGGGTCAAGCGGGATCAATCTGCTGCGAGACATCCGGGCGCGCCACGCGGGGACTCCCGTGGTTATGATCACCGGGCACGGGTCGGTTGAGGTGGCCGTGGAAGCCATGCAGAGCGGCGCCGAGGATCTGTTGGAGAAACCGTTCGGCATGGCACGGCTCGGCGAGATCTTGGACCGCCTCCTCGGGACGCGAGCCCCATCCGCGTCGCCGGGCGGGATCGTGACCGAGGACCCGCACATGCGCCGCCTGTTGCAGACTGCCGCGCGCGTGGCGCGGAGCACCGCGCCCATTCTGATCCAGGGGGAAAGCGGGACGGGCAAGGAGCTGCTGGCGCACGAAATCCACCTGCGCAGCCGCCGTCGGGACAAGCCGTTCGTGGCGCTGAACTGTGCGGCGCTCCCCGACTCCTTGCTGGAAAGCGAGTTGTTCGGCCACGAGCGCGGCGCCTTCACCGGCGCCATCGCCCGCCGGCTCGGAAAGTTCGAGGCGGCCCACGAAGGGACGCTCCTTCTGGACGAAGTCAGCGAGACGAGCCTGCCATTCCAGGCGAAGCTCCTCCGGGCACTCCAGGAAGGAGAGCTGGACCGGATCGGCCGGGATCGGCCCGTCCGCGTCGACGTCCGCGTCATCGCCACCACGAATCAGGATCTGCGCGAGGCGATTCAGGCCGGCCGTTTCCGACAGGATCTCTTCTTTCGTCTGAACGTCATTTCGTTCCGACTTCCCCCGCTGCGCGAGCGACCGCAGGATATCCCGTGTTTGGCGCGCCACTTCGTCGAGAAGCATCGCTCGAGCACGGATGGACCCGGGCGAGAGCTGAGCGAGGCGGCCCTCGACACCCTCCGATCGTATAGCTGGCCCGGGAACGTCCGGGAACTGGAAAGCTGCATCCGACGAGCGCTGCTGCTCTGTCCGGATCGTGTCCTGCAGCCGTTCCACCTCCAGCTCGAAACCGACTGCGTGTCGCCGGCGCTGGAAGTCGGGACGCGGTCCGAGGTCGAGCGGCGACTGATCTTTGCAACGCTGGAGCGCGTGGGGGGCAACCGAAATCGGGCGGCAGAAGCGCTGGGGGTCTCGGTCCGCACCATTCGCAACCGGCTGCGCCAGTACCGGGAAGAGGGAACCATGGCCATGGCGGCGCGTACCGCGTAGGCGCGCACGGGGAATCATGAGATGGCAGATCCATCCGTACCGTCTCCAGATGCACCGGCAGCACCGGCACCCGCGCGACTCGGTCCGATGCAAACGCTATCGCGCCTTCTACCGACACTGGCGATCTTCGCCGGGCTCGGGGGCGCGGCATTTGCACTTGTCCTGTTCGTTGTCCGGCCGATGTTCCCGGTGCCCAGCGCCTCCGAGAAGCCGCCGCAGAAGAGCGACGAGAAGTTTGGGCGCGTCGTCGCGCTGGATTCCGTGGTGGTGAACGTGGCCCAGACCGAAGGGCGACGCTATCTGAAAGCCACGGTGCATCTGGAGGTGCCCGACGAGGAGAAGACGGTCAAGGAGGTCGAGGCGCGCAAGGCGCAACTCCTGGACCTGATCGTCGCCACCCTCACGCGGAAGTCGCTGAGCGACCTCACCTCCCCCGAAGCGCTGGATACGCTGCGGAACGAGGTCCTCGCCCGCGTGAGTCACGCCCTGGGCGCAGCGCGGGTGCGCCGCGTCTACATCACCGAGTTCGTCGTGCAGTGAGTCGACGATGTGGCAGGGGGCCAATTCGGCAAACGGGTGAGCAGGCCCCGCGGGAGGGGCGAGTCGCCCGATGGTCCAACTGTCAAGTCGCCAAGCCGCCTGAGTATGCGGGGGAACCGTGTCTGAGATCCTGACGCAGGAAGAGATCGACTCGTTGCTAAGCGCCGTGACCAAGGGCCAGATGCCCAGCACATCCGGGGCAGGAGCCAGCAACAAGCGGCACCGGAACGTGCTGCCGTATGACTTTCGCCGCCCCAACCGGATTGCCAAGGAACAGGTCAGGACGCTGCAGATGCTCCACGATTCGTTCTCGCGCAGCGTGAGCTCGTCACTGTCCGCCTACCTGCGGAGCTTGCTGGAAGTGCAGCTGACCTCCGTAGAGCAGCTCACGTACGGCGAGTTCATGGCGTCCGTCGCAGTTCCCTCGACCCTGGGCGTTTTCGAGATGGCGCCCCTAAAGGGCGGCGCCGTTCTCGATATCAACCCGCACCTGGTCTTCCCGATGATCGACCGCGTGCTCGGGGGGCCCGGCCGCGCGTCGATTCAGGTCCGTGAGCTGACGGAGATCGAGCGGGCGCTGGTCAGTCGAATCCTGCGCAAGGTTCTGGTGGATCTCCAGCAGGCCTGGTCTCAGGTCGGCCGGTTCGACGTCCGCCTGCTCAACCTGGAGACAAACCCGCAGTTCGTCCAGCTCACCTCCCCCAACGACATTGCCATCCTCGTAACGTTCGACCTGCGCGTGGGCGACGTCGGTGGTGTCATGAGTCTGTGCCTTCCGTTTGCGATGCTGGAGCCGGTCCTGCCGAAGCTGATGACCCAGCGCTGGTTCGGCGCGGCGCCCACCGCCGATTCGCACGCGGTGTCGCGCGAAGTGGAAGGGCATCTCCGCGCGACGCACCTGGATGTCCGGGCCGTCCTGGAACCGCTCCGCATTCCCATCAACGAGCTCACGCGCTGGGAGGTCGGCGACATCCTGCCGTTGCCATGGCGTGAGGACCTGAACGTGACCCTGGAGGTGGGCGGCGTGCCGCGCTTCGCCGGGCGGGCGGGGCGAAGACGCCGACGGCGCGCGATCGAAATCACCGCGCCGCTGGATGGAGGAGGGTTGCTGCATGGGTAATCCGGCTGGGGAGATCCCGCAGGAAATCGCACATCGGCTGGCGGGGTGTGTGGAGCGGCTTTTGGGTTCGGTCGAGGCGAGCGCCACCGTCGCGTTCCGGGAGGTGCGGGGCGCCGAGACGCTCCGGTCGCTGCCGGGCCCCTTGGCGGCGCTGGTGTGTCGCCTGACGCGAGGCGCTACCGGGCCCGCCGTACTGGTCCTTCCCGGAGCGTTCGCCCTGGGTGTGGCCAAACTATTGGCGGGCGAAGGGATGGAAGCGGCCGCCACGATCCCCGGGCCGGATGACACAGATGCCTTGGGGGAGCTCGCCAATCAGCTGGCCAGCGGCCTGTCCACCGCGCTCGGCGAGTGGCTCGGGCACTCGGTGGGTTTCGAGGGGCCCGGCTTGCAATGGTTGGCGGAGGGCGGAGCCGCGCTGCCGGCAGGGACCTCGGAGCCCGTCCTGGCGCTCTCCGTGACACTGAAGGGCACCAGCGCCGACGCATGGCTGGTGGTCCCGTGGGGGGCGGTATCCCGCGTGCCGCCCCGCACGGCGGCGGAGGCGACGCTGCCGCCGCTGCAGGAATCACCGAGTCGCAAGAACGGGCATGGCATGGAGCTGCTGCTCGATATCTCCCTTCCCGTCACGGTGGAGCTGGGGCGTACCCGGATGATGATTCGCGACATCCTACACCTGACCCCCGGGTCGGTGCTGGAGCTGGACAAGCTGGCCGGGGAGCCGGTGGATATCCTGATCAACGAGAAGTCCATCGCCCGGGGTGAAGTGGTGGTCATTGACGAGAACTTCGGGGTCCGCCTGACGAGCATCGTGACTCCGAGCGAACGGGTCGCGAGCCTCCAATGATACGCCGGATTCTCCCCTTGGCGGTGCTGCTGCTGACGCTGGCGCTGCCGCTTTCGGGCGCCGCGGAGCGCAAGGCGGGACCGCCGTCGGCGGGTGCGGTGAGTGCCCGGGGTCCCGTCGTTGTCGACGTCGCGCCCGGGGGACCGACGCGTCCGGACCGGGAGACCTTAGCCGAGGGCGGCGCGGTCCCGGAGTACCGATTGGCCGAGGGCGGCCAGGATCGGGCCCTGCTTTGGGACGGCATGCGCATGGCGCTCTCGCTCGCGGCGGTGCTGCTGCTGCTGGGCCTGGGTGTGACGGCGCTGCGGCGATGGCCCGTCCTCGCCGGTCGGAGCGCCGCGGCCGGCCCGCTCGAAGTCCTCGGGAGGCTTCCGGTGGGCACAAAAGAGGCGGTGTGCGTCGTCCGCGCGGGGAACGAGGTGCTAGCGCTCGGGATCAGCGCCGCGGGTGTCAACTTTCTCTGTCGCTTGGAGCCGACCGCTCTGGGCGTCCAGCCGTCCGTGCCAGGTACACAAATCGCGGCGGGTCTGGGCGGCGCCGCGCAGCCAATTGGGCGCCGGCGGGAGCTCGCCGCGCGTCTTCGGGAGGTACAGGCGGCCTGGGGACTTCCCCGGGCCGACGCCGAGGGCCGACGATGAGCCGCCTGGGAATCCCGCTGATTGCGCTGGCCGTGGCGGGGCTGGGGTTCTTGGTGCCCCTGGGGGTGGAAGCGGCCGACACGACCGGCATCAGCTTGCCGAAGATCAGCGTGGGCATCGGCGAGGTCAAGGGGCCCCAAGAGTTGTCCAGCGCACTGCAGGTGCTGCTGCTCCTGACTGTTCTGGCGCTGGCGCCCTCCCTGGTCATCCTGCTCACCTCCTTCAGCCGGATCGTGATCGTCTTGGGGCTATTACGGCAGGCGCTGGGCACGTCGCAGATGCCGCCGAACCAGGTGCTGATCGGGTTGGCGCTCTTCCTCACGGCGTTCATCATGGCGCCCGTGGCCGTCGAGATCCGAGACAAAGCCTACACGCCCTACACGGCGAGGCAGATCAGCCAGGACGAAGCATTCGAGCGCGGACTCCAGCCGATTCGCCAGTTCATGTTCCGGCAGACGCGCGAGCATGACCTGGCGCTGATGGTCCACCTCGCCAAGGTGCCCCGACCGCGGGACCGCGCCGATGTCGCGACCTACATCCTCATTCCGGCATTCATCATCAGCGAGCTGAAGACCGGGTTTCAGATGGGTTTTGTTCTCTTTCTGCCGTTCATCGTCATCGACTTCGTGGTGTCCAGCGTGCTCTTGTCCATGGGGATGCTCTTCCTCCCGCCCACGATGATCGCGTTGCCGTTCAAGCTCTTGCTCTTCGTGCTGGCCGATGGCTGGCACCTGGTCGTGCGCTCGCTCGTGACGAGCTTTCAGTGAGGCTGGGCCCGGCCATGACCATGGAACAGGTGGTCGATCTCGGACAGCGGGCGCTGCGGTTGACGGTGATGCTGTCGGCCCCGGTCCTCGTGGCCGGCATGCTCACCGGACTCGCGGTAAGTCTGTTTCAGGCGGTCACGTCCATCCAGGAGGCGACGCTGACATTTGTCCCAAAACTCATCGTGGTCTTCGCGGCACTGATGTTGTGCATGCCGTGGATGACGGACCTGGCGGTACGGTTCGCCATGGATCTCTTTGGAAATCTCGGGCAATTCGCGCGATGACGGTCGAAGTGCTGCTGAGCACGTGGGCGCCGACCTTTCTGTTGCTGCTGGCGCGGTGCAGCGGGGTCGTGGCGCTGGGGCCGGTGTTCGGAGTTCAGGTCCTGCCGCCGGCGCTCAAGATCGGCCTGGCCGGCATACTGGCGATCCTCTTGACGCCGCTCCTGGCCGGCCGCCACCTGCCGCTGCCGGATTCGGGGGTGGGGCTGACGGCGGCGCTCCTGGGCGAGCTGATGATCGGGGCCGTCCTCGGACTCGCCGTGCGATTTGTGTTCGCGGGCATCGGAGTGGCGGGGGAGTTGGTGGCGGTGCAGATGGGGGTCGGGCTGCCCGGAGCCCTCGACCCACATTCCATGAGTCAGGTCACCTCGGTGAACTCCTTCCTGGACCAGGTTGCGATCCTGGTCTTCCTCTTGGTGGGTGGCCATCACGCCGTCCTCGGCGCTCTGGCGCAGAGCGTGACCCTGACCCCGCCGCTGACCGTCGCATTTCGCGGCGGTAGCCTCGAATTTCTGGCGGGGCTCTTCGGCTCCGCGTTGACGCTGGCCATTCGATTGGCGGCGCCGGTCGGGGCCGCCATGTTTGCGACCACGGTCACCCTGGGCTTGCTGAACCGCATCGCGCCGCAGGTCAACGTGTTCATGGTGAGTTTTGCCCTGACCCTGGGTGTGGGTCTGCTGGTCCTGCTCGCGGCATTGCCGATCATGGCCACGGTGATGGCGGGCAGTTTCCAGCAGCTCCCGACGACACTGGGCGTGCTGATCATCAGGCTGCGTCATGGCATTTGAGGACACGGAACGGACAGAGGCCCCGACACCCAAACGCCGTCGCGAGGCGCGGGAACGGGGCCAGGTGGCGCGCAGCGCGGAGCTGAACTCGGCGTTACTGCTGCTGGGTGCGTGCGGCGCGCTCGCCGTCGGCGGCGCACTGATGGGCCAGACGCTGCTGGGCGCGTTGCGGGCCGGCCTCCAGCTCGGTGGAACAGCGGATCTCACCCGCGAGGCGATTCGCGTCCGGGTGGTCGGGGCGGCGTGGGCTGCGGCGAAGGCCATCGGCCCGGTGGCCCTGACCGGCGCGGTGGTGGGCGTCCTGGCCAACGTCCTGCAGGTCGGCTTCCTGATCGCGCCCCAGGCGATCGGAGCGCACTGGGAACGCATCAACCCGATGCGGGGGTTATCCAACATCCTGTCGCTCAGAGGGGCCGTGGAGGCGCTCAAAGCCATCCTCAAGATCGCGATCCTGGGGACGGTGGCGTACCGCACGCTGCAGCCCGAGTGGGCGCGCTTTCCGTCCCTCGCCGAGATGGACCCGCTGGATTTGGTCTGGTGGCAGCTCGGGCTCGGGCTGCGCCTCGCCTTTCGGGTCGTTCTCGTCTACAGCCTTCTAGCCCTGGCCGACTATGTGTATCAGCGGTGGCAGCACGAGCGGAGCCTCCGGATGAGCCGTAACGAGGTGCGAGAGGAGGGCAAGCAGCAGGAGGGGGATCCCCAGATCCGCGCTCGCGTGCGGAGCCTGCGGCAGGAGCGGCGCATGCGCCGGATGATGCAGGACGTGCCGTCCGCCAGTGTGGTGGTGGTCAACCCCACGCACATCGCCGTGGCCATTCGGTACGACCAGGGGACGATGCGGGCTCCGCGGGTGATAGCCAAGGGCCAACGCCTGCTGGCCGAACGCATCGTTCGGTTGGCACGCACGGCGGGCGTCCCGGTCGTCCAAGACATCCCGTTGGCCCGGACGCTCTACAAGCTCGTCGACGTGGGGGGCGAGATACCGGTGGCGCTCTATAAGGCCGTCGCGAACGTGTTGGCCTACGTGTACGCACGCGCGGCACGGCGGGGGGCCGCATGATGGCGCGCTCGCTCGCCGCCCGCGCGGACGTGGGGCTGGCCATCGCGGTCCTGGGCATCCTGGCGGTCATGCTCGTGCCCTTGCCGTCCGTCCTTCTGGACCTGTTGCTGACGGGCAACCTCGCGTTGTCGCTCCTCACGCTGCTCATCGGGATGTACATCCTGCGGCCGCTGGATTTTTCGGTCTTCCCGTCGCTGCTCCTCCTGTTGACCCTCTTCCGGCTGTCCCTCAACGTGGCGTCCACGCGGCTCATCCTCCTCCATGGCAGCGAGGGCCCGCAAGCGGCGGGGGAAGTCATTCACGCCTTCGGCCTTTTCGTGGTCGGGGGCAGCTACGTCGTCGGCGCCGTGGTGTTTCTCATCCTGGTGGTGATCCAATTCGTGGTGATCACCAAGGGCGCGGGGCGCATCGCCGAGGTGGCGGCTCGCTTTACCCTGGACGCGATGCCCGGCAAGCAGCTGGCCATCGACGCCGATCTGAATGCCGGGTTGATCAGCGAGAGCGACGCCCGGACGCGACGGCGCGAGATCGCGCGGGAAGCGGACTTCTACGGCGCCATGGATGGCGCCAGTAAGTTCGTCCGCGGGGATGCCGTGGCCGGGATCATCATCACCGGGGTCAACAGCGTGGGCGGGCTCATCATCGGGGTGGTGCAGCAGCGCATGGACATCTTTGACGCGCTGGCCAACTACACCTTGCTCACCATCGGGGACGGATTGGTCACGCAGATCCCGGCCCTCATCGTCTCCACGGCGGCAGGTATCGTCGTCACGCGCGCGGCCTCAGACACCGAACTGGCCGCCACGTTTACGCTGCAGTTCGCCGGCCACCACCGAGCGCTCCTGATCAGCAGCGCGACGCTCCTGGTGCTGGGCCTGATCCCCGGCTTACCGAAATTCCCCTTCCTCCTCCTGGCCGTCGTCACCGGGGTGGTCGCCTATGGTGGGTTCAAGGAATCACGGCGGCCCGCGCTCCCCGCCGCGGCCGCGCCCGCATCGGCAGCGGCGACCGGCCCGGAAAAGGTCGAGAAACTGCTCGCGCTGGATCCGCTGGAGCTGGAGGTGGGCTACAACCTGATCCCCCTGGTGGACCCCGGTCAGGGCGGCGACCTGCTGGACCGCGTGCGTCTCGTGCGTCGGCAATTTGCGACCGACAGCGGCTTCGTCGTCCCACCCGTCAGGATCCGCGACAACCTCCAACTCGCGCCCAACGCGTACGGCGTCAAAGTGCGAGGCCTCGTCGTGAGTCGGGGGGAGATTCTGCCGGGCCACTTTCTGGCCATGAACCCCGGCACGGCTACGGAAACGATTCTCGGCGTGCCGACCACCGAGCCCACCTTTGGGCTGCCGGCGCAGTGGATCACGGCGGCCGAGCGCGAGCGGGCGCAGGTGCTCGGGTACACCGTGGTGGATCCGTCGTCGGTGATCACCACGCACCTGACGGAGACGATCCGCCGTCATGCGCGGGATCTCCTCGGGCGGCAGGAGGTTCAGGCGTTGATCGATGTCCTGAAACCCAGCCATCCCAGCGTTGTGGAATCGCTGGTACCAGCGCTGCTCCCGCTTGGGACCGTTCAGAAGGTGCTCCAGAACCTGCTTGCCGAGGGGGTGTCGATCCGCGACCTCGCGTTGATCCTAGAGGTTCTGGCCGATACGGCCCCCTCGACGAAGGATCCGATCGTGTTGACCGAGTTTGCACGCCAAGCGCTGGGTCGGACGATTTGCCGGTCGCTCGCGGCGGGAGACGGCACGCTCAGAGTGTTCACGCTGAGCCCAGCCCTCGAGCAGACACTGGCGGACGCCCTCACCGAGGGCGATCAGGGCCGCTACTTGGCGCTGGATCCGCGCACCGCGCAACGAGTCATCGAGAGCATCGCGCAGACCGTGGGCAAGGTATCGCTGGAGGGGACCCCGGTGATCCTGTGCAGCCCGGCGATCCGCCCGCATCTCCGGCGGCTCACGGAGCGATATCTGCCGCATCTGGCCATGCTCTCGTACAACGAGATCGGCAGTGACGTGACGCTCAAGGCGGTAGCCATGGTGGAGGCGGCGGATGCGGTTGCGACGGTTTGAGGCGGCGACGGTGGCCGAGGCGCTGGCGCGCGTCCGGGATGAGTTGGGGCCGGACGCCGTGATCCTGCACGCGCGCGAGCCGGAGCTCGCCCCACGCGCGGGGGGGCCGGCGGGGCGGGTCGAGGTGACGGCGGCGGTAGACGAGGACGGCGCGCCCGCAGGCGGGCTGGCCGCCGGGTCGACACCCGGGGAGGCAGCCGCGCTGCTCCGGTCGAGGACGACCGTGGATTGCGCCGCCCCGGGCGCGTGGACGCGGGCGACCCCGGTTTTCGACCCGGCGGGGCCGGGAACGATGGAACAGATGTACCAGATGCTTCTGGAGCTGCATGAGGCCGCCACGCCGGCGCCGCGGATGACCCCCGGTCTGCAGCGCCTGTACCGCGAGCTGTGCCGCCGGGACCTCCCCGCTGCCCTGGCGCGCCAGATTCTCTCCAACCTGCCGGCACCGGTCCGCAAGGGGCGCCGCGCCGCCGAGCGTGTCGCCGTGCGCGCGGTCCTGAGCGCGGCGTTTCGGGTCCAAGGGGACGTGCCGAGCGGCACGCGGCGCGTGGTCGTCCTGGTCGGACCAACCGGGGTCGGCAAGACCACGACCATCGCCAAACTCGCGGGTCAGCGCCGGCAGGCGGGAGGAGCGCCGCCGGTCCTGGTGAGCCTGGATACCTACCGGATCGGCGCCACCGCCCAGATGCAGATCTACGCGGAGCTTTTGGGGGTCCCGCTGCGGGTGGCCCGGACGCCCGACGATCTCGCCCGCGTCGTGCGCGCCGCCGAGCGGGCGGATCTCGTCCTGGTGGACAGCACGGGCCGGAGCCCGCACCATGAGGAGGGAATCGCCGCGCTGCGGGCGTTTCTGCAGCAGATCCCCAACCCGGAGGTGCATCTCGTCCTGAGCGCCACCACCAAGGGCACCGACGTCGAGGAGACTCTGCGGCGATTCCGGCCGCTGCGCTACCGACAGCTGTTGATCACAAAGATAGACGAGGCCCGGTCGGTGGGCGCGGTGCTGGGACTCGCGTTGCGACACGACCTCTCGATCTCGTATCTGGCGGCGGGGCAAGAGGTACCGGACGATCTGGCTCAGGCCACCCCGGAGCGGCTCGCGACCCTCTTGCTCCCCGATCTACCCGAGCGCCGTCGCACGGCCTCGACGAGGGCCCGATGCTAGACACGATCCCGCGTGACCAAGCCGTAGGCCTGCGACGCGTCGCCCCGAACCGCGCGTGGAGTCTGGCGGTGACATCCGGCAAAGGCGGCGTCGGCAAGACGTCGCTGGCGGTGAACTTGGCGCTGGCGCTGGCGCAGATGGGTCAGCGGACGTGTCTGGTGGACGGCGACCTCGGCCTCGCAAACGTCGATGTCCTGCTGAACCTGCACCCCCGTCATACGCTGCGAGACGTGCTGATCCATGGGTTGACCTTGGACGAGGCGGTCGTGCAAGGACCGGTGGGCCTGCAGGTGATTCCCGCGGCGTCGGGCGTGGAGGCCCTGGCGAACCTCGACGCCGCGCACCGCGCAACCCTGGTCGCACGCTTGCAGCGTCGCCCGGGCCACGCCGACCTCACGATCCTCGACACCGGCGCGGGACTGTCGCGCACCGTTGTGGCGCTGACACTTGCCGCTGACGAAATCTTCCTCGTCACGACCCCCGAACCCACGGCCATCACCGACGCCTACGCGATGCTCAAGATTCTCACGCAGCGCCGTGCGGAGGTGTCCGTCCGCCTGCTCGTGAATCTGGTGGAGCATGCCGCCCAGGCGCGCGAGGTCCACGGGCACATCGAGCGCATCGCACAGCGCTTTCTCAAACGAGACGTCCCGCTGGCCGGCTGGATCCCGCGAGACGCCTGTGTGGAGCGCGCTGTGTGCGAGCAGCGCCCGCTGATCCTCTATTTCCCCCACACACGCGCCGCCGAGGCCATTCGGGGGATCGCCGAGCGGGTCGCGCGTACGGCGGTGCGCGGCCCCTGTGGGGAGTTCTGGCGTCGTCTGGTGGAATCGTCGGTGACCTCCGCTTGTCCGGACCGGGGAGCCGGTCACCGGAGAATGCCATGAGCGACGATCTGCGTCCCTTGTGGCAGCGTTTCCGCGCCAGCCGCGATCCCGAGCTCCGCGACACGCTCATCCGCCACACGATCGGTCTGGTCCGCCGGGTTGCGGGCCGGATGGCGCTGCGCCTTCCGCCGTACGTGGAAGTGGACGATCTGGAATCCGCGGGTATTCCGGGACTCTTGGCGGCCATCGAGAGCTACGACCCCGACAAGGATGTCGAGTTCGCCGCGTACGCGCAGATGCGGATCCGGGGAGCCATCCTGGACGACCTGCGCAGCATGGACACCCTGCCGCGCTCGCTGCGCGAGAAGGCCCGCCACATCGAGCGAGCACGCGGACGGCTGGAGCAGCAGTTGCTTCGCGCCCCGGAGGACCACGAGGTCGCCGCATACCTGAAGATGGATCTGGAGGACTACCATCGCGTCCAGCACGAGCTCCGCGGCGGTCTGCAGGTCTCGCTGGATGCGGCGAGCACCGGCGAGGACGGTGGGGAGATCGGCGGAGGACCCGCGACCGTCGAGCGGAGTGCGCCCGACCCCTGGCAGGCTCTGGCACTCAAGGCGCGACAAGCGCTGCTGGGGGAGATCATTGACGAACTGCCGCGCTCGGAACGGACCGTGCTGAGCTTGTACTACTACGACGAACTCACCATGAAAGAAATCGCCGCGGTGCTCGAAGTGTCCGAATCGCGGGTTTCGCAAATCCACAGCGCGGCGCTGAAGCGGATCCGAGGGCGGTTGCAGCGCCGGAAGCTGGGATCGGACGACCTGGCGCTGGCGCCGGACGTCGCACCAGGCCGTGGGGGACTCGCCCATGCGGTGCCGTGATGCTGTGCCTGTCGTGCTCCTGGTATGTCTCGTCGCCGGATGTCCCGCAACCACCTTTGTTCTGGCGGACCCTGCGTACCGGGTAGAGCGGTCGTCGGGCTGGGTCGTCGTCGTGGAGGTGCCGCGGGAGTCGCCGCTGGATGTGCCCGCCCGGCAGGTCGGTCGCCAGGTGGCAGCCGAGTTAGCCCTGCGGTGGTTCAACGTGCGTGACCGCCACCTGCTGGTGCAGGCGTATCCCGACCTTGGCCCCGCGCTCAGCCACGCAGCGCGCGGCCTCCTGACGGGGGAGCACGTGGATCCCCACCTGGCGGATCGGCTGCTCCTTCGCCACGGGGTAGGCCAGCTGCTGGTCGTCGACGTGTTCCGGCACGAACAGGTCTGGGGCCGCGACACGCGCATCACCCGGGTCGGAGCGGAGGCCCGCCTCGTACGGGTCGCCGACGGAAACATTCTGTGGCAGGGGCGAACCGATGCGGCCATCTCGGGCGCCACGGGAAGCGCCTTCGATACCGCCTCGCGACGCGCCGCCGAGGAGCTGGTACGTCAGCTGTGTGAGGCGCCGCCTCGGCTCGCCGACACACCGTTCGCAGCATGGCCGGTCCTGGAATACGTTACCCCGAACTGAGGTGCGGCATGCGCGACAGTCGCCCACTCCCGAGGTACGGTGATCTTCCAAAGCGCTCCCGCGATCGACGACGGCCGGAACGCGACGTGCGCAGCCGGGTTCCGGAGGACGACGCAAAAGGGGCCGACACCGGACCGGCACACCCTGAGCGGCCGCGGGACGCTGTGGAGGCGTTCGAGGTCTGCGTGTGAGCGCGTGAACCGATGTTGACGGCCATGGTCATAGCGAATAGCGTGTGCTTGGCTGGCGCCGTCGCGCTCTGCGCGTGGTGGTGGCGCGGCTCGATGCTCGCCGGGCGAGCGGCGCATTTCGCCACCATCCTGGATTCGGCCCGGCGACGTGAGCACTCTCGGCACCGTGCGGATGGAGAAACGGCATGCTGATGGCGTTTGTGGTTGTTCAGGTCGGTATCAACGCGGCGCTCTTGGTTCTCATCGCGCGGCTCCTGCGGGAGCGCGCTGCGCAGACACGTGACCGGGAGGAGCGGCTGGAAGCCCTGGCGGTAGAATTGTGTGCCGTCGCGCAGGAATTCACGCGGCAAGAAATGCCGCCAGCGCAGGTTGCATCGCCCGCCCCGGTTACGGAGAGAGCCGAGCCGTGCGAAGAGAACAGTGCCGCCCCCGCCGCGCCGGCGGAGTCGGTGGGCCCGTGCGCGGACCTCGGCGAACGTGTCCGCGGGGCGACCACATTGCTGGCGCAAGGCGTCGCGGTGGAACGGGTTGCGGAGGAAACGTCGCTGCTCCCCGGTGAGGTACAGGTGCTGCGGAATTTGCGTCGCAGGCTGGAGCTGGAACGCGAGACAGTCGACACAGGGCAAGCTGTCCCGACCGGGCCTGCGCAATGGGCGGTGCGGCGTGCGAAAGCGTAATTGCTGTGACCTGGCAGTGCTCTTGCAGCCCCAGGCGAAATCACCGGACCGACAGATTGGGCGCGAATCCACGCCGGCGGCAGCTCGGACGTGTGGACATGAGGCGGTACCGTAAATGATCACCACCGAACGGGAACGCACCACGATGCCGCCCCTTCCGCCGAGCGAGACGCGGCGGATCGTCCAACGGATCGCGGATCTGCCCGCACTGCCCATCGTCGTCCCGCGGGTCCTCCAGCTGGTCGAGGATCAGCGCGCGTCTGCCGGCGACCTGGCGCGGGTCATCGGCAGCGACCAGGCACTCGCGACGCGAATCCTCCGGCTGGCGAACTCCGCGTTTTACGGATTTCGACGAGAGATCGTGACGATCAATCACGCCGTGGTCTTGCTGGGGTTCGACACGGTCAAAAGCATCGTCTTGGCGGCCACGGTGTGCCAGACGCTGAACGAGAACGGTCCGGCCGACAGTTTCGACCGCGAACGGTTCTGGCTGCACGTCGGAGTCACCGCTTCTGCGGCGCGCCTCATCGCGAAGACCCTGCGGGTGGTCGACGCCGAAGCGGCCTTTGTGGGCGGCCTCCTGCACGACGTCGGGAAAGTGGTACTCGACCGCTTCTTCCGCCCCCGATACGCCGAGGCGGTCCGCATCGCCGCGGAGATGCCCTGCCTGATCCGCGAGGCGGAGGTGATGCTCTTCAGCGTGGACCACGCGGCCGTTGGGAGATGGCTGGCGGAGCGGTGGCGTTTCCCAGCAGCCATCGTCGAGCCCATTGCGTTTCATCACCGACCCGCCGCGGCCAGCCCGAACTGCCGCGCGCTGACAGCCGTCGTGCATCTGGCGGACACGCTGAGCCGGAATGCCGGGATCGGTTCGGGCGGAGACGTGCTCGTCCCCTTGCCGGACCCGGACGTGCTGCGGAGACTCAAGATCGGATCCGCCGAGCTGCAGCGGTGGACCGACGCACTGACGCAGGATCGGGAGGCCGTCGAGACCTTCTTACAGGTGATGCATTGACAGGACATCCGTTGGTTGGCGAGACCGCGCCTTCGTCGCCGACCGCCTTGGCCGAGATGCGGCGCGAGCGGGATCTGTACGCAGCGGGCCTGGGCGAGTTGAGCGTGCGTTACGAGCAGAAGATCCAAGAATTGTCGTTTCTCCGCCGTCTGTCGGACGTGCTGCGGGACTGCACCGAGCTGGATGAGGTTTTCCGCCGCCTGCTCACCATCGTCCAGGAAGACCTGGGGAGCGCCGCGTGCAGTATCTATTTGGCCGACGAAACCGGCCAACTCGTTCTTCGCGCGCGGTGCGTCGCGGAGGGCGCCGTGGAGATCTTGCCGCCGGGACACCCGGACGCCAGCCGTATCCCGGCGGGAGCCGGACCGCTGGGCACAACATTTGCGACGGGTCAGGTCGTCGCGAAGGCGCCGGTTCCTCCAGGAACACCGGGCTGGTCGCCGTTTGAGGACGCGATGCTCTTTACGGCGCCGCTGGGGCCGGAGGGCGGGTGCATGGGTGTGTTCGCGCTGCACGAGCGATCCGAGGACCACGTGGGAGACGACGCGACGCGGCTGCTGCCCATTCTCGCGAGCCAGGCGACCATCGCCATCGAGAATGCGGCGCTGTACCGGCGGCTGAAGCAGCACTCCGAGGCGCTGGAGGCCCGGGTGCGAGAACGCACGGCGGCGCTCGAGCATCTGAACGCGGAACTGCAAGCGGCTGCGCGCCAGAAGGGACAATTGTTCGCGCATTTGTCACACGAACTGCGCACCCCGCTGAACTCTATCCTAGGGTTTTCCGAACTTTTGCGCGGGGACACCGGCCGATCGCTGACCGAGCGACAACGTCGGTACGTACGCCACGTGCACGACAACGGCACGCGCCTGTTGCGCCTGATCAACGATATTCTCGACCTCGCGAAGATGGAGGCAGGGAAACTGAGCTTGCACTTGCGGCCGATGACGCTTGCGGGGGCCGTCGACCAGGCGCTGGCCGTCATGCAGCCCCAAGCGGCGACCAAGCATCTCCACACGGCGCGGGTGATCCTTGACGATCTCCCACCGGTCCAGGCGGACCCGGTCCGCGTGCACCAGATCCTGCTCAACCTCTTGAGCAACGCGATCAAGTTTACCCCCGAGGGAGGGGAGGTGACCGTAACGGCCCGGATGCTTCCGCCGCGCGAGACCACGGTGCGCGCACCCCGGATCAACGACGTGCAGGATCCCGCCGGCATGGCGACCCGGTCGGCCACCGTAGCCTTCGTCGAGATCTCGGTGCGCGACACGGGCATCGGCATTGCGGAGGCGGATCAGCAGCGTCTGTTCCAAGACTTCGAGCAGGTGGGCGACAGCCGACACGAGGGGACCGGGCTGGGCCTGTCGCTGACCCGCCGCCTGGTGGTTCTGCACGGCGGCCAGGTCGGCCTGGAGAGTACGCCCGGGGCGGGTAGCCGTTTCTGGTTTACGCTGCCGATCGCGGTACCGGTGGACACACCGGACGGGTCGGGTGATGACGTGCGCCCATGAGGGGCGACGTCAGGCGCGTAGCCGTAACCGCGGTCCGGCGGTTGCCGGACGGGGCCGGCCGTCGGCTCCGTACCCGAGACCGGCGGGGTTCGACGCCGCGATGAGCACCAGAGATGCCGTGCGACCGGACCGGGACGGCCGGGCGTCGCGTTGGGAACTGGCGTGCGGTCGTCGTGGTGTAATACCAGCCGTTCAGAGAAGGCGTCAGCTGGAGCGTCCGCGCTGCCATGGTGGTGTATTCTCGCGGCAAGGCAGGACCGTACGCAAACGTTTTTGCATGCGGGTCCGGCGATGGACACCGTACGGACCCCTAGATCGGTGGAACTGAAATCCGCACCACCGAGGGCTGAGACCATGTTCGTCATCATCGGAGCGGTCGTCGTGCTCATCGGCGTGTTGGGGGGGTTCATCATCGAGGGTGGACCCGTCCTGCTCCTCTTCCAGCCGGCGGAGTTCCTCATCATCGGTGGAGCGGCCCTCGGATCTCTCCTCATCGGAACTCCGCTCAAGGTCCTTCAGGGGCTGGCGGGTCGGCTCCCGGCGGTTTTTGCCGGGGGCGGACCGTCCAAGTCCATGTATCTCGAGCTGCTCACGGTCCTGTACGAGACGTTCATCAATGCCAAGAAGAACGGGTTCATCGCTCTGGACCAGGACGTCTCCGACCCCTTCAAGAGCCCGATCTTCTCGAAGTATACGGGACTGCTCAAGAATCGCCGCGCGCTCCATTTCCTGTGCGATTCGCTCAAGCTGCTCGTCGACGGATCCGTGACACCCGCCCAACTTGAAGAGATGATGGACGCCGAGATCGAGACACACGAGGAGGAGGGTGCGAGACATCCCGGCCTCCTGGCGCGGCTGGGCGATTCGCTGCCCGGTCTCGGGATCGTGGCCGCCGTCTTGGGTGTCGTGATCACGATGCAGGCCATCAGCGGCCCGCCCGAGGAGATCGGGCACAAGGTCGCCGTGGCCCTGGTCGGCACATTCATCGGAATCCTCTTGTGCTACGGGTTTGTCCAGCCTTTGGCGGTCAATCTGGAGGCGATGAGCCAGGAGGAGGGGAAGATGCTCCAGTGCATCAAGGCCGGCGTCCTTGCGTTCGCCAACGGCTCCGCGCCGATCGTGGCAGTGGAGTTCAGCCGGCGGGTCATCTTCAGCTACGACCGACCGAGCGCCTCCACCCTGGAAGACGCGTGCAAGGCGGTTGTGCCGCGCTAACGAACGCGACGAGGATCCATGGACGCACCGCGTAGGATCGTCAAGAAGAAGTCCAAGCACGGCGGGCGCCACGGCGGCGCCTGGAAGGTGGCCTATGCGGATTTCGTGACCGCGATGATGGCGCTCTTCATCGTCCTGTGGATCGTCGGGCAAAGCAAGTCGGTCAAAGAGGCGGTGGCCGCATATTTCAAAGACCCGACAGTGTTCCAGTCGGGCGCCCCCAGCATCCTGAAAGGCGGGCCGACCCCCGAGATGCGCCTACCACCCCCACCGGCGCCGAATCCGGACGTCGCGCGGCGGGATGCGGATCGCGTGGCTCTGGAAGCGACGGCGGCGGCGCTTCGGGAACAGATCCACGGTCAGGTGCACCTGGCGAAACTGGAAGACAAGGTCAAGATCGAGATTGTGGATGAGGGGCTGCGCATCGAGTTGGTCGAGACGGCTCAGGGCGTCTTTTTCGACGTCGGTAGCGCCCGTATCAAGCCTACGACGCTGGAGATCTTGGGATTGATCGGCGGGGAGGTCGGGAAACTGCCAAACCACGTCATGCTGGAAGGCCACACGGACAGCCGTCCGTACGTTGGACCCCCGAGCTACACCAACTGGGAACTCTCCGCGGATCGTGCCAACGCCGCCCGTCGCATCCTGGACAACAACGGGTTACGCCCCGATCAGGTGGCCAGCGTGGTGGGGTACGCCGACCGCCGTTTGGCCAACCGCTCCGATCCACTCGATGCGGCCAACCGACGGATCAGCATCATCGTCCGATTTCAAAAGGCCGGCACGCCATTGAACCGTTCCAATGTCTCCGCGGCCGCACCGCGGCTAGATCGGGTTTTGACACGCTGACGGCAGAAGTAAGTTGTGTGCAGCGCGAACGCCGCGGCGGATTGACCATTGCCCAACCTGGCATAGCCAAAACCACACAGGCTCTGGGTCCTGATCGGGTGATGGTGACTCTTGCGTCGCCGCGCACAGCGGATCGGTACTATGAAAATCTCGCTCGTCCCAGGAATCCTGCAACGGCTCCGGAACCATGCGGCCCGGAGCCGTCGGCTGTCGGCCGTGGTGTGCTGGACCGTGAGGAGCAAATGCAAGTGATCCCGGTAGCCGCGGCCCCGCCAGAGCATGGCCCGGATGTTTCCGGATTTCTGATGCACACCGAAAAAAGTACCCCCCGGTAGCAGCCCTCTGTACCCAGGGGCTGAATTCCGGACTGTACCGCTCCGGGCGCGTGGGCGCTTGGCGGTATCCGCGGTGTTCGCCCGGGCGGCTCCGGACCGTGGGGCATGGGTCGCGTCGGGGCGCTAGAGTGTCGGATTTGCATCGCGTATGACGGCGTGCCGCAGACACGCGGACCCGGCCCGTCGGCTGCGGGCGCCGGCGAGGTCGGGCGTGGAACAGGCACACGTGACCGTGGAGGGACGGAAACATATTGGATTCAGGGGACAATTTCACAAGCAAATGGTCGTTTTGGTCTGAGCAAGCGCCATGGTTCGTCACAGCTCGAAAACGTCCCCGGGTCGGTAATCCGGTTTCAGGTCCCAGAACCCCACAGGTCCGCGCCAGATACGGCGGGTCCCGAGACGCGCCCGGCGGGCCCGCAGCGCTGCAAACGTCTGGTCCAGGAACGCGTCGCGATCCACCCGAAGCTTCGCATCCTCCAGCGGGTCCCGGAACAACGGGCTCCCCCGGGCGACCTCGGCCGGCGGTTTCGGCACCGGCGCGACCGCGGCGGTCACCCCGCCCGCCCGCGCCGCACGCAGCGTCCAGGTCCGATTCAACCGCCGCGAAGCCCGGCACCCGCGCGACTCGTCCCCGCGGACGCGCGTCCGCCACGACCAGGAGGTGCGCTACGGAACGGAACTCCGGGTCACCGGTGACGAGACGGGCATTCTCGCGGATGGCGGCAGCGATGGCAAAGCGTCCGCATACGACACGGGGAATTGCGCCCTGAGTCGCGCTGCGTCAAGGACCTGCGAGAAGGCATTGGCGAGCACACGAATGGGGAGTGTTTCCGGGCGGTGGAGGCATTCTTCAGCCTTCTGGAGAGCGCGCTCTTTGGCGACGAGATAGTATACCTCTCCGAGATTGATCTCGTTCATGGGCAGCGGGACACCGGATGCCGCCGCGTCATGGAGCAGGGGCCGAACGCTTTCGCACCCGCGCTCCCGTCCGAGATACGCGATCAGGGCGAACGAGTCGAGCACGCTTGACTTCTTCACGAATCCGATCCTCCCGGCGTTCTCGCCCCAGAGCGCGGGCGAGCGGGGGCTCGCCCTTCAGAAAACCGCACGCCGCATCGACAGGATCGGCGGGGACGGGGCGGAGGATGACGGTATCCTGCTCGCCCAATGTCACCAAGACCTTGGCGCGTGCCTTGAGGCCGATCTTCTTCCGAATGGCTGCGGGTATGAGTATCTGCCCCTTAGCCGAGGTGCCTACCACTGGCATCGAGGTTCACCTCCTCAGCATAAAGTTCAACATTTTTGGAAAGGGTATACCTATGCAGGAAGCCGGGAATCAAGCAGATCATGGGGTCGGGTCTCGAAACATAAGCTCGGTCAGTAAACCGCGGGCGGCGCGGTGAGACAGGCGGCAGGGGGCAGGAAGCGCAGAGCGGAGGGAAGGGCAGCCGGCAGCAGACAGGGGGCGGCGCACGGGAGGCAAAGACGCGACGGGCCAAGCACGGAGTGCGGAGGGTCGGAGCGGCTGAACGCCATGCACTTTGCGCCGAGCGAGGCGCACGGCAGGCAGCGGCACCGTGCGGTCACCGCCGGGATCCACGATCAGTGTGTCATCCGCGGCGACAACCTGATGTGGCTGTGCCGCCGTGATCCCTGCCGATGACGGACTCCACCGAAACGATTGCGATCAATATCGGGAGGCGATCCGCTACGTATTGGCCGGGGCCGTGTCAACGCGGACTCGGACGGCGGACGTCGCGGGGAGGAGCAGCACCCGGAGGCCGCGGAGGTGGTATGGCCTCGCCCGCCGCGAACGCGGCGAGCTCGGTTCGGGAGCGCACGAACACACCAAAACACCACAGAACATCACGGTTGCCCATTCACGGGGAAGACCCGATCCCGCGAACAGAGCCCGTCATGCACATCACGAGCGTCGGAAGCCTCCCGACGCTTCGCGAAAGCACGCCTCGACGTGAGCGGGTGAGCCACCCCTGGTCACGCGGGCGGGAGCGGTATCGAAAACCGGGCGGCCGCCTCTCGGATCATGGCGGCGCACCATTGGGCCGCCTCGGCCCGTTCTTTTTGGAGCCGCGCGAGCTCGCCGTGGAGCTGCCTGACCTGTTCGCGCAGCGCCTCGCACTGCTCGCGGAGTCGGTCCCGGTCGGCCGTGGTGGCCTCTGCCGCCTCTCTGGTCTGGTCGTAGTCCTGCAGCATCCGTTGCAGCGCCTCGAATACCCTTGGGCTTTGCTCCATCCACTGAATCACCCGCTCGCCGTCGGTTCCTCCGACCATCCCTGACATGGCTGGCTCTCCCTGGTCCCTCGCGGTCCGCTGCCGAGTGTCGGGCTGACGCGCACGGCAGATTCACCCCTGGAGACGAGAAGACGCGCCGCTTTACAGCCTCAACGGCGGGCAGAACATTCCCTCGCGGCAACGCCCTCCGGAGGAGGTGCAGCATAGAGCGTGCCTGAAACCCCGAAACGACCGGACCGCACCCCCTCTCGTGTTTAGCGGCAGGCACTTGCGACACACCGGCGCGCCAAGCGCGTCGAAACGGCGGTTCGTCGTTTGGTCGAAAAGTGTAAGCTCACTCGACACCGCGCCAGGATGGATAATGACCGCGCTCGAGCTCCGGTGCGGCTCCCGGCGGGCCACCGAGGTCTGCGGGCAGGGCCGTACCGACGGCGGGCAGGACGAGGCGCGGTTCGGGCCGCAGCGGATGACGCGTCTCCGCTTTCGTGCCCGTTTGTGCTATTCTCAGCCAACCTAGACCACGAACGTGGGGGCGACCATGACTTTGCCGCAGGGAAAGGCCGAGGGGAAAAAGGACAAGGTTGTTCTTGTCGATGACGATGCCATGATCCTGGAGGCCATGACCGAGGTGTTGAGCGGGGCGGGCTACGAAGTGCATACGGCCCGCGATGGACTCGAGGGTCTCGCGCTCATCCGCGCCGTCAAACCGGACTACATCATTCTCGACGTTGTCCTTCCGAAACTCGACGGCGGCCGACTCTGTGCCGCCCTGCGCCAGGACTCGCGTTTCCAGCGGACGCCGATCATTTCCTTTTCCGGCCTCAGCCCGCAGGACCAGACTTTCTTCGAAGGTGTCACAGCCGACGCCTACGTGGCGAAGGGCCGCCTTCCCGTCACCGCGCAGAACCTCTTGACCGCACTCCGGGGGCTTGCGGCGTCTCCACCGCAAGAACTAAAAGGACAAGTCCTCGGCTATGAGGACTTCCGGTCCCGGCGCATCGTGGGCGAACTGCTTCGCGAGAGGCGGCACCTGGTCGCGATTCTGCGCGCCCTTGCACCCGGCGCGCTGGAGGTGGACCGGGACGGGGCCATCGCCTGGGTGAACGGGGGCGCTTCGGACCTCCTCGGGATGACCGAGGCCGAGCTGGTCGGCGAGACATTCGTCGCCCTCATGCCCCCCGCCGATCAGCCGGGTATCCGGCGCCTCCTCGCCGATGTCGTGCAATCCGAAGAACCCGCGCAGGTCGTGACCGCACTCAATTTCGACGGCAGACTCATCAGCGTCCGCGTGGTCCCCATCGTGGAAGACGGGGCGTGCAGCGGCGTCCTCGTCATCCTCGAAGGCGAAGTGGGTGAGTCGACGGAAGAAAGTTTATAATCGGAGCGCCCCAGGTTTGTGGTCCGGCGGGCCCGCCCACGAAACGCGGGACGCTTGAACCGCGTGATGCGCGCTCGTGCGGGTTTTTGTCTTCCGCCCACGGCTTTTCACGGCGGTCCGGACGCCCCGCGCGGAGGCATCGGCGGCGCCACGGTCTCGTCGGATCGGGGTCGGTCCGGCCCGATCCGAAATGACCGACACCGCGACACCGCCGATGCGCCGCTGTCAAAGAATCACTTGACCGCAGAAGCCCCGAAACGGCACACGGAATCCGACGAAACGGCGACAACCGGATCCGTGTTTTCGTAGCGGCTCCCGACCGAGGGGGTGAGACATGACGCACGGGTCGGCCTGGCGCTTCCTCGTCATCGGAATGGCCGCGTGCACCGCGTGCGCCCCCGCGGTGAAGACGCCTTCAACACCCCAGGGCAGGGCAGAGGTGGAGGCGCTGGCCCGAGAGGCGCTGGCCAACTTGGACCGCGCAACGCCGGGACCGCCGACCTGCAGCCGCGGATGGGCCGAGTCCGCGTCCGGCTACGTGGTCGCAGTCGGCGAGTGGGCGGAGCAGGCGGGGCTACGTCCGGGAGATCGCATCGTCGAGGTGGGCGGCGCCCCGGTCACGACCGCAGAGGAGCGCGCCCGCGCCTACGCCCGGGTACCGCCCGGGGGGCCGTTCGATCTGGCGGCGCTTCGCCAGGGCCACCGCCTCACCCTGGCCCTTCCGTGCCGGCACCAGCCCCAACTCTTTCGCGCGGAGCGACGCACCCTCGAGGCGGCCGCCCGCGGCGACTGGGAGGGGTGCGTGGCGGCGGCGCGGGACACCCGGCGACTCGCCGGCTACACCGCCTACCCGAACGTCATATGGGAACACGCGTGCACGCGGGCGAAGACTCCCTCCACGGATGCGCCCGGCGGCGCAGAGTTTGTCTCGCTTTCCTACGAGACGGCCCGATTGCTGCTGCGCGACAGTGGTTATGTTCCGGGAGGGACGACGCAAATCCGGGAGACGATCCGGCAGATAGCGGACGATCTCAGACGATCCGGTGCGGCCGCCCAGGCCGACGATCTGGAGGGCCGCTATCGGGCTGCCGTGGCCAGCCTGCCCCGCCTCGAGGTGGCATGGGCCGACAACGCCACAGACGAAGACGGGTACCTGGTTGAGCGGAAGATCGCCGGGACCGGTCAGTATCTACCGCTTGCCACCCTACCCCCAAACACCGTGACATACGTGGACACGTCGGTCGAAATGGGCGTGATTTACTGCTACCGGGTGAAAGTCTTCAAGGCGTCAAGCTATTCGGAGCCCAGCAACGAAGCATGCGCGACGCCCAAACCGTCCGCGCCGCCCGGAGGCGGGCGATGACCGTGAAACCGGAGACCATGGCTTCCGCCGGACGCCGACAGGGCAAACGCGGAAAGCCCGGCAGGCCATGCCCTGAAAAATGAGCATGCGCGATCGCCGCGTGCATCCTTGGGATCGTCGAACAGCCGGCGGGCACGGGGAAAGCTCCGGCGGCTTGCCGAGCGTGGCTTAAGTTAATACAATCGGTTTGCCGGCCCGCCCCGGTCCGCGCGATGCGCCGCGCGTTTACCCGGTGGGGGGCGGGAGCGCGGGAGGATCGGTGATTGTCGTGCGGGATCGGCGATGACAGTCGGCAGGGATCAGAAGCCCAACCCAAAGAGAACCATCGTCTTTGTGGATAACGATCGGTTTTTCCTCGAGACGATGACCGACCTGCTGAGCGAGCGGGGTTTCCTGGTACGGACGGCTCAGGACGGCCTGGAGGCGCTTTCCGTCATCCGCGAGTCGGTGCCGGACTACATTCTCCTGGACATCGTCATCCCCAAGATCGACGGAGGACGCGTTTCCGCCGCCGTGCGACAGGACGACCGTCTACGGCACATTCCGATCATCGCCTTCTCCGGGCTGAGCCCTCAGGATTACCGTCTTTTTCCGGAGCTCACCGCGGACGCGTACGTCGCGAAAGGCCCGCTGCCGATCGCCGTGGAGAACATCGTCCGCGTCATCAACCGGTTCGAGGAAAGCGGGCGGGAAAAGGCGGAAGGCCAAGTTCTCGGATACGACAATTTCAGGCCGCGGCGAATCGTCAACGAGCTGCTTCTCGAGCGGCGGCACCTGGCGGCGATCCTCCGGGCCTTCGGCGTCGGCGTGTTGGAGTTGAACCGTGACGGCCGCATCGTCATGGCGAATCCCACCGCCTGCGACATCCTTGGAACGAAAGAGGGGCAACTGGTCGGCGAACTCTTCTCTTCCCTGCTCCCCTCGCCGCACCGGGAAGGCGTTCAGGAGCTCGCGATGGAGCTCGTCCGATCGTCGGAGCCCGGGCACTTCCGGACGGCGCTCCGCCTCGGCGCAAACGAGATTCCCATCCGGCTGGCCTCGGTTGTCGAGGACAAAGAATGCACCGGACTCCTCGTCACGCTGGAGGCTCCGGACGCGTAACCCTGAGGCGGGCGCAGTTGGATGGCGGTCGTCGCTTATCGGCGGGGGCCGTCGCCGCGCATCGGACCGGGAGCCACGTTTCGACGCCGGTCGGCACCGTCTGTTGACCGGCGTTTCTGTGTGGGGCGCCTCGGGTGGGACACCGGAACACGGCGCCGGATGGATGACGCCCTCCGGCCGTGGGGCGGGGAGGATCATGGTCGAGCGGACGGCGTTTCTCTTCGACATGGACGGCACGCTGGCGGACACCATGCCGTACCACCTCCAGGCATGGATGGATCTGCTGGATGAACTCGGCGTCCGGATGCCGGATCGGGATTTTCTTCGGAAAACCAGCGGGCAGATGAATCACCAGATCCTGCGCGAGGTGCTCGGCCTGGCGCTGTCCGACGCCGAGGTGGCGCGATTCGGGGCGCGGAAAGAGTCGAGATTCCGGGCCCTCTGCGGGGCGCACCTGCGGCCGATCGCCGGCTTGGCCGACTTCCTGGCGGAGTCGCACCGGTTGCACGTCTCGCTGGCCGTCGCCACGGCGGCGGAAAAGGAGAATCGGGAGTTTGTCTTGGAGGGCCTCGGGATCGCGTCCGACTTCCGGGTCGTGGTCGGGGCCGAGGATGTCCTGACGGGAAAGCCGGATCCGGAGATCTTCCTCAAGGCTTCCGATGCGCTTCAAATCGAGCCGTCGCGTTGCGTGGTCTTCGAGGACGCCATTCCGGGGGTCGAAGCCGCGGGCCGCGCCGGCATGAAGGCCGTCGCGCTCACGACCAGTCTCGACGCGCGGGAGTTCCAGGGACACCCGGCGGTGATTCGGATCGCCAAGGACTACACCGTCCTCCGGCCCGAGACGCTCGTGGCGGCCCTCGCGCGTTCGGCATGAGCCCCACGTCTCGTCATTTCATGGCCCGGACGCCGCGGATCCGATGGCGGCGCGAATTCCGGCGCCCAAACGTCACGAGCGCCGGACGATCCCGACGCTCGCAGACACATGCACGCCACCCGGCGGTCAGTTCCGGCCGCGCCTCCAAGCCATCCCGCCGAGTCCCGCCAACCCGGAGCCCAGGAGAATGATCGTCGAGGGCTCGGGGACGGGGACGGTCGGGGCCGAATCGACAAACATACGGATTCCGTCCAGGCCGCCTCCGTCAAGATACTCGAAGCCGTCCGCCGCGCCGGTCGTTCTGCCGAAAAAGTACAAGGGGTCTTCGATCTCGGTGTGCACCCCGGGCATCACGGCGGCATTGCTGTCCCGGACGCCGGTCGCGGCAAAGACCAAAGCGTACCAACCGCCGGTCAGCCGCAGGGAAAGATTGCCCACGAAGTCGCCCGACACGTCGGAGATTCGTATCCGCGTCGTCCCCAGCACATCGTCGGCGGTCAGGGCGAAGGAATCCGGGAAGTCGTGCGGCCCGTGCAGCCTCACAATGGCCCCTAGGATTTCCGAGGCGGTGCCAGGGGTAAATTCCGCAAAGTATCCCCCGATGCAGCCCGTTGTCACCGGTCCGGAAACGTGAAACTTTACCCCGAGCGACTGGTTCTGCACGACCCCCAGATTCTCGTCGGGACCGCCGCCGAGCAAACCCGGCGGAGAAGCCGCAGCGCTCTCGTAGATCGGCACGGCCCGGACCGTAACGGGCGTTGCGCCGATCAGCAGCACGCCGAGGAGCAGCAGAAGAACGCTCGGGAAAACGACCGGTGTCCGACCACGCTTTGTCTGCCCATCGGATGGTTTCATTGCGGGTCTCCCCTGGTGTGGCGCCGATTTCGACCCTATGTGTGTCCAATGCTGAAAACGGCCTCGGTCGGCCGCGGATACGGACGAAAGGCGTATTTGCCGGCCAGGGATCGGTGGGGCCGAGCAAAACACGAAACCCCACCTCGGCGTGCAGGGTTACGGGACAGCACTTATTGTGCCATCTGATACACAAAACGGGTGCGGCGCGCGCCTTCGGCGGAAATCCCGAACAGTCCATACCATTCCGACCAGGAAACCTATGAAGACCTGGCGCGGCCGCGGGGTATCGCCGCGCAAAAAGTCGTCGGCTTTTCCGACGATGCGTCGAAAAGCGACAAGTTTTTGCGCGGCCCTTTCCCCGCTCACGACAACCCCGCTCCGGTCTTTCCATCGTCGGCGCGGACGGCGCATCCCCCGTTCGGCGGTCGTTGGGCCGCGCGGAGCGGAAGCGGCGCGTTCCGGGGCGTCCTTCGCCGGAATCCCGGCGGGAGGTGAAGAGCCGTGCCTCCGAGGGTACGTCGCATCTGGCGGACACGCGCCGGGTTGTGTTATGGTGGTACCGGCGTTCGGAACAGATGCGGCAGCAGTTTAGCACACAGTCCGGTCGGAGGACATACGAAATGACGGGTCCCGGCGCGTATCACGCGGATGGACGGTTCGGGAAGGTGGTGCCGGTACGGCTGCGGCGCGGTACGGATCTGATGAACGGGCTCAAAACGGTTTGCGAAGCAAACGAGATCAAGCATGGGGCAGTCCTGGCGGGAATCGGCAGCCTGCAGAAGATGACATACCAGGTCCTCGCGCCGAGGCCGGAGACGAAGCTCGGCGCCGGCTACACCGAGCCGCAGGTTGTCCAGGGGCCGGTCGAGGTGGTGAGTCTGCAGGGGGTCGTGTTCCAGTCCGAGACGGGTGAGACGCTTCTGCACGTTCACGGGACATTCTCCGATCAGCACGGCACGGTCTACGCCGGTCACGTGGTGGCGGGCGAGAACCCGGTCCTGGCCACACTGGACGGCATCGTGGCGGAGATTGCCGACGTAAAGCTGGTGCGACGGATGGACGCCGAGGTCGGACTGGGCCTGTTCACTCCCGAGAAGTCCTGAGCCGGGGAGAACCACACACCGCGCCGCGGGACGCGCGCGGCAAGAGAAAGGTGCACCCGATGACCAGCCGTGAGCGCGTTCGAGCGACGCTGGCGCACCGCGAACCGGACCGTGTTCCCATCGATTTCGGCGCGACGACCGTGACCGGAATGCACTGTCTCGCCGTGGAGCGTCTGCGCGCGTACTATGGTCTGGAACGCCGGCCGGTGAAGGTACATGTCCCGTACAACATGCTGGGGCTTGTCGA
Organism: bacterium; assembly: GCA_029580855.1. Classification (GTDB taxonomy): domain Bacteria; phylum Methylomirabilota; class Methylomirabilia; order Methylomirabilales; family 2-02-FULL-66-22; genus 2-02-FULL-66-22. Next base: position 95,510 of record JAKPQH010000015.1, on the reverse strand, counting down.
GAACGACCTGGCCGATACCATGGGGCTGGACATCGCCGGTGTCCTGCCGCGCAACACGGTGTACGGCTATCCCAACGAGAACTGGAAGGAGTTTCGGACACCCTGGGGGCAGGTCGTTCTGATCTCGGGCCACTTCCAACACACCACCGACGCCAACGGAGACCTGCTGACCTATCCCATGGGGGATCCGACTGCACCCCCCAGCGGGCGGATGCCGCCCAGCAGCTTTTTCTTCGACACGATCATCCGACAACGCACCATCGACGAGGACCGCCTCGACCCGGCGGATAATCTCGAGGAATTCGGGCCGCTGTCGGAGGCGGACCTGGCGCACTTCAAGGCGGGGATAGCCGCCGCCGCGGGCACGGGGCGGGCGGTGATCGTGGCCGTGGGCGGGACCGGTTTCGGCGACATTGCGTGGGTGCCCGCGCCGGGTCTCCGGCATCCCCGGGGGATTCGCGACATCACCGAGTGGTATGTGTCCTTGGTCGCGCGGCAGGACTACGTCCGCGAGGTCTTTGCCCGCCAGTGCGAGATCGCCATGACCCGCCTCCAGCAGCTTCACGCGGCCGTGGGGGACGCCGTCGACATCGTCTACCTGTGCGGCACCGACTTCGGAACCCAGACCTCCCGGTTCTGCTCGCTGGAGACCTTCGACGCGTTGTGGGCGCCCCACTACCGACGGATGAACGCGTGGATCCACGCCAACACGGGATGGAAGACGATGAAGCACACCTGCGGCGCCGTCGCATCCCTCTTGCCCCGCTTGATCGACGTGGGCTTTGACGTCTTCAACCCCGTCCAGTGCTCCGCGGCGGGAATGGAGCCCCATGCGCTCAAAGAGACGTACGGCGAGCGGCTGGTCTTTTACGGCGGCGGTGTCAACACGCAGCGCACCCTGCCGTTCGGCACGCCGGCGGAGGTGCGCGCGGAGGTGCTGGAGCGGTGCCGGATCTTCGCGAGGGGGGGCGGCTACATCTTCAACGCGATTCACTGCGTCCAGGCCAACACTCCCGTCGAGAACGTGGTGGCCATGTTGGACGCGGTCAAGGAGTTCAACGGCGCCGCGTAGCGTCGTTCGCCGTCGGGGTTGACCCGACGTGGCATCTGTGACATACTCCGCGGTCCGTGACCTCTCGCCATCGGATGGACTATCCGGGATGTGGGACGGACTCGACAAGCTGATCGAGCTTCAGCAGCTCGACCTGACCATCGCCAAGCTGGACGCCGAAGCGCGGGCGATCCCCGGGGCGATCGGGGCGCTCGAGGGGCGCCTGAGCGAGGCGCGAGAGGCCTTCGAGGCCGCGAAGAGGCGCTCCGATCAGCTCCAAAAGGATCGGCGGGCGAAGGAGCGCGAGCTGGAGGAGGCGGCGCAGGGCGCCAAAAAGAAGCAGGCCCGCCTCTTCGAGATCAAGACGAACGAGGAGTATTCCGCCGTCCTGAAGGAGATCGAGGCTCTCAAGGTCAAGTCGTCGCAGCTCGAGACCGAGGTCCTGGAGTGGATGGAAGCGGCTGACGTCACCGCCAGGGCCGTCGCCGAGGCCGAGCGGGTCTTCAGGGCGGCGCAGCGCGACGTGGAGGCGGAGCGCCGGGAGAAAGAGGTCAGGCTGGCCGCCCTGCAGAAAGAGCTGGCCGGCCTGGAGGCGGCGCGGAAAGGGCAGGCCAGCCGTCTGGACGGCGAACTCCTCCGCATGTACGCGCGGCTGATGAAGAGCCGCGATGTGGCCGTCGTCCCCGTGGCGGACGGGTCATGTCAGGGTTGCGGGATGACGCTCACGCCGCAGACCTACGCCGAGGTCAAACGGAACGACCGGATGTTCACCTGCCCATCCTGCAACCGGATACTCTATTTCCCCGGATAGCGGTGTGGATACCGCGAGTCTGCTCGCCGCACTCCGCCTGTTGACTCAAGCGCAGCCCGGCCCCAGGGTACTTCACCTCCCGGCCGGCCTCTCGCCGCACGAGGCGATCCGGGCCGCCCGGGCCGCGGTCCGGATCCTGGCGGCGCCGGCGGCCGCGGCTCCCATTGCCTCTCGCGCCGTATCCGGGGCCGTGCGCGTGCACATCGACGGGGGGTCTCGCGGCAATCCGGGGCCGGCCGGGATCGGGGTGGTGTTTCTCCGGCCGGACGGCGGTGTGGCGGAGCGGATGCACCGCGGGATCGGCGAGGCCACCAACAACGTCGCCGAGTATTCCGCGCTGCTGGCGGCGCTGGAGCGCGCCGTGGCGCTGGGAATCCACGACCTAGAGGTGTACTCCGACTCGGAGCTCCTCGTGCGCCAGATCCAGGGACGCTACCAAGTCAAGCACCCCGTGTTGCGACCGCTCCACGCCGCGGCAAAGACGCGCATCGCAGGGTTCAGTCATTTCGCCATCCACCACGTGCCCCGCGAACTGAACGCGGAGGCGGACGCCCTGGCCAACCGCGGGATCGACGAGGCGGTTCGAGCGGGCCGCCCCCCGGCCGTTCCGGGTGGAGGGGACGAGAGATGAGCGGCCCCGGATGGCGCCAACCGGTCAGGATGGCCGACGCGGTCGCGGCGGCCCTCCAGCGGCTCGGTCTGGAGGGCAGGGTCCGCCAACACGATATCTGGCGTGTTTGGCCCTCGGTGGTCGGTCCGCAAATCGCGCGGCACGCGCAGCCCCACTCCGTCTGGCAGGGCCGGCTCATCGTCCACGTGACGGATTCGGTCTGGTTGCACCACCTGAGCATGATGCGCCATCGGCTGGTGCAGGCATTGAACGGACGGCTGGCGCCGACGCAGATACGGGAAATGGTCCTGCGGGTGGGCGAGGTTCTAGCCGCCCCGATCGGCCCCTCGCCCCGCCAGTCGTCGCCCGGTGACGCGGGGGAGATGGATCCGGCGCGGGTCGCGGAAATCGAAAACGCCTTGGCCGCGCTCGGCGATGTCCCTTTCCGCGACGCCCTGCGGTGCCTCTGGCTACGCGCCTCCCGCCAAGCCGCCTCCTCCGCCGACTCCCCTCGAATGCGGCAGCCACAGTAAAAGCGCCACAGTCCGTTGCACTCATGCCACAAAATTATCCGATGGGGAATCCTACAGGAAACCGGATATTTTCTTTCGTCGAATCCGATAAATAATTCAAGTGGTTAGCGGATGACGATTTCGGTCCGGGATGGTATCCGTCTTGCAAGAATTCCCACGGGTTTTATTGCACGTTGCCAGGCATCTGATTTCAATGAAAGGGAGCCCATCTTGAGTCATCAGCGAACCCTGAACCGGGCGGTACACTGCGAAGGGATCGGTCTTCACACGGGCGAGCCCGTCACCATGACGCTGCGCCCGGCGCCGGCCAATCGGGGCGTGGCGTTCCGGCGCCTTGACCTGCCGGGGGCGCCGGTGATCCCCGCCCGCCCGGACTCCGTCGTGGATACCCATTATGCCACTACCGTCGCCAAGGACGGGGCGTCGGTAAAGACGATCGAGCACATCATGTCCGCGCTGGTCGGGATGGGCGTCGACAACGTGCAGATCGATCTGACCGGGCCCGAAGTGCCCATCATGGACGGAAGCGCACTCCCCTTTGTCGAGCTGCTGCGGGCGGCCGGGCTCCGCCGGCAACTGGCCCCCAAGACCTTCCTCAAGGTGCGCCAGCCCATCACGGTGGAGGTCGGGACGCGCAGCCTGCGGATCGTGCCCTCCCAGCGTCTGAAGGTGATCTACACGATGTGCTTCGATCACGCCATCCTGGGCGAGCAGACGTCGGCCATGGATGTCGGCCGTGAGCGGTACGCACGCGACCTGGCGCCCTGCCGAACGTTTGGCTTTCTCCGCGACCTGGACATGCTGCAGCGGATGGGTCTCGCCAAGGGCGGCTCGCTGGAGAACGCCTTGGTCGTCGGGGAGGAGGGCGTCATCAACGGTCCCCTGCATTTCCCCGACGAACTGGTCCGCCACAAGATCCTGGACCTGCTGGGCGACCTCTTCCTGCTCGGGAAGCCCCTGGTGGGCACGATCATCGCCCACGGCGCCGGTCACCAACTTCATCTGCAGCTCGTGCGCCGGATCCAGGACCAGCTCGCCGGCGAACCGGGGCCGTTCAGCCTTTCCGCCGCCGCGGTCGAGCAGTGGGTCTCCCCGTTGCTTCCGACCGCGCACGGTTTACGGCCCGCCGTTCTCTGATCGGATCCATCCCGCGCGGCCCTGCCCGTGGGTTCTGCGCCTTCGGGGCTTCGCCCCGAGGGGGCGTTTGCCCTTGCCTTTGACCCTTCCGCCCCCCTATACTTTGCCCGTCTGAAGGCCGCGGGGCTCCCGCGGCGCCGGTTTGACGTCGCGGACCGCCCCGGCTTCCGGGCGGAACGGACCATGTCGACTTGGAGAGGTCGAGGGATTCCCGCATGGCTGATCCTGCCCCGGCCGTGGCGGTCTCAGCGCCCAGGGCCGACGAGGGCGCCCGCAGACGGCGCAACCGCCTGATCCTGGCGATCGTGCTGGTTTCCGTGGTGGGTCTGACGGCGGTTCAGGTCACCATCCAGCAACTCAAGGTCCCGACCCCCATCGCCTCCAACATCCTGATCTTCGCGCTGGTCAACATCAACATCGTTCTCCTGCTCCTGCTGGTGCTGCTCGTCTTTCGCAGTCTGTTCAAGGTGTACCTCGAGCGGCGTGAAAATGTTCTCGGCTCCAAGTTCCGCGTCAAGCTGGCCGTGGCCTTTGTGGGCCTGGCGCTGTTGCCGGCCGGTCTGCTGTTCCTGGTGGCCAGCAATCTGATCACGAGCAGCGTGGATACCTGGTTCAACATCCAGGTCGAGCGCTCGCTGGAAAGCGCCCTGGACGTGGCGCAAACGTACTCCCGGGCCAGTCAGGAGGACACGCTGAGCCAGGCGCGGCAGATCGCGGCGCGGGTGGCGGACGGCTGGATCGCCGAGGGCGGCCCGGCGGGGGGCCGCCGCGTGGCGGCCGAGAAGGCCCGGGAGTACGGCCTCGACGGTCTGCAGCTCTTCAACCGCCAGCGCGGGGAGCTGGTCCAGTGGCGCGGCCCAAAAGTGCCCGAAGAGGTCCTGCTGTCCCCCGCCTCCCGCTTGGTCCGGAGGGCGCTGGACGGCGAGCCGGTGGTGACGGTACAACTCCTCGACGAGGCCGACGTGATCCGCGCGGTGGTCCCGGTGCACCGGCCCGGAGCGACGCGCGAGGTCCTGGCGGCGGTGGCGGTCGCCGTCTGGATGCCGGCGGCTCTGAGCAGCAAGGCGGAGGAGATCCAGACCGGGATCAGGGAGTACCGGCAGCTCCGAATGCTGAAGAACCCCATCAAGGGCATCTACCTCATGCTCTTCCTGATGGTCACGCTGGCGATCATCTTCGGCGCGATCTGGGTGGGGGTCTACCTGGCGCGCGGGATCACGGGCCCGATCCAGCAGCTGGCGGAGGGCACGCGCAAGGTTGCGGCGGGGGATCTGAGCTTCCGGGTGCAGGCCAAAGCGGACGACGAGGTCGGGATGCTGGTGGATTCGTTCAACAAGATGACGGAGGACCTGGGCAGGAGCAAGGCCGAGCTCACGCGCGCCAACGAGGAGCTGCAGCACTCCAACGTCGAGCTGGACCGGCGCCGCGACTATATGGAGACCGTGCTGGAAACCATCACGGCCGGCGTCCTCTCTCTGGATGCGGAGGGGCGGGTCAACACCGTCAATCACGCGGCGGCGCGGATGCTGGGTCGGCCGCCGGAGGCGATCCTCCAGCGCCCGTACGCGGAGGTTTTCGAGGGGTACGCCCTCCACCCCCTTCGCCATCTCGTCGCGCGCGTCGCGGACGGCGGGCGGGAGGTGGCCGACCAGCAGATCACGCTGACCGTAAACGGGCGGCCGGCGATCCTCATGGTGACCGTGAGCGGGTTGCCGGGTCCGGGCGCGGCGCGGCGCGGGCTGGTGGTGGTCCTGGACGATATCTCCGAGGTCATCCGGGCGCAACAGGCCCTGGCCTGGAGGGAGGTGGCGCGCCGCATCGCCCACGAGATCAAGAACCCGCTGACGCCGATCCAGCTCTCCACGCAGCGGCTGCGGAAAAAGTTCGCGGAGAGAGCGCCCGACGTGGCCTCGGTCTTCGACGAGTGCACACGGACCATCATCCAGGAGGTGGAGGCGCTCCGGAGCCTGGTGGACGAGTTCTCCCGGTACGCCCGGATGCCGGCCCCGCGACCCCGGCCGGGGGATCTGCACCAGGTGATCCAACAGGTCGCGCAGCTGTATGCGGGCATCCGGCCGGGCATCACGCTGCGGACGGAGCTGGACCCCGCGGTCCCGCCGCTCAACCTGGATCCGGACCAGATGAAGCGCGCGCTCATCAATCTCGTGGACAACGCGGTCGCGGCGCTGGGCGACGACGAGGGCGAGATTGTCATCTCGACGCGGTACGTGGCCGCCACCGGCCGAATCCTGCTGGAGATCGCGGACACCGGCCCGGGGTTCCCCCCCGAGGACCGAGACCGGGCGTTCCTCCCGTACTATTCGACAAAGCGATCCTCGGGCGGCCTGGGCCTGACCATCGTCAACCGGATCGTTGTCGAGCACGGCGGGGAGGTCCGGATCGAGGAGAACACCCCGCGCGGGGCCCGCCTGGTCGTCTCTCTCCCGGCGTCGGCGCCGGCCGCGGCCGGAGAGGTCCACAGGGAAGTCGACCGCACTCGCGCGTGAGGAGCGGAGCGGCCGCGGCCGGGGAGTCCGGACCCGCCGAGCGCCGACACCGGTGTGGCATGGTGAACACCCGATGAGCCGGGAAGAGATTCTGGTCGTCGACGACGAGAAAAATATCCGCAGCTCCCTGGAAGGCATTCTCAAGGACGAGGGCTATCGCGTGCGGGGGGCGGCGACCGGCGAGGATCTGCTGAGACAGATCGCCCAGGCGACCCCGGACCTCGTCGTCCTGGACGTGTGGCTGCCGGGGATGGACGGGTTACAGGCCCTCGAGGAGGTCAAGCGGCTCCATCCTGGGTTGCCCGTCATCATGATCTCGGGCCACTCCAACGTGGAGACGGCGGTCAAGGCGACCAAGCTCGGGGCCTACGATTTCATCGAAAAGCCGCTGAGCCTGGAAAAAACCGTCCTGGCCGTCCGAAACGCCCTGGACCACCACCGGCTCGCGCAAGAGAACCTGAGGCTCCGGCAAACCCTGGCCGAGCGCTACGAGATCGTCGGGGAAAGCCCGGCCATCCAGGCGCTGCGGGGGCAGATTCAGTCCGCAGCCCCCAGCCACGGCCGGGTTCTGATCCGCGGGGAGAGCGGGACGGGCAAGGAGCTCATCGCCCGCGCCATTCACCGGCAGAGTCTGCGGGCCGAGAAACCGTTCGTGGAGGTGAACTGCGCCGCCATCCCTGACGAGCTCATCGAGAGCGAGCTCTTCGGCCACGAGAAAGGATCGTTCACGGGCGCCACCACGAAGCGGCGCGGGAAGTTCGAAGTGGCGGACGGCGGCACCATCTTTCTGGACGAGGTCGGGGACATGAGTCTCAAGACCCAGGCCAAGGTCCTGCGGGTGTTGCAGGAGCAGACCCTGGAGCGGGTCGGAGGGAGCGAGACCCTCTCCGTGGACGTCCGCGTGATCGCCGCGTCCAACAAGGATCTCGAGGAGGAGATCCGGAAGGGCACCTTCCGCGAGGATCTCTTCTACCGGCTCAACGTCATTCCCTTCGAGGTTCCCCCGCTGCGGGACCGGCGGGAGGACATCGCCCTGCTGGCGGACCATTTCCTGCGCCTCTTTTCCCGCGAGTACGGAAAGCGACAAAAGGCGCTGCGCTCGGATGCGCTGCAGCTGCTCGTGCAGCACGCCTGGCCGGGAAACGTGCGGGAGCTGCGAAACGTGATCGAGCGGATGGTGATCATGGTGCCGCAGGAGGCCATCACGCAGGACGATGTGGCGTCTGCGCTGCGTCTGCGGCCTCCGAGCGGGCCCGAGAGCCCGGTGGCGTCCGAGGAAGAGCTGGACGGGACGCTGCGGGAGGCGCGAGAGCAGTTCGAAAAGGCCTTCATCCTGCGCCGGTTACGCGAAGCGCACTGGAACATCACGCGGGCGGCCGAGCGGCTGGGGATCGAGCGCAGCAATCTCCACCGCAAGATCAAGAGCTATGGGATCGAGACGCCAGAGGATTGACCCGCAAACGAGAGATCAGGGCCTCTCGCCGAGTCGCCAAAGGCGCAGAACAGAGCCGTATCCCATTGCGGGGACAGGAGACCCCCAACGCACCGCCGCAGGCCGGGAACGCCCGGGGGTTGCGGGCGGCCGACGGCGACCGGGTGGGGATCGGGAGCGACCGTGGACACCGAGCGCGGCGTGATCTTCGACATGGACGGGGTGTTGATCGACAGCGAGCCGCTCCATTTTCTCACGACCCAAGAGATCCTGGCGACGTACGGCGTGCCGATGTCCGAAGCGGATTACTACGGGCGCTACATCGCGTACTCCGACTGGGAGGTGATGGAGCTCCTGCTCCCGGACGCCTCGGCTCGACAGGCGGCGGTCCAGGCCAAGAGTCGGCGCTATCTGGAGCTCGTCGCCGCCGGGATCCCCCCCTTTGCCGACGGCCTGGAGCTCCTGCGGCGAACCGACGGCTGGCGCGTGGCGCTCGCCACGGGGTCGTTGCGGCACGAAGCGGAACTGGCGCTGGCGTCGCTCGGGATCCGCGAGCGTTTCCAGACCATCGTCACCCGCGACGACTGCGTTCACGGCAAACCGCATCCGGAGCCGTTTCTCCGGGCCGCCGGCGGGCTGGGCGTGTCCCCGGAGCGGTGCGTGGCGATCGAGGATTCGCCCGGCGGGATCCGGGCCGCCAAAGCCGCCGGGATGGTGTGCGTGGCCGTGACCCACTCCTGTCCCCGCGCGCGGTTGCTGGAGGCGGATCTGGTGGTCGACGATCTGGGGAGCGTGGATCTTGGGGGGCTGGTCCCCGCCGGGGAGGCGCCCCATGCTGGATGAGGCCATCCGGGACCGCATGCACGCGGTCCTGGCGCCCCTGCGCGTGGTCTACGCGGCCATGCTGGGATCCATCCTGGTGTATTGGGTCGTGGTGCAGGTCATCCGGAAGGTGGGTCAGATCCCGCGCGGGCGCGACGCCTTCGCCGCCGTGGATTGGATGCGGTACCCCCTCTACGTCCTCGGCTTCGCCGCCTGCATCGCCATCCTGCTGATGCGGCGCCGCCTCTTCGATCCGGCGCGGCTCATCCTGCGCGCTCGCGGACGCTCGCTGCCGGAGGTGCTCTCCGTTCTGTCCTCGAACCAGATCCTGGTGTTCGCGGTGGCGGAGATCCCCGTGATCCTGGGTCTGGCGTTGTATTTCGTCGGCGGCTACCTGGTGGATTTCTACGCGCTGGCCGCCGTGTCGGTGCTGGCCTTCGCCCTGGCCTTCCCGTCCACGCGGCAATGGGGGGCGGCGCTGACCCGGATCCGCGCCTCGCGTCCGGAGCTTTTTTCGATCCCGGATTCCTGACGCACGGCCCGGGGGCGCGGCCATGACGCGGCGATCCGACCGGTCCGCCCGGCCGCGCCGGAGGCCGGAAGGGACGAGATGCCCGAGTTGCCGGAAGTCGAAGTCATCCGGCGCGCGCTGGCGCCGCTGGTCGTGGGGCGGACGATCCTGGAGGCGCGGATCGTCGAGCCGCGGCTGACGCGCCGCCGGGGCACGCCGGAGGCCGTGGCGGCAACCGTCGTCGGACGACGCATCCGGGCCCTGCGGCGGCGTGGAAAGTTCCTGGTCTTCGATCTCGGCGCGGATAGCCTCGTCGTGCACCTGGGGATGACCGGACAGCTCCTCTGGTGCGAGGCGCAGCATGGGTTCCGGCCGGACGGCCACACGCACGCGCACTTCGGTCTGTCCCGCGGCGGCCTTCTCGCGTACCGGGACGTACGAAAGTTCGGAGAGCTTTTCGTGGTGCCCGCGCGCACCGTGGACTCCGCGCTCGACGTCGGCCTGGAACCGCTGGACCCGGTTTTCACCGCGGCGGCCCTCGGCGGTCTGTGCCGGGGATGCCGGGGGCGGATCAAGGCGCTCCTCCTGGATCAGCGGCGGATTGCGGGCATCGGGAATATCTACGCGGATGAGGCGCTGTTTCGCGCGGGCATCCGGCCCACGCGGCGGGCCTCGTCGCTCCGCGCGGAGGAGATCCGGGCCCTGCGGCGCGGTATACGCGCCGTGCTGGAAGCCGGCATCCGGCACCGCGGGAGCTCCATCTCGGACTTCCGCGATCCGTCCGGCGAGCCCGGCCGCTTCGCGCCCCTCCACCGCGTCTACCGTCGCCACGGAAGGCCGTGCGTCGTCTGCAAGACCCCGGTCCGGCGGATCGTCCTGGGCCAGCGCGGAACGCATTTCTGTCCCGCCTGCCAGCGGTAGCGACGGCGCCGCGCCGGTTGTGAAGCCCCGCGGGCCGGTGGTACAATCTCGGCGATGGGAGGGCGCTCCGTGTCCTGGCCGGGTTACCGAGCCCTGCACGAGTCCGGGGAACTGCTGCGCCGTGTCGAGGCGGTCCGTGCGCTGACGGAGGCCTGCCGCGTCTGCCCGCGCGCATGCGGCGCGCGGCGGCTCCAGGGCGCCACGGGCGCGTGCGGGGTCGGCGGCGAGGCGGTCGTCGCCAGTTACGGCCCGCACTTCGGCGAGGAGGGGCCGCTGGTCGGCGGCGGAGGGTCCGGGACGATCTTTCTGGCGCGCTGCAACCTGCAGTGCGTGTTCTGCCAGAACGCCGAGATCAGCCAGCGGGGCGACGGGGCGGTCGTCTCGCCGGCCCGCCTGGCGGCCATGATGCTGGACCTCCAGCGCCTGGGCTGCCGCAACATCAATTTGGTCACGCCGACGCACCAGATCTTCCAGATCCTCCGGGCGCTCCCCATCGCCGTCCAGGCCGGGTTGAACCTTCCGCTGGTGTACAACTGCGGCGGGTACGAGTCGCTGGAGGCTCTCCGTCTGCTGGACGGCATCGTGGATATCTACATGCCCGACTTCAAGTATGCGGACGCGGATACGGCCAGGCGGTATTCCGGGGTGGAGGACTACCCCGACACCGCCAAGGCGGCTCTCCGTGAAATACACCGGCAGGTGGGCGATCTCGTCCTGGATCGGTGGGGCGTGGCGCGACGCGGGCTGCTCGTGCGGCATCTGGTGCTCCCCGAGGATCTGGCCGGCACCGCGGAGGTGGTGGCCTTTCTGGCCTCGCTGTCCCCGCACACGTACGTCAATATCATGGGTCAGTACCGGCCGTGTCATCGGGCGTGGGAGTATCCGCCGCTGGCGCGGCGGCCGCGTGCCGACGAGATGGCGCGCGCGGTTCGGCTCGCGCGCGCCGCGGGGCTGACGCGACTGGACGGCGTCAGAGGCTGCTGAAAACGGTCCATCTGCGGCGTTGCCGGGCTCCCGTGGCGCTGCGGCGTACTCACCCATCGGAATGGGCACCCGAGGACGCCTGCACCCACCTACGGTGGGTACCCGTCGGATCGCGCGACGCCCAGCCCCTCGACTTCGCTCGGGGTCCTGAGCGCGTCGAAGGACATCCAGACCGTTTTGAGCGGCCTGGAGGATAACGGGCAGAGCGGCCGAGATTCCGTTGGAATACATGACCGAGGGATTGACCCCGTGAGAAACGCCGAGATCGCCGCGCTGTTTAACGAGATCGCCGACTTTCTGGAGATCAAGAGCGAGAATCCCTTCCGCGTCCGGGCCTACCGGCGCGCGGCCCAGACGATGGAGGGGCTGGCGGAGGACGTGGCGGCGGTGGCCGCACGCGGCGGTCTGCAGGAGATCCCCGGCATCGGCCGGGATCTGGCGGGGAAGATCCAGGAGTATCTCGCGCACGGGGCGGTGGCGTACCTGGGCGAGCTGCGCACGGAGATCCCGCCGGGCGTCGTGGAGATGATGGGCATCCACGGCGTCGGGCCGAAGACGGCGAAGCTGCTCTACGAGCGGGCGGGCGTGGACTCGGTGGAGCGGCTGGAGGAGCTGGCGCAGGCGCATGCGCTGGTCGGCATCCCCGGCATCCAGGCCAAGACCGAGGAAAATATCCTGAAGGGGATCGCCGTCTGGAAGAGCGGACGGGAACGGATGCCGCTGGGGGCGGCGCTCCCCCTCGCCGAGGCCATCCGCACGGCGTTGGAGGCTCTGGAGGGGACGGATCGGATCAGTCTGGCGGGCAGCGTCCGCCGCATGCGGGAGACCGTCAAGGACCTCGATATCCTGGTGGCGTCCACGCGGCCCGCACGGGTCATGGAGGCGTTCGTCGCCTTGCCCAACGTAGCCGAGGTCATCGCCCATGGGGAGACCAAGTCGAGCGTCCGGCTGCGCGAAGGGATCCAGGCCGATCTCCGGGTCGTCGCGCCGGAATGCTTCGGCGCCGCACTCCAGTACTTCACCGGCTCCAAACAGCACAACATCCGCGTGCGCGAGCTGGCGCAGCGGCAGGGGTTGAAGGTCAACGAGTACGGCGTCTTCGATGAAAAGACGAACCGGCGCGTCGCGGGAGCCACCGAAGAGGAGGTCTACCGGGCGATCGGCCTGGCGTTCGTCCCGCCGGAGATCCGCGAGGACGGCGGAGAGGTGGAGGCCGCGCGGGAAAACCGGTTACCCGCGCTGGTGGTGCTCGACGACATCCGCGGAGACCTGCAGTTGCACACGACCTGGAGCGACGGGGCCCACTCGATGGCGGACCTCGCCGCGGGGGTGCGGGCGAAGGGCTATCGGTACATGGCGGTCACCGATCACTCGAAGTCGGCGACCGTGGCGGGCGGCATGGACGAGACGCAGGTCGTCCAGATGATCGCGGAGGTGCGGGCGTATAACCAGCGGTCCAAGGGATTCCGCGTCCTGGCCGGATGCGAGGTGGACATCCGGGCGGACGGGAGCCTGGACTTCCCCGACGAGATCCTGGCCCAGCTCGACCTCGTGCAGGTCTCCATCCACTCGCGGTTCAAGATGAGCCGGGACGACATGACCCGGCGGATCGTGCGCGCGGTCCGGCACCCCCTCGTGCACATCCTCGGCCACCCCACGGGGCGCCTGATCGGCGAGCGCGCGCCGTACGAGGCGGACATCGAGACGGTGCTCCAGGCCGCCAAGACGGGGGGCGTGGCCGTCGAGATCAACGCGTCGCCGTCCCGCCTGGATCTGAACGACGTGCACGCGCGCCGGGCCAAAGACCTCGGGATTCCCATCGCCATCAGCACCGACGCCCACGCTATCCCGCAGCTGGAGTACATGCGGTACGGGGTGGCGGTGGCGCGGCGGGCATGGCTCACGGCGTCGGACGTGCTGAACACGCGATCGGCGCAGGCCCTTTCCGCGTGGCTGAAGCAGCGACGGACGCAACGGCGCTGACCGGTTTTTTTCGCGCGGAGCCGCACAGGGCGCAACGGCGGACGGTGTCGGCAGCTCGGCCGGGCGGACGCGGGGTTGACGCGGTTCGGAGGGCGCGGTAGTATCCGCGCCGTGTCCGCGGGCCCCATCGGCGGAACCCCGCGGGATCACTCGCGAATCGAGCCAACTCTTTTCCGAGGAGAACGGCGCATGGCACCTTTCACGACACGGCCCGTGGTCATGGGAACGCGCGGCGTGGTCACGTCGGGGCATTACCTGGCCACGGCCGCGGGCTTTCGGATCATGGAGCAGGGCGGCAACGCCGTCGACGCCGCCGCGGCCATGAGTTTCTGCCTGAACCTGCTGGAGCCGCAGAGCAACGGCATCGGCGGCGAGGTGCCGACGCTGGTCTATTCGGCCGCGGAAGGGAAGGCCTTTGCCATCAGCGGGGTGGGGTGGAACGCGGCGGCGTTCACCATCGATTGGTGCCGCGCGCACGGCATCGATCTGATTCCGGGCGACGGGTACCTGCCGGCATGCGTTCCGGCCCCGGTGGATACCTGGGGGACGGCGCTGGCCCGCTTCGGCACGCTGCGCTTCGCCGATGTGCTCCAGCCCGCCATCGAGCTGGCCGAGAACGGGTTTCCGATCTACGAGGGGCTGCAGGAGCATCTGGCGGTCAACCGGGAGAAATACCTCACGCGGTACCCGACCACGGGCGCGCTGTACCTGCCGGGAGGGCGCGTGCCCGAGGTGGGACAGGTCTGGCGGAATCCGGACTGGGCCGGGGTGCTCAAGCGGCTCTGCGCGGCGGAGGCGTCCGCGGCGCACAAGGGGAGGGTCGCGGGGATCGAGGCCGCCCGCGACGCGTTCTACACCGGGGAGATCGCGGAGCGGATGATCTCGTACATCGCCGCAAATCCGGTCGAGGATGCGACCGGGAGCGCGCACGCCGGTCTGCTGTCCCTCCACGATCTCGCGGAGTGGCGGGCCTCGGTGGAGGAGCCGGTGTCTTTGGCGTACGGCGACCTCACGGTGCACAAGTGCCCGACGTGGACCCAGGGGCCCGTGTTCCTGCAACAGCTGGCGCTCCTGGCGGCGGACGACCTCAAGGCGCTCGGTCACAACTCGGCCGACTATCTCCACCTCCTCATCGAGTCGGCCAAGCTGGCCTTCGCCGACCGTGAAGCGTATTACGGCGATCCGAAATTCGACACGGTTCCGCTGGATATCCTGCTCTCGCCCACCTACACGGCCAGGCGGCGGGCCCTGATCGCGGGCCAGGCCTGCCCGGATTTCCGGCCGGGGGACGTGGGGAACGGCGTGCCCGCCTACGCGACGTTCAACGTGCAGGAGGACAACCGGCGCGCCCTCCAGGTGGCGGGCCGCGCCGTGAAGGATCTTGGTCTGGGGCACTCGCACGTGGGCGATACCACCCACCTGGACGCCGTGGACCGTCGGGGGAACATGGTGGCCGCGACCCCCAGCGGCGGGTGGCTGGCGGATTCCCCGGTGATTCCCGGCCTCGGATTTCCGCTGGGGAGCCGCGGCCAGATGTTCTACCTGAACGCCGCGCGGCCCAACGCCCTGGCGCCGCACAAGCGGCCCCGGGCCACGCTCACCCCGTCCCTGGTCACCCGCCACGGAAAACCCTTTATGGTCTTCGGGACGCCCGGTGGGGACGGGCAGGATCAGTGGACGCTCCAGTTCTTCCTGAATCACGTGGTCTTCGGCATGAACCTGCAGCAGGCGCTGGACGCCCCCACGATCACCTGCGTCCACTTCCCGTCGTCCTTCTACCCGCGGCCGGCGTACCCCAACCGGGTGGAGGTGGAGGGGCGGGTCGATCGGGCGGTCCTCACGGAGCTGGAGCGGCGGGGCCACGAGGTGAAGCCGATCGACGGGTGGGCCAACGGGAAGGTCATGGGGATCCGCCTCGACGAGGCGCGCGGCGTCATCGCGGGCGGCGTCTCGCCGCGCCGCGTCATCGGTTACGGGCTGGGGTGGTAGCCATGCTGGACCTCGGCACGTTCTCCGTCGTGGCCCACGACGCCGCGGCCGGCGCCTTCGGGGTGGCCGTGGCCACGGCGCGGCCCGCCGTCGGCGCGCTGGTGCCCTTTGTCTCCCTGGCGGGCGGAATCGCCACGCAGGCGCGGGTGAACACGGAGATCGGCCGGCGCGGAATCGCCCTGCTGGATCAGGGCGTGCCGATCGGCACCGCGCTCGGGGCGCTCTTGGCGGACGACGCCGACCGCGACATCCGCCAGGTGCACGGGGTGGACTCCGCGGCGAGTTTCTGCCACACGGGGTCGGGCTGTGTTCCATGGTGCGGGCATCGCGAGGGGGACGGCTTCAGCGTGGCGGGCAACATGCTGACCGGCCCGCGCGTGGTCGAGGCGGTGGTGGAAGCGTACCGCCAAGCGCGCGCCGAGGAGCGCGAGCTGTCGGAGCGCCTCCTGCTTGCCCTGGAAGCGGGCCAGGCGGCGGGCGGGGACAAGCGGGGGAAACAGTCGGCGGCGCTCCTCGTCGCCGGCCGCGACCCGCGCGGCTACCACAACCTGCGGGTGGACGACCATCCGGATCCGGTGGCCGAGCTGCGTCGCATCTACGACCTCGTCGTCCAGCACGCCCTGAAGATCGAGCGCGAGTACGGCCCGGAGGGGCTGCGTCTGTTCAGCCGAGTGAAGTACTGAGTCTATCTCCCGCCCGACCGCTCGGGGCGCCGTCATGGCGCCCGCCGCGCGCGGTGGCACCTCCCGGGCTCTCAGGCTGACAATCGCGTGCCGCCTCGGCGTCCGGGCGGAAAGGGGGCCACGATGATCACGCTGGATCGCCAGGCGGCCGCCGATCTCTGTATGGGTGCCACCGTGCTGGGCACGGGCGGTGGCGGATCGCCGGAGCTCGGCATCGCCCTGCTGGAGGCCGCCATGGAGGCGGGGAAGTCCGTCCGTCTGACCACCGCCGAGGAGGTCCCGGACGACGGCATCGTCGTCATGCCGGCCTTCGTGGGCTCGATCGCCCCGGGAGCCAAGGACGACCGCTACGCGCGCGCCATGCGCGAAAAGATCCTGACCGAGGAGAGCCCGCTGCTGGTTGGCCTTCGCCTCCTGGAAAGCCACATCGGCCGGAAGGCGTTCGCCGTCCTGCCGGTGGAGATGGGCGGTCTCAACACGGCGGTCGCCGGTATCCTCGGCGCGCTGGCCGGCATCCCCTTTGTGGACGGGGATACCATCGGACGGGCCAAGCCGGAGCTGGAGATGGGCTCGTACACCCTCCACGGCTTTCCCCTGCCCCCCATGGCCCTCTGCGACGTCTGGGGAAACCGCGCGCTGGTCATCCAGACCCAATCCTTCAAGTCGGCGGAGCAGATCGCCCGGGCGCTGGCCGTGGTGGGCGGCGGCACGGTCACCGTCCGCTGCCCGGTGAACGGGACGGCGCTCCGGCGGATGGCGATCCGGGAAACGGTGTCCCGGGCGCTGGCCATCGGGCGCGCGCTGCGCGAGGCGCAGGCCGCCGACCGGGACGCCGTGGCCGCGGTGATCGCGGCGGCGGGAGGCGTGCGGGTGTTCCAGGGGCGGGTGGCAAGCCTCGCCTGGGAGGATCGCGGCGGCTTTATGTGGGGCGAGTATACGTTGGAGGGAACCGGGGCGTCGTCGGGGCACACGCTGCGGATCTGGTTGAAGAACGAGAACGAGATCTCCTGGCTGGACGGGCAGCCCTACGTGATGACGCCGGATCTCCTCTGCGCCGTGGAAGCCGGCACGGGTCGGCCGTTCACGAACTCCGTCCTCCGGCAGGGGCTGGAGATGGTCGTGTTCGGCGTTCCCGCCGACCCCATGTGGCGAACGCCGGAAGGACTGGCCCTGGCCGGTCCCGCGCATTTCGATTTCGACTTGCCCTATCGACCGCTGGAGACCGTAGTGGGTTAGGAGGACCGCATGGCGCTGAAGCAGGTTCTGGAGGCGATCGAGCTGTTGGACAGCGCCCGGGTGACGGGGGCCGCGGTGGCCGATGGCCTGCGCGAGCGCGGACTGGCCGATGTCCGGGTCCAGACCCTCAAGGGTCCTAGGGGCCACACGGATGCCGTGCGCGCGCTCGTGCCGGGGCGGCGCGGGAAAGCGCGGGGCGGCCGCGTGCGGACGCTGGGCGTGATCGGCCGGCTGGGGGGAATCGGGGCGCGACCCGAGATGATCGGCTTGGTTTCGGACGCCGACGGCGCGGTGGCCGCCGTGGCCACGGCCCTCAAGCTGGCCGACATGCAAAACGCGGGCGACCTCCTGGCGGGGGACGTCATCGTCGCCACGCACATCTGCCCCCATGCCCCGACGCGCCCCCACACGCCGGTGCCCTTCATGGGGTCCCCCGTGGAGACGGCGGCGCTCAACGCCGTGGAAGTGGACCAGGCCATGGACGCCATCCTGTCCATCGACACGACCAAGGGGAACCGGATCTGCAACCGGCGGGGGATCGCCATCTCGCCCACGGCCAAGGCGGGCTGGGTGCTGCGGGTGAGCGACGATCTCCTGGACATTCTGCAGAACGTCACGGGGAGGCTGCCCGTCGTCCTGCCGATCACGACCCAGGACATCACCCCGTACGGGAACGGCCTCTACCACCTGAACTCGATCATGCAGCCGGCGACGGCGACGACGGCCCCGGTGGTGGGCGTGGCCGTCACGGCGGAGACGGCGGTGCCGGGGTGCGCCACGGGGGCCAGCCACGCCGTGGATATCGAGCTGGCGGTGCGGTTCTGTATCGAAGTGGCGAAGCGGTTCGGCCGGAAGACCTGTGCCTTCTACGACGAGGCGGAGTTTGCGCGGATCCTCGCGCGCTACGGCCCCTTGACGCGCCTGCAGGGCCTGGGGAAGGGACGCGCCAAGGCGTAGGTGGAACGGCGGCAAGACGGTCGGATCGGAAACGGCGCGAGACGGCGGACACGCAGGGGGGACCGGCATGGCGACCCGCGTGGGGATGATCACCATCGGGCAGAGCCCGCGGCAGGATGTCGTGCCGGAGGTGCTCCGGCTCGTCCGGCGCCCGCTGGAGACGGTCGAGGCGGGCGCGCTGGACGGCCTCGACCTCGGGGCGGTGCGGGCGCTGGCACCCGGCGCCGGCGACGAGACGCTGGTGACGCGTATGCGGGACGGAAGCGAGGTGCACCTCGCCAAGCGGCACATGGTCCCGCGGATCCAGGCCTGCATCGACCGGCTGGCGCCGTCGGTGGAGATCCTGGTGCTCTTGTGCACGGGCCGGTTCCCGGAGTTCCACTCCCCCCGGCCCTTTCTGGAGCCGCAGGCGCTGGTCGACCGGATCGTCCAGTCCCTGGCCGGTCCGGGCGGGGCCGTCGGCGTCCTGGTGCCCGGCGCGGCGCAGGTGGCGAGCAGTCGCGCCAAGACCGCCGGGTACGGCCTGGTGCCGACGGTCGTGGCCGCGTCGCCCTATACCAGACCGGAGGAGGTCGGACGCGCGGCCGCCGTTTTTCGGGGCAGCGACGTGAAGCTGGTCGTCATGCACTGCATCGGCTACGACGCCGCCATGCGGGACGCGGTCCGGCGGGCTTGCGAAAAGCCGGTTCTCCTCGCGCGCTCGCTGGTGGGCAAGATCCTGGACGAGATGCTGTAGCCGCCGGGCGCGTTGTCCCCGGGGCGCGCCTTCGGGGGAGACCAAACCGCAGAGGCGAGAGGAGGGGTCATCATGACGAGACGGTGGATGGCGGTCATCCTGTTCCTGCCGGTGGTGATCGTGGCCCTGGCGGGGGCGGACGAGGCGGCGGCGTTCCAGCTGCGGGAGGGCAAGAAGATCCTGGTCTTCGGCGCGCGGCAGGCGGTCCCGAACCTGGACCCGCACGTCCGCACCGACTGGTCCACGCGCACGATCCAGCAATCCGTCTACGACGCGCTCCTCAAGTACGAGGGGAATCCCCCCAAGCTGATCCCCTGGCTCGCCGAGTCGTACGAGGTCTCCAAGGACGGTCTGACCTACACCTTCAAGCTGGACAGGCGGGCCAGGTTTCACAACGGCGAGCCGGTCACCGCGTACGACGTCAAGTTCTCCTTCCAGCGGATCCTGGACCTCAAGCTGGGGCCGGCGGTGCTGTTCATGGATATCGTGGACCGCGAGAGTCTCGCGGTGCCGGATATCCAAACGTTCCAGGTCTCGCTGAAGAAGCCCTACACCCCCTTTATCGCCACGGTCCCGTGGCTGTATATCGTGAGCTGGAAGCAGGTCATGGCCAACGCGGCGAACAACGACTACGGCCAGAAATGGCTGATGAGCAACGAAGCCGGGTCGGGACCGTTCACGATTCGCCGCTGGGAGCAGGGCAACCTGTACGAGCTGGAGGCGGTGGAGAAGTACTGGAAGGGCTGGAAAAACCCCAAGCACATCGGGGGGTACATCTTCAAGCTGATCCAGGAGAGCTCGTCCCAGAAGATCGCCCTCCTCAAGGGCGAGGCGGACCTCGTGGAGGGCCTCCAGACCGACGACTACGACGCCATCGCCAAGGAGAAAGGGATCAGAATCGAGGAGCATCCCGGCGTCACCCACTGCGCCATCAAGTTCAACAACCAGAAAGGGCTGACGGCCAACAAGGACATCCGGAAGGCCATCTCGTATGCCATGGACTACGACGCTTTCCTGAAGATCTACAACGGCCACGCCACGCTGATGGAGGGGCCGATACCCCAAGCCTTCAAGGGCCACGCGCCCAAGCTCCCCGTGTACCGGACGGACCTCAACAAGGCCAAGGAGTATCTGGCCAAGGCGGGGCGTCCCAACGGCGGCTTCAGCCTGGAGTATGTGTACGTGGCGGGGCTGGAGGAGGAGCGGCTGGTCGGCCTGGTGCTTATCGACCAGCTCAAGAAGCTGAACATCACGGTCAACATGGTGGCTCTGCCCTGGCCGCAGATGGTGGCGCGGGGCTCGAAGATCGAGACCATGCCCGACACCATGGCGGTCTTCGTGACGCCCCAGTTTTTCGACCCGGACGCCATCCTCTCGCTCCAGTTCCACTCGGGCGCCTGGGGGCGCGGCTACTACAGCGTGGCCTACTACAAGAACCCCAAGGTGGATGAACTGATCGACCAGGCCCGGACCCTCAGAGAGTGGCCGGCACGCGAGAAGCTCTATCACGAGGTCCAGCGTCTGATCGTGGACGACGCCCCCGAGGTCTGGGGTATGCTCTTCAACCGGCGCTGGGCCTTGCGGGATCACGTGAAGGGGTTCCTCTTCTCGCCCGTCCACTACACGGGCGAAGTCGATATGTACCAGCTGGCCATCGAGTAGGGTGTCTCTTCCCTTCGAGTGGCGTGGGGCAGGCTCCGCATCCTCGCGGGTCCGCCCCACGCGTTTCCGCCGACGGGCGACGCATGCGCGTGTTTCTGATCAAGCGGCTGCTGCTGGTCCTGGTGACCCTGTTCGGTCTGACGGTGGTGGTCTTCGTAGTCTCCCACGTCACCCCGGGCGATCCGGCCCGCCTGGCCGCCGGCCCCGACGCCACCCAGGAGCAGATCGAGCTCATCCGGGCGGAGTTCGCCCTGGACCGCCCGCTCCCGGTCCAGTACGCCATCTACGTGAAGGGCCTGTTCCAAGGAAACCTGGGCCGGTCCATCCGGACGCGGCACGACGTCCTGGACGATATCAAGGTGTTCCTGCCCGCGACGCTGGAGCTGGTCTTCTTCACCATGGGGCTGGCGGTGGTGCTGGGGATCCTGTTCGGGATTCTGGCGGCGGCCTACCGCAACACCTGGGTGGATCACGCGCTGCGCCTGATCTCCATCGGGGGCGTGGCCGTCCCCATGTTCTGGCTGGCCCTGATGCTCCAGCTCCTGCTGGCGCTCAAGCTCGGCCTGCTGCCCTCCGGAGGCCGCCTGGCCCTGGTCATGAGTCCGCCGCCGCCGCTCACGGGCTTCTTCCTTGCGGATGCGCTGGCCGCGGGGCAGTGGGACACGTTCGCGAGCGCCCTGTGGCATCTCCTCCTGCCCGCGGCGGTCCTGTCCTCGCCGTCGGTGGCGGCGGTGACGCGCATGATGCGGGCGGATATGCTGGACACCATGTCGAAGGAGTACGTGGTGAACGCGCGCGCCTGCGGGTTGCCGCCGCGCTTTATCGTCGCCAAGTATGTTCTGAAGAACGCGCTCATCCCGACGGTCACGCTGATCGGCCTCCGCTACGGGTGGATGCTGGGCGGCACGGTGCTCGTGGAGACGGTCTTCGACTGGCCCGGCATCGGTCTGTATGCCGTACAAAGCTCGGTGGCCGCGGACTTTATGCCGGTGATGGCGGTGACGCTGATCATCGGGCTCAACTTCGCCCTCGCCAATCTGGTCGTGGACCTGCTCTACGGCGTCCTCGATCCGCGGGTGCGGTACGCATGACATGGCCGAGTGCAGATTGCGGGGTTGGGGGCGGGGGCGCGCCTGAGCCGCCGCCGGTCGCCGGGGCGTCCTGGTGGGCGCGGTTCCGCGAGGAGCGGCGCAGCCAGTTCCACGAGCTGCAGCGCTCGCTCTACGCCGTCCTGCGCAACCCCCTGTCCGTCGTCGGCATGGCCATCGTGGGGCTGTTCCTCCTGGTGGCGGCGGCCGGCCCCTCCCTGGTGCCGTATCCCGAGGACGCAGCCGGGGCCACCCATCTGGCCAAGAAGCTCACCGCTCCCAACGCGGCGCACTGGTTCGGGACCGACGAAGTCGGACGCGACATCTTCACGATGGTCGTCGTCGGGACCCGGCTGACGCTCCGCATCAGCTTGATCGTGGTGGGCGTGGCCATGCTGATCGGCGTGCCGCTGGGCATCCTGGCGGGGTTCGTGGGCGGCTGGATCGGGGAAACCGTCATGCGGGTGACGGATGTCTTCCTGGCCGTGCCTGGCCTCATCCTGGCCATCGCCATCGTAGCCTCGCTGGGACCCGGCATCACCAACGCGATGATCGCCCTGTCGCTGGTCTGGTGGCCGGGGTATGTGCGTCTGGTGCAGGGCAAGACGCTCTCGATCAAGACCGAGCCGTTCATCGAAGCCGCGCGGTGCGTGGGGAGCCATCGCTGGCGCATCGCCTTCGGGGAGATCCTGCCGAATCTTGCGTCGCCCATCCTGGTCAAGGCATCCATGGATATGGGTCTGGCGATCCTGGCGGCGGCCAGCCTGGGTTTTATCGGCATCGGCGCCCAGCCGCCGACGCCGGAATGGGGAGCCATGATCGGCACCGGGCGGAACTATCTGCCGGACCGGTGGTGGTACGCGACGTTTCCCGGCGGGGCCATCTTTCTCACCGTCCTGGGGTGGAATCTGCTGGGCGACGGTCTGCGCGATGTGCTGGACCCGCGTAGCCGCCTCTGACGGGGCGGCGACAGGGACAACGAGCGCCAACGGCAGCGACGCGGAAAGGCCAAGGGGATGGGACGCCTGCTGGAGGTCGAGGATCTGTGCGTCCACTTCCACACCTTCGCGGGGACGGCCAAGGTCTTGGACGGGGTTTCTTTCCGTCTGGACGAGGGGGAGACCCTGGGCGTGGTGGGCGAGAGCGGATGCGGCAAATCGGTGACGGCCCAGGCGATCATCGGACTTTTGCCGCGCCCGCCGGCGGAGGTGGTCCGGGGGAGCATACGGTTCGGGGGCGAGGATCTGCTGCGGAAGACCGAGGCCGAGATGCGCGCCCTCCGGGGGACCCGAATCTCCATGGTCTTCCAGGATCCCATGACGTACCTGAACCCCGTGTTCAGCATCGGGGAGCAGCTGACCGACGTCATCCTGGCGCACCGCACCCCGGGTCCGCCCGGCGCCCTCGGGCTGGCGACGAGGCGGTGGAACCGCACGGAGACCGCCGAGGCGCGCCGGACCGCCGTGGATCTCCTCCGCCAGGTGAACATTCCCGACCCCGGGGAGCGGCTGTGCCAGTACCCGCACGAGTTCAGCGGCGGTATGCGCCAGCGGGTCCTCCTGGCCATGGCGCTGGCCGGCTCGCCGCGGCTGCTCCTCGCCGACGAGCCGACGACGGCGCTGGATGTCACCATCCAGGCGCAGATCCTCCGTCTGCTCCGAGGCCTGATCGAGGCCCGCGGCATCTCGGTCCTGCTCATCTCGCACGATCTTGCGGTCATCAGTCGAAGCTGTCGCCGGGTTGCGGTGATGTACGCGGGCACGATCGTGGAGACCGCCGAGATCGGCCGGATCTTCCGCGCGCCGCTGCACCCGTACACGCAAGGACTCCTGCGCGCCATTCCCCGCAACGTCCGACGCCAGCAGGCCCTGGAGGGCATCCCCGGGTTTATCCCCGATCTCGTCGTACCGCCGCCGGGTTGCCGCTTCCACCCGCGCTGCCCCAAGGCCATGGCGGTCTGCCGCGAGGTCAAGCCGCGGCCGGTGGAGGTCGAGGCGGGGCACGTGGTGCGCTGTCATCTCTTTCCCGGCGCCGACGGAGGACGGGGGGGATGACGCGGGAGCTGCTGGAGGTGCGGGACCTGACCGTCCACTTTCGCCAGGGGGCCGGCCCGCTGGGCGGGGTGGGGCGGATCGTCCGGGCGGTGGACGGCGTGAGCTTCCGCCTTCAGGAGGGGGAGAGTCTGGGTCTGGTGGGGGAATCGGGCTCCGGCAAGTCCACCGTGGGCCGAGCCATCCTGCGGCTGGTGTCGCCGACGGGCGGCGCGATCCGCTTCGAGGGTGCCGATCTCCTCGGTCTGTCGGAGGGGGCCCTGCGCCCGCTGCGCCGCAAAATGCAGATGATCTTCCAGGATCCCCAGTTGTCGCTGAATCCCCGCAGGACGGTCATGCGGTCGGTGGCCGCGCCGCTCATTGTCCACGAGCGGCTCGCGGGGCGAGCGCTGCGGGAGCGCGTCCGGCAGCTCCTGGAGACGGTGGGTCTCCAGCGCGAGCACATGTACCGGTATCCGCACGAGCTGTCCGGCGGACAGCGGCAGCGCATCGGCCTGGCGCGGGCGCTGGCGCTCCGGCCCAGGCTGCTGGTCCTGGACGAGCCGACGTCGGCTCTGGACGTGTCGGTCCAGGCCCAGATGCTGGCCCTGCTGGAGCGGCTGCAGGCGGAGTTATCGCTGACCTATCTCTTGATCTCCCACAACCTGGCCGTCGTTCGCCACATCTGCGACCGCGTGGCCGTGATGTACCTCGGTCGGATCGTGGAGACGGCCCCCGTGGAAGGGTTGTTCCGGGACCCCCGCCATCCGTACACCCAGGCGCTGCTGAGCGCCGTCCCGGCCATCGAGGCGGACGTCGCCCGGACCGAGATCATCCTCGAAGGCGACGTCCCGAGCCCGCTGCGCGTGCCGTCCGGCTGTCGGTTCCATCCCCGCTGCCCGCGTCGCCTCGGAGACGTCTGCGTGCAGCGGGATCCGGCGATGCTTCCCCTCGGCCCCCACCACGAGGTCGCCTGCCACCTGTACACCGCGACGCCGGCGGCGCCGCCAGACCGCGCCGTCTGATTCTCCGGCGCGTCCGGCACCCTGACGACCACCTGGCGGCACGCGGATACGCCGCCGGCCGGCCAGGGCGCCACGACCGCATCCGCAGCGCACAAACCGCGCGGGACGCGCGGCGGTGGCTCCGGGGGTGCGTCCAACTCCCGCGCCGGGCCCGGGATATGGACATCTCGGATGACGACATTGGAACCAGACCGGGGGGAGCCAGAGAGGCGCCGGCGGCGAGCGCGTTCACGATGCATGCGCTGGGCGCGGTCGATGGGGTGGCCACGACGCGGGCGGGCCTCGTGGCGATCAAGCGGGGCAAGGCGCCGGCCCGCGTGGTTCCGCACCAGCCGTCGCGTCGCCCCGCGTGCCCGGGAGACGCGCGGAAGCGGTGGTGTTCGAAAACGACATCGCCTTCCCCCACGGGCGTGGGCTCAGTAGTCTTTCGGATCCAGGAAGTCCCGCAGGCCGTCGCCGGCGAGGTTGAAGGAGAGGGCGAGGAGGAAGATCGCCAGGCCGGGCCACCAGGCCATCCACGGCGCCGTCTCCAGAAACTGCTGGGCGGTGTTGAGCATCGTGCCCCAGCTCGGGGTGGGCGGCTGCACGCCAAGACCCAGGAACGACAGGATGGCCTCGGCGATGATGGCGGACGGGATGGAGACGGTCGCCTGGACCAGGAGGGCGCTGAAGATGTTGGGGAGGATGTGCCGGAGCATCATCCGGAAGTCCCCGCCGCCGAGCGCCCGGGCGCTCTGGACGTAGTCTTCCTGCGCGGTGGACAAGACCAGCCCGCGGGTCAAACGAATATAGGTCGGGGTGGCCGCCATGCCGATGGCGACGGTGGCGTTCATGAGCGACGGACCCAGGATCGTGACCAGACCGATGGCGAGGATCAAGAAGGGGAAGGACAGCCAGGCGTCGGTGAGTCGCATGATCACCTGGTCGACCGCGCGCCGATAGTAACCGGCCACGAGGCCGGTGGGCACGCCCACACAGATGGCCAGCAGGATGGAGAGCACGCCCGCCTGCATGGACGTCCGCGCCCCCCACACGACCCGCGAATAGACATCGCGGCCCAGATCATCGGTGCCGAACGGGTGGGCGAGGGTCGGCGCCTTGCGGATCTGGCTCCAGCTTGTCCGGACCGGGTCGTTGGTTGCAAGCCACGGTGCGGCGAGCGCCACGGCGGTGAACAGGATCACGACCACGGCGCCGGCGACCGCGGGCGGCCGGCGCAGGGCTCGGCGCCAGGTCCGCCGTGACCGAACCGCCGCGGGATCGGCGGGGGGATCGCCTGCCGGGATCGCCGGCTTGCCGTTACGGTTCACCGGATGACCCCTTGACCCGGATCCGCGGATTCAGGAGCGAATACGACACATCCACCAAGAGATTGATCAGCACGTAGGTGCTGGCGGTGATCAGGACGACGCCCTGGACGAGCGGGTAGTCCCGCGTGAAGACCGCCTCGACGATGAGCCGTCCGAATCCGGGGACTACGAAGATCTGCTCGGTCACGACGGCTCCGCCCATGAGCGCGCCCATCTGGAGTCCCAGGATCGTGACGATGGGGATGAGACCGTTCCGGAGGGCGTGGCGGAAGATCACCACCCATTCCGCGAGGCCCTTGCTGTAGGCTGTTCGGATGTAATTGGCGCTCATGACCTCGATCATGCTGTTGCGGGTCTGGCGCATCAGCACCGCGGCCAACGCCGCGCCCAGGACAAAGGCGGGCATGAGCATCCGCTGCAGGTTGCCGACCGGATCCTGGAAAAACGGCACATAGCCGGACGCGGGCAGCAGGTGAAGCCGGACGGACAGAAAAAGGATCAGCATGATCCCCAGCCAGAAACTGGGAACCGAGACGCCGCAGAGCGAGATCGCGTTCGCCAAGAGGTCCCAGCCGGTGTTGCGACGGACAGCCGAGAACACCCCGGCGGGGATGGCGATCCCGATGGCGATGAGCAGGGAAAAACAGGCCAGCTGAATGGTGATGGGCAGTTTGAGCGCCACGATCCCGACGACGGATTCGCGCGTGCGGATCGACTCGCCGAGATCGCCCTGCAGCGCCAACCCGAGCCAGCGGGCGTATTGCATCGGGATCGGGTCCGTCAGGCCGTACTTCGCCCGGATCTCTTGAAGCCCCGCTTCGTCTGCGTCGGTGCCGGCCATGACGCGGGCAGGATCACCCGGGATCATCCGAACGCCGATAAAGACGATGAGGGTGATCAGGAGGAAGGTGACGGCGGAGATCGCGATCCGTCGGACGAGAAAGTCGAGCACGGGTCATTCCCGGGGCCCGGCCGCAGGTTCGGCCGGACCCCGCTCTCGACGCCTAGTTCCAGGACACGCCCTTCAGGCGGATCAGTCCATCGGGGACCGCCACGTACCCTTTCAGACTCTTCGGGAAGGCCACGATGTAGTTCTGGTGGTACAGATAGATGAGGTTCCGGCGCTCCAGCACCATCTTGTCGATGGCGTCCTTGTAAAGCGCGGTCCGCTGCGCCTGGTCGCTTACCTCGCGGGCCTTGTTCAGGAGGTCGTCGATGGCCTTGTCGCAGGCCCCGGTGGTATTCAGGCTTCCGCCGCAGGTGTGAAACTGGTGGATGTTGCCGTCGGGGTCCACGCGGCCGCTCCAGCCGACGACCAGCGCCTGCAACTGTCCCGAGTCATCCGCCTTCAGCATCGAGGCGAACTCCATGGGGCGGAGCGTGATGCGGAATCCGGCCTCCTGCGCCATGCCCTGGACGATCTCCCCCACGCGCCGCTGCTGGGGATCGTTGGTCACCGTCAATTCGAACGCGTAGCCGTCAGCCAATCCGGCGTCGGCGAGGAGTTTCTTGGCCCTGGCGATGTCGCGGACGGGGCACCGGCGGCCCTTGTCGTAGAACGGGCTGACCGGGGAGATGGGGGTGCATCCGGGGGTGTATTGCCCCTCCCAGGCCACCTGGTTCAAGGCCTCGCGGTCGATGGACAGGTCGAGCGCCTCGCGCACGCGGGGGTCGTTGGCAAGCGGTGTCCCCAGGTCGACCGGCGGCGTGTTCTTGCCATGCTTGTTGTGGAGGTTGATGGTGATGCTGTTGTAGTGAAGCCCCGTGACGCTGGCCAGATCGAACCGCCCCTCCTTTCTCAGGCTGGCGGCGTCCGTCGGCGCGACGAGGTGCATCATGTCGATATCGCCCGAGCGCAGGTTGGCCAGCCGGACGTTGTCGTCGGCGATGATCCGGAACACGATCCGGTCGAACTTGGCCTGATTCTGGTCGAAGTAGTCTTTGGATTTTTCCAGGACGATCCGGTCCTGGGGGACACGTTCGACGAATCGCCAGGGACCCACGCAAACGGGGGCCGTGCCGAACTTATCGTCCAATTTCTTGGCCTGGGTCGGGGACACCGGCATCCCCGCCCGGTCGGCCAGCGTGGCCAGGATCGGGGAGAACGGCGCCTTCAACCGGAGGCGCACCGTTTGGGGATCCACGACCTCGATGGCGCTGACCAGTTCCAGTTCGCTGCGACGCGCGGAGCCCTTCATGTTGAGGTGACGGTCCAGGGAAAAGCGGACCGCTTCGGCGTCCATGGGGGTGCCGTCGTTGAACTTCACCCCCGACCGCAGCTTGATGGTGACGGTCTTCCCGCCGTCGGAGAAGCTGGGGAGGTCGGCGGCGAGCTGCGGGAAGATCTTCAGGTTCTGATCGATCTCGTAGAGCTTCTCGCACATGTGCTCGTAGACGATCCGCCCCACGTACGTGCGCGACAAGGACGGATCGAGAATGTCCGGATCCTGGTTGAGCGCCACCACGAGGGTGGTCTTGGCGGTCGCGGCGGACCCCGCGCCCGCGAAGAGGGCAAGGATGCCGATCACGCCCGCGGCGATGCACAACCCTTTCCTCATCCTCCTGCACATGGTCGCCTCCTTGTTGCGGCTCCGCCCAGCACCAACCGGCCGGCCCGGGTTCGTCGCGGGCCCTTCCGGGGGCCCGCGACGGGTTTCGCCGACGCCCCAACCCGCGCAGGGTGCCCCGCGCGCGTCCGGAGGGTTCCCGTGGGAGCCGGAGACCCCGCGGGGCCGGCTCAAACGAAATAGGAGATTCGCGCAGCAGGGGACGCGATGTCAAGTCAAAAGCGCGGCGGGCCGGAGGGCGCCCCCGGGCGAGGCGCGGTGGGGCAACCGGCTTGACAGTATCCGATGCGGCCGTTAGGCTGCCCCCAGGAGGTTGTCATGACCGTCAGAGAAAACGCACGTGCGACGGCATCGCGAATCCTGGTTGTCGACGACGAGGCGCTCGTTCGAAACATGCTGTGCGACGCGCTCGCCGCCGCGGGATACGCGGTATCGGGGGTTGCGTCCGGCGAGGAGGCCATGCGGGTGGTGCAGACGGAGCGGCCGGCGTGTATTCTCCTGGACATCATGATGCCGGACCTCGACGGGTATGATATCTGCGCGGCGCTCAAAGCGGATCCACAAACGGCCGCCATCCCGGTCCTGTTGGTTTCGGCGACCACGGACCCCCGGGTGCTGGATCAGGCCAAGCGGGTTGGCGCCGCCACGGTCCTGAGGAAACCGATTCGTATGGACGAGCTTCGGCGCGTCGTCGCCCACGCGCTTGGCCCCGCCGTCTGACAGGATGACCGCACCGACCCTGGCCGGGCGAATCAAGGCGCAGGGCCTCGCCTTGGGTTTCGATCTCGTCGGCATAGCGGCGGTCCGGACGCCGCGTCACGGCGCCGCATTTGCCGAATGGCTCCGCCGCGAACGGCACGGCGAGATGGCCTATCTGGCCAGGACCGCGGAGCAGCGCCTTTATCCCGGGCGGTTTCTTCCCTGGGCCCGCTCCATCGTCGCGGTCGCGCTCAACTACAACACGCCGTTCGCCCGCGACGCGGCGGAGGGCGGGCTTCGGGGCTGGATCTCGCGGTACGCCTGGGGCGACGACTATCACGGGGTGATGCAGACAAAGCTGGACCGCCTGCTGGCATTCGTGCGGGCCGAGGTGGGGGCCGCGGTTCAGGGGCGGGTCTTTGTGGACGCCGGACCGGTGCTCGACCGGGACATCGGTGCGCGCGCGGGTATCGGCTGGTTCGGGAAGAACACCAATCTCCTGTCCCCGAAGATCGGGTCGTTCTTCGTGCTGGGGGAGCTGTTTCTGAGCCTGCCGCTCCCGCCCGATCGGCCGGTGCACGACCGTTGCGGTCAGTGCCGGCTGTGCCTGGACGCCTGCCCGACCCACGCCTTTGCGGGACCGCACGTTCTGGACGCCCGGAAATGCATCTCGTATCTCACGATCGAGCTGAAGGGGCCGATCCCGCGGCCATTGCGCCCGCGGATGGGGACGCACATCTTCGGCTGTGACGTCTGCCAGGACGTCTGCCCGTACAATGCGAAATGCCGGCCCACGCACGAGACCGCCTTTGAGCCCCGTCGGGATTTTCACGCCCCGGAGTTGATCCCGTTGCTGCGATTGACCGAGGCGGGGTTCAAGGCGAGGTTTCGCGGCAGTCCCATCCTGCGGGCCAAGCGGCGCGGGTTTCTCCGGAGCGTCTGCGTCGCGCTCGGGAATCTCGGCCGCGTCGAGGCGGTGCCGCCGTTGGCCGAGGCGCTCGCGGGTGATCCGGAACCTCTGGTGCGGGCGCACGCGGCGTGGGCGCTGGGGCGTATCGGGGGCCGGGACGCGGCGGCGGCGCTCGACGGGGCGCTGGGACGCGAGCGCGACGCGGCGGCGGCCGAGGAGATTCGGCTTGCCGTGGAAGCGACGCGGAGCGTATCGGGACCCGGGACCCCGGCGCGGCCGGATCCGGGACGGGCGAGATGAGTCAGGAGGACAGCCGGGAGCGCGGCCTCCGCCGCGCCGTCCGCCCTTTGGGCCGGGGCGGGCGGGGGCGAATCGGCTCCAGCGTCAGGCCGCGGGCGTCGTCCCAGGCGGCCGGATCCTGCCGGAAGTACGCCGCCAACAGCTCGTACAGCTCCCCATGGTTTCGCCGCAGGGCCAGCGCCGCCTCGAAGAACGCCTCGACGGCGACGGCCAGGAATTCCACCGGGTCGTGCGCGCCATAGTCGTCGAGCACGGACGCGCCGCGCAGCATCCGGGGGATCTCGCGCTCGCGGATCGCGATCCAGCGTTGCGCGGCCTGATCGTCGAATCCCAGCGGGATCCCGTCAAACCGCGTCTGCTCCAGGTCCAGAAGATGGGTGAACTCATGGAACCCGACGTGGTACGCGTCGTCGGGGTCCCGGAAGCTCTGGCACAGGGCTGGCACCGACAGGATGACGGTGCCCCAGGGGTGCGCCTCCCCGGATAAATCGTCGGCCCCGAACTCGTAGTCCCGGTCGAAGTCGTCGGGGTAGAGCAGGACCTCTTTGAGCTGCTCCCAGTCGTACGCGGGCCAACCGAGCGACAGTGTCACGGCCGACGCCGCCACCAGGAGTCGGAGCTCGTCGCTGACGTCAACCCCGACGCCCGTGATCGGTTTTTCCGCCAGAAAGATGCGCAGGTCGTCCTCGAAGCGCGCCCGGAGGTCGTCGGACAGACGGTTGTAGTGGTCGCACCACTCCCGCAGGAGGGCGCGCCACGGCTCGGGAAAGGGGACCGCAAGCGCAGCACGCCGCGCCCGCCAGCGGGCGGCCGAACGCCGGGCCAGGGCGGCGACCGTGAGCGCGGCCAGCACGGCGGCGACGAAGGCGCCCCAGACACCGGCGAAGAGGCCGACCAGGAGCGAAAGGATCCCGGCGCCCACGACGAGCCCCGTCCAGGCAATGGGAGAGATCGGCGGTGGAGCGGTCCGCATCATGCCTCCGTATTCGCAGCGCGACCGAAGCATCCCCGAGTCCGCGGGCGGATGTCAATCCAAAATCCCCATCGCGCGGGCCGCGCGGCTCTATGGGCCTCTCGATCGGGGCCGAAGCGCCCGAGGTTCGGCGGGGTCGTTCGGTCCGACCTTGACGCCCCCGACGGGGATGCTAGGGTGGAACGCGGCGGATTCTGTCGACGTGGGCGGGACGTTGGGGAGTGCGGGGGATGAGCGCGCGCGAGGCGTTCCAGGATATCGGGCCGGACCGGCTACGGATGAGGGACGGCGGGGGCTGTCTCTCGCTGTTCGGTGTGCCCTTCTTCCTCGCCGGTGTCTTCGCGATGCTGATCGGGACCGGCGTCGTGCGCACGGGGAACGCCGCCGACGTGCCCCTCTGGGTCTGGTGGTTTATCTTCCTGGTGGGCCTCGCCTTCGCCGCGGCCGGCGGCGGCCTGATGCTGGGGAGGCGCTGGATCACCATCGACAAAGCCCGGGGCGTCCTCTGCAAGCAGTGGGGGCTGCTCGTTCCCATGAAGGGCGACGAGTGCAACCTGCAGGACTTCGAGGCCGTGCTTCTGCGGGTCGAGGCCGGGAATTCGGACACGGCGGATCGGTATCCGGTGCTGCTCAAAGGCAAGCCCGGCCGGTCGGATCTCCGGCTGACGAGTTCTCCAGCGTACGGCGAGGCGCGCGAGCGGGGGGCCGCGGTCGCCCGGTTCCTCGGCGTCCAGTTGATTGATGCCACCACCGACCACGTATCGGCGACCGCACCGGATGGGGTGGAGGCGACGTTTCAGGAGCGGGTGCGCGCCGGCGACGTCGGCCGCGAAGAGGCGGTCCGGCCTCTCCGCATGCAATCCCAGGTCCGCGATGCGGGCAGCACGGTGGAGATCGTCCTTCCCAGCCCCGGGCTCCGGCCGGCCGGCCTCGTCGGCGTCGCCGTTTCGACGGGCCTGCTGATGTACGTGGCGTCCGACGTGCTCCGAGTCCTCCGCCGGACGAACACGCCGGACGGGGCGCAATGGACCGTCCTGGGTCTCGCCGTGTTCCTCTTCGTCCTCGGTTCCCTCCGGGGCGTCATCGGCTCCGTCCTGACGGCGGTGCGGGGCCGCACCGTGGTGACCGCGTCCGCGCAGGGCATCGTGATCGCGGAGCCTGGCGTCTGGCGGACCAAGACGACCCGCATCGCCGCCGCCGATATCCTCGGTCTGGACTACGGCACGGGGGGCGCCTCGCTCCAGTCCGCACGGCGTTTTGCCGAGCAACGCCTGGCCCAGGCCGGCCGTCTCCAGATGTCTCCGGGACAGGGCCGCGCCGCGTCTCGCTGGCTCTCCCTGTGTGAGCGGCTCGTCAAATCCCGGGGGATCGTCATCAAGAGCCGGAACCGCCTGATCACCTTTGGCGCCGGGCTTCCCGACGAGGAGGTGCGGTACCTGTACGCCATCGTGGCCCGCGCGCTGGGCGGCCCGGAGGGGTGTCGCTGGTAGGGGTCCCGCCTTCGATGGCGGGGGGATCAGGCGGAGGGCGGCCTGCCGCCGCTCCGGTCTCGCCGTCCCGATGCGTGCTGCAAACCGGGCGCGCGTCTTGGCCCCGCGACACGGCTCGCCGTGGCCGCCGTTGTTCGAGATCGCGGCCGGGAGGGGAAGGCCGGATACGGCGCGCTCCACGTGGGTTGCGGTGGACGCGCTGAAGACGCGCACCGTGGTCCCGGAGGTCGGCGGCTGCGGGGAGCCTCCGGGTCGGATGGCGGCTGTCGCTCCCGTTCCGGGCTACGCGGATTTCGTCGCGCCGACGATGGAATCCATCCCATCGCCGCGACGCAGGAGCGTGACCTCCACGAAGCCCGCGGCGGCCAGGTCGTCGCGAAGCTCTCCGAAGGTGAACGTCCCGCCGCCCGGCGTGCCGACGAGCATGTTGACGGCGAAAAAGGCGCCCGCCGCGGGCTCCGTCCGCGTGTCGTCCATGACGAAGTCTCGGATCAGGATGCGCCCGCCCGGCACCAGCGCCGCGAAGACCTTCCCGAACAGCGCCCGGTTCTGTTGGCGCGAATTCTGATGCACGATGGCGCTCACCCAGGCGAGATCGGCCCCGGCGGGGAGAGCGTCCGTGTAGAAGTTTCCCGGTACGAGCCGGACGCGGTCGCGCAACCCGAGCGCGGTCAAGCGCGGCTCGGCCATCGAGATCACCTCCGGCATGTCGAAGACCGTGGCCGTGGAGGTGGGGTGCCGTTTGAGGAACGGCACCGTCCAGGTGCCCGAGGCACCACCGAGGTCCAGCAGGTGGCGGAACGAGAGCGGCTCCAGAGCCGCAATCAGGTGGGGCGCGACCGGGTCGGAGACCTCGTGCATCGCCCGGATGAACGAGGCGAGGTCGGCCTCGGCGCCGCGCACGCTGGCCTCATCCTCGACCGGGCGGCCCGTTTGAACGGCCCGGGCCAATCGGCTCCAGCGGCGCAGACAGCTTCCCTGGTGGCGGATCATGCCCAACGCACAGCGGGCGCCCGTTTCGGTGAGCACCTCCGCGACCGCGGCGGGAACCACGTATGTGTCCCCGCGCTTGGCCAGCAGCCGCATCGCCGCCAGCGCGTCCAGCAGGACGGTGGTGGCTCTCCGATCGCTCTGGATCCGATCCGCAAGATCCGCCGCGCGCATCGGCCGGTCGTGCAGACAGGTGAACACGTCCAGTTCCGCCGCGGCGATCAGAACGCAGGCCGGGTGATACCCCCGCACCACTTCCAAGAGGGCGTCGGCCGTCCATTGGTGGCCCATGGTCCCTTTCCTTCCGCGGGCGTCACGCGTGCGCAGTGCTCGCGTCAGCGGTGGCGGCGTGGCGCGCGTGGGCTATCTGCCGTAGAAAAGCCGCGGCGGGTGGAGCATGCTCCACACCTCGTCGCAGGCGGCCAACTCCTCCGCGCCGAGCTGGACATCCACCGCCCCCAGGTTCTGCTCCAACTGCTCCATCGAGGTGGCGCCGCAGACGATGGACGTGATCCCCTTCCTGTTCAGGACCCAGGCCAGGGCGAACTGCGGCAGACTCTTGCCGTGGTCCGCGGCGATCCGCTGGAGCCGCGCCACCGCGTCGAAGTCCAGGTCCGTCCAGTACTTCTCGTTGTACCGAAAGCCCTGGGCGCCCAGACTGAACCGTCGCCCGGGGAGGGGCGGCTTCCCCTTCTCGTATTTGCCCGAGAGGAAGCCGGCCGCCAGGGGGCTGAAAACGGCCACGCCGATGCCTTCGTCGAGGCAGAGGGGCAGAAGCTCGTACTCGATGTCGCGCGCCAGTAGATTGAACGGCGGCTGGACGATATCCCAGCGCGCGAGGTTGTGCTTGTCGCTGAGCCAGAGCGCTTTGCAGACCTGGAAGGCCCGGAAGTTGGAGCATCCGAGGTACCGGACCTTCCCCTGGCGGACGAGGTCGTCCATGGCCCGGAGGGTCTCGTCGAGGGGTGTGTCATAGTCCGGCATGTGGGCGTAGTAGATGTCGAGATAATCCGTCCCGAGGCGCGCGAGGCTCCCTTCGACGGCTTGCATGAGGTGTTTCCGGGAAAGCCCCATGTCGTTGGGGCCCACCCGGTCGCCGCCCGGCCAGGGGTGGAACGGGCGGGGCCGCGCCAGATCCAAGGGGCCCGCGAACGTCTGCTCTCCGTACCTGGCGGCCAACCGGCGCACATGGCCCGCTTTGGACGCGAGGACCAGCCTGTCGCGGGTCCCCGTGATGGCCTTGGCCAGGATCTCCTCCGTCACCCCGTTGGCGTACATATCGGCCGTGTCGATGAAGGTGACACCGGAGTCCAGCGCTCTCCCGATGATCCGCAGGGATTCGCGCTCGTCCACCTGCCGGCCGAACATCATCGTCCCGAGACAGAACGCCGACACCTTCAACCCCGTGCGTCCCACCTTCCGATACTCCATCCGACACCTCCTCTCCGCCGCGCCGCCGTTTCCCCTTCCGCTGCTACGACCACGTGGGCGTGCACGCTATCAGTCCCACCATGGCGGGTCAAGTCTTACCCTGGATCGCCTTGCGAAAGCGGACCCGTTTCTGCGTGACCGACATAACGCCGCCTGGTCTCCAAGCCGCGCGACGGCCGGGAGGGAGACGCTGGCGCCGAGGGCCGGACGCTGGGACCAGGGGCATTCGGCGGCGCGGCGGCAGACACCGCCGACACTCGAACACAGGGGACGAACGTAGGGGACGTTGCCATGTTATGCACGTTATGGTGTCCGCGCCCCGCCCACGCGCCCCGTCTCTGTATCGACCGTGTCCCTCGAAACTGATACGGTCTCCGGCCGCAACGTTCTCCCCTTCGACCGCCGCGCGAAAGGAGGAAGGGCGCCAGCGTGCCGGCGTGACGGGGCGTGTCCCCCAACGCTGGGGGCGAGCTTTGGAACGGCGACTCCGCAGTGCGTCAGGGGCCCCCGGCCTCATCGTCGTAGTCGTTCTGGCGCTTGCCCCCGCGTCCGGCTCTGCCGCGGCGCCGCTCCGGCGGCGGTGCCAGCGCCGGCGCCGCGGCCCGGCGAATCTCATCTACATGAAAGCCATTGACCGCGAAAAGGCCGACCGCGGCGGAACCCAGCGGCAAGCGGGGCATGGTCCTCCCTCCATGTTCGACGTCTCCGCTTCCCGAACCAACGCCAACGTCGGCTCGCAGTCACCAAAGTACGTCCTGCGGATGCGCGCGGCTCCAAGGAAGCCCAAGCTGCCCACCGTCTCGAGCTTGGCCACGAGCTGGGCCGTCTCCTCCGATGGGATGACCTACACCTTCAACCTGCGCAAAGCGATTGTGTGTCCTGTCAACAGGGTCTTTGACGCGTCGCGACATGAGTCGGGGTCCACGGTTGCGGATGTGTGACCATCGCGTGCAGGATCGGGAGGAGCTGGGACATCCAGGCCGGCAAGGCGACTGGGGGCACCTTTCCCGCCGCCCGCCGGCGCGCGTAGCAGGCACGGAGCACCGGGTGGTATCGGACGGCGGCCAGAGCCCCCCTGGGAGAGCACGGCGCGCACGGCGGCCCGCCCACCCCCGACCCGGCGCCGGCCCCGGAACAGGCCGCTGTCCCGGCTGAGCGGCGCCGAGCCGGCCAGCGCGGCGCCGGCCTTGGGCGACAGCGTCCCGCGCTCGGGCAGCTCCGCGAGCCGCGTCCGGGCCACGATCGGCCCCACCCCCGGCACCCTGCGCCGCAGGTCCGTCTGCGGGCGCCCGCCCGGATGGGCGCGGATCGCCTGGTCCAGATCCGTGTCGAGGCCCGCCCGCCGGCGTTCGAGCCAGCGGAGGTGGGCGCGCACCTCCGTGCGCAACGCCGTGGGGGTGGTGGCCAGCCGGTTCTGCGCCGCGGTGCGCATCGCAATGAAGTGGCGGCGCGGGGTGCCCAGAGCCGCCAGGTGCGGGGTGGCCGCATCCGCCACCGGGCCGATTGCCGGCGGAACCGCGGCGGCGAAGTGGGCCAGGCCCGCCGCGTCGAGCGCATCCGTCTTCGCCAGGTGCCCCAGCGCCGTGGCGAAGTCCCGGGCCTCGCGGGGAGTCCCGACCCCCACGGGTAGGGCGGCGGCCGCCAGGGCCGCCACGCCGGCCTCGGGGTACGGCACGTGCCAGCGGTCCGGGGATGGGTGGATCCCGACGTCCAAGGTAGGCTCGGCCACCTCGATGCCGACGACCACGGGGTCTGCGGTCAGGTGCGCCTCCCGAGTGCCCGGCCTTGCAGGCTGCGGGCTCGGCGGCCCGGGCGACTGTCCGGACTGTGGAGGGACGGGCCGTGATGACCCGCGCTTTCCGTCGGCCGCTCGCGACCGAGGAGCGAGCGATCTATCACGGCCCGCGTCGGACCGCACTATAGCCGGGAACCTGCTGCTCGGAACATACAAGGAGTCAAGTTCCACAGAAGACGTGAAGACGACTTTGAAGCGCATTGTCTTTTCGCCGGCCGATCTTCTCAGCCTGAGGACTTCGGCCATCAAAGAAACGGTGGTGCTCGATGATCACACCGTTCCTCCGAAACTCTCCGAGCGTCGGTCGCTGGAGGCGGGAACCTCAACACCAGCAAGAAGGCCGTCGACCAATACCGAGACGATCCGACGCCGGTCGGCAATTTCTCCGGGACCGGACCGTTCATGTACAAGAGCCGGACCACCGAATCGTGGAAATTGGTCAGAAATCCCATTTTAAGGGACGTTGTCACATTTATTGCAATATGGACGATCACACCTCTACCATTCCGCACGGCGACTGCGGGATATCGCCTCGTACGCGGGGACGTTCCCTGCGGATCTCACCCCGTGGCGCGCCGTCACCGCCGGCCAGATGTCGCTGGCACCCCGCACCATTCCGCAGGGTGGAGGCGAAGCGGGCCGAGAGTCGTCGGGAGGATCCGATCGTACCAACGGCAGAGCGCGGCGCGCCGAACCCTCGCGCCCATGCTCGGCGTCCGCCGCCACGCGACCCCGAAGGCCGCCCGACGTGCTGCCACCACGGCGGCAGCCGAGTGGGGGCGCCTCCCGATAACGTGCCAAATGTGGCAACGTCGCGTAAGGATAGGGGCGATAGAGTGGGATGGGCGGCAACCTTCGTGTGCCCTGCGGTTCCCGACAATACACGGCCGCGCCGACTGCAACGGAAATATGTTGACAAGGGCGGCATGGCGAAAAAAAATGAACGCCTCACGGTCGGCTCAACAGCCGAGTGAGTTCGCCTTCCCACGACGAGCATAGGGAAGGAC
Source organism: bacterium (assembly GCA_029580855.1). Taxonomy (GTDB): domain Bacteria; phylum Methylomirabilota; class Methylomirabilia; order Methylomirabilales; family 2-02-FULL-66-22; genus 2-02-FULL-66-22. The sequence goes on along the minus strand of JAKPQH010000015.1, from coordinate 57,330 downwards.
GGGCAATGCGAGCCCTGCAGGAGGACGCGAGTTCCTCCGGCAGGGTTTTTTGTTCCACCAGCGCTGCGTTACGCGCACCCACAGGTGCTCGACGGAACCGGCGCGCGCGCATTCCGCACCGGGCGGGACGCGAGCCGCACGCAGGGCGAGCGCGCCGGGACCTGCCGAGGAAACCACGGGAGTCCAAGCGGCGCTGGCGGCACAGGTGCCAGGCAGGATGCGGCGCCCGGAACCCAGAATGGCGAGTCGCGTCACACAGCGACACGGGAGGAAAGAGCCATGGCACGGTTCACGCAGTGGGCGGCCCGAATGAGTCTGATGCTCGTCGTGGTCGCGATTGGCACGGTTGGGGCGGCGAGGAACGGCTTTGCGGGTGCGGCGCCGACCGGAACCACGTCCGAAGGCCCCGCGGTCCCCATCGGGCAGGGCACCGCCCGGGTCCTCGTGCGCACCGACGCGGCAGGCATCCCGCTCGCACTCGCGGTGACGTTGAGCCGCGATGCTCTCACCGGCTTGCCGACGGCGCTCAATCCGGCGAATGCGGAGGGACAATGGGAGTATGCGCTCCCCATGCCGGCGGGCGTGGGGAAGACCGGGTACCAGGCCGTGGTCGTTGACTGGCAACCGCACGGGCATCCCCCGCCGCAGGTATACACGGTGCCGCATTTCGACTTCCACTTCTATATGATCAACGCAGCCGAGATGGCGCAGGTCGCCTTCACGGGCCCAACCGATCCGGCGACCACGGTCGCCGATAGGACGTTGGTCCCGGCTGGGTACGATGTCATCCGCGAGACAGCGGTGGACAAGATGGGTGTCCATGCCATCGATGCGAGCGGCCCCGAGTTCCACGGCACGCCGTTCACCGCCACCTTCATCTACGGCTACTACCGGGGCCGGCTCACCTTCTTGGAGCCGATGGTCGCGCACGCCTTCTTCCTGACTCAGCCCAATGTCACCTGGCCGGTGAAAACGCCGGCCCGGTACAGTTTCCCCGGTTACTACCCAACGAGGTATAGCGTACGGTACGACGCGCACCAGTCAGCGTACCTCGTCGAGCTCGGCGGCTTAAAGCCCTCGGACGGCGCCGTCACGGCGCAGCGTACCCGGTGAGCCCGCGCGGCCGTCCGGACGCCGAGGCTCGGCGGGGGTGCGGGCACGCGGGCGGACGAGCGAGGCGTCCTTGCAAGGGCCCCATTGCAATGTGCAATGAGAATATTCCATATCGCAATGCGACACCATGCGCGCCGATGCTCCGCGTCTTGAAAATTTGAAGAGTTGATCAACCTTCCCGGATGAGATCGGCGACGTCTCCGCCGCGGTGCAGGCCAAGCTTCCGCGCGTGCCGCAGGAGCGGATGGTTCGCCGGGCCGGCGGGAATCACCTGAAGGAGCGCTTGGCTCTTCCGCGGTTCATCCTGGATTCGACGTGTCTCGACGCACTGACCGCGTACGACTGGCCCGGCAACGTCCGCGAGTTGGAGAACACCCTGGAGCGGGTCGCGCGAAGCCGTATCCGCCCTTCGTTGAACCCCTTGTGCGTCTTGCGCTTCGTGTGTCGCGGCGTTCGGGCTCAGACCAGGACGGGGCGGTGCGTGACGCCGCTCCGGCCGAAGACCGCGCGGTACCGCTCGATCTCGTCGGGCGGCCCGGTCGGCTTGGCGTCGTTGTCGGACAGCTTGACGGCGGGGCGGCCGTTGGCCTCCGTGACCTTGCAGATCAGGCTGATCGGATCGAGGTCGTCGGCGCCGCGGGGGTGGCAGCCCCGAAAGTCGTTGGTGAGGAGCGTGCCCCAGCCGAAACCGGTCCGGACCCGGCCGCGGAAGTGATGGTGCAGAGCAATCATCGTGGTGGTGTCGAGCCCGTCGGAGAACAGGATCAACTTGGAGCGCGGATCGCGGCCGCGCATGCTCCACCAGGTGATGGCCTCTTCGCCGCCTGCGACGGGCTCCTTGGAGTCGATACGAAGACCGGTCCAGTCGGCGACCCAGTCCGGGGCGCCGGTCAGGAACTGCGTGGTGCCGTACGTGTCGGGCAGCGAGATGAGTAAGTGCCCGCCGTAGGTCTCTTGCCAGCGGGCCAGCACCTCGTACTGCGAGGCCCGCAGGTCCTCCGGCGTCCGCGCCAGCGTCGCGACCACCATGGGCAGTTCGTGACCGTTTGTTCCGATGGCCTCGATGTCGTGCCGCATGGCGAGGAGGACGTTGGAGGTGCCGCTGAAGGCCGTCCCCAGCACGTCCCGGGTCGCGAGCACCGCCCATTCGTGGTACAGGTAATCGTGGCGGCGCCGGGTGCCGAAATCCGCCAGCCCCGAAAGCCCCGCCTCCCGAAGCTGCAAGAGATTCCGCCACAGGTTGGTCTTGGCCTGCGAGTAGAGGACGTCCAGCTCGAAGCGGGACAGGCGGTAGAGCCCCTGCCGGTTCCGCAGGGTGTTCACGATCGCGACGGCGGGGATCTCCCACAGCGTGACCTCTGCCCAGGGCCCGGAAAACGTCAGCTCGTACTGACCGTCCTTGACGGCGAGCTGGTACGACGGGAGCTGGTACGACGCCAGCCACGCCAGGAAGTCCGGCCGGAACATGCCGGACTGACCGTAGAATGTGTTGCCCGCCAGCCAGATCAGCTCGGACTTGGTGAAACGAAGGGTGCGCGCATGATCCAGTTGTGCGCGCAGGTCCGCCTCGGGGATCATGTCGGCCAGACGGACGTTCGCCGTCCGGTTGATGAGCGAGAACGTGACGGGCACCTCGCGATAGTGGAGCCAGATGAACTGGAGCATCAAAAACTTGTAGAAGTCGGTGTCGAGCAGCGACCGGAGGACGGGGTCGATCCGGTAGGAATGATTGTGGGCACGCGTCGCGAGATCGAGCATCGGCCAGGGCTCCGTCGGGTGTCGATGGCTGCATTTGAGCAGCAGGCGCGTCCGTCGTCAAGCAGGAACTTCCTACCACGCCGCCGGGAGTGACATGCCGGGAATCCGCGGGGAGCGGAGAGCTCCGACGCACGGGCTGCGGCTTCGTCGACGCCGACGAGACCCCAGGCGTCCCACCCTTCTACCTGCCGGCGCGCGACGGAAGTATGGGCGCCCGCCCGCGGTGGGCGACCCCGGGCGCCGCACTACCACCTGCGCGCGACGAAGCCGCTGACGATCAAGCATGCGCCCATGGCCCAGAACACCGGGGTCATACCGAGCGCCCCGCCGAGCCCGCCAAAGAGCAACGGCATTCCGGTCTGGCTCATGTTGATGATCAGCGAGCGCACGCCGATGGCCTCGGCGACACGGCCGGCGGGCGCCTTGCCGGCGAGGAGCGACATGATCATCGGCTGCGCGCCGCCCAGACCGAAGCCGAGGATGAACGAGAGGGCCAGCAGCGGGGGCAGGCCGTGGATGAGGGGGAAGACGAAATACGTCGCGCCTGCGGACAGCATCGCGAGCGTCAGCATCCGCCATTCGCCGACACGGTGCAAGAGCAACGGCACCGCCAGCCGCACGGCGAAGATGGCCGCGCCAAAGAAGCCGAGAATGAGGCCGATCTCCGTCGCCGAGAGGCCGATCTGCGAGCCGTGGATCGGCACCACGAAGGTGAACAGGTCCCACGCCGGCGACAGCACCCCGCTCGCCAGGAACACATAGCGCAGGGTGCGGTTCTTGAGCAAGTCGCTCAAGCGCGGTTTCCGGTCGGTGGATTCCGCGCGGTAATGGCGCGGGATCTCGATGCGCCGGACGAAGAGGCCGACTAGCGTCAGCAGCGCGAAACCGCCGAGCATCAGGAACGTGCGACGGTGCCCGACCCGATCAATGGCGGCGCCGGCGATCATGGGTCCAACAAAGCCGGACGTCGAAAAGCCGAGCGCCAGCAGGCTGAAATTCCGGGCACGGCTGCGCGGCCCGCCAAGCACCCCCGCGATATGGTTGACCGCGATATGCACCAGCATGAACCCCGAGCCGACGAGACAGCTCACAACATACAGCATTTCCAGCCGCGGCACGAGAAACGCCAGCGCAAGACCGAGCAACACCGATCCGGCGCCGACGCGTTGCGGCAGGCGGACGCCAAGGCGGTCGACGGCGCGTCCCGTGGGCACCGAGAACAGCGTCGGCAACAGCGCGAGGAGCGAAAGAATCAGGCCGACCGTGAACGGCGAGGCCTGCAGGCTGAGCGCGAACAGCGACAGCGTGACGCGTAGCCCGGCGAACCCCGCGTGGAGCGACATCGCGAGCAGCAGCGCCAGGTGAAAGTTGTCGAGTCGCCACCAGACCTTACGAATTGCGACCCCCACCGTGGGTCCGGCGGATCGTTGTCGCCACGGCGCGGCTTGAGCGCCGAGGTGCGGCGCGGTCACGCAAAGCCGGCCGATCGATGTCTCGGATGCGTCGCCGACACGCGGACCGAGCGCGTTCGTGGGTACCGCGAAGCAACGGGCGTGTCAAGGCCAAAGATCCGGCCATCCTTTCCGGTTGACAACCACGTTGAGGCGGCTGGATACTCACCGCGTTGGACACCTCGCATCCGTAAAGCTGACAGAGGAGAGCGCCGTGCCCACACACATGACGCGCGGAGGCGCCGCGCCGGGGGCAACGTATGTCTACGTGTCCAATGGCGGGGACGGGGATATCGGCACGTACACGATGGCAGGCGACGGGAGGCTGCAGGCCGGTCCACGTGTCGCCGCGGGTGCGCTGGTTTCGCCGATGAGCGTCAGCCCGGACAAGCGGTTCCTCGTTGCGGCGGTTCGGACGAGGCCCTTCACGGCGATCACCTATGCCATCGACCGCAGGACGGGCGCACTGTCTCCGCGCTCGAAGGGTCCCCTCGCCGAGAGCCTGCCATACATCTGTGTGGACAGGACGGGACGGTATCTCTTGGGTGCGTCCTACGGCGGCAGCCTGGTCAGCGTCAACCCCATCGACAGGAATGGCAAGGTCGGCAAACCGAAACAGGTGATCCCGACGGGGCGCCACGCCCACGCCATCATCACCGACAAGAGTAACCGCTTCGTCTTCGTGCCGCATCTGGGCACCGATCAGATTTTCCAGTTCCGCTTCGACGCGCGGACCGGCGCGCTCACCGCCAACACCCCGCCGCTTGTGCAACTGAAAGCCGGCCACGGACCGCGACACATCGTTGTCTCCCACGACAACAGGTTCGTGTATGTGCTGACCGAGATGACCGCGGTCGTTATCACGCTGGCGCTCGACCGGAAGACGGGCCTGCTTACCGCCGTGAGCGAGGCCTCGGCTTTGCCGCCGGGGAGCACGCTCCGGCCCGGGGCGCCACGCATGCCGGCCGGGCAGGCGCAGGCGCCGCGCGACACCTCGAACGACATCTGGGCGTCCGATCTGCACCTGACGCCCGACGGCAGGTTCCTGTACGCGGCGGAGCGCACCGGCAGCACGCTGGCCACGTTTGGGGTCGATCCGGCCACAGGCAAGCTCACGTTCCTGTCGAGCGCACGCGTCGAAAAGCAGCCGCGCGGCTTCCGCATCCACCCCAACGGCAAGTTCCTGGTCGTCGCCGGCGAGGCGTCGGACACGATCTCCACGTACGCCATCGCGCCGGACGGCGGACTCACGCTGTTGCAGAAGTCTCCGACGGGCCAGGGCTCCACGTGGGTGGAAATCGTCAGCTTCGATCGATAGGGCGCTGCCATTCCCGCGGCTTCCACGAGCCGTGTTCGCGAATGCTTCGGGTTGACCGATTTGGCGTTCCCGCGCTTCGACCCTCGAGACGAGACATATCCGCGGGTGAGGCTGCGGTAAAGATAAAGTGAATAATGTGGCAACGTCCCCTCCGGACGCCGCACACTGCCCGACGGCCCCGAGGTAGGCGGCGCGGAACCGGTGCTGCGGCGCCGTCTGCCCGGCGCGGTCCCTCGTCAGCCGGCATCGGGACCCGGAGACGCGTCGAGCAGCGACTGCAATCGCTCCTTGGCTTCGCGCGCCCGTTCCATGTGGCAGCCGCAGATCTGTAGGATCTCGTTCCTCAGTGTGGGGCGCAGGGTCATGAGGAAACCCATGAGTCCCCGCAAGGCGTCGTCCAGCGCCTGCACGCCCGTCTCGATGTCCTTCCGCGTCTGTGAATCCATGGCCATGGCTCCTCTTTGGCAGGGCGGTTCTTGAAACGCAGGCCCGGAAATCGACCCGCCACGGTCTCGGTACGTTCATCTCGTGCGTGGAGGATTCGGGCGGCCGGTTTCACCGGGGCACGGCATCCTCGCTCCGGAGGCGAGAATCGTCAACGAGTTCGAGCAACTCGACACGTGGCGAGCCTTTCCTCGTGACAAGGTGGGCCGCCGCGGCTATAGTGCGGCACGTTGCAATGGCTCTGAATCATCGCGGGTGCCGACATGCCGGAGATGATAATTCACACGCAAAAGACGCAGGAAATGATCGACATCACCTCGCAGGTCGGCGAGGCGGTGCGGCGTTCGGGGGTCCAGACCGGTCTCTGCCTGGTGTACGTTCCGCACGCCACGGCCGCGATCGTCATCAACGAGAACGCCGACCCCAACGTGTGCCAGGACATCCTGGATGCCCTGGGTCGCATGGTTCCCGAGGGGGCGTGGCGGCACGATCGGGTGGACCATAACGCGGCAGCGCACATCAAGGCCACCATTCTGGGGCCGGGCGAGACGATTCCGGTGCGCGGGGGCGGTCTGCGCCTGGGGACCTGGCAGAGCGTCATGCTCGTGGAGTTCGACGGCCCACGAGACCGCACCGTGATCGTCGAGGTCCGTTGAACACGCACGTCTGCCGTGGGGTGGCCGGATGACCCTGGTCGAAGCCGGCGTCCTGGGAGTGGTCCAGGGGCTCACGGAGTTCCTGCCGATCAGCAGCATCGCTCATCTGCGGGTCGTGCCTGCGCTGTTCGGGTGGGACGACCCGGGCGCCGCCTTCTCGGCGGTCATCCAGCTCGGCACGCTGCTGGCCGTCCTGGTCTATTTTGCCGGCGACCTGCGCGGCATGATCCGGTCCGCCCTGAAAGGGATATTCGACGGGAAGCCATGGGCGAGTCAGGAGGCGCGTCTCGCCTGGTTCATCACGATCGGCACGTTTCCCATCGGGATCTGCGGCCTGGCCTTCAAGCAGCACATCGAGGGCGGGTGGCGCTCGCTCTACGTGATCGCCGCCAGCTTGATCGTCTTGGGGACTCTCCTCTGGGCGGCCGAGCGCCGGGCGGCGTTCCAGCGGGAGGTGGCACAGATCGGCTGGCTGGACAGCCAGCTCATCGGGTTGGCGCAAGCGCTGGCGCTGATCCCGGGCGCGTCGCGATCCGGCACGACGATGACCGCGGCGATGCTCCTGGGGTTGACGCGCGAGGCGGCGGCCCGGTTTTCCTTCCTGCTCGGGATTCCGGCCATCGGCGCCGCCGGCGTGTTCGAGTTGCGGGAACTGCTGAAACATGGCGTGGGCGAGGCCGGGCTGCCGGCACTGGCGGTCGCGACGGCGACCTCGGCGGTGAGCGGCTACCTGGCCATTGACCTGTTGCTGCGGTATCTCCGCCGGAACACCACGTATATCTTTGTCTGGTACCGGATCGGACTGGGATTGCTCCTGCTGGCGCTTCTCGGCGCCGGCATCCTGAGGCCGCTTGGGTAGGCGGCCGCCCGCACTTCGCGGGCGACAGTGAGGTGCCGTCATGTTCGCGGGAATCAATCATGTGGCCGTCGTCGTGCGGAATGTGGGTGAGGCGCTGCGGTTCTACCACGGGGTTCTCGGGCTGCCCATCGGACACCGGGCGACCGTGGCGGACCAGGGGGTCCACGCCGTACTGCTGCCGGTGGGCGATGACGAGATCGAGCTGCTGGAACCGACCAATCCCACCGGGGGCGTCGCGCGGTTTCTGGAGAAGAAGGGTGAGGGGGTCCATCACCTCTGCCTACAGACCACGGACGTGGCAGCGGCCCTGGCCCGAGTCAAAGCGGCGAACCTCCCGCTGATCGACCAGGCGCCTCGGCAAGGCCTGGCGGGGACTATCGCGTTCCTGCACCCGGGCGCGTGCCACGGCGTCCTGGTCGAGATGGCCCAACCGCCCGAGGCGGCGCACCACGCACATCGGGTTGCGCCGGCCGCGGGCGGGATCGGCGCCACGTGCATCAACACCATCTACGTGGCGACAAAGGATGTTGCGGCGGCTGCCGAGAATTACGCCACGCATTTCGACGCGAGCGTCGCGGGTCCTACCCGCGACGCCGACTTCGGCGCCACGCGCGCGGTGGTGCGGATCGGCACGAGCCGTGTGACGCTGCTGGACGCGGGCGAGCTGTCCGCGGTGGCGGCGGACGACCCTTTCGTGGGGAGCCGGCGTGAGGGTGTGCTGGGGTTCTGTCTCGGGGTCGACGACTTCGCGGCGGCCGCGAGCCACCTCAAGGCCAAGGGCATCGGCACCGCGGTGCGCGGCGCCGGGTCGCCCATCGCCCGCCTGTTGGCGCCCGACACCCACGGCGTCAGCCTGTTCCTGGCTCCGCGCGACTGATCTCCACGACGCAAGCGCGAAGAGCGCCGGGCGAGGCCGTCAGGCCTCGAATCCGGGCGTCGTCGGCGTCCTGGCCTCCGGGAGGATCCCGTCCGGGGACTTCCGCCTCGCGTAGCCCTCTGCTTCACATCATGAGGGTGTTGGGGCTTCCAGCGTTCGGCTTCCGTGCCCACGCGGTTATGCATTCGTTCCAGCCCCGCCCAAACCCAAATATTTGCCGTTGACACGTGTGGACCGTTCTCTATAGTTCGAACAGTCCTGTCCGGCCGCGTCTCGTAAGGAGGCAGCATCGCGCCGCCTCCCGCGCGCGGTGTACCCTCTCCGAGAGGAGATCGCCATGCACCGCTGGAAGCTCGTCCTGCTGATCGGAATCGTATGCCTCGCGCTGGCGCCGACATTCGCCCTCGGCGGCACCCCGACCTACACTCTCAGCGTGACCAAGGCTGGGACCGGGAGCGGGACCGTCACCTCGACCCCCGCCGGGATCGACTGCGGAAGCACCTGCACTGCGTCGTACGCCTCTGGCACGGACGTCACCCTCACGGCCACCCCCGCCGCCGGCTCCGACTTCACCGGCTGGAGCGGGGACTGCTCGGGCAGCGGCACGTGCACGGTAGCAATGACCGCCGTCCGGAACGTCGGGGCCGTCTTCGATGTTCCAAAGACGTCGGTCGGGATCTACCGCAACGGCGAGTGGTATGTCGATCTCAACGACAATCGCGTCTGGGACGGCCCCGCCACGGATGGCTATGCCGTCTTTGGCGGCCTCCCCGGGGATGTGCCGGTCGTCGGCGATTGGGACGGCAGCGGCACAACGAAGATCGGGATCTACCGCCAGGGTGTATGGTATCTCGACGTCAACGGCGACGGCGTCTGGGACGAGATGACGGAAGGTCCCGTGACGTGGGGCGGGTTGCCGGAGGACATCCCGGTGGTCGGCAAGTGATGAGCACGGCACGCTGATCCGCTGAACCCGACCTGAGGGACGCCAAGTCGGCGACCACGAGCGTCGAGAGTCTTCTCGGCGCTCGTGGTGTTTGGCGGTCACAGCCGTACCGCGCCGCGCCAGGCTGTGCGCAGCCCGCCGAGAGACCCACGTTGACGACATACAACTGTCGCTCGGTGTCACCATCGTTGCAGTGACGGCGGATAACCCCGTCGTGGGAAGCCGGCGTGCCCGGCAGGCCGCGCGCCCCCTTGATCCCCACATCCTGCGTCGTCCACGCGTTCCCCACCCACACCCATGCCGGGCCGGATGGCCCACCACGGCTACCGGCCGCCGGCGTGCTCCAAGACCGCAATGATGAAGGCCACGAAGACGGCCTGGAGGATGAGCAGGCTCGCCTCCAGGGCGCGGGCGTGCACGAGCGCGATGCCGGAGAGCCCCATGCAGATGGAGAGGGAGAATACCAGGAGGACGGCATTGCGATTGCTTCCCAGGAGGGAGGCCAGGCGGTGATGGAGGTGGTCCCGACCGACGTACGCGATCCAGTCCCGGAAGCTCCGCACCTTTCCGTTTGCGATCCGCGCCACGGTGATGTGGGTCATGTCGTAGATGAACACCCAGAAGATCAGCACGGGCGCCGCGATATCCACGAGGCTGTTCTCGGCCCATTCGCCCTTGACGGCCAGCGCCGCCAGGACAAAACCCAGGAACGTGCTGCCGGCATCGCCGAGGAATATTGCCGCCGGGGCCTTGCGGCGGAAATTGAAGGGCAAAAACCCCGCACAGCTTCCGACGATCGCCGAGGCGAACCACCCCAGAATCGGTTGGGACGTCAGGAAGGCGAAGAGTCCCAGGAAGCTCGCCGTGATGATGCTGAGCCCGGTGGCCAGGCCGTCCATGCCGTCGAAGAAATTCATGGCGTTGGTGATGCCGAGGAGCCAGACGATCGTCAGGCAGATGTCGATGGCATCGCCGAACCACGCCTGCGGGAACAGGGTCAGGACCACGCCGGACGCGATGACCGTGCCGGCCGCCACGAACTGGGCCAGCATCTTGACGATCGCCGGCACATCGGCAATGTCATCCACGACGCCGACGAGGACCAGCAGCGTCGCTCCCAGCAGGATGGCGACAACCTGGCGATCCAGGATCGAATTGGCGAGGATGGCCAGGGTGAACGCCACATAGATGGCGAGTCCCCCCAACAGCGGCGTCGGCGCAGAGTGGACCTTGCGCGCCGCCGGCATGTCGAGGACCCCGACGGCCCGCGCCGCCCGGATAACCACGGGCGTCAAGCCGAAGGCGATCAGGCCGGATACGAGCAGGATATGCGCCCACCGGGCACCGTAGACGGACTGCCACGTGGACCGGCCGGGGAAGACCAGCAGGACGGCGCCCAACGTCAGCAGCGCGACGCTTGCCCACAACGGAAACCGGCCCAGGGGTCCGCCCGTGTCCGACGGTCCGGGCTCCGTGAACGACGCGGATGGCGTCATGCGAACGTGCGCTGGAGGGCGCGGATCACGGCCTCCACCTCCCGTGCGGTCAGTGCGGGATAGATCGGGACGGACAGCGCGTGTCGGTAGGCCTGCTCCGCGCCGGGGAAGCCATCGAGGCCCAGCGTTCTGTGGATGGGTCGGAAAACCGGGCGGCGGGCCGTGACGCCGAATCGGGCCAGCCGCCCTGCGGCCGAGGCCGCCGCCGGGCAGGCCACGACGTAGCGATGATAGACATGGGTGCGCCGGTCGTCGGGCAGGGGAAGTCCGACCGGCAGCACGGCCAACCCGCGCCGAAAACGCGCCGCCACGGCGGCCCGGCGCAGGAGCATGACGGGGAAGCGGCGCAGCTGGCTGCGGCCCAGGGCCGCCTGCATGTCCGTCAGCTTGTAGTTGAATCGCATCGTGTGCCGCCGCCGCTCGTCGTAGTCGCGGAGGTCCCGGATCCGGGCCAGGAGGCGCCGGTCTCGGCTGAGCACCATCCCCCCTTCGCCCGTGGTGAAGAGCTTCGTGGCGTAAAACGACAGCGTGCTGACCTCGCCGAATGCGCCGACGGGGCGGCCGCCGTAGCGCGCACCGAAAGCCTGCGCGCAATCCTCGATGATGGGAACGCCCAGCCGCAAGAGTTCGTCCAGGTCCGCCGGCAACCCGAAAAGATGGGGCACGACGATCGCCCGCGTGCGCCGGGTGCAGCGCCGCCGGACATCGGCCGCATCGAGGTTGTACGTGTCCGGGCGGATGTCCGCCAGCCGCGGGGCGGCTCCCACGTACTCCACAGCGTGGAGCGGGGCGACGCACACATAGCTGGGGAGGATGACCTCGTCTCCCGGGCCGATGCCCAGGCCCAGCAGCGCCAGGTGCAGGGCCGCCGTGCCGGAGTTCACCGCCACGCCGGGGGGCAGGCCGACGAATGCCCCGGTCTCGGCCTCGAGACGCTCGACCTCGGCCCCCTGCGCCAGCGCCCCGCGCCGGAGCACGCCCGCCACGGCGCGCACGTCCGCCGCCGTGATCCACGGCCGCGAATGGGGGATTGGCAGAGTCAACTTGTCGATTTGTCGAGTGGTCGATTCGGCACGAGGCAAGAGCGAGCACTCCCGAGTTCACGAAACGAACGGTTCAGGACGCCATGCGTTTCTTCGGCGGCACCGCGGCGGCCTTGCGCTCAAGAGAGTTGATGTACGCGTTGAGTTGTGGCTCGAGTTGGTCGACCTTCGCCATGAGACATTGGTAGGTCGCATCTGCCATGATGCGGCGGACGCGAGCCCGTCGTAACCAATATCGGGTCTCCTTAAGAGAGCCGCGGGCATAGTAGTCGAACGTGATCTCCTCGCGGTAATGATATCGTCCGTGGCCCTCGGAGATGTTCGCGCCGACTGAGTCTGCCGCCTCGACAAGTTGCCGCCCGACTGTGGCCTGCGGGAACGGTTTCCACTCAATTACTTCCGTCCACACCGCATCCGCTAGATCTTCCGCGAGCTGAAAGATGCGCAAGCCCTCCAGTCCCGCCACCATAGCGTCTCTCCAACCTCTCCTCGATCGGCCCGTTCTGCGCTTCGGCGGTTTTGATCGTCGCGCTCCTCACCAATTGACCACTCGACTACTTGACCAATCGACGCCAGCGTTTAGAGAGCCATATTGATGAAGAGGCGCAGCGGGACGAAGCCCTCGGCGTTGCGCACGCGGCCTTGAATGCCGCGGAAGTGCGCCGACGCGCGCGCGATGTCCACGATGGTCAGGCCCTCGATATTGGTCTTGTTCACCTGCGAGGCGTGCGCCTCCAGCGCGGCGACCTTCCGCTCCAGGACGGCGTCCACGTCCACGAACACGCTGGGCGAGAAATTCTGGGTCGTGGGTCCCTCGTAGAACAAGACGTTCCGCGTGTAGCGCGTGGCGGTGATGGTGGAGACGGAGAGATGCCGGTGGTCCTGGTGGGTGTCGTCCTGATGGTGGACGAAGATGAAGTCCGGGGTCACCTCGTCTATGATCCGCTCGACGCGTTGTATGCTTTCCCGGTCCAGGGGGATGGCGGTGTCCGGATACTCCCCCCAGAAGAGCTTGGCCGCTTGCAGGATGCCCGCCGCGTCCTCCTGCTCCCGGCGGCGGATGGAGCCCTCGCCGGTTGCGCCTCCCTCGGTCATGACGAGCAGGAAGACTTCATGCCCTTGCCGCGCGTACTTGATGAGGGTCCCGCCGCAGCCGACCTCGATGTCGTCCGGGTGCGCGCCGATCGCAAGGATTCGCATGGAGGTCCCCTCTCACGCAGAGGCGCAGATCTGAAATCCAACTAGAAGCGATTCACAATACGGCGGATACCGTCCTTTATCACCGGCGCACCGAAGTTTATGCGGATACAAAACGCCGCGTCGATGATCGTGCCTGAAATCGGGTTGAGATCGCTCATTTCTGCGTCTCGCCGGCTCTGCGTGAGGCGACCAGCGGCGACCAGTGTCGGCCGGAGCGCAGAATCGCCAGGCTTTCCGGGCCGCAATTGAAGAGCAAATCTACCACCGACAAATGTGAAACGAAAGGCGTATGTTGCTGTGGATACGCGGGGTGCCGATAGTCCTGCACCGATACCGCGATGCCGGCCTGCGCGAAGCGCCCGAGGTCCATGTAGTCCGGGCCGGACTCGCCGGCGAGGTACGCCGTGCCTCCCACGGCCCGGCAGAGGTCGATCAGGCGGTCGGTGGGGTCTTCACGGGCCGTCAGGCCGGACGCGAGCAGACGCCGCGTGGAAAGGCCGCAATGATCGCAGAGAAGATCGAGCGCCGCGACGTTCAGGTCGCACAGGCGCGTCCAGGGCCGCTCGAGGAGCGCAAGCAGGGCGGGGCCGAGGGGCTCCCAATGCGGGGCCCGCCCGTAGTGGAGGCGAAGGGCCTGCCGGTGTTTTCGGGACCAGTCGACGCTGGCGTTGATCTCCACCCGGTCGATCCGTTCGGGAAACCGATCGATGATCGGGACGGTCAGCCACTGCCATCCCGCTTTGGTTCGGATGCGGTTGCGGTTCTGCCATTCGTGCTTCTTGAACTGCACCGTGTCCAGGACGATGAAGACGTCCGCCGAGTCCAGCTTGTCCAGATAGCCGAGCCAGGGCAGATACTGGGGTTGATGGATCGCGACCCTCATGAGGCTCGCTCCCGAGAGGCGTGCAGGACGATGGGCTTGCTCAGCCACCGGGGACCGGCCGCGGCGTTCCCGACGACCGGCAGCTGCAGGTAGTCCTCCGGTTTATACAGGCCCAATGCAAATAGGTTCTTCTGGCCGTTGTGCATCGTGGGGCTGCCGCCGAAGAGGCTGCCCGTCCAGAAGTAGTGCGGGACGACCTCGACGCCCGGCAGGATGAGCACATCCGCCTGGCGGGCTCCCGCGGCCTCCACGGCCTGCAGGAACGCTTTGGGCCCGTTGGACATGACCGAGGGAAAACCGACGCGGTACCGTAGGAGTCCGCGCAGCAGCGGCACGCCGTACTCGAAACTCTGCGGGTGGTTGTCCGCGAGCAGGGTGGCCTCGATCCCGCGTGCGTGCGCGAGCCCGGCCAGGTCCTCCAGGGACAGGTTGCCCGCGCTCCACGTCGAGTGGGCGTGGAGCGCGGTGGGGATCTGCCGGTGGGCCGGCGCGGCGCCCGCCCCGGCGGCGCCGACGAGCGGCGCGAGCAAGACCAGCGCCAGCGCCGTCATCCGCATGGCTGGGAGTTCCTGTAGAGATCGCCGTGACGCGCCAACATGACCTCGCTGCTGAAGAGCGGCGCACGGCAGCGGCCGGCGGCGCCCAGCTCGGCGGCGTAGTCCCGTCTCGCCAGCACCGCGGTGACGGCCCGGGCGAGCGCCTGGGGGTCCGCGGGGGGCACCAGCAACCCCTGCCGCCCGTCTTCGACGACTTCCGGGACCCCGCCCACCTCCGTCGCCACGACGGGCACGCCGAGGGCCATCGCCGTCACGAGGACGCGACCCTGCCCCTCGTTGAGGGACGGCAGGACGAACACGTTCAGGGCCGCGGTGACGGCGGCCGCATCCCGGCGAAAACCCAGGAGGTGGATCCGACCCGCCAGGCCCAGCTCTTTCGTCAGACGCTCCAGGGTCGGCCGCTGGTCGCCGTCCCCGGCCAGGACGAGATGGACGTCCGGGCACCGGCACAGGATCTCGGGCATCGCCGCGACGAGATGCTGGAGGCCCTTGACCGGGACCAACCGCGCCACCGTCCCGATCAGCGGAGTCTCGCCGGCCAAGCCCAGCTCCTGCCGAAGGTGGGATCCAGCCGCGGCCTCGGCATGGACCGCGGCCAGGTCCACGCCGCTGGGGATCGTGACGAACTGGCCGCGCCGACCGACGCCCACCGCCAGGTGCTGCTCGACCTCGGCCTGTGTGAGGACGATGATCCGTTCGGTGAATCGCGCCGCGAACCGTTCCAGCACGATGAACACTTGCGTGAGCGGATGCCCGTAGTAACCGTGGAACACATGGCCGTGGGGCGTGTACAGGATCCGCGGGACGCCCGCCAGCCGCGCCGCCAGACGGCCGACGAAGCCGGCCTTGGAGGAGTGCGTGTGGACGATATCCGGCCGGAGGGCCCGGATGCGCCGCCGGAGGTCGCCGAGCGCCAGGAGATCCCGGCGCACGCTCAACGATCGCCGGAGGTACGGCACCCGGCTCCAGGGGACGGCCGCCCGCGCGAGGCTCTCGGCGATGCCCGGCACCGGGTCCACCGTGGCGCCGGAGATGAGGTGATTGTCGAACTCCGGCTTCGCCAGCCGCGTGACGAGCATCAGCGTGTCGTCGCTCGACCCGCCGACATCCATGCGCGTGATGATGTGGAGGATGCGACTCATCTCAGTCCGTCACGGGCGCGCGCGGGCCGCGCACCCGGCTCAGGGTTGCCTCCACCACCTCGTGCACGGGGATGTCGGTGTGCCAGCGCGCGGGATCGTGGGGGTGGCGTCTCCCCTGCAGGACCGTCACCTGGCCCGCGCGCCCGCGGGGCCCGAACCGGTGCGGGTCGCCCGGTCCGAAGAGGACGACCAGCGGCGTCCCCACCGCCGCCGCCAGGTGCATGGGACCGCTGTCCACGGTTACCGCCGCGCGGGCGCCTTCGAGGATCGCCGCCAGCTCCAGGAGGTCCGTCCGGCCCGCCAGACTCCGCGCCCCGCTCCCGATCCGGGCGCACAGCCGCTCGGTCGCGGCGGCCTCGGACGGGGCCCCGGTCACGAGGACGGGGGCGTGCGTGGCGCGCCGGATCCCCCGGATGATGCCGGCCGCCGTCTCGTCGGGCAAGCGGGCCTCGGGTTTGTTCGAGCCGGCGTGGAGCACCACGTACGGGGCGGATCCGTCGATACCGGCCGCCGCAAGACAGCCGGCCGCCGCGCGGTGGGATGCGTCGGGGATCCACAGCTCCGGCGCGGGATCCTGGGGTGGGCAGCCCAGGGCGTCGGCCAGCGCCAGCATGGCCTCCGTCTCGTGGACGCGGTCCGCGCTTCGCACGTCGAAGATCACGCCCCGCCCGCGGCTCCAGCGGCCGGCGGTGCGCGCCGCGCCGACGCGGGAGAGCAGGAGCGCCATCCGCGCCGCCCCGGCCCAGGTCGCGACCCGGTAGAGGTTCACGGCCAGCGCGAACCGGCGGGAGCGGAGATCCGCGGTCAACTCCCGAAAGCGCCGCCAACCGGCCCAGCCCGCGCCGCGCTCGCCCGGCCGGTACGCGCGCAGGTCGAAGGTCACGACCTCGCGGAAGCACGGGCACGGCCGAGCCAGGTCCGCCGCCTGCGGGGTGGTGAGGAACGTGACCTCGGCGTCGGGAAAGCCCCCGGCGATGGCCCGGATGGCGGGCGTGGCCAGCACGAAGTCGCCGATTCCCGCGACCAGCACAACGAGGATGCGCTGCCGGCCGGACCCGGGCGGGGAGCTTGCGTCGAGACGCTTCATGGCCGCGGGTCCCGCGGCCGCCGGGCCACGAAGCCCAGGAGGTAGTCGCGGCGTCTGAGTGCCGGATCCGTATCGCCGGCCTCGAACTCGGCCCGCGCACGACCGTCCAGAATCTCGAAGCCGGCCTCGCGCAGATCGGCGGTGGCCTCGTCCAGGTCGTACATGTGAAAGAAGACGGGCCGGCTGGCCCTGGAGCGGCTGATCCTGGCGCTCCACCGGTCGTGGTCGCCCAGCTCGAGACCGCACCCCAGCCACCGCAGGAGGCGCCGCCAGCGATTGACCCAGCCGAAGTAGAGCGAGAACTTCCAGTGGCAGCGGCGATTGTGGGTAGTCATGACGAGCGTTCCCCCGGGGCGGAGCGCTTGCCAGGCGGCGCGGAGCGCGGCAATACGGCCGTGCCGACCCGGGATGTGGGCGATGACCTGGCCCAGCATGGCGACGCCGTCGAAGGCCCCCGGCCGGAAAGGAAGCGCGGCGGCGCTGGCCACCGCGGCCTTGAAGGACACCCCCCGCGCCGCCGCACGCGCCGTCGCGGCGCGGACCATGGCGAGGCTCACGTCCAGGGCCACCAGCTCGAAGCCGGCGCGCGCCATGGGGATCGCCTCGCGGCCGCCGCCGCACCCGATGTCCAGCAGGCGCTGGCCCGGGACAAAGGCCCGCCGGACCAACGCCGTCTCAAAGGGCGTGAGCCCCTCGTCGGCGATGGCGGAGAACGCCCCGACCTGCGCCTCATCCTCGTAGGCCGAGCGCACCGCGGCCTCCAGGCGCGGCGTCGGCTTCATGGCCCCGGCACCCGCCGGCGCAGACGCAGCGCCCAGGCCGCGGGTCCCTGCGCCATCCGCTCCAGGGTGCGCCACACGCGGTACGCCGCGGGCCGCAGGACCAGATCGTACTCGCCGAGGAACGCGACCATCTCGGCGTTGAACTTTCGCTTGAAGTCGTAGACGCCGTAGTCGGAATGATCGGGCTTGGGCGTGCGCGAGTAGACGCCGCGCATGTCGTAGCAGCGGCACCCGGCCTCCCAGGCCCGCCGGATTCCCGTCCACTGCAGCAGGTAGGTCGGCATGAGGCGCCGGTCGCGGTCGGTGGAGGCCCCGTACATGTACCACGCGGTGGCGCCGAAGCGGAGGACC
Organism: bacterium; assembly: GCA_029580855.1. GTDB lineage: Bacteria > Methylomirabilota > Methylomirabilia > Methylomirabilales > 2-02-FULL-66-22 > 2-02-FULL-66-22. Next base: position 39,367 of record JAKPQH010000015.1, on the reverse strand, counting down.
TGGATCGCCGCGATGGTCTCGCCGCCCATCTGCGCGAAGAGATATTCGCCCAGCCCCGCCCGGACGCAATGGCGCCAGAGCGCCGCGTGGTAGGCAAGGCCGCGCACGGGGAAGCCCTTGGCCCGCGCGCCCCTGGAGAGCATCTCGTGGAACAGCCGGCAGGCCTCCTCGTCGGTGCGGGAGACGACCTCGAGTCCCTTCCGCTCGGCCAGCCGGATGTTGTAGCGCGTCTTGTGGGGGAGCGACGCCAGCAGGCCGTCGGGCCCGCCGTACGCGTCGAGGGGGATGCGCATCACCCAGCGCGGCTGCAGGATGCGAAAGACGCCGTGCTTCTCCTGCCGGCGGAAGCCGAGCCGCTCCAGGGCCGCGTGGATATCCGGGCGCGACTCGGGCGCGGGGGGGTCGGCCTGGACCAGGAAGGCGCGCTCTGCGACGGCGAGACGACGGATGGCCTCTCCCAGCGCGCTCGCGGCACGGGAGTCCTCCCAGTCCAGGACGGGTCCGCGCGGCAGGTAGAGGAGGCCGCGTCCCGTCCCCGGGATCCCCAGCCGGAGGCACAGCGCGGCGGCGCGGACCTCCTCGCGGTCCAGGAGCGAGACGAAGAACGGCTTCCAGCCGGTCTCCGCCCGCACGGCGCCCCAGGCGCGGGACTGCATCAGGTGGCCAAAGGGGTGCCCCGCCATGAAGGCGTCCCACCGCGGGCCGGGATCCTCCGCGGTCGCGACCGCGCAGAGCGATCCCGTGTCGGCTGTGCGGCTCAGCGACGGCATGCCGCGGCCTCCTCCAGGACGGTCAGGATGCTCGACGCCATGCGCTCGGGGCTGAAGGCGGCGGCGCGCGCCCGGCCCCCCGCGGCCAGCGATTCCCGGCGCGCCGGGTTCTCGAGCAGTTCCTGCAGGGCGCGGCGCCAGCCGGCGTCGTCCTCCGGTTCGATATGCTGCGCGGCTCCGCCGGCGAGTTCCAGCAAGGCGGCGGCCGTGGAACAGAGCACCGGGGTGGCGGAGGCCATGGCCTCCAGCACCGGCAAGCCGAAGCCCTCGTAATGGGACGGGAAAACGAAGAGGGCGGCCGCCCGATACAGGGCCGGCAGGTCGGTGTCCGGAACGGATCCGAGACAGCGCGCGGCCGCCGTAGGCCCCTGCACCAGGCGATCCACGGCCGCGGACGACGGACCGCCGGCCAGGACCAAGGGATGGCGCCGCCGCAACGCGTCCGGCAGGGCCGCGTGGGCGCGGATGAGCCGCGGCAGGTTCTTGTGCGGCCAGAAGCCGCCCACGTAGAGGACGTATCCCGGAGCCAGGCCGAATCGCGCCAGGGTAGCCGCATCGCGGGCCGGATCGCCGTCCGGCCGGAAGGCCGGCGAGGTGGCCAGCGGGACCACCCGGACCTTGGCGGGGTCGGCGCGCAGCAGACGCCGGACGTCCCGGCCCGACGCCGCGGAGTCCACGATGATGGCGGCGGCGCACTTCACCACGGCGCGGCAGAAGAGCCGGAAGGGCACGTTCACGAGACGGTCCGGGCGCCGCCGGTTGTAGTCCGGCCGGATGAAGAACGTGAGGTCGTGGACGGTGTTCACCGCCGGCACGCGTCCGGCGAGCGGTATCTTGATGTACGGAGAGTAGAGGACGTCCGCTCCGCTCCGGCCCAGCGCGCGCGGAAGCGTCACCTGGTCCCACCACGGCGTCCAGCGTTCCGGCAGGCACGCGAACGTGACATTGTCTCCGCAGACGCGGGACCGGGATTCGCCGTTTCCGAGGAGGAGAAACCGGTCACTCGCACGGACGCCGCGCGCGACCCGCAGGAACTCCTCCAGAAACCGGCCGATGCCGGTCCGGCGTTCGCCCTGCCACTCCCGCACGTCCACGCCCACGATCATGGTCGATCCGCCCGCCGGTCAGGGCGTCGCAGCCGACGGCTTGCGCACCTTGAAGATCATCTCGCAGAACCCCACATACCGACAGTCGAGGATCTCGTATCCGGCGGCCTGCAGACGGGCGATCAAGCCCGCCCGCGTGTAGTGGGTGATGTGCTCGTGGGCGTATGCGTCGGGCAGCACCTTGCCGTAGATCCACTCCAGGACCCACCAGAGCCAGCGATCGTAGTCGGGCGTGCCGAGGATCAGGGTGCCCCCGGGGCGGAGGACCCGCCACATCTCGCCCCACACCTCCGGCGTGTCGGGGATGTGCTCGATGACCTCGGAATTGATCAGCGCGGTGAAGCTGGCATCGGCGAACGGCAGTCGGTCGCAGCTGGCGCGCACCAATCGCCGGTGGCGAAAGCGAAGCCAGCGCAGTTTGTTCTGCAGAATGTCGAGGCCGACGGCTTCCGGGAGGTCCAGGATGATCCGGCTGGAGCCGCAGCCGATGTCGAGGATCCCGTGGCGCGCGTCCAGGAACCCCAGGATGGTCCGGTGGCGCGCCCGCTGCCAGTACCGCTGCAGCCAGATGGGGCTGTCGTAGGCGCGCCAGTCGTAGTCCGCGGCGGCCACGGAGTTGCGAAGGCGCCACATGCGCCCCAGGGTCTTGAGGAAGGCCCAGCCGAACTTGAAGAGCCGGGCGTGCGACCGGCCGGAGCCCCTGGCCATGTAGTGAAAGGGGACCTCCAGGACCCGCCACCCCTCGGCGTGAACCCGGATCAGGATCTCCTCCAGCGCGTCGAAGTCGCGGGCGCGGATCGACAGACCCTCCAGGGTCGCCCGGCGGTACATCCGGAACCCACTGGAGAGGTCCCGCAGCGGCAGCGACAGCGCGCGGCCGTACGTGCGGTTCAGGATGAGGCTCAGCACCTTCCGGAACCTCCCCATGTCCGCCCGGCCGCCGGGGATGTAGCGGGAGGCGATGAGGACCTCCGCTTCGGTGCGCCGCTGCCAGAGGTCGTGCAGGAACACCGGCCGGTGGGAGAGATCCGCGTCCATGGTCAGGAGGTACGGCGCCGCCGTGGCGGCGAAGCCGGCCAGGAGCGCACCGCCGTAACCCCGCTCCTGCTGGGAGACCACGCGCGCGCCGCGCTGCCGGGCCGCCTCGGGTGTTCCGTCGTGCGACCCGCCGTCCACGACGACGATCTCTGCCGGGATCCCCAGCTCGCCGATCTCCGCCCGCACCGCCGGCAGGAGGATCTCCAGGTTCTCCCGCTCGTTCAGGGCCGGGATGATCACGGCCAGCTGCGGCGGGGCGGCGGAGTCTTCGGCCGGCGGATTCATGGCGTCATCCTTGCGTCGGCGCCGCGCGGGCGCCCTCTCGTCTCGGTCGCACGCAAGCTCACCGTGATCCTCCTGTCCCGCCGGCACCGCCGGCCGTCCGGATGCGGTAGAGTATCACACGGTTCCCGGATGGGTCTTCTGCGATGTGCGCGAGCGCCAAATCCGGGGAGTACGGGCCCGGGTCACCGCCCAACAGGGGGAGGAGGTCGGGGCGAAGGCCCGGCAGGTGGATGTTGTCCACGATCAGAAACCGCGCGCCGGCGCGGCGCCCCTCGGCCAGGCGCTCCTCCAGCGGGCGTCCCGCCAGCGGGATCTCGCGGGCCGACGCATAGAACGCCACCCGCGGATGGCGCCCGACGAAGATCATCCCCGGTCCCGCCGCCTCCCGCAGCCAGAGCGCCGCCGCCTTCTCCACGCCGGCGGCGTCGTGCCGGAACCAGGGCCGCACGATCCAGGGGGCGAAGCTCAGCAGCGTCAGGGCGAGCACCGCATGCCGGGCGGCGAACCGACGCGTGGACGCGGGGCCCTCTCCCCGCCGCCCGAGCCGCGCCAGGCCGATCCCTGCGATGACGGCGACGACGGGGAGCAGCGGAGCGAAGTAGCGAGGACTCGGCAAGAACAGGAGCACGCCGGCGGACGGCAGCAGGGCCAGCGGCAGGAACCATTCCGGCGCTCCCGGGGTCCCGCGCCAGCGGAGGCGGAGGAGCCCCAGCGTGAGCAGCACGATCCCGCCGGTCTGCAACAACGCCGGCGCGACGTGCCGGTCCATGTCGTGGAGCCCGAACGCCAGGCGCCTCGCCACTTCCCACGGCCGTTCCGCCGTGTAGGCGATCAGGCCGCTGGGCACCTCCGCGCTCCCGCGGCCAGCGAGGAGCCGCTCGATGACGAGCGCCGGCTGCTCCCGCCCGACGCTTTCGCCCCACGCCAGTGTGATCCCGAGTTTTCCGCTCCAGTGCCAGTGCCCCGTCCGTTGTCGGACCAGCGCGGCATACGGGGCAAGCGTGGCGACCCAGGCGATGGTGACGGCGAGGACGGCCAGGGCGGCTCGCCGCGGGGTCCAGCGCGCCCGCAACATCCACGGTGCCGCGGCCAGCAGGCCCCATGCGAGCGAAAGATACGCCATCCCTTCGGGCCGCGCCAGGGTGGCCAGGCCGCCCAGGATTCCGGCCAGGGCGGCCGGCGCCAGACCGGCTCGATTCAGCGTGCCGGCGAGAGCCGCCAGGTACGCGACAAGGCAGAAACCGTAGACCGCCTCCGACAGGACACGCGTTCCGGCCTCGACGGCGGCGGGGAAGCACGCCACCAGGAGGCCGGAACTCCAGGAGACGTCCTCATGGGTGGTCTCGCGCGCCAGCCACAACGTCGGCCACACCCACAGGCCGCCGAGGACGGCCGACACGACGCGCGCCGCCCACTCGGGATCGCCGGAGATGCCGACGACGGGGGCGAGGAGGATCGAGTACAGCGGCGGATGCAGCAAGTCCACGGCACCCCAGCCGCTCCACAGGGCCTGCGCGTTCCGGAGATAGGTTATACCGTCCACCTCGATGCCGTCGCGCTGCGCCGCGACGAGGATCCGGAGGCCGGCGGCGACGACGCAGAGCGTGATCGCGGGGAGCCAGACGACGGCTTGCCGGCCCACCGGCCGGTCCCCGCCGTGTTCCCCCGGGAGATGCGTCGTGGGCACCATGCACCGCCTCATCGCCTCACGCCCGCGCGGGCTCGCTCTGCACGCGCGCCAGGAGCCACGCGAGGCAGAGGGTGCCGGCCAGCTTCCCGCCGGCGAGCAGTGACGGGATGCCTTCGTGGAACACGGGGAACCGCTCCAGGGAGTACCGGCTGCCGAGGAGGAGGACGCTCGCCAGGAGCAGACCGCTCTCCGGGGACAGGAGAGGCAGGTCCCACCGCGCCAGCAACAGCAGCGCTAACGGGAGGAGAAGCACCGTCAGGTGATGCTCCTCGGTCAGCGGGGACAGTAGCGGCACCGCAGTGACGGCCAAGGCCCATGCCCAGTCGAAGCCGGCCGAGTCGGGCGATACCGCGCGCGGGACGGCCCGGGCCAAGACGACGACGAGGAGCCCGTCCGCCGCCAATGTCAGGCCGCCCGCAAGGCGCGCCGCCTCGCCGTGCGGGCTCAGCAGGCGATGGAGGGTCGCCCCAAGCGAGAGGTTCGCCGTCCAGGTGCGGAGATAGTCCGGCGGGGCCAGCAGGTAGCGAAGGTATTCGACGTGATGGGCCGGACCCAGGATCGCCACGCCCAGCGCACCTCCGATGGCGACGAGGACGAGCGCCCGGCCGAAGATCCGCCGCTGCCCCATCCACCAGAGCGCCGGAAGGAGGAGGGCGTACTGCACCTTGACCAACGGGCAGAGCGTCACCGCTGCAGCGGCCACCCATGGCCGTCCCGCCCGCGCGCCCCACCAGGCCAGCGTCACCAGCAGGAGGAGCAGCGCGTTGGCCTGGCCCAGGGCCACGCTCTCGACCAGCGGTTGGTAGTTAAACGCCACGAAGAGCGCCGCGGCGACGCCGAAGGGGGAGAGGGGCGCGAAACGGCGGAGACACAGGGCGAGGGCCCCGACGACGCAGGCCTGGCCGGCGGCGAACCAGGCCACGGCGGCCGATCGGAAGGGCAGCAGCGTCCAGGGCTGCATCAACAGGTAGAAGAGCGGAGGGTAGTTGGCGGCGGCGCCGGCACGCCGGATGGCCAGCGCGGCGTCCACCCGGGCCACGGCCTCGGCGTCGAACGGATTCTGGCCGAGGCGGACCACGGTCGCGTAGGTGTAGTAGTGGGCAAAGTCGATGAAGGGCGCCTCCCACAGCAACACCACCAGCGTGTGCAAGTACCGGAACAGGCTGAACAGCACGACCAGCGCGAGGCAGAGCGACAGGCCGGCCGGGCGCGGCTCCGGCGGTCTCATGCGCGGGCCCCTGCCGTCGGGGCGAGCGTCCGACGGGCGCGGCGGCCCGCGCGGAGCACCGGGGCCGGCAGGCGGGCCGCGAGGTCCCAGGCCAGCGCGCGCGCCAGGCGGGGGTCGAGGCGGCGCGCCGCGGCAAACGACGCGCGGGCCTCGGGGAACCGCGCGTAGGAAAGGTAGATCCGTCCCGCGCGGTAGCACTGCAACGCCGCGTGCCGGCGAAGCGCCGGGTCGCCAGGCGGCGTGAGACCGTGCTGCGCGGCGGGCGCGCCGTCGGCGTAGTGGCACGGAGGCGCGGGCCCGTCTTTCAGAAAGCGGAGATAGATCGGCAGGACGGTCGGCCACATCTGGGGGAAATACCCCAACCCCTCCAGGATGTTCTCCGGTTCGTCCGCGAACGCCTCCTCCGGCCCCACGAGCCGGCGGAGGAGCGCCCGATCCATGACACGGCCCGCGGCCGGGGTCCGCGTGGGAAACCCGCGGGGGGCGTAGTCCCCCGTCACGCTCAGGGTGCCCCCGAGCCGGGTGACGCGCCACAGCTCGTCGAAGCAACGCAGGGGATCGTCGGCGTGCTCCAGCACGGAGATGCAGAAGACCTGATCGAACGCCCCGTCCCGGTATGGAAGCGCGTGCAGGTCGCCGACCGACGCGCGCACCCCGTAGGGGCGGAGCCTGGTCACCGCCGCCAGGCACCGGTCGATTCCATGGACGCGGGCGCCGCGGCGGGCGAGGTAGGCGGCGAACGCGCTCCGCCCGCAGCCCGCGTCCAGGACGGTTGCGCCCGCCTGTCGGAGGACGCCCGACTTCCGCAGCGCGTGGGTGTACTCCCAGTGCTTGGAGCCCTCGATGATCAGGCCGTTTGTCCCCACGGCGTGGGAGTCGAGCGGCGCGCCCCCCGGCGCTCCCATCAACGCGTGGACCGGCGCGACATCCGCGCGCAGGGCGGCGTCCATCAGGACGGGGTGAAACCAGGTCACTTCCTGGAGAGGCATCGGCGCGTCTCCGAGGGATGCCGACGATCGGGCGTGTGTTCCGAGAGTCGCCGCTCCGCCCGAGGCGTCACCACGGGCGGATACGCAGCTGCGCGACGGCCAGCGGCGTCGCATCCGACCCCGGCCGGCCGCACGACGCGTCGTCCCGGTCCCGCCACGCCGTCGCACTCCACGTGTAGAGCCCGGGTGGCGCGGTGTCGGGAACAACCACGCCGGCGGCTTCGTAGCCGAGCGTGCCGGCCGGCCAGCGGCGCCCCGCCAGCAGGCCGTGAAACATGGGTCGGGTCCTCTGCACGATAGGCGGCCCGGCGGCGGGTGCCAGGGTCTCCGCGACGCACGGAACGCCCGGTCCCTCCATGCCCGCCGCCCAGGCGTACCGGATCCGCAGCGTCTCCCGAGGTGCGAGTGCGTCCGATTCCACGCGAGCGGCGATCAGGCTGGGGCCGCCCGCCGCTGCGGGCGCAGGTCCGGCCTGCAGACCGATCAGCCTGGCGACGGCGTCCGGCGAGGGCGCGCCCGGACCGAAGGCGGCCAGGCCGTCGTCCACCGCGAGCAGCCGCCTCGTCTCCACCAGGGTGCGGAGAAGCGGCCGAAAAGCGTCCGAGTCGGGCATGGCCCCCACGTAATCCCGACCGGAGACGTCCACGAGCACGATGTCCGCCGTCTCCCAGCCGTCGGGAAACAGCCGGAGCGTCTTCCGGAGGGCGAAGTGCGCGCCGAGGTGATTGGCGGCGCTGACGCTCGCGTCCCGCGGGACCGCTGCGGCGATCCGCGACAGACCGTCGCGAGGCGCGGCGGTCCAGAACTGTTTCCGGGCAAACGCGTCTCGGGACCACGGCATCGGGCTGAACGATAGGCTGGCGGCGAGCGCCGCGGCAACCAAGCCGGCCGTGATGCGATTGTCGGCGCCGTCCGCGCGCCCCAGCCATGCGGCGGCGCGCCGGCCTCCGACGGCGGTAGCGGCGATCAGCACCGCGGTCAGGGCCGCGGTGTAGTGGGCGCGGATGGTGTACTGGCCCTCGGCGGACGACAGCAGGTTCGACGCAAGAGGGAAGATGCCGACGGCCAACACATCGGGGGCCAGCAGCGGAAGACAGGCGAGCGGCGCCACCAGCAAGGCGAGGTATCCCAGACGCTCCGGCTGGAGGAGGGTTCCGAAAAACGCCGCCGGCTGGAGCACCGGCGACAACACCAACTCGACGGGGGTGCGCCCGAGATGGTGCCAGCGGTTGAAGAGCGCGAGGTACGGGGTCTGGATCCAGCCGGGGATGACGATCCACACCAGCAGCCCGAAGGCCGCCGTCGCGCCACCCGTCAGGGCCAGGCCGACCGGGCGCCGGTGGGCGGCCGTGACGTACAGGCCGAAACAGGCGGCGACGAGGGCCATGTCCTCCTTCACCAGGACGAGCAGCGCCGCCCAGCCCACGGCCCAACCGACACGGCCGGCGAACAGCGCCGCGAAGGCGGCCAGCAGGAGCGGGGTCGCGAAGGCGTCGGCGTGGAAGTCGAAGAGGTTGGCGAACTGGAGGGGCGGGTAGAGCAGATACGCCGCGGCCGTCGCGAGACCGGCCCGCGGCGTGCCCCCCAGGCGCCTGCCCAAGATGTAGGCGGGGACGGCGCCGAGCGCGAGGACGACGCTCTGCACCACCAAGAGCGTGGCCGGGTGCGGGGCGAGCCGCAGGACGGGGGCGACGACGGCCAGGATGAAGGTGGCGTGGTTTCCCCAGGGTGCGTCGTGCCACACGGAGCTCCTCGGGATCTGGAGGTGCGCCAGCTGCCAGGCGAGCTGCGCGTAGTAGCCGAGGTCCCACACGCCCGTGAGCAGCGCCCGGTGCCTCACCAGACTCAGCGCCGTCAAACCCGCGGCGTAGGCCATCACGGCCGCCGCGGTGAGAAGGCGGGCCCCGCGATCCGTGACTGCCGGAATCCAGCGGCCGGCGCGGGCGGTGCCCGCCCACCACAACGCGAGGCAGGCCGCGGCCAGGGTCGCCAGGAGAAGCTGCAACATACCGGCGGCCAGATGTCTCGCGTACGGCGTCCGGAGGGGGAGCCAGTCGCCGAGTCCGCCGATCAGCAGGGATGCCCCGCCCAGACCGACGGCGCACCATGCGAACCACGCACCCGCGGCCGACGGCCGCGGGGACCGCGACGGCGCGACGGCGGTCATGACGCCCCCCGGGCGGCCAGGATCTCGGTGTACACGCGCATCGTCTTCTCGGCGTGAGCCTCGATGGTGAAATGGGCGGCGGCGCGATCGCGGCCCGCCGCGCCCATGCTGCCTGCCCGCGCCGGATCCCGCAACAAGATTTCGAGGGCTTCCGCCATGGCGCCGCCGTCCCCCGGGGGGACCAGGATCCCGGTCACGCCGTCCTGCACGATCTCGGGCGTGCCGCCGGACGCCGTGCCCACCACCGGCTTGGCCATCGCCATGGCCTCCAGGAGCACCCGCCCGCACGCCTCGGCGGCCGCGGGCAGGACGCACACGTCGGCCGCGGCCAGCAGCTCTGGGATGTCCCGCCGGAAGCCCGCGAGGCGGACCGTCTCGCCGAGCCCCAGGCTCTCGATCCGGCGCAGCAGCGCCACGTGGCGAGCCTCGGGATCCGCGGCCGCGCGCCCCGCGATCAACAGACGCGCGTCGGGGCAACGCGCCGCGAGCCGCTGCATGGCCGCCAGCAGCACGTCGTGTCCCTTGGCAGGGTCCAGGCGGCTGATGGCCGCGATGATCCGCCGACCCGCCCAACCCAGCTCGGCCCGGATCGCCGCGCCGGAGATACCCGGGCGGAACTCGCCGAGATCGACGCCGTTGACGATGGTCGTGACCCGGTCCTGCCAGCGACTGCCGGCAAAGCGCGCCGCGATGGCGGCGGAGTTGCAGATGATCCGGTCGGGGAGCCAGGCGAACCGGCGGTCCGTGTCCCGCATACCCGGCTCCAACAGATTCCGGCAGTGCCAGACGACGGGAACCCCGGCCAACCGCCCGGCGACGGCGGCGTAGAGGTTGGTGCGCGGCGTGTTGGCGTGGAGGATGGCGGCGTCGGCGTGCCGGCAGATCTGCGCGAGGCGCCGGACCGCCCGCAGGGCCGCCGGCCCCGGGGGCCGGAAGCCTGGACAGCGCAGCCGCTCGACGGGAGCGGACGCCGCGACGACGGCGACAAATTCGTCGGTGGCGTCGCACGCGACGCGGGCGCGGAAGCGGGCCGGATCGAGATGCCGGATGAGGTTGACGAGCGACCGCTCCCCTCCGGCCACGATATCCGTCGCGTGAACGTAGACGACCGTCCGCGGCGTCCGGGAAGCGGCCGGGATCCTCACGCCAGCTCCTCGTAGGCGGCCTGCAGCGCCTTTACGGTGTGGCCGATGTCGAAACGCCGCGCCTGCCGTCGGGCTGCCTCGCCCATGCGCTGCCGCCGGAGTGGGTCAGCGCAGAGCTCGCGGATAGCGCCGGCCAACGCGTGGCTATCGGCGGGTGCGACGAGCCGCCCCTGCGAGCCGTCCTCGAGGATTTCCGGGATGCCCCCGACCCGCGTGCCGACGACTGGGAGACCGGCGGCCATCGCCTCCAGCACGACGAGGCCGAAGGCCTCGTCCAGGCTGGGAAGGACGAAACAATCGAGACGGCGGTAGAAGGCCGCCGAGTCGCTCACGGCGCCCACGAATTCGACCCGGTCCGCCAGACCGAGGGAACACGCCTCTCGCTCGAGCGCCGGCCGGTCCGCGCCATCCCCTCCGATCAACAGCCGGGCGTCCGGCAGGTCCGAGCGGAGCTGCGCCATCGCCCGCAGCAGGTACGACAGGCCCTTGCGCGCGTCCAGACGCGTGAGGACACCCAGCGTGGGACCCGGAGCCGGTGGAGGCGCGGCGCCCGCCGGGGGGGCGAAGCGCGCCGCGTCGATCCCGTTGGCCACAACCCGGACGCGGGACGCCGGCAGCCGGCATTCGCGGACGAGGTGATCGGCCAGAGCCCGCGACACCGCGAGAAACCGCCCCACGAGCGGTCCCAGCAGCCAGCGATACCGCCAGCGATGGCGGCGCGCCGCGAAGAACGAAAAGCTGTGGATCGTGGCGCAGCACGCTCGGACACCCAGGGCCCGTGCGGTGAGGGTGCCGATCAGGTCGGCGTCGAAGAGGTGCGTGTGGACCACATCGGGGCGCAGCCGCCGCACGTGCTGTCCGAAGGAGCGGGCGAGACGCGGCAGGGATGGCCCGCCGGCCAGGCGAACGACCGGAATCCCGAGCCGCTCCAGGTCCGCCCGGAGCGGGCCGGCCTGGCCCCAGTAGGCCACCGCCAGCCGGTAGCGGTCGCGGTCCATGGCGGCGGCGGCATAGGTGAGCATGCGCTGCGCGCCGCCGAGCGCCAGGTCTGGAATCAGATGGAGGATCCGCATGCGCGCTCCGGCTTCGCGAGGACCATGTCCACGTCGGGGATCGCGGCGGCGTACCCGCGGCCCGCCAGCCGCCGCAGCCCGAGGGTTCCCAGCGCGCCCCAGCATGCCTCCCACGTCTCGATGACGGGCCATAGCCACGCGGGCGCGGTTCCGGCCCAGCCGAGACGGCAGAGATTCAGGCAGAGCCAGCGGGGCCGGAAGCCGCAGGCCTGCGCGGCCCGCCGCAGCTCCCGCAGCCGGTACTCGCGGAGGTGGAGGCCGAGCGACGTGGGGCCGTGGAGGCTGCTCGGCGTGTGCAGGAGGTACCGGCCGCCGGGGGTCAGGACGCGATACACCTCGGCCAGGTGCGGCGCGAGCTGGCCCGGGTGCAGGTGTTCGATCAGGTCCTGGCTGACGACAACGTCGAAGCTCGCCGCCGCGAACGGGAGGCGGAGGCCGCTGGCCTGGCAGATGGCCGGGCCACCCGTCTCTCCGGCGTCGGCCCGCATGGCCGCGATGGCCTCGGCGGAGATCTCCAGCGCCACCACCCGGTGCGATGCCGCCGCCGCGCGCGCGAAGCGTCCGTTCCCGGCGCCGATGTCGAGGATGCGGCGCGCCGCGGGAAGGCTCCTGAGAAACGCCCGGTCCAGGCACGTCAGTGCCGTTTCGTACAGCCGCGCACGCCCGGAGCCGTCCCGCATCGCGGCGTGGAGGGCATCGTACGCCTCGCGGAAGGCGGCCTCCGACGGATCGGCCATGAGGCGAGAGCGCCAGGTCCGCTCCACGCGTGTCTGCCCGTTCGCGGCCGGCGCCTGCCGGGCAGACGACGGCTGCGCCGCCGGCGAGGTCATCGAGCGTTCACCGAGACGGAGGCGGTCGGGGCGAGGAGGGCGTCCGCGGCGGTCAGGACCATGTCGGGGGTCACCGAGAGCAGGCAACGCTCCCGCGGCCGGATGGGGCACGGGGGAAAATCTCCGACCCGGATGCAGGGGCTGCAGGGAAGCGCGGCCCGGACGACGGCGTGGGGCGCGTGCCGCGGGCCGAAGACGGCGGGATCGGTGGGCCCGAACACAGCCACGGTGGGGGCGCCGACCGCGGCGGCAAGGTGCAGGGGGCCGCTGTCGTTGGTGACGAAGAGCCGGCATCCCCGCAGCAAGGCGCCCGTGGCCCCCCACGAGAGGGCGCCCGCCGCCGAGACCGCCGGCATGGTCATGCTCCGGAGCACGTCGCCGGCCACCGCGGTATCCTGCGGGCCGCCGATGACGACCGCGCGCGCGTCCAGCCTGCGCGCCAGGGCATCGCCGACGGCGGCAAACCCGTCCGCTCCCCAGCGCCGTGAAATCAGGTGCTGATTGCCGCCCGGGAAGAGGACAAGGGGAGGTGATCGGTCCACACCGTTCGCCTTGGCCCAGGCCGCGGCAGCCGCCGCATCCTCCGGGCGGATGTGGACTTCCATACCCTCGCCGTCCGGGAGCGCACCGGCCAGGCGCACGACGTCCAGATAGGCGTCGATCCAGTGCTGCTGACGGACGGGCGCGGCATCGGTCAAGAGATCGCGGTGCTTGCCGAGGTCTCGGCCGAGTCGTCGCGGAATACCCGCCGCGGCGAGGAGCAGCTCGGCGAAGCCCGCGAAGCCCCAGTGCGCCTCCAGGATGACCCCCAGGTCGTAGCGTCGCCGCCGCAGACGCCAGGCGAGCCGTGCGCGAGACCGGAGCGGCCCGGCGGCCACGCCCTTGTCGCACGTGAGGATCTCGTCGACGTGCGGATTCCCCAGCACGGCGGGCGCTGCGTACGTCGTGACCAGGGCATCCAGCGTCGCCTGCGGGAAACGACGCCGGAGCGCGCGGATGGCGGGCGTCGCCAGCAGCAGGTCGCCGAGGTTGTCCAGATCCACCACCAGCACGCGCCGCGGCGCATCCGCTCGGCACCGCGAACGCCTCGCCGCCTGCCGGGCCAGCAGCGCGAAGGCCCGCCGCTCGATCCCGACACGTTCCTGCCCGTCCGTGTTTCCCGCGCCTCTCATCGAATCATGGGCCTCGCGCAACCGATCAGTCGTTGGTAGAATACCCACCGGTTTTCTTGCAGGCAAGGCGGATTCAACAACGCTGTCCCCCTGGGGGGCGACGATGCCCGCATGGCTGCGCCGTACCGCCGGGACCACCGGGTACCTGTGTCGCCGTCTACTGGTCGATGCGCTGGCGGCCCCCGAGCGGGCCTCGGCCTTCCGCGAGGCCATCGCGCGGATGCGGGAGGCCGAAGATCGCGAGGCGCGCGTCCCGGTGCGACGCCTCACCGATCTCTGGCCGTCCCCGGGGCCCGTGACGACGGCGGTGGAGGCCCTGACGGACGGGAACCCGACCGCCATCGAGCTCTTCTGTCTCGGCGCCGTCGTCCGAGCCAGCGGCGCCCGCGTCATTTTCGAGATCGGCACTTTTGACGGCGCCACCACGCTGCAGCTGGCCCTCAACAGTCCACCCGATGCGGTGATCCACACCCTCGATCTGCCGGCGGACGCCGTCGATCGGACCCGTAGTCCCTTGCTCGCGCAGGAGCGGGGGTACGCCCTGAAGCCGGCGTCGGGCGCCCGGCTCGTCGGCACGCCCGTCCGCGCGAAGATCCGTCAGCTCTACGGCGACTCGGCGGCATTCTCGGCGGAGCCGTTCGCGGGTCAAATGGACCTGGTCGTGATCGACGGCTCCCACGCTCGCGAGTATGTCCGCTCGGACTCGGCCCTCGCCCGTGCCATGGCGCGACCGGGGGGCTGGATCGTGTGGCACGACTACGGCGTCTGGCCGGATGTCACCGCCGTGCTGGACGAACTGGCCGGCGAGCTGCCCCTCGTCCGCCTGGAAGCCACAACGCTCGTGGTCGCGCACATCCCCTCCGGCGAGGACGGAGACACGTCCCGCGGTCCGTCGGTGACCACTTAGGGTCTCGCGCAAAACAGGTTCGTCGCGCTGTCGAGCGTCGGCGGATACTCGGAGAGGAGTTCCGCCACGCCGGCCCGCGCCATCCCGCCGCGCCGCTCGTTCAAGTTCCAGAGCGCGAAACCCGCCTCGCAGAGCGTGCCCAGGAATTCCTTCGGGTCCGCGCCGAAGAGTTGCAGGCCGTACGGCCAGAATTCCAGCAGGAGTTTCACCTTCCGGTGCCGTTCCAGGAGGCCGTGCATGCCCTGCAGGGCCGCCGGTTCCGCCCCCTGGATATCCATCTTGATCAGGTCGATGCGGTCGAGCCGAGCGAGATGGTCGTCCAGTCGAACGGTCTCGACGTTCACGGACGGCCGTCGATCGTGCGAATCGTACATCCGGCAATCGCCGGCGTTGTCGGCATCCAGGTAGAGCTCCGCACGTCCGGCCCGGTCCGAGACCGCGACGCGGGCGAGCGTGACATTGCCGTAGCCGTTGGCCGCGACGTTCTCTTCCAGGAGGGCGAAGTTCCCGGGCTCCGGCTCGAAGGCAAAAACGCGCCCTGCGGGGCCGACGCCCTTGGCGAAGATCAGCGTGTAATAGCCGATGTTGGCCCCGATGTCGAGGACCACGTCTCCCGGCCGGAGCTCGGCCCGCACGAGATTCGTGGCGAGCGGTTCGTAGATGCCGTGGATGGCCAGCTCCCCGCGGTCCTTGGCATCCAGGCGCATGCGGTGGCCGAGGACGTCGGTCACCTCGGTGCGGAGCGCGGAGCGCACGAGGCGCTCGGCGGCGCGGACAAATCGAAAACGCGGGAGCCCGTAGCCCGACAGGTGTCGCCGCGCGGCCGCGTACCCGCGCCGGAGCGCGGACCGCGCGAGGTCAGAAAGTCCCGTTTGCATCATGGGCTGCTCGCCGGACTATCGGTTGGCGGAGCGACCTCGTCATTTCCGAAGCGTTGCCTCCACCGCGAGGGCCGGAAATACCCGCAGAGGGCTTTGTTCGTACGCCGTAGGAAATCGGTTGGCGATCGGTTCCAGAAGTCTGTTCCAAAGCGCACGCCGCTTCCCGAAGGTCAGGCGCACGCTGCACGAGGAGAACTGAAAGTCGAAATAGCCGCAATCGCGTGCGTAATACTGAAAGGTGTAGTAGCCGAAGAAATGGCGGTGCGTCGGATCGGTGTAGGCATACTGCCAGGTGAAATGCGGCACGCGGATTCTGGCAATACCCCCCGTTTTCAGAATACGGTGGATCTCGGCCACGGCGCGGTTCCGGTCCTGGAGGTGCTCCAGGACGTGATCCATACGGACATCGTCAATGGAGTCGGAGCCGAACGGCCAAGGGTATTGGTTCAGGTCGCACACCAGGTCCACACCGGCGGCGTTCACATTCACGTCCACGTTGACATAGCCGGGGAGAGGTTGTCCGCCGGAGCCGAGGTTGACCTTTCGTATCCCCATCCCCTGTGCCGCGCGGTTCGGCTCGCACGTGCTCATCCTACGTTCTCGCCGCACGCGGGGCGAGCTGGCGAATCCATCCCAGCACCAGGCAGCCGTCCTCGGCGGTGACGATCCGCAGCGCGAAGAGCGGGACGGCATACGCGACGAGGGCCATGACGGTTCCTGCCGGACCGCCGCCGCCTAACCAGAGCGCGACACAGCCCAGCGCCGTCGCGACCAGTCCGCCCATCGTCGCGCGCCATGCCGGCAGGATGCGAAGCCGCGAGGCGAGCAGGCCCGCTCCGAGCGCGACCAGGGCAAGTTCGGACACGAACGTGGCGGCCGCGGCGCCCAGGGCGCCCCATCGCGGAATCATCCAGAGGTTTCCGGCCGCGTTCGCGGCCAGCGCGGCGATCAGGCTTGCCAGCCACCACCCTTCACAGCGTCGAGCCTGCAGGGCCACGGCGAACGGGGCATACAGCCAGTTGGCCGCGGCGGACCACGCCAGCAGGACAAGGAGCGGGGCCGCCGCCTCGTACTCGGCACCGTACAGCAGCCCGAGGATCGGCGTGGCCAGACCGCTGAGGGCGAGCGCCACGCCCGGTCCAACGACGCCCAGGGCTCGCACCGCCCGTTGAAACGCCACGGGGTTCTCCGTGGTGCCGGTCTGCGCCATGAGGGGGAACAGCGGGCCGGCAACGGTGCTGCCGACGTACGTCAACAGATTGGGAGCCTTGTAGGCCACGCTGTACAGGCCCACGGCCCGCGGCGAGGCCAGCTGTCCGAGGAGCAGGACGTCGAGCCGGGTGTAGAGGCCCTGCACCGCGGCGGTCGCACCAAAGGGTGCGGCCTGGCGTACCAGGTCCCCGAGGCGCAGGACAGGGCGGCGCGGATCCCGCCGCGCCGGAGGTGTGAGCAAGCGGGCCAGCAGGGCGGCGATCCCGGCCGCGACGACGTGCGCGGCAAGCACGCCGGAGACCCCGCCCGCAACGAGCAATGCCCCGACGAGGCATGCGGTGCCGAGCAGGGCGCTGAGGAGTTCGACGGCCGCCACCCTGGCGAACGCCCCGCGTCCCGCCAGGACGGCCAGATACGGCCAGCCCAGCGTCCCCAGCGCGAGCTGCGTTGCCGCCAGCGCCACGTACGCGAGCGGGACAGGCTGGACGGGCAGGAGGGCTGCGAACAGCGGAATCGCGCAGGCGACCAGGATCGCCAAGGCCGCCTGGGTCTTGACGGCGGTCGGCAAAACCGCGCCCTCGTCCTCGGGCCGCGCGGCGACGGCGCGCGTGACGACGGGATTGATGCCGAGATTGGGCAGCAGGGCGAACAGCCCCGCCAGCCCCATGGCATAGGCGTATTCGCCGAGGCGCTCGGCCCCCAGCGCGCGCGCCACCAGGATCGAGTTGAGCAGGGCGAGGCCGTAGCCGGCGAACCGGCCGAGGAGGAGGAGCAGCGTGGGTCGTCCCAGTGAGATGGATGTCATGACATGCGCCTGGCCTCACGCCGCCCGCCGGTCCCAGCCCCGGGCGGCCGGACCGGCCCCGCGGGCCTCGTGGATCAGCGGGAGAACGGTGACGATACCGGTGAGGAACCAGAACGGCTCCATGATCCGCACGATGATGAACGTGTTGGCGCCGATACAGTGCGCGATCAAGGCCATGAAGCCGGCAAGGTATCCGAGGGCCAGCCCTTCGAAGCGTGTGCCGAGGCTACGACGGTAGGTGCCCCAGGCGGTCCGGAGGATCCGCCAGAGCAGCCACAGAAAGGCGACCAGCCCGACCAGGCCGGCCTCCACCAGCACCCGGACGTACTGCGCGTCCATGAACGCGAAGCCGGTCACCCCGTACCCGAGCAGCGGCCGCTTCAGCCAGCCGCGGACTCCGTAGCCCCAGCTCTCCACCCGCGCGCTGGTGGAGGTGTCGAAGCGCGCCCCTGCGATGCTGACGCTGCCCCGGGCCTCCGGCGCGTGAAACGTGTAGTTGTACCGGTCCAGCACCTGCTGGGGAAACACCGCGGAGCCGAGGATGACCGCGCACCCGACGCCGAGAATCAGGATGAGACGCCGCGGGCTGAGGAGGATCAGGGTGAGGAGCATGGGCATGGCCGCGAGCCACGAGGTGCGGGAAAGCGTGTAGAGAAGCGGGACGAGTGTCAGGGCGGCCAGGGCGAACCACTTCAGCCGCGCCGCCACGGTCTTGGCGGCCAGGGCCAACCCCAGGATCAGGGCCAGCATGAACACCAGGTATCCGCCAAAGGTGTTGGGTTCTCCGTATTTTCCCTCGAAGGGAGCGGAGACCCGCTCGCCCGACGGGATCTGGGCGATCCCCATGACGGCGGAGATGCCGCAGGTGGCCAGGGCCGTTCCGAGCAGACGCCGGAGCTGTCGATCGTCCTGGATGTAGTTGACCGCCATGAAGTAGACCACGAAGTACTCGACGTACTTCAGGGTGAAGAAGAACCCGCGCAGCGGGCGGACGTTGCCCGCGAAGGTTCCCAGCAGGGTGGCCACGACCAGGGTGGCGGTATAGGCCACGATGGGACCGTTGAGCGGCGTCTTGCGGACCAGACCGACGTCCTTGAAGATGGCGGCCCGCGCCAGCCAGGCCAGGCAGACCGTGGTCAGGATGAGGTCCTCGATCCGCACGACGAGCACGTCGCCCTTGATGTCGGGCTTGCCGATGGACACGCCGCCGAAGCCTCCCACGACGATCTCGGGCGAGAGGAGCATGGAGAGCAGGATGATGTGGAGGGCCAGCTCGGTGTGCAGGAAGCTCAGAAAGAGGAGGACGACCAGCAGGCTGGCCCCCAGGCTGAGGCCCGGCCCCGTCTGGGCGATGAACAGCCCACCGCCGGCCGCCAGCAACAGCACGAACAGCGCCAGGGGGATGGGGTGGGTCGACGTGTCCGCGGGCAGGGGCGCGACGCCGCGCGTCCTCGCGGACGGCGCCGACCTCGTCACGAGAAGAGCCCTTTGACCCTGTCGAGGACCGATCGCCGGTGCGGGAGAACCCGCATCCGGTCGGCCTGCCCGGGCTCCTGCCCGTAGATGTACCGATAGTACTGCAGCTCTTCGTAGTCCGGGCTGGTCTCGGCCTTGAGGCCGGTGAGGACGACGCCCAGGACGCGCCCGCGCACGTTCTCGAGCAGGGTCTTGGCCCGCTTGAGCGCCGACCGGGCGATCTTGCCCACACGGTACACGATCAGCGTCCCATCGGTCTTGGACGCCAGGATGGCCGCATCGGTGACCGGGAGGATCGGCGGGCAGTCGAAGACGACCACGTCGAACTCCTCCCGGAAACCGGCGATGAGGTCGGTCATGCGTTGGGAGTTGAGGAACTCGGCGGGGTTCGGCGGCGGCGTGCCGCTCGTCAACACGTACAGCTTATCGATGTTCGGCGTGGACATGAGCGTATCCACGCCCAGGGGTCCCAGCATCAGGTCGGTGGTGGTCCGGAGACACTCCCGCCAGTCCTTGTTCCCGACGATGACCTCGGTCAGGCCCGGGTCCCGCGGAAGGCCGAAGGCGTGGTGCAGGAACGGCTTGCGGAGGTCCGCCTCCACCAGGAGGGTCTTCTTGCCCATCTGCGCGATGCTGATGGCCAGGTTGATGGCCGTGGTCGTCTTTCCCTCCATCAGCGACGCGCTGGTCATGCAGATGGCCTTGGCGCTCTTTTCCAGGGACAGGAACTCCACGTTGGTCCGGAGCGAGCGATAGGCCTCCGCCACTGTGGAGCGCGGGCTCAACAGCGAGATCAGGAACGGGCGCATCCGCGCCAGCGGGCCGGTGTCGTCCTCGTCCTCGGGCGGCGCGAGGAGCGGGTCCTTGACCGGGTCGATCAGGGGAATCAGGCCGAGGACCGGGACCTCCAGGTAGCTCTCGACGTCCTGGATCGTCCCGATGGAGGTGTCCAGGGACTCCACCACGAAGGCCAGAACCAAGCCGACGGTCAACCCGATGAGCAGCCCGGCGATGGCTTTCCCCGCGGTCTGCGGGGAATTGGTGGGAGCGCCGGGCACCGTGGCCGGCCGCACCAGACTCACCTCGTCCACCTGCTCCCGCTCCTTGATCTGGACCTCCTGCAGCTTGGACCGCAGCGTCGACTGCAGGGTCTCGTTCAGCGCCACCTCCCGCTGGAGCTGGGCGTACTGCCGGGACAGATCGGGCAGCGCCCGCCGCGCCTCGCGGACGCTCCGGATCTGTGCTTCCAGCGCCGCGGCCCGGCCCACGAGCGTCTGACTCCTGATCCGGAGGTCCTGGATCGAGCGCTCGCGTGCCGCGCGGATGCGCGCGTCGAGGCCCTCGCGCATGGCGGCGATGCGGCCGTCCAGGTCGCGGATCTGCGGGTGCTGCGGCGTCAGGGTGACCAGGAGGTTGTCGCGCTCGAGGGTGAGGTCCAGGAGCGCACCGGTCAGCTTGGCGATGCCGGGGTCGCCGGCCTCGCCGAGGATGCGGGAGGGGAGGATATCTGCCGCCGCCGGGTGCTGCAGCGCCCGGATCTGATCGGCGACCTCGTCCTGGTCCCGGCGGATCTTGTCGTGCTCGGTCTCCAGCGCCGCCAGGCGCGTCATGGACGCGGTGGTCTCGTCCGCGAGGGACACGAAGCCGCGCGCCTCCTTCAGGCCGCGGATCCCGTCCTCGGCCCGATGGAGCCGGGCCGTGACGTCCCGCAGCTGCTCCTCGATGAAGCGCCGCGCCTCCACGATCTTCCGGTTGCGCTGCAGGCCGTTCTCCTCCTGATACGCCTGCGCCACGGCGGTGGCGGTCCGGGCGGCGTCGTTGGGCTCCCGGGCGGTGGCCGTGATGTTGATCAGGGTGGTGTTCTCCTCGGGCGTAGCGGCGATCTGGCCGCGCAGGTCGGTGAGCAGCTGGAGGTGCATCGGATTCTGCTTGATGGCTTCCGAGTCGAGCCCGGACGGGATGAGGCGCAGGTTCTTGGCCGCTCGCTCGAGCACGGGGAAGCTGCGGATGACGGCGGCCTGCGTGCTCAAGGTATCGCCTTGCGAAAAGGCCATGGAGTCGACGAGCAGATTGGCGAGGGTGGTGGTCCGCTCGAACTTGACGACCGCCGTGGCCCGGTACAGCGGGTCGGGCTTCTGGACCTCGGCGAACAGCAGGGCCAGCGCACCGAACGCGGCCGTGACGGCCGCCACGCTCCACACGCGCTTCCGGAGGATGCGCCAGTAGTCGCGAAGATTCAGATCGTACTGTGGCATGCGCGTGCGCCCCCGACTAGAAGCTCTCGATGGCTTTGATCGAGAGGATCGTGTAGAGCGGTTGGTTGATCAGGTCGAACGTCGGCCGGATCTGACCGATAAACGCATTCCAGTTCGCGATGGGCGTCCGTGGCACGAAGACCACGTCGTTGGGTTTCAGAAACTGGTCGATACGCTTGTCCCCTTCCAGGAGCAGGCGCCGGAGGTCGACCGTCAGGATCTCCGTGACACCGGCCGCCGATCGAATGACCGCGGCGTGATCGTAGCGGGCGGCATCGGTCCATCCGCCGGCCTGCGCGATCAGTTGTCCGAGCGTGAGGTTGGGGAAGTAGGGGGCCGGGCCGGGCGTCCTCACCTCGCCCAGCAAAAAGACCCGTCGCTCCTCGCCCTTCACCTGCTCCGGGACGAAGATGGCGTCGCCGGCATCCAGAACGAACTCCTGGGAAAGGTCCCCGTCCTGAATGAAGCGGAACACGTTCACCGTGTACGTCTTGCCCGCGGAGGGCCGGCTGACGCGGACGCGGTCGAGGCTGGCGTTCTGGTGAAAGCCGCCGGCCTTGGCGACGGCGTCCATGAGCGTCACCCGGCCGGTGAGCGGAATGGTGTTGGCCGACGCTCTGACCTGCGCCCCGACGGCCCCGAACACGGTGACCTTTTTGCTATGGTACTCCTTGACCTGGAGGTCCACCGTCGGCCTGCGGAAGAACACGGAGAGCTCCGTTTCTATGGCCGCGGCAGCCTGGTCGGTGGTGAGGCCGTCCACCTTGGCCTGGGCGAGAAGCACGGTGACGACGCCGGTGGGCCGGACCGCGGTCTGGAGTTTCTCCTGCGTCGCGCCCCGCGTCACGAGGATCTCCAGCACGTCGCCCGGGCCGATGCGGTACTGCGGGACCCCGGCAATGGTCACGAAGGTGCTATTTTCCGTGGGCAGGGGCGGAAGCTCCATCGGGGGATCGGCGGGAGACGGGGCCGGCGCGGCCTGCGGCTGCGGAAAGGTGGGCGCGTTCACGCTGGTGGAATAGGACGGTTTCTGGAGGCCGCCGCAGCCGGCCAAGAGCACGCAGAGCACGATTGCGCAAGCGACGCATGGCGTGTGCTTCACCGACGCACCTCCCCGTTTGGCCACCACTGCGCGCGAATGTATAGAACGGTATGGGCTTGGTCAAGTATTTGCTTGGCATTTCGGCGCTTTTTGGTCACGAGGGGGAACGCCGGCCCGCGGCCAGGCGTACCAGATGTCCCCAATGCGCGAGTCGGGCGCGCCGCGATGGCTGACCCGCGTCGGCGAAGCCCCTGGCGTCGATCGGGTCCGACGGGAAGACCGCTTGCCTCACGAACGCGGCTCGGCGGGACCAGCCGGGCAGGCACGCGAGCGTGAGCGCATATCGGATCTGCGCGGAGCGGTCGGTCTCGGTGGCCATCGCCAGCGCGCTGCGCTCGCCGGGCAACAGCCGTCGCGGTCGAAGCGCGGCGCGCGCCGCGGGCGCCGGATCGCACCCGCGACCTGCCAGGACTTCCAGGCAGTACCACACGCTCCGCCGCACGCCGGCCGGCGCCGTCGGCGCGGCGTGGATCGCGTCGGGCCAGGTGCGCAGCGCCGCCAAAAGATCCGCCATCCACCCGGCGCCCTGCATGCCGTGGTGGTGGACGGCGTGAACCGCGAGATGTTGCACGGTGTCCGATGGACCCAGGGTCCAGGCGGTGGCTCCGCCCAAGGCGAACGGTTGCCGCCGTTCCCATATCGCCTGGAACGGCTCGGGCCACAATGCTCCCCGAGCCGGGAGCCGGGTCGTGTTCACGAGGCCGGTGTGGACATCGATGCTGTGCGAGAGGTCGGGCGCAAAGAAATCTTCCTCGCCCCGGAGATCGTTCCGGTATCCGAGACGCCACAGCAACCGGCGGAGCCGGGGCATGTCGGTCGGCGAGACCAGGAGATCCACGTCGTCCATCGGCCGAACGATTCCCGGAGGGTACGCGAGAGTCTGCAGGGCCAGGCCTTTCAGGACCAGGACGGGGATCCCGTCCGCGGACACGGCCGCGATCGCCGCCGCCGCGGCCCGCTCGAGACGCGCGGAGCGGGCGCCGAGGGTCAGCGTCATCCGACGGAGCGCATCCAGTACGTCAGGCGGGACCGTCTCCGCCGCCCCGGAGCGCAGACCGGCATACAGGAGGGGCGCGACGCGCAGGCGGCGCGCCTCGGCGGGGACGTCCGCCCACGCCGTCGGCCCGGCGAGGCACGCGGCGAGATGTTCGGCAGCCTCCGGCCGGCCCAGGCCCGCCAGGACCCCCGCCCAGATCGCCGGCGCGACACTTTGCTTTTGACTTCCCGTATGCTGCGGACTATGTTCCCATGCCATGACGACCCTACCCGCGGGCGTCCGGTATCGGCGGACGGAGGAATTTGTTGCCAGAGTCATTGCCGGCGAGACCGTCCTCGTGCCGATCCGCCGCCAGATCGGCGACCTGGAGTCGATCTACACCCTGAACGAGGTGGCGACCTTCATCTGGGAGCGACTCGCACAGCCGTCCACCGCCGCCGAGATTGCGCTGGACCTCGACGCTGCCTTCGAGGGCGATCCGGCCGAGATGCGCGCCGACCTCATGCATTTCCTGGCCGAACTCGTCGACCTCGGCGCCATCCGGTCCGCGGAAGGGCACGGCCCAGGACCTTCATCGTAACCGCCTCGTCGCGCCCTTCACCTTGACTCTTGCGCCTGGACCCATTCCACGGCACGCATGTCTCGTGGGATGGTCAGCCAGCCGCACGGGACCCGCTGGCAGACACGCCCCAGCGTTGCCAGCGTCCTGTCCATCCGCTCGGCGTCCCACAGCGGAGGAAACGACTTCGCCAGGACCAGCGCCGCCGCCGCCGCCGGCCGGAGCGGCTCGAACGACACCGCATCTCCCTGCCGCAAGAGATAGATGGTGCGCAGCGGCGTCGCGCCGCCGCCCACCTCGGGATGCTCGCCGAACCAGGGTGTGGGGTGGATCAGGACACCGTCTCCACCGGCCTCCATTACGATGCGGTCGTCGTTCAGGATCGTGGCCCCGGCCGCGCGCCACAGCCGCGCCGTCGTGCTCTTTCCGGCGCCGGACGATCCGACGAATAGATACCCCTGGTCACGCCACGACACGCCGCAGGCGTGAACCAGCAGCGCGGCGTAGTCCGCCATGACGTGACGGAACAGCAGATCCTCCAGCGGATATTCGAGCGGATAGCGCAGCGCGGGGTCGGAGCGGTCGCCGGGGTCCATGGTGATGGACCCGGTCCTGCCCGAGGCGTCCAGGGACAGCACGCGATCGGCAACGAGGGAGTGCTCGTCTTCGCCGAGACGGATGCACCACCGGCGGCCGTCACGATAGAATCGCGCCACGCGACCGGCCTCGAAGACGAGTCGCCCGACTCGGCCCCGCGCGGGCTCCCAGCCGATGCACAGCGTGACCTGAGGTGCCGTTCCCGGCGAGAGGAATCCGTGGTGACCGACGTCGAGAGTCCATCGGCCCGGATCGAATTGCCCGCGGAGTGCGACACAGACCGGGCCGATCCGCAGTGCGAACGTCTCAGGGGGTGGCTGGGACGCGATGGGGGACGTCAGCTGTCTCCTTGCCGAAACTTTCTTCCATGGCGGAGGAATGCCGGCCCGGCGACAACCGTCGCGCAGACTCCACGCGCGGGTTGCCTCGAGTCGGCATGGGGCCGGCCGCCACCTCGCTTGGTCAGGAGCCGACCTGGTCGCGACACCGCTTCCCCATCCCGCCCGTCGTTAGGCACGGGTTGGGGAACGTCCGGCCTTTACCGCCCCCGTTGCTCCGCTTGCAGTTGGGGACGGCCGCAGTCTCCTCGCCGACGAGACTGATCCGCTCGATGGTCGGTTTCCGATAGGCGGCTTTTGTTGATGTCGGATTCATCGCGCTGTCACCGTGTCAACCTGACTCTCCAGCCGATGCGCCGGGCCGAATGCCGCAGCCCGCAGGAAGGTCACGTCGCAGAGGAACGGCACCCGTCCCTCGGGGTCCCCGGTCTCCACGCGCGCCCAGCCCGCGCACTGGTCGCAGGCGGAGTGGAGAGGGCACGCGTCGCAGGCCATGGCCTTGGTTCGCGGGCAATTTCGCATCTTCGGGAAATGCTCGTCCCACCCCTCACAGAACGATCCCGTCCGCAGATCGTACGCCGGCTCCCGGAGCAGCATGCACGGGACGAGGTGTCCGTAGGGATCGATATGAAATGCATGCAGGTACGCCCCGCACGTGATCAGATCGGGGCGGGGGTCCGCGCGCGATGTTTTTCCGAACTCCAGTCGGAACGCGGCCGCCCGCTTCGGGTCCGCCCGCTCCAGCGCCACCACTTGCCCGGGGCGGAGGCGCACGGCAGCCGGCCCCGGGGTCCCGTCCACCCGACAGCTCACGAGGGGGTCCCACTCGAAGCCCAGCCCGTACCCGGCCGCCAGGGCGCGCATGCCGTCCATATCTATGTAATTCAAGAGCGTCGGTATGGTCTTCAGCCGCATGCGCACCTTGCGATGGAGCAGGAGCTCGATCCCGCGGATGCATTGCCGGAACGAGCCGGGGACGCCCGTGACGCGCTCGTAGACGTCGGGGGTGCTGCCGTAGATCGAGACCTCCACGACGAGCGGGGGCCACTCGGCCAGGAAATCGGCGATGCGCGGCGTGACGGCGGTGCCGTTGGTGAACAGGGTGACCAGAAGCCCGCGGCGCTTCATATGGAGGTAGATTTCGGGCAGGTCGGGCCGGAGGAGGGGCTCGCCTCCTGTGAGGAGCATCCACAGACACCCGCGGTCCGCCACCTCGTCGGTGATGCGGCGGATCTCGGCGGCGGTGAGCTCCCGCGCCACGGCGTCACTCCGACCCGGAGTCTCGTTCACGTAGCAATGCGCGCAGCGGAGGTTACAGCGGAACGTCAGCTCCAGGCTGCCGTCGAGGGGCGTCCGGTCCGCGGAGATCCGCGCGCCGATGCGTTGGGCGAATGCCGAATAGGAAATGTCGGGGATCGTCTTGCAACCGACCTGGGCGGTCATGGCACCCCATGAGGAGACGCGGGCCGGCGGTCGGGGCGTTCTACCCGAGGATCTTGCCCGAACACGCCTCCGTGACGTAGAGGAGCGTGTTCGTGGAAAGATCCACCCGTCGCGGCGAGTCGAGCCGCTCCCCTCTCGGTCCGGCAACGATCTCGATGACCGGCCGCAGCGGGAAGGCGGGGTTGGTCGCCACGATCCGCGCGATCTCCATGGAATTCAGACGCACGTGGCTCCCCACCGGGAAGGTCGACAGCCCCCGGATGAGACCCTTGAGGGCGCTGTCCGGAAATCGCGTGCGCTGGGCCGTGATGAGCTCCTTGACGGCGTCGAAGGCGCTGAGCTTGTCCCGGTAGGGCCGGAAGTGGGTAAGGGACGAGTAGGCGTCGGCGAGACCGACGATCTTCGCGTACTCGTGGATCTCGTCTTCCCGCAGCCCTTTGGGGTACCCGCTGCCGTCCTCGCGCTCGTGCTCCTGCAGGGCGACGTTGGCAAGCCACTCGAAGGCGTCCCCGAGGCCGAGCAAGATGCGGAACCCGTGTTCGGGGTGCCGGCGGACCAGAGACGTCTCCTCGGCGGTCAAGGGACCCGGCTTGTCGAGGATGTGCCTGGGAACGACGGTCATGCCCACGTCGTGGAGAGATGCGGCCAGCCCGAGCCACGGCAACTCCTCGGTCCGGCAGCCGGCCCCGTGCCCGATCTTGATGGCAAAGACCGCCGTGTTGGCCATGTGTCGGGCAAGATCGTACGTCGGGTCGTCCTCGGTCAAGGCGCGGACCAGGAGGTCGTCCCCGCTCAGGATGGATTTCGTCATCCCGGCCACGATGCGGTGCAGGGTCTCGACCTCGAAGGCGGCGCCGGCGGCCGCCGCCTCCAGGATGCGCCCGACCTCTCGCTGCGCCAGGGCGTGAAACGGCGCATCGGGACGATCGAGCGGTTCCGGTGTCGCGAGATCGCCCGTGGGCTTGCGGGCGGTCCGAGCGGAGTCTGCGGCGGCGGGACGAGAGGCTTTGGGGGAGGCGCCCGGGTTGTCCGGTGCGGATCTGGCGAAGAGATCGCTTGGGCGAACGATGGCCGGTCCTCCCTCTGCTCGAGCGCGGCGCGTGTTGCGGTTCCCACCCCGGCTTTCCCGGTTCAGCCGCCCGGGAGGGAGATGCGGAACGCCTCGCCCGGCCCGGGACCCCACGGCCGCCCCGTATGGCCGTGCACACTATCATACGCTTTGTGGGAATCAAGCGAAAATTCGCCGGTGCGGTTCGAGCCACACCGCCTCCGCCCCCTGCCGGAGGGGCGGCGAGGGGCGGCGGGAGCGGGGCCTCGGGCGCCGCGGCGCCGCCGGAGAAAAAAAGTTCCGATCGCCCCAATTTTTCTCTTGCAATCGCGTCAAAATACTCTATAAGCAACATCAAAATTTCCGGACGCGCCGCGGCCGCCGCCGGACGCCGGACGAAAGGGGGTAGTTCATTGCACGCTTTGGGCAGACACCTGCTGGTCGAACTCCACGGTTGTCACCCAGACTCGCTGAAGAAAGTGGACGTCGTCCGGGACATTCTGGTCGGCGCCGCTCGTGCGTGCGGGGCCACGATCGTCGACGTCGCATTTCACGAGTTCAACCCCTTCGGCGTCAGCGGGGTCGTGGTCATCGCGGAATCCCACCTCTCCATTCACACCTGGCCGGAATACCGGTACGCGGCGGTGGACATCTTCACCTGCGGCGAGGCCATCAAACCCGACCGGGCCGTGGCGTACATCGCCTCCCGGTTCCGCTGCAAGGGTCCGTCCGTGGTCGAGATGAAGCGCGGCCTCATCCCGGGCATGGCGGGAAAGCTCGCCCACAAGGTGACGATCGACGACAAACTCAACGGGGCCGTCCGCGATGCCGCTCAAGAACTATCGCTGGTTCATTGAGTACTTCAGTTCGGAGGAGGGCCATCTCCACGGGATCCGAGAGGTCCTCTTCTCGAAGCAGACACCCATTCAATCCATGGACATCCTCCAGCTGGGGAGCTACGGCAAATCCCTCGTGCTGGACGGCCGGATCCAGTCCACCAGCCGGGATGAGTTCATCTACCACGAGGTGTTGGTGCACCCGGCCATGCTCACGCATCCCGACCCCCGCCGCGTCTTCATCGTGGGGGGCGGCGAGGGCGCCACGCTCCGGGAGGTCCTCCGGCACCGGTCCGTCGAGCGCGCGCTCATGGTGGATATCGACGAGGAGGTCGTGAGCCGCTGCCGCGAACTGCTGCCCGAGTGGCACCAGGGCGCGTTCGAAGATCCGCGGGTCGAGCTCCGGTATCTGGACGCGCGGCGGTACCTGGAAGAGACCGCCGAATGTTTCGACGTCATCGTCATCGATATCTCCGAGCCCATCGAGGAGGGCCCCGCGTATCTGCTCTTTACCAAAGAGTTCTACGAGATCGTGCGGGAGCGCCTCGGTCCGGCCGGTGTCATCGCGCTGCAGGCGGGCACGGTCAGCCTCAACGATCTGGACTGCTACGCCGCCATCCAGCGCACGCTGGCGCAGGTCTTTCCCGTGGTGAGTCCGGCCTGGGCGTCCATCCCGTCCTTCGCCCTGCCGTGGGGGTTCTCCGTGGCATCCAAGGGGCGGGACCCGCGGTCGCTCGCCCCCCAAGAGGTGGACGCTCTGATCGCCTCCCGCATCCGGGGCGACCTGCGGTTCTACGACGGGATCGCACATCAGGCGAGTTTTCTTCTGCCCAAGCACATCCGGACGCGCCTGGCGAACGAGACGAGGATCATCGAGGACAATCACCCCCTCTTCGCGTGGACGTGAGGCCTGACTGCGCGCCCCCCAAACCTCTCACCCAACCGCCTCGCCATGGTGCCTGAACGGCAATTCCGCACCCCGCTCTTTGACGCCATGGTCAGCCTCGCCGAGGCGAAAAAGGTCTCTTTCCACACGCCGGGCCACAAAAGCGGGAAGGGCATCTCCACCCGGTTCCGCAAGTTCGTGGGCCGCAAGATCTTCACCATCGACCTGACCACGCTGGACGAGGTGGACTGTCTCCAGAAGCCCGTGGGCGTCATCAAGGAGGCACAGGAGCTGGCGGCGGAGGCCCACGGGGCCGATCGCTCCTTCTTTCTGGTCAACGGCACGACGGTCGGGAATCACGCCATGATCCTCTCCACGGTGCTTCCCGGGGACGAGGTCCTGGTGGCTCGCAATGCGCACAAGTCCATCCTGGCGGGCATCATTTTGAGCGGGGCCACGCCCCGGTTCTTCCTGCCGCGCTTCGACGCCGATCTGGGGATCGCGGTGAACGTGGGTGTGGAGGCCGCGCGGTCCGCCATGCGGGATCACCCGCGGGCGCGGGTCGTCGCCGTGACCAGCCCCAACTACTACGGGATCGCCGCGGACATGCCGGGGGTGGCGGCCGCGGCCCGGGAGCACGACCGGATCCTCCTGGTGGACGAGGCCCATGGCCCGCACCTCCACTTCCATCCCGCGCTGCCCCCGTCGGCCGTGGACGCCGGGGCGGACCTCACGGTGCAGAGCACCCACAAAATCGTCGGCGGGATGACCCAGGCGTCCATGCTCCATCTCCGCGAGGGGCGGGTGGACGGCGCCCGGGTGGCGGCCGTCCTCCAGATGCTGCAGAGCACCAGTCCTTCCTACATTCTCATGGCGTCGCTGGACTTGGCACGGATGCAGATGGCGACGGAGGGCCGCAAGCTGCTGGGGAAGGCCATCGCGTTGGCCGAGGAGGCGCGCCATCGGATCGACGGCATCGACGGGGTGCGGTGTCTCGGCGCCGGCCAGGTGGAGGCCTGGGGCGGGTTCCGGCTGGACGTCACCAAGCTGACCGTATCCGTCAAGGGGATCGGCCTGACGGGATACGCGGCCTCCGCGCTTCTGAACACGGAGTTCGGGATCCAGGTGGAGATGGCCGATCTCTACAACGTCCTCATCATCGTGAGCATCGGCGATCGCCGCGACGACCTCGATCGACTGGTCGCCGGGCTGGAAGGGCTGGCGCGCCGCGCGCCGGGTCGCGACGCCCGTGTTGCGGAGATTTGCGCCGTGCCGCCGGTGCAGGAGACCGAGCTGGCCTGCCCGCCCCGGCAGGCCTATTTCGCCCCGCACGCCTCCGTGCCGCTGGCGCAGGCGGCGGGCCGCGTGAGCGCGGACATCGTCACGATCTATCCGCCGGGCATCCCGATTCTCGTTCCCGGGGAGACGGTCTCGCGGACGGCGGTGGAGTACCTGCAATCCCTGGGCGCGCGCGGCGCCCGCATCGACGGCCTCCGGGATCCCTCGGGCGGGTCGCACGACACGGTCCAGACGGGCGTCGCGGAGCCGCACATCCGGGTGCTGGCCCGCTGACCCGATCCCCGCGTTTCGCGCCCCCGCGCGCGCGACCCGCGGGGGCCGGGCGCGCCGCCTTGCCGCGAAATGTTCCGTCCGCCAGTCTTTTGCGGAAAGGGATTGCAATTTCCATCCACCCTGCTATAGTGCGCCGGCAGTCGAGCCCGGGTGTTCGTCGGTGGCGGGCTAAGGCTGGGGAGGCCGCGGCCCCGGTGCCTTAGCCCGTGTCTCGTTCTGGGAGGCTCTCCGGTGCGAAAGCGGATCCGAGGTCGCGTCGTTTTGCTGGTGCTCGCTACGCTGCTGACGGGGTACTACATCGTCCCCAGCGTCGGTATCGTCGAGAGTCTGCCTTCGCTGTTTCCCGGATTCCTCCCGCGGGCCGAGAAGGTCAACCTCGGTCTCGACCTGCAGGGCGGGATGCACCTGGTGCTCGAGGTCCAAGCCGAGAAGGCCGTGGAGAACGCGACGGACCGGCTGCGCGACGAGGTCAAGCGGCTGCTCGACAAGGAGAAGATCGAGATCGCCCAGCTCAGCCGCGAAGGCGCGACGGGGATCGTTCTCAAGGTCGCCAAGGCGGCGGAGCGCGACAAGGCGCAACGGGCGCTGGGCGATCTGGTGACGCTGGACAAGGTCCCGGGGGCCACACCCGACGAGTTGCGCCTGACCCTGCAGGCGCGGGAGGTCAGGCGGATAGAAGAGCTGGCCCAGCGCCAGAGCCTGGAAACCATCCGGAACCGGGTGGACCAGTTCGGGGTGACCGAGCCGCACATCGTGCCGGAGGGCGACCGACGCGTCGTGGTCCAGCTCCCCGGCATCAAGGACCCGCAGCGCGCCATCAACCTGATCGGGAAAACCGCCTTGCTGGAGCTGAAGGCGGTGGATACGAGTGTCAACCCGGACGACGTCGCGCAGGGAAAGGTGACCCTGCCGGCGGACCTGCAGCTGCTTTCCCTGCGAGAGGTGGACGACAACCGCCAGGCGATCGGCAAGCGGCCCATCGTCGTCCGGCGGCAGCCCGTGATCACGGGCGCCAACCTCACCAGCGCCGAGGTCCGGCCGGACGATCAGGGGGGCTGGCTGGTGGCCTTCTCCCTCGACAGCGAGGGCGCCCGCCTCTTCGGGGACTTCACGGGGGCGAATATCGGCAAGCAGTTGGCCATCGTCCTGGACGACACGGTCTTCAGTGCGCCGGTGATCCGTTCCAAGATCGGCGAGGGCCGCGGCCAGATCGAGGGCAACTTCACCGCGGAGACGGCCCGGGATCTCGCCATCGTCCTCCGGGCGGGCGCCCTGCCGGCGCCGGTGCAGGTCATCGCCAACCTCACCGTGGGACCGTCGCTGGGCCAGGACTCTATCCAGAAGGGCGTGCGGGCGGCCCTCGTGGCCGCGATTTTGGTGGCCGCCCTGATGGCGGTCTACTACAAGCTGTCGGGGGTCATCGCCGACTTCGCCCTGATCCTGAACTGCATCCTGCTGGTGGGGATCCTGGTGGCGCTGCGAGCAACGCTCACGCTGCCGGGTATCGCCGGCATCGCCCTGGGCATCGGGATGGCCGTGGACAGCAACGTGCTGATCCTGGAGCGCATCCGGGAAGAGCTGAAGCTGGGCAAGACCGTCCGCTCGGCCATCGACGCCGGCTACGACAAGGCCTTCGTGACCATCGTGGACTCCCACGTCACCACGCTCATCACCGCGGCGGCCCTGTTCCTGTTCGGCACGGGGCCCATCAAGGGCTTCGCCGTCACCCTGAGTCTGGGGGTCACGATCAACCTCTTCACGGCACTGGTCGGGACGCGGGTGGTCTACGACTGGATGACCTCGCGGCGGGAGTTGAAGGCCCTGAGCATCTGAGCGGAGCTACCGGTCCCGCGGCGTCGGGTGCTCCGGCGCGCGGGACCATCGCTTCTCACCTTCGCCGCCGTTGGGCGGGCAAAGAAACGGGCGGATCGTGGAGATTCTCGGAAAGACCAAGATCGATTTCATCGGCAAGCGGCGCATCGCGTATGCGATCTCGACGGTGCTGGTCCTGGTGGGGATCGTGGCGTTGATCCAGATCTCGCGCGGGGCGGCCAATATGGGGATCGATTTCGCCGGGGGCACGTCGATCCAGGTGAAGTTTGACCGGCCCGTGGACCTGGGCGCGGTCCGGGGTGCCCTGAGCCAGAGCGGGATCAAGGACAGCGAGCCGCAGCAGTTCGCCGACGGCCGAAGCGTCATGGTGCGGCTCAAACACAGCGCGGCGGAAGCCGGCATGGTGCAGCACGTCCAGAACGCCCTGCAGGCGGGGATCCGCGACAACCCGTTCGTGGTCGAGGCGTCCACCGAGGTCGGGCCGGCCATCGGCAAAGACCTCCGGAACAAGACCCTCATCGCCATCGCCATCTCGCTTGCCGGGATCGTCCTGTACATCGCCTGGCGGTTCGAGTTCCGTTTCGGCGTGGCCGCCACGGCCGCCACATTTCACGATGTCCTGGCCGTGCTCGGCATCGTCTTCATCCTCAACAAAGAGATCACCCTGCTCATCGTGACGGCGCTGCTCACCATCGCCGGATACTCCCTCACGGATACCGTAGTCGTGTACGACCGGATCCGCGAGAATCTGCGCGCCCGCCGCAAGGAGAGTCTGGGCGACACCATGAACGCCAGCATTAATCAGGTGCTGGGGCGAACGGCCATGACGTCGCTCACCACCATTCTTGCATCGGGGTCGCTGTTCTTCCTCGGGGGAGAGGTCCTGCACGATTTCGGGTTCGCCCTCAGCCTCGGCATCGTGATCGGAACCTACTCGTCCTGGTTCGTGGCGTCTCCGCTGATCTACGAGTGGCGTCTCCGCAGCGACGCCTCGCGCCGCGCGCGGCGCTGAGGCCGGGGACGCCGCCGCCGTGTCCGAGCCACGAGCCGCGAGGCGCTGGCGGATCGCCGATCGCGAGGCGGAATCGGTGGCCGCCCTGAGCCAGGCGCTCGGGATCCACCCCCTCTTGGCCCACCTGCTGGTGCGGCGCGGCTGCGCCACGCCGGAGGCGGCGCACGCTTTCCTGGACATCCCCTCGACCGCCCTGCACGATCCGTACGCCATGGCCGGTATGGCCGTGGCCGTAGAGCGGCTGCAGCGCGCCGTGTCCCGACGCGAGCCCATCCTGGTCTGCGGCGACTACGATGCGGACGGCGTCACCGGGATGGCCCTCCTGGTGCGGGGACTCACGCGGGCCGGCGCCGAGGTGGCGTACGCCGTGCCGAACCGGCTGGAGCACGGTTACGGCCTGCCGGCGAGCGTGGTCGAGGAGGCGGCCGCCACGGGCGTGCGCGTCCTGATGACGGTGGACCACGGGATCGGCGCGCACGCCGAGATCGGCCTGGCACGCGCGCACGGCCTGGACGTCATCGTCTGCGACCACCACCTGCCGTCGCCCGTCCTGCCGCCCGCCACCGCCATCCTGAATCCCCGCCAGAGCGGCTGCGCCTATCCGTTCAAGGAGCTGTGCGGCGTCGGGATCGCGTTCAAGCTGCTCCAAGCGTTCTACGGGCCGGAGGCCGACGACGAGTACTGGCCGCTCCTGGATCTGGTGGCGCTGGGGACCATCGCGGATTTGGTGCCGGTGGTGGGGGAGAACCGGATTCTCGTGAAACACGGGCTCGACCAGTTGGCCGCGACGGCCCGGCCGGGGCTGCGCGCACTGGCCGAGGTTGCCGGGGTTCCGCTCTCCGAACCCGGCGGCGTGACACCGGGGCGCGTGGCCTTCGGCCTCGCGCCGCGGATCAACGCCGCGGGGCGGGTGGACGACGCGACGGTGGCGGTGCGGTTGATGCTCACCGACGACCCGTTCGAGGCGCGGGCGCTCGCCGGCCAGCTGGACCAGCGGAACCGCGAACGGCAGGAGCTGGAGGGACAAATCCTCGAAGAGGCCTTGGCGAGCGCCGCGGCGACGCACGATCTGGCGCGCGACCGAGCTATCGTGCTGGCCTCGCCGGGTTGGCACCCCGGCGTCCTCGGAATCGTGGCCTCGCGTCTGGTGGAACGGTTCGGCCGGCCGGCGGCGCTGATCGGCACGCAGGGGAACCAGGCACGAGGCTCGGTCCGGGCTGCCGGGGGGTGGCACGTGGCGGATGCCCTGGGCCGCTGCGCCGACATCTTGAGCCACTACGGGGGCCATCGGTCGGCCGGCGGCTTCTCGCTGGCACCGGAACGCATCGGGGCGTTTCGGGAGCGGCTTCTGGCCTTGGCGGCGGCAGAGCTGACCGAGGAAGCCCTGACGCCGGTCCTGGAGATCGACGCGGAGGTCGTCTTGGACGACCTCGACCTGGAGTTGGCCGACGCCCTGGCTCGACTTGGCCCGCACGGCCTGGGAAATCCCGAGCCGGTGCTGGCGGTCCGGGCGCTTCAAGTGATGCGGTCGCCTCGCCGGGTTGGTCGCAACCACCTGAAAATGAAAGTTCGGCAAGGCCCGACGGGACACAAGGTTGTGGAGGCGATCGGCTTCAACCTCGGATCCTACGCGGAACTTCTGGATCGGCCGGATCCGCCGCGAATCGATCTGGCGTTTGTTCCGGAGCGGAACGCCTGGAACGGGCGCGAGATGCTCCAGCTGCGCGTCAAGGACATCCGTCTCCCGGACTGACCGCGGCCCAGAACAGGAACGGCTGCCGGGGGCGACCGCACGTTCGGGCACCCCGCGCCGGATAGCTACGGCGGAGTCCGCATCCCGATTTTCCCGCGAATCTCCACGCACAGCCCTGCGTCGCGCGTCTGATCTGTCAGGCCCCATCCTGTCGAAGCGACATGCATCTGCCATCGCTCCCTGCAGGCCCGACGGATGACGGGATCGTTTTCTCTTGACAAGGTCGGACTCGCCGCTATAGTTGCGCGATTGAAGAAGCGCAACGACGACGCGGTGTTGTGAGGTCTCGCGTGCGGACACGGCGCCCGAGGCGGCCGCTGGCGGGGCGCGACGCACCCGGATCGTGCGACGCGAGAGACGCTGAGGTCGCCGGAACCGCGGCGAAAACGGGTGTGGCGATAAACGCCTGATTCGGCAAGCAAAATGCAACCCGGACGCCCTGGGCTATACGGCGTACGGTCTTACCGCCGTGCCGCTCCGGTCGCCGGAGCGGCACGAGGAAGGGATGCGCGATGCGGAGACTCGTTCCCTGGGCGATGTTGGCCTTTCTGATATTCGGTCTGGTCGACGGGGCGCCGGCCGGGCGCTCCCACTCGGGGATCCATCGCAAACGGGCCACATCGTCCGAACGCTCTGCTGCCGTGTCCCGGGGACGCCCGCGGCACTTACCGCTGGCGGAATCCTTGGCGCTGCCCCGTTCCGGCCGCCAGAGGCATTTCGGCGACACGGATGTCTTTGGTCTGCGCGCGGCGTCGGCCGTTCTCATGGATGCGAACTCCGGCACCGTCCTGTACGAGCGGTCCCCGGATACGGTCCGATCGCCGGCGAGCGTGACCAAGATCCTCACGGCGCTGGTCATCTTGGAGCACGGAGAGTTGACGGACACGGTGACGGCGAGTTCGGCGGCGGCCCGGACGGGCGGATATCGGCTCGGCCTGCGCGCAGGCCAGCGCGTCTCGCTGGGGGATCTCCTGGCCGCGATTCTCATCCGGTCCGCCAACGATGCCGCGGTGGCGGCGGCCGAGCATGTCGGTGGCAGCCTGGGAGGCTTTGTCGCGTTGATGAACGAAAAGGCCGCCGAAATCGGCATGACCAACAGCCGATTCAGCAATCCGCACGGACTGGATGAGCCGTTTCATTATACGACGGCCCGGGATA
Source organism: bacterium (assembly GCA_029580855.1). Taxonomy (GTDB): domain Bacteria; phylum Methylomirabilota; class Methylomirabilia; order Methylomirabilales; family 2-02-FULL-66-22; genus 2-02-FULL-66-22. Next base: position 3,204 of record JAKPQH010000015.1, on the reverse strand, counting down.
TGGCCACCCTCACGCGAGTGGCCATGGATAACCCGACCTTTGCCGAGTTGGTGCGCACCCGACAAGCCCGGGTCACCATCTGGAAGCCCGCCCGCCGGCGCTTCGTGCCGCAGGTGCGAATCGTTCAGAGTCACAACCGTCTGCTGGGCCAGCTCGAAGGGGCGGACGGCGTCAAGACCGGCTACACGGATTCCGCGGGTCGCTGCTTGGTGGCGTCCGCCAGCCGGGGGAACAGCCGGATGATCGCCGTCCTGCTGAACGACCCGAGACGCTGGACGGATGCCGCCATGCTGCTGGAGTACGGATTCGGATCCATCAGGGACGCCGCCCGCGTTCAGCCCGACGGTTCACCTTGGCTTGCCGAGCAGGTCGAGGGATGGACCCGGCTGGAGGCGCAGGCTCGCGTGGAGGAGCGCCCATGAAACGCACGGGTCGGATCGGTCTGGGTGGCCTCATGCTGGTGGTGTTCTGTCTTCCGGTCGTGGCGGGGGCCGCCACCCCGCCCGCGACGACAGCGCCGGGCGAGATTTCCGGCGCGCCGGAATCCCCCTACGTGGTGAAGAGGGGAGACACGCTGTGGGGGATCTCGCGGGATCTCCTCGACGACCCGCTCCTCTGGAAGCGCTTGTGGGAGGAGAACAAGTTCATCTCGAATCCGAATCGGATCTATCCGGGCGACCGGCTCGGTTTGCCCGGGAAAGAGTTGGCGCCGGCGCCGGCCGCCGCCGCGGCGCCCCCGCCCGAGCCGCCGAAGCCCGAACCCGTCCAGGAGCCGGAAAAGGTCGAGGCGCCCCCGCCCGCGCCACCGGTCGAGGCGGCGCCCTCGCTGGCGCCGCCGGCGCCTCCGGTGCCGCCCGCCAGCGAATACGCCCGGGTGTGCAGCCCGACGCTGGTCGGGGAAACGGAGGCTTTGAAGGTGGGAATGGGGGAGCTGGTGAAGAGCACCGATAACCGCATCATGCTCTCCATGGAGGATCGGGTCGTCGTGGGGCTGGACGCCGCCGGCTCCATCGGCAAGGGCGACCGCCTGGCGGCCATTCGGGTGGGACGCCGCATCATCGATCCCAGGACCGGCGCATCGGCGGGCCGCGTGCTCTATGCGCTGGGTCTGTTGGAAGTGACGGATGTGAAGGATCGCGTCGCGCAGGCCCGGGTCAGCTATAGCTGCGGGCCGCTCGTCGTCGGTGATCGGGTCGTGCCCTTCGCTCCGATGGCGTTCCCGGAGGCGGCGACGCCGCAGCCGGCGCGCCGCTCCGTGAGCGCGGCGGTCCTCGACTCGTTGCGGGGCGAGGCGATGTTGGGCCTCCAGCAGATCGCCTTTGTGGACGCGGGGGCGAATCAGGGCGTCGCCCCGGGAGATATCTTCGCCCTGCTGCGGCAGTACGGTCCGGCCGTCACCAGCGCGGGCGCGGTGCTTCCCATGCCGCCCGACCGGCTGGGGGACGCGGTGGTCCTCCGGGTTACCGACCGCAGCGCGACCGTGCTCCTGACGGCCAGCGCGCGCGAAATCCGGGTCGGCGACCTGGCGGTGTTGAGCCACCAGATAACGCCCTGATCCCGACCCGCAACCCGCAATTGCGAGGCCCTGCCGGGCCCAGACGAGAGGGGCGATGCCCGTGGGCGCCCGGTCTCGATCGGTAGCCGACGCGTCCGCTCCCGCCGCGCTGGAACGGGAGGCCCGCTGGGCGTGCGGGCTGCTCCCCCAGCTGGGCGGCGTGGCGCTCCAGGGATTCGTCGATGCCTTCGGCTCCGTGTCGGCGGCATGGGCGGCCGCGCCGGACGCCCTGCGGCAGGTGACAGGGATCGGTCCGGTCACCGCCGAGGCCATGCGTCGTTTTCCGTGGCGCCGCATGGTCCACGAGGATCGGGCGCGCGTCGCCAAGGCGGGGGTTGCCGTCATCGTCTGGGGGGATCCCGAGTATCCCTCCCGACTCCAGGCCATCGCCTCGGCGCCGCCGGTGCTGTACGTCCGCGGCGGGCTGGCGCGGGAGGACGAGGCCGCGGTGGCCATCGTCGGCTCGCGCCGCGCCACCGCCTATGGCGAAGACATGGCGGGCGAGCTGGCCCGGGAGTTGGGCCGGCGCGGGCTGACCATCGTGAGCGGGCTGGCGCGGGGAATCGACGCGGCGGCCCACCGCGGCGCGCTCGAGGTCGGCGCCCGGACCGTGGCGGTGCTGGGACACGGGCTGGATCAGACGTATCCGCCCGAGCATCGCGACCTGGCCGAGAGCGTGGCGGCATCGGGCGTCCTCCTCAGCGAGTTCCCGCTTGGCACGGCGCCGCTCCGACCCCACTTTCCGCGACGGAACCGGATCATCAGCGGCCTGAGCCTGGGCGTCGTCGTGGTGGAGGCGGGAGTGGAAAGCGGGGCGCTGATCACCGCGAATCACGCGCTGGATCAGGGCCGGGACGTGTTTGCGGTGCCGGGCCGGGTCCACGCCCGGTACAGCGAGGGGTGCAACCGGCTGATCAAGGCGGGAGCCAAGCTGGTGGAGAGCTGGGAGGACGTCCTCGCGGAGCTGGTGCCGAACCTCAAGGGCCGGAAACGGCGGCGCCCGGCGGGGCCGCCGCCGGCGGATCTTGCGGACGAGGAGCAACGGATTTATGATCTCTTGGCCGACGGGCCACTGCACATCGACGCCATCATCGTGCAGAGCGGGCTGGGCGGCGGCCGGGCGGCATCCGTCCTGGTGGGGTTGGAGATGAAAGGGACCGTCCGGCAGCTCCGTGGCAAGGTGTTCGAGCGTACGGACGGGGGTTAGACCTTCCCCCGGCGAGCACGAGGCAGGGACGGACCCAAGGCCCCCGGTCGGCCTTGGGTTTTCGGTTCTAAAAAGACAGCGTTCAGCACTCAGCTTTCAGCGATCAGCATAGCTCCAGAGTTGAATGCTGACCGCTGAGAGCTGGCAGCTCGTTCCAAAGGAGTTTTTACTAGTGGCGAAGTCGCTGGTCATCGTGGAGTCTCCGGCGAAAGCCAAGACGATCAACAAATTCCTCGGCCGCGAGTACACGGTCAAGGCGTCCATGGGGCACGTGCGCGACCTCCCCACGAAGAGCCTGGCGGTGGACGTGGAGAAGAATTTTACGCCCAAGTACGAAGTCGTTCCCGGGCGCAAGAAGGTCCTGGACGAGCTGAAGAAGGCGGCCAAGACCTCCTCCGCCATCTTCCTGGCGGCCGACCCGGACCGCGAGGGCGAGGCGATC
>JAKPQH010000014.1 GCA_029580855.1 bacterium | reverse complement strand
CGTTCCGCCCGGATGATGGCCCGGACCGTTTCGACCGATGCCGCCAGGTCCTCGTTGACCACGACGTAGTGATATTCCTCGTAGCGGCGGATCTCGTCGCGCGCCTTGGCCAGCCGGCGCTGAACCTCCGCCTCGTCGTCCAGGCCGCGGCGGCGGAGGCGTTCCGCCAGCACCGGAAACGACGGAGGCAGGATGAACACCAGGACCGCCTTCGGGTTGATGGCCTTGATCTGCATGGCGCCCTGGACGTCGATGTCCAGGAGCACGTCGGCACCCCGGGCCAACCGCTCGTCGATGAACGCGCGAGAGGTGCCCTTCAGATCGTTATAGACCACCGCCCACTCGTAAAACTCGTCGGCGGCGATCATCCGCCGGAAGGTGGGTTCGTCCACGAAGAAATAGTCGCGTCCGTGCACCTCGCCCGCGCGGGGGGCCCGGGTGGTGTACGATACGGAAAACTCGAGCCCCTCCACCGTCCCGAGCAGGTGCTGGACGATGCTGGTCTTGCCGGAGCCCGAGGGGGCGGAAATGATGAACAGCGTGCCGGTCTCGCTCATGAACCGTTCTCCGCGGCGGTTTGGACACCCATGGGGCGGCCGCCGCCGATTTCGAGGCGGCAAATTATACACGGCCACGGGATAAATGTAAAGAACGACTCGCCATCCGGCCACGGCGGGACTTGCCCCCGACCGGTTGCCGGCGCGTTCGTTCGGATCAGACACATCTGGTTTGACATCAACAGGATCAGGGGGGCTCCCCGCGGGTGGGGGCCGCCGGCTCACTCCGGAGCATCCGGTGCGGATCGATCCGGGACTCACCGAAGGGGATAACGAATCCGCCAGCGGCCGGCCTAGCCGGCGGCGGCCATTTGCAGCAGCATCAGGTCAACCACCGACACGACCAGGTCGCCATCGAAGTCGGCGGCGGCGGCGCCTGCCGGGATCTCCATCAGGTTGTCGGACAGGTAGTCGCGGAGCACGCTGACGTCCACGGCGTCACGGCGGCCGTCCAGGTTCAAGTCCCCCACAGGATAGAGCGGTCCGGCCAGTTCGGCCAGGGTGGCCACCGATGCCCGGACCGCCGGGGTCATGAACTCGAAGTTCAGCGTGTCGATGGTGTCGTGGTTCGTGTGGTAGTGGGGACTGGACGGATCCTCGTCCTCGATGCCGCAGAGCGCCGGGTAGCCGAAGTC
>JAKPQH010000013.1 GCA_029580855.1 bacterium | reverse complement strand
GCGGGTCGAAGGCCGAAAGGGGTGCCGTGGCCCAGGAGCGCCCGTTCTGGGTGATCTGGAGGTAGGGCTGGTCCGCGCCGCTGCGCTGCCACAGCTCCGGCGGCACGGGGCCGCCCAGGTTTCGGATCTCCACGTTGACCCGTCTTGCGGCGTCGAGCCAGATGCGGGTGACGGCCAGGTCCGGGGGGTTCGACACGACGGCGGCGGGCCCCGCCGGGGCGAGGGCGGTCGCCGGGGATGCCGACCCAGCATCTCCGCGCTGGTGGCGCTGGCGCTGCTGTCCCGGGACGAGGCTCTCGGCCTTGCGGTTGTTGCGGGTGTTGCCCTCCACGAGGCGGCCGTCGGGGTCGATCACCGCCGTCACCTCGGCGGGCCGCTCCAGCACGAGGTCGCTCACATACCGCACGGTCTGCCTGCCTCGCTTCGCGAGCACCATGCCGGGGTCGAGTTCCTTGAGCAGGATGCTCTTTCGTTCCTGCCCGTCGAGCTTGAGGCTCAGGCGGATCGCCTTCTCCGGCGGGTCGTTCCACCGCACCGCCGGCACGCCCCTCTTGCCGATCCCCGCGATCACGACCGTCACGCGGTTCGACGCGTCGAGGCCGACGGACTCAACGGCCAGGTCCGCCTTGACCTCGTAGCCCTTCTCGATCTCCGGGTCCACGTCCCAGGCGCTGCCGGGGTAGTCGATGAGGATCCGGCCCTTCACCGTCTCGGACGAGAAGTTCTGCAGGATGACGAGATACCGGCCGGCCGTCGCGGCGAGCTCCGGGTGATCCACGGCGTGGTCGAGGCCGCCGTTGAGCTTGTGCGGGCCCAGGCCCACGGATCCGTGGTAGTAGGCGGGGGGCTTCTTCCTGTCGCGGGAGAAGATGTCATCGACCGACTGCAAGACCTTGACGGCCTCCCCGACGAGCTTTTCCGAGACCTTGAACAGGGGGTTGATCTCCAGCACAGACTGCGCGGTCTTGGCGGCGGGCCGGACCGACCTGTAGAGCTGGTCCCAGAAATCGGGCGGCGTCTTCTTCGGGTCGAAGACGCGCGCATCGAAGAGCGTCGCACGAAGGTGGTGCCGGGACGGTCCGGACCCCGTGTCGACCTGGACGGCAACGCGGACGAGACCCGGGCGGGTCAGCTCGACGGGGTAGTAGAGGTCGAAGGGGTTTTTGTTCGATCCGCCGTAGAGGGTGAAGGCCTGGTGGTATCGGGCGTTGTCGTCCTCCGCCGCCGCAGCGGGTACGATGGACGACAGGACGCAGGAGAGGGCGAGAACGAGGATGAACAACGGACGCGTCATGGCTTTCCTCCAAATGATGATTCGGGCCCGAGGGCCCGCGGAATTATCGTCAAAGACATTTGCCCTGTCAATACGGGTCATTGTGCACGGAGCCGCGGCGAATGCAGGCTCGGCGTCACGCCGTCGGGTGCCGGGGGCACCGATACAGCCAGCAAGATGCCTGCCAGCCGTAAATAAAGGGCGAAAAGGGTAGCGGATAGCGCGAAATTTGCATGGAACGACCGAGAACTTCACGGGCGGGGATAGGGTCAAGTTCGGCGCTGTTCCTTCCGATGAAGAACAAAAATCTTTGAAGGGGAGGTTTTCGAATGCGTCGGTTGATGTCCGTGGGGTTTGCCGTTCTTTTCTTTGCCCTTGTCGTCGCCGCGCCGGGTGCCGCCGGCGCCGCCACATGCCTGCAGACCCAGAAGCAGTGCGTCCAGAAGCAGAAGAAATGCGTCAAGACGAAGAAGGTGTGCGCCC
>JAKPQH010000012.1 GCA_029580855.1 bacterium | reverse complement strand
ACGTTCTGCTTGACGAGGATGTCCGTCGGCGTGACGGTCTTGCCGTAGTAGGCGCGGTTGAGACTGTCTCGCACGTCCACGACCGCCCCGTCCAGGGAGATGCCCCCGTAGAGCCCCTTGGAGCGCGAGAAGGCCAGGATGTCGGCGCTGATGTTCGCCGTGGCGGCCTGGGCCCCGGCGCCGTAAGGCCCGGCGGCGATGCCCACGTCGGCGCCCAGCTTGACGCTGTTCTGCAGCATCGTCGTCACCCCCCGGTCGGTCATGGCCAGCAGGATGACCTCCGAGGCCTGGCCGCCGATCTGGAAGCCGAAGCTGACGCTGCCGATCGTGTAGAAGGCCGGGTAGGTCCACTTGCCGCCCTCGCCGCGCACGAGGAGCACGCCGGTGCCGCCCGATGCGCCGACGACGAAGGCGCCCTTGAGCACCTGCGGGGCGATGAAGATGCCCTTCGCGCTGCGCGAGAGCTTTCTCATCTCCGTGAAGTTCTTGTCGTACATGAAGCTGTTGAAGGTGATGTTCGCCTTCGTGACCGTGGCCTGGGCGTCGGCCCGGTCACTGGCGGCGGCGGTTGCGGGGACGGCGGAAAACGCGGCCAGCACGGCGGCTGCCAGCAGCAGGACGGATGATCGTTTCATGGGACCTCCTTTTTCGCGATGGGCCCGGCGGGGCCTACACCGGTTTGCGCGTGGGCCATCCATCTCTCTTGCGGGACAGTATATCGAAAGCGAGGGGAATTGAAAAGCATGATGTCGGGCGCGTCGATCCCGCTCACGGCGCTGGTGACGCGCCCGCCGCGGCGGGGAACCGGTCCACCTCCCGCACGATCCGCTCGCGGAGGCGCCGCAGGCGCCTCTCGGTGTGTCGGGACCAACGGCCCCCGAAGAAGGCGTGCGGGGCGTTCGGCCGGATGCCCAGGGTCTCGTGCCACTCGAAGTAGCGCAGCGTCAGCCAGGTCAGGGGCAGGATCCCCGCGCCGAACAGCATGGCAGCGGGCCACCCGAGCGCCGTGCCGACGAGAATCGCCTCGGCCAGGTAGGCCGTCGGGAAGACCAGCAGCGACCAGGCGATCTTCAACGTGGCGATGTCGGTCGGCGGGATCCGCCTGCGCTCGACGAGCCACCGGACGATGCGGTAGGGGACCCAGTTGAAGGCCCAGCCCGTCCAGGCGGCCATGGAACCCAGCGCCCCCAGGAGATCCTCCCCGGGGGTCCACGGGGTTTCGCCCGCGCGCG
>JAKPQH010000011.1 GCA_029580855.1 bacterium | reverse complement strand
GGCCCTGAAGGGGTTCGACTCCCTGCGGTCCTACAGCAACTACTTCTTCTACATCCGCGACCTGCTGCGGGAGTACGCATCGCGCTCCCGCGGGAAGATCACCCTCGAGATCATCGACCCCCGCCGGGATTCCCGCGAGGAGCGGGAGGCCCTCCAGTACGGCCTGCGACCCATCCCCACGGCCGGCGACGACCGGTTCTACTTCGGCCTCGTCCTCGTGACCGAGTTCGGCCAGGAGAAGGCCATCGCCCTGCTCTCGCCGGAGCGCCAGCAGCTTGCCGAGTACGACATCACCGAGATGATCCACAGCGCCACGTCACGGACGAAGAAGAGAATCGGGCTGCTCTCCACGGTCAGCCTGGAGACCGCCGCCTATACCGCCGAGACGGCGCGTGCGGCGGGCCTCGCGGAGGCCGGCCCGAAGGGCCCGTCGGCCCTCGAGCCGCTGAAGTCGCACTACGACGTGACGATGCTCGCCCCCCATTCGGATCTGCGCAACCTCGACGCCGTGGTGGTCGTCCACCCCCGCGATCTCCCCGAACAGACGCTCGCGGCCCTGGACCGCTACGTCACGGGCGGCGGGAAGCTCGTCGTGTTCCAGGACCCCGCCTTCATGGCCGACTCCCCGGCGGCCGCCCCGTCGAGCGCCTACACGCCCGGGCGGAACGCCTCGAACCTCAACCGCCTGCTTGCCGCCTGGGGCTGCGAGATGGCGCCGGACGTGCTCGCAGCAGACCCGGGGCTCGCCCCGCGCGCATCGGCGGGCCCGGCCACCCTGATGACGCTCAAGGGCAAGTCCATCAGCCGGGAAGACGGCCTCGGCACCGGCGTGACCCAGGTCCGGGTTCTCAATGCCGGCGCGCTGCAGATCCGGACGGTCCCGGGGATCACGGCCTCCGCGTTCCTGCGGACCTCGGAGACGGGCTTCACCGTCCGGGCCGAGAACCCGCAGCAGCATGCCTCGGAGGGAAAGGAGACCGTCACCCTCGGGGTTCGCCTCACCGGCAGATTCCCGAGCGCCCTGGCCGTTGAGCCGGCCGCGGAGGCGCCCGAAGCGGGCGCGTCGAAACAGCCGCCGGCCGGGGTCAAGACCGCCCCGGCCGTGGTCGTGTTCTCCGATGTGGACATGCTGACGGGGCCCCTGGCCGCGGCGGCGCCGGCGGGCGGCAACGCGGACTTGGTCCTCTCCACATTGGAGGAACTCACGGGCTCGGTATCCCTGGCGAGCATCAAGGCCCGCGGCAGGATCATCCGGCCCTTCAGCGCCGTCGACCGGATGGAGGAGGACTTCGAGGACGCGACGGCGTCGGCCGCCGCCG
>JAKPQH010000010.1 GCA_029580855.1 bacterium | reverse complement strand
TTTTTTTTCTCCCCCTCCCCAACGGCGTCTGCGCCGTTGGGGAGGGGGCAGGGGGTGGGGCAAAAGCTACAGCTCACAAAGGTTCATCCATCGCCGGCTAGCCACCTGGCGCCAGGCTGAACAGCCACCGCACATTTTCATTTTTGGATGGTGTGCGCCAGCACATGGTGTCTCCTTCGAGAATAGAAACCGTGCTCACGTGTCCACGTGCCCGGGTGCTCACGTTCACACCTTCACACCTTCACACCTTCACACCTTCTCACGCTCTCACCCGCCCCCGGCGCCGCGTCTGGACGATCACCAGGCCAATGACCAGCAGCGCCGCGAAGGCCACGCCCCCCAGCGCCGAAAGTGGCAGGGAAAGCGGCCCGGCGGAAATCATCGGCGCCCCACTCTGCGGCGCGTCGGGATTCACCTGCGGACGCGGGGTCGGTGTGGGGGTCGGCTCGGGGCCGGGAGTAGGCGTGGGTGTCGCCCGCGCAAATTGCGGCGTGATGGCGTCGGCAACGACCGGCAGCGTGCGCGCCGTGTGCAGCACCCTCCACGATCCCCCCGCCCCGGTGGCCTGAGCGCTCAACAACACCTCCAGGCGTCCCAACACCGCGCTCGCCGTCAGCGCGACACCCGGCGCCGCCTGCCATTCCCGTCCCAGGGCCAGCGTCGGTTCGGCCATCCAGCGCTCCCCGTCCCAGAGCAGCTGCATCAACGTCAGCGCGCCGGCGTCCCCCACCACGGCCGCCAGATGCACCCCGCCGGCGCCATCGGCGGACACGGCAGGCGGAGCCTGCAACGCGCGCGCCCCCGGCGCCTGGCTGACCATCGTCCAGGTCGCGCCGCCGTCAGCGGAGACGCGATACGCCGTCGTCCCCCGTTGGACGTCATACCACGTCACCAGTGTCTGCCCCTTGAGCGTCGCGACCGCCCGAGGGGAGGCCATCGCCCCCTCCACGAGCAGCTGCGGCTCGCTCCAGGTCTCGCCATCCCCAGCGGCATATGCCGTGTAAAGCCCTTCCGCCGGACCGTTGCCCGGCAGGGGCGCGCGCGCCCACACCGCGAGCAGCCGTCCCTGCTCATCCACGCTCAAAGAAGGTTGCGCCACGCTGAGCCAGCCGGCAGCCTGCGCGTCAAAGACCGTCGCCGGCTCCGACCACGTCAGTCCGGCGTCATCGGAGAACGTGACGTAAACGCCCCGTCCCTCGTTGAGGGGGACGGCGTAAATCACGTGCAGCCGTCCCAGCAAGTCCACCGCAATCTGAGGATCGGCGCCGGCAGCGGCGCTCAGCGCCAGCGGCTCACTCCAGCCGCCGGACGTCGCCGCATCGCGGGCGTAAGCCTGGCTGTAGAAAATGCGCCCGTCGGGGCCGCCGCTCCACACGGCGTGCAGGCGATCGCCCACCGCTGCCAGCGCGGGATGGTCGCTTTTCCCCTCCGGGGAGCGCAGGACGGTCACGGGAGCGCTCCACCGTTCGCCCTCCTTGCGGGCATAGACCAGCGCCGCGCCGGGACTGCCCTCCGCATTGGCGGCGCTCCACAGCACATGGAGACGTCCGGCGGCATCCAGCGCCGCGACCGGCGGAGAGGCCGGCGCCACGGCCAGGTCCGCCGTCACCGCCACGGGACGCGACCAGACCGGCGGCGGCGCAAACGCCCACGCCGGCAAATCCACCGCCGCCTCGAGCGCCCAAATCTCGCCGTCCTGCCCCTGTCCCGCCGCCAGCAACTGCCCGGCGCCGCTTGAGGCCACGGTCAGGGCCTCCAACGCAATCCGGCTGCCGGTCACGGGGTCCTCGAAGCCAATGCCGAGCGCTTGCGGCTCCGAAACCTGCTCGCCATTCCAGACCGCGAGCGTGAGGTAGCTGCCCCCGCTCCCGGCGACGAGCACCGCCCCCTCCGCGTCCAGCGGGAACAGCTGGAGCGCCTGTCCACACACAGCGAAGCCTTCGAGCTTCACCGCAGGCGCCGCCGGTTCCAGCGCCTGCCGATAGAGCGCGCAGGGCTGTCCCGCCTCATAGACTGCGGTCACCCCGGCGAGCGGCAACAGGTGCGGAGCGCGAGCGCCCTCCATCTCCGTCAGCGGCGCCGGCGCGCTCCAGGTCGCGCCGCCGTCCGTCGAACGGGCGAGCAGGGCGCGCGCGGGTCGAGGATCGTCCCAGGCGACGAAAACCTCCTCCCCCACGGCCTGCACCGCCAGGTGCGCCGCCGTCGGCTCCAGCAGGCGGAAATACAGCGAGGCGCTGATCAGAGAGGGCGCCGTCCAGGTCGCGCCGCCATCGGTCGAGCGCTTGTAATACAATCCGGCAGGGAAAGCCGAAGTGTTCACCGGGCGCAGGTAGACCAGGTGCAGGCTGCCATCTGCGGCAACCGCCATGTTCCACGCAAGCGCCGCTTCCGCCACGGCCTCCGGCGTCATCCACGCGGTTTGCCCGACCCGCAACCGGCTATACCAGAGAGGGCGCAGTCCCGTCGTCTCCGAGGTCTTGCCGGGCCACCAGGCGTGCACCCGGCCCTGACCATCGGAAATCATCTGCGGCATCCCGGCCAGGGGGGTCGTCACAACGTGAGCGGCTTCCCCCTCCCCCACGACCTCCCGGAGTTCCAACGGGGCGGCCTGCGGCGCGCTCCAGGGCGCGTCGGGCGCCGTCCTGATGGCCGTCATCAGGCCATCGAAGCGGTCCCACCACAGCACCTGCGCCGCGCCGTCCGGGGCCGTCGCCGCTACGGGCGTCTCCGCCGACCCGGAATGCGAAAGGTTCACCGGCTCACCCCAGAAATCGTCGGACGCCTGCGCCTGCACGGGCGCGCTCGTATCCAACGTCAGCGCTCCACAGCCCACAAGCGCCGCCGCCAACAGCGCGCGCCACATCGCTTCCTTATATCTCATGAATGACGTCCCCCCGTTTCTA
>JAKPQH010000009.1 GCA_029580855.1 bacterium | reverse complement strand
CCGTTCGATTTCGCCTACGACCGGGTCGGCGGGGGGACCAGGAAACTGCTCTGAGGGCCACCTCCCGGTGGTTTGGCGGGGCGCGGAAACCCGCGGCGCCGCCCCTGGAGGCGCGAGAAGAAATTCCCGGCGGCGTAGACCGGTCGCGGAAGCCCGGCGCGCGCCGGGGCGGACACCACCGGGCGAGGAAAGCCGCGCCCCTGGCGGGACGCGGCTCTGCTCCTTCTCGCGTCTTCCGGACTAATCCCTGCCCACAATGGCGATGCTGCAGACGTTCTGGTTGGGAACGCCGCCGAGGTTGTGGGTCAGGCCGTACCTGGGGTTTTTCACCGCGCGATCCTCGGGCCAGCGGCCGAGCAACTGGCTGTACATCTCGTAGAGCATCCTCAGGCCGGACGCGCCGATGGGGTGCCCGAAGCACTTGAGACCGCCGTCCGGCTGGCAGGGAACCTGCCCGTCCAGGTCGTAGAAGCCCGCCAGCACGTCGTCCGCGGCCTTGCCCGGCTCGGATATCCGCAGGTCCTCCATCGTCGCGAACTCGGTTATGGAGAAACAGTCGTGGACCTCCATCATCGAGATCTCCTCGCGGGGGTTCTTGATGCCCGCTTCCTCGTAAGCTTTAACGGCCGCGCGCCGGGTCGTGAGCATGCCGGCCCCGTCCCAGTCGGTGAACAGCGCCTCCTCGCCGGAGGAGACCGAGACCTGAAGCGCCTTGACCTTCACCAGGTCCTCGTTCGGCTTGAGCTTCCGGGCTATCTCCGGGGTGGTGACGATCGCGCAGGCGGAACCGTCGCTGACCCCGCAGCAGTCGAATAGCCCGAGGGGGTAGGCGATCATCGGCGCGCCCACTATCTGCTCTATCGGGATCGGCTTGCGCAGGTGCGCACGGGGGTTCCTGGCGCCGTTCTGGTGGCTCTTCCAGGAGATGTGCGCCATGGCTTCCTTGATCCTGTCCATGGGCACTTCGTACTTCGCCGAATAGGCCGTGGCCAGCTGCGCGAACATCCCCGGCGCCGTGGCGTTGGGGCCGAGCATCGCCTGCAGCTGGCCGAACGCCGGCGAGTCCGGCAGGCCGCCGTACCCGGTATCCTTGAGCTTCTCGACACCCAGCGCGAGCGCTACGTCGTACGCACCGCTCGCCACGCCGTAGCACGCCCCACGGAACGCCTCGGTGCCCGACGCGCAGAAGTTCTCTGTGCGGGTAACGGGCACCAGGGGGAGCTTGAGCGCTCCGCCGAGGAAGTTCCCGCCCTTGCCGATGTTGATCTCGTCGATATGGCTGCCCAGCCATGCCGCCTCGATGTCCTTCTTCTCCATGCCTCCGGCGTCCTCTATGCACTCCTTGAAGGCTTCGACCGCCAGGTCCTCGGGGGACGACTCCCACTGCTCGCCGAACCTGGTGCAACCCATCCCGAGGATCACTACCTTGTCCCTGATTCCTTCTGCCATATCTCACGCCCCCTCTGCGACCGGAACGGCTTTCCAGAAATAGTTGGTGATGTCGTGTATTTGGTCACGGTGCTTGATTCGGAAGCTGAACTCGACGTCCCTGCCGACCGCCATGTCCTCGATGCTGCAGTCGGTGAAGTCGAACACGTAGCGTCCGCCCCCGTTGAAGTCCACAACCCCGTAGATGGCCGGCGGGTTGATGGAAGCGGCCAGCAGGTCGGAGGTGAAGCTGAATACCTTGCCGCCTTTGTCGGAGAGCACGACCGGCTCCATTTCGTCGGCCGCCCCGCACGCCGGGTTCACGCAGATGCGCTGGGGTGGGAACTGCGGTTCCCCGCACTTCCCGCATTTCGAGCCGGTGAGGCCGAGTATGGCCCTATGCATCCTCCACATCAACGTCCAGCGCGTCCACTTATGCTCCTCGCTGCGCAGCCCGAGCTCGGCCGGGATCATCTCCCGCCAGAGGAGGTACTTCTGGTAGTTGTCGAGGTCCGCCCGCCTGGCGAGGCATCCGGAGACCCCGCGCCTGGGCGCGAGCCCGGTTATGGCGTCGGTCACCTCGAAGGCCAGCGCGTCGCAGCCGCTTCCGTAGGAGACCACCATGATCCTGTCTCCGGGCTTCGCTTCCTCGAGGGCCTTGGCGAACATCAACAGGGGGTGGGCCGCCCCGGTGTCACCGACCGCGGCCTGCATATTGTCCTGCACTTTCTCGGGGTCGAGTCCGAGCTGCTTGTTTATGGACCTGCGCGCCCCCCCGAAATAGGTGGGGTAGATGATCTTGTCGAAGTCGCCGACGGCCATGCCGAGCTTGGCGCACAGACCGTTTATCGCCTCGGGGATGAACCTCCCGATGCCGATGTCGCGCATCCAGCGCTCCTCCCACTGGCGGTCGTAGCGGGTGTCCGCGCCCCTCATGTGATCGACGAAATCGTGCCCGGTGGAGAAAGAACCCTTGTACTCCGCGATGACGTCGTCGGTGCCCACCAGGACCGACGCGGCGCCGTCTCCGAACATCAGCTCCTGCGCGCTGCCCATCTTGCCCAGCCGGCAGTCGCCCGCGGTGACCACCACGTTGTTCGTGCTGCCGGCCGCCGCGGCGTCGAGCGCGGCGAGGAGCGCGCCGGTGCCGGCCTTGAGCCCGCCGCCGAAATCGGCCGTCCGGATGTCCTCGTCCGCCGCGAGCGCGCCGGCGACCAGGTTGGCAAGCAGGCGTTCACGGTAGGACGCCGTGGTTGTCGCGAAGTAGACCCCTCCTATCTCCGACCGGTCGAAGCCCCTCGCGCAGTCGATGGCCGCCGCGGTCGCCATGGTGAGGGCGTCCTCGTCGAAGTTCGCCACCGCCTTCTCCCCCTGGGCGTTCAGGATGTTGG
>JAKPQH010000008.1 GCA_029580855.1 bacterium | reverse complement strand
CGTCAAGACCGGCCCTCGTGGCATTCCGAATCCGCTGAGCGAGTTCTCCGCCCTGCTGCACACGATCCGCGATGCGGGCCTGCTGCGCCGGCGTCGCACCTTCTACTTCGTCACCTTCGGTGTCATCACCCTGGCGATGGTCGCCGCTGAGACAGGCCACCTGGTCCTGGGAACGCTGCACACCACCAGCGCCACCAAGACGCTGGACCGCATCCTGGACGCTCTGCCGGCGGAGCAACGGGCCCAGGGTACGGTGTTCCTGGCGCAGGGGCTGCGCGGGATCGTGAGCCAGACGCTGGTGCGGACCGCGGACGGCCGCGGGAGGCGGGCCATCGTCGAGATCCTGGTGATGACCCCGGCCATCGCGAACCTCGTCGTCTCGGGCAAGATCTTTCAGATCCCCTCCGCGCTGCAGACCGGCAAGGAGCTGGGCATGCAGCTCATGGATCGCGCCTTGCTTGACGCGTTGAACAAGAAGGAGATCGACGCGGACGACGCCTATCGCTGCGCCGTCGACAAGCGATCGTTCCAGCGTTTCGTCACGGACCCAAGTCTGCTGCCGCGGGTCAGCATGGTCGGAGGGTAGGCCGGCCGGCGGCGCCGCGAAAAAGCCACGGCCGGGGATGGGGGGGTCGAGAGACCGCGAGAGGGAAAGTCGGCGCGCCCCGGGCTGGTTCGGGTCTCCCCGGCTCCGCGCCTCCCACGCTCGCGGCCGGTGGCCGCGCGGCGTGTGGCGGTAGCTTTTTCCATCCAAGCGAGTGTGCCCATGTGCGTCTTGTGGCGAGCCGTTCGGGGCCAAGGCCGTTTTCCCGCGGCCTGAGGACTTTGTCGCCGTGAGCCGGATCGACAGCTTCCTGCAACTGGTCGTCAGCCAGAACGGGTCCGACCTCCACATGGTGGCCGGTAATCCGCCCAGGATCAGACTCTACGGCGAGCTGTTTCCGGTGAAGTACCGGGAGCTGGGGACGGAGGAGGCGGCCGATCTCATCCAGGAAACCATGACCGATGCGGTGCGGCGCACCTTCGCGAGGCGTCACAGCCTGGACTACGCGTACGAGGTGCCCGGGCTGGCCCGATTTCGCGTCAACGTCTTCCGACATCTCGGCGGTCTCGGGGCGGTGTTCCGCGTCATCCGGACGACCATCAAGACGCTGGACGAGCTGAGCATGCCGGCGGCCCTCAAGACCTTCTGCAAGCAGAAGCGCGGGCTGGTCTTGGTGACGGGCCCGACGGGGTCGGGCAAGTCGACGACGCTGGCCGCCATGGTCGATTACATCAACGAGGACCGCCGGGAGCACATCGTCACCATCGAGGACCCCGTCGAGTTCGTCCACCCGCAAAAGAAGTGTCTCATCAGCCAGCGCGAGATCGGGCTGAACGCCGAGAGCTTCGCGAGCGCGCTCCGCTCCAGCCTGCGCGAGGACGCCAACGTCGTGCTGGTCGGCGAGCTCCGCGACCTGGAGACCATCGGCCTGGCGGTCACGGCGGCCGAGACCGGCATCCTCGTGTTGGCCACCCTGCACACCAACGGCGCCGCCGCCACGGTCGACCGGATGGTCAGCGTGTTCCCGGCGGCGGAGCAGGCGCTCATCCGCAGCATGCTCTCGACCTCGCTGTGCGGCGTGGCCTCGCAACAACTGGTGCGCCGGGTGGATGGCAAGGGGATGCTGGCGGCCGTCGAGGTCCTGGTCAACAACGCCGCCGTGGCCAACATCCTCCGCGAGGGCAAGACAGACCAACTGGCGAGCGTGATTCAGTCCGGAGCCCTCGTGGGCATGCAGACCATGGACACCGCGCTGCGCCATCTGCTGGACGCCAGGCTCATCAGCGGCAACGAGGCGTATCGACGGGCGACCAACAAAGCCGCCTTCGAGCAGTTCCGCGAGCGCGACCAGGACGCGGCCTGAGGGTGATGATTCTCGCGAATCCTTGCCCCCCCGTCCTCCGATCCCCGCATCGTCCGGCCGGGCCCTTTCTTGGCGGACCCCGGCGGCGCCGCGGGGCCGAGACTGGCGGATGAAGCCGCCGTTTCCCTGGAGCCTCCCATCCCCGGCCGCACGCCGCCAGGCCGCCGGGACACTCGTCCTTTTCTATGTCCTCGTCTACGGGACTGTGGGCCTGGTTCCGTATGCGCCGCGGGGCATGGCGGCGTCCATGCTCTCCGTCCTCCTCCTCGGGACCCTGATGCTGCTGGCCGTGGCGGTCTGCGTCCGACGGGATGTGTCCTGGCGCGGGTCGTTGGCCCTCGGCGGCCAACCCCTGGGGTCGGTAGCGGGCTGGAGTCTGTTCGGCTTCCTCGCCACGTATGGTCTCAACGTCTGCTTGACCGCCGCGTACATGCTCTTGCGCGGAGGGCTGGAGGCACAGGTGGACTCCCGGATGCCGTGGCTCGAGCGCCTGGCGGAGATTCCCGCGGGAGCCATCCTGCCGCTCACCGTGTTCGTCGGCTTCTGGGAGGAGACCGTATTCCGCGGCTTTGTGCTGGGCCGTCTCCGGGCCGCGCTGCCCGCGGTGGACACGCCGCGCGCGACGCTTGTTCGCGATGCCGTCGCCGTGGTGCTGTGCGCCATCTGCTTCGGCGCCGGCCACGGCTACCAGGGCGCGCTGGGCCTCATGCAGACCACGATCGCCGGCGTCGTCCTGGGTGCGCTCACCGTGTGGCGCGGCAGCCTCTGGCCCGCCATCGGCGCGCATCTCGCCATCGACACCTTCGGCCTGCTGGTGATCAAGGCGCTCTGGCAGGCACTGAGCGCCGGTGTTGGCGGCGGCTTCACACTGTGAACGCAGTGGGGTGGCGCGCGCGCCCGCCTTCTCCGCTCGGCCCTTTGCGCCGTGCGTACCTTATCCGCTGCCCACTGCCGGCGGTTCCGCGGTCGAGGAGTGAGGCTCCGGGGCGGGTCCGCACGGATGAGATTGATCTTGATCTAGCGAAGTGATGACGATATCATGACAGCAAATCTATCATCATGATGGAGGATGGTTCCATGGTTCGGACTCAAATCCAACTGACCGATGGACAACTGCGGCTTTTGAAGCGGCTAGCGACCGATCGCGGGGTCTCCGTGGCGACGCTAATCCGCGAGAGTGTGGATCGCTTCGTGCGGTCCGCTGGCCCGGTGGACGACGAGGAGCAACGGCGGCGCGCCTTGGCAGCGGTTGGTCGATTTCATTCCGGCCGGTCAGATTTGGCAGCCGAGCACGACCGCCACCTGGAGGAGGCCTACCGGCAGTGAGCGTGTTCCTAGATACCTCCGCCGTGCTGGCCCTGCTGGACGCCGATGATCGCTCCCATGCCGCGGCCCGCGAGGTTTGGTCGGACCTGCTGGGCCGCGCCGAGGACCTCGTCAGCACGAATTATGTTTTGGTCGAGTCCTTCGCCCTGGTCCAGCATCGCTTGGGAGTGGAGGCCGTTCGAACCCTCCAGGAAGATATCCTCCCCCTGGTCCGGGTGCACTGGGTGAGCGAAGCCGACCATCGGGCAGGCGTGACGGCTCTCCTCACCGCCAATCGGCGGCAACTCAGTCTTGTGGACTGCGTGAGCTTCCTCGGGATGCGACAGCTCAACCTCAAGATCGCCTTTGCCTTTGACCGCGACTTCAACGAACAAGGCTTCGAGACCTTACCTTCGCCGACAAAGACGTAACCGTGCCTACACGAAGGCTGGGGCGGCCACGTGAATGTGGCCAACCTCCGGCGGCGGATATGGTATACTGCGCTCGACAACGCCGGGCTCAAGCGCCGCGATCTGTACCACACCAGGCACATGTTTGCGACGCACGCCCTGGCGAGCGCAGAGGTCCTCGACTGGGTGGCCAAGATGCTCGGTCGCACGACGCTCCTCACGCGCATGACCCGCTACCAGCGGTGCGTCCCGAACCTCACGCGGAAGGACGGGTCGCTCCTGGGTAAGCGGCGGGCCCGGCCGTGGAGGGCACGGCGGTAAACACCGTCAGCGTGGTATAAATAACGCTTTTGACGCGCCTGTCAGCCGTCCTAAAACGAGGCGGCTGGAGTAACGGCAATTCTTTTGTGCCGACGCCGTTAGCTATGGGACACGCGAGACAGTCGGGCGAATAGCTCAGGGGGAGAGCACCTGCCTTACAAGCAGGGGGTCGCTGGTTCGAAACCAGCTTCGCCCACCACGTAACTCCTTGTAAGAGATGACCCTGGCGAAACACTGCCGGGGTCTTCGTTTTTTAGGGGCGAGCCTGGCAAACATCTAGCAAATACGCGGCGCAGGACCCTTCGGTCAACTCTTCTTTGCAGCAGGTCAGTGAGGTGCTCAGAGCGGCGCGGGCCATTGGAGACCGCAGTGGGACCGAGATTCGGGTCATACCGGAGGTCGCCGCGCAGGTGGTCGGGTATGTCAAGTCGCGGCACCGCGAAGAAGGTTTGCATGTTCTCGTCGATCTTGGTGCGTCCACCCTCGACATATGTAGCTTCCTTCTTCGCAGCGTCGAGGGTGCAGACGAGTACGTCACGCTGACGGCGGACGTCAAACGATTGGGTTTGCTGAACCTTCATCACAGAAGAGTGGACGCTGTCGAACGAAGATTTCCCTTTGATCACGTGCCTGAAGATTTCGTTCTGGAGCTTCCACGGTGGGACGAAAAGACGATTCACGATCAAACAATGTTACGCAAGCTCAAGGCGTGTGATGAGGAGTTTACGACGGAGTGCATAAGGCGACTCTGCGGAACCATTCGTGACCTCCGTATGCGGCGAGATCCCCGGTCTCCACGGTGGGGAAGCGGCCTGCCAGTGTTCGTCGCGGGCGGCGGTGCGCAGTCGACTATCTTTGGCAATTTCGTGCCGGCGGTGCATAGTGCCGCTACGAAGTCCTGGAACATGCGGGGGGTGCACGAACGGCGGCTGCCCGTGCCGCCCCTTGCAAACCTCGACGACCTTCTGAATAACCCTGCGGTCTATTCCCAGCTGGGCGTTGCCTATGGCCTCAGTTTCGACGAGCCAATTATCGGGCCTGTCGAGCGCCCTTCAGACATTGACGATGTGGGTCCATTCCCTGGCTCATCGAGGAAAGACGGAGGCTGGGAGGATCGGTATATCAGCAAGGATCAGGTGTGAGACCGTTCGCCGCACGGTTGTGGAAAAAGAGTGACATCGTCGGCCCGCAGGGTGATCAGATGGGCGACGCGAGTCATGCGCGACGACGGTATGGGTGCACATGCGGTGCGCATTGGTTTAGGGATTGACAACGATGCAGGATCAAGGTAAAAGGACACTCAAGATTATCGAGAGAGGCGCGGAGGGTTCTGGCCCGACGATGCGCCCGGCAACCTGGGGACGCCCCCAAGGTGCCAAAGCCAGCCCGGCAGCGGGGACGATACGGCTCAGCCGAGCAACCAACGGCGCGAGGCCCCTCACCCCGAGGGGTTTTTGATTTCCCCTCGACCGACCACCGGGCTTCCACGGCCAGGACCCTCCCCAACACCCCGGAGGGAACCATGGCCGTGCCCGAGTCGAACCACATCTACCCCGAGCTGGCATCCCAGACCGCGAGCTCCCGTTCCACTGGCCTCCGCACCTTCGACGGGTACCCCTACCTCATCACCCGCGTCGTGCCAACCCTTTACCATCTGATCCTCCTGCCAGCCGAGGCGACCCCAGACACCTTGCGAGGGCTGGCCCGATCCCAGGTCCGGGCCAACCGGCTGCCGACCTGTCTCGTGTTGGGCAACGACCTCTGTCTGTATCTCATTCCCGAGGGCGGCGAAACCATATCTCCGGACATCCCGTCGGGCGGCGTTTTCGTCACCGACCGACTCCCCCCGCCGCAACCGTTCCAGCTCTCTGCGGAGCTGGCGGCACGGCGCCAATGGCTCCAGGCGTTTCTCGCCACAGGACCCCGCCCCGGCTTCCTCTGCGGCGACCTCGCCAAGGGCGGCCGGCCGGCGACGCCCGACGAGCAGGGCCGCCTGAACGGGCGCAATCCTCAAGGCGTCCCGAACGGGTTGGAACGGTGTCTTGTGTGCGGCGAATGGCAGGGCGAGTGCCTGGATCCGGGCGAGCAGTTCGCGGGACAGCTCATGCGGGTCCACTGCCGGTGCGCGAACTGGAACCGGTGTGCTCGATGCGGCGGACCGCTCTACACCCGCCGGTTGAACGCGAACTACTTCGACCCGGCAGATGGACAGATCTGGCACGTCCCCGGCTTCTGTGCCTTCAGCCATGCGTGCAGCCCCAAGGAAGGAGCCTAGCCGTGCGGTACATCTTTTCGTCCGAGTCCGTCACCGAAGGGCACCCCGACAAGGTGTGCGACTTTATCGCCGACTCCATCCTGGACGCCTACGTGACCCAGGACCCGGCCAGCCGTGTGGCCTGCGAGGTCCTCTGCAAGAGCGACCGGGTGATCCTCGCGGGGGAGGTCACGTCCGCGGGCACGGTGGACCACAAAGCGATCGTCCGCAAAGCTGTGCGGGACATCGGCTATATCGATCCCACGGCGCCGTTCTGTGCGGATACACTCCGGATCACCGAACTCCTCACGGCCCAGGCGCGGGAGATCGCGCAGGGGGTGGATGCAACGCAGAACGTACACAAGGAGCAGGGGGCCGGCGATCAGGGGATCATGTTCGGCTACGCCACGACCGAGACGCCGGAACTCATGCCGCTGCCCATCTTGCTCGCGCACCGTCTGGCGCAGGGTCTGGCCGAGGACCGAAAGAGCCGACGGGTACCGTGGCTCCGCCCAGACGGGAAGACCCAGGTGTCGGTCCGGTACGACGGGAATGAGCCCACGGAGGTGCACACGATTCTCGTCGCGGCGCACCACACCTCGGGGATCGAGCAGGCGGCCATCCACGAGTACGTCGCCACGCAGTTGGCGCCACGCGTCCTTGGTTCCTGGTGGCACGAAGGGATCACCTTCCTGGTGAACCCCACCGGGAGCTTCACCGAAGGCGGCCCGTCCGTCGACTGTGGGGTGACTGGCCGGAAGATCATCGTGGACACCTACGGCGGGGCCGGCCGCCATGGTGGCGGCGCCTTCAGTGGGAAGGACCCGTCGAAGGTGGACCGGAGCGGGGCCTACTTCTGTCGCTTCGTGGCGCGACAGGTCATCAAAGAAGGGCTGGCCACACGCGCCGAGGTCCAGGTCGCCTACGCCATCGGCCGCGCCCGGCCGTTGTCGGTAAAGGTCGACACGTTCGGGACCGGCGATGAGGCAAAGGCCGCCCCGTTCGTCAAGACCTTCGACTTCCGTCCGGCGGCCATGATCGAGCGTCTGGACCTCCTGCGCCCGATCTACCGATCGACCACGAACTACGGCCACTTCGGCAAGCCCGGGTTGTCGTGGGAGGGCTGACACGTGGTGGATGTCTGGGGGTCCGGGAAAGAGACCGCGCTGGGGTCTGCCAAGGCACCAGGTCGCAGGAATGCCCTCACGGTCAGGTTGATTGAGTGCAACAACGGAACCACACTAGGATCTTGAACACGTGACCAGGACAATGATCGTGAGCCCGATTCATGCGAAGGACTTGGGAGCACTGCGGAGCACCATTGGAGGAGGGCAGGATGAGAGACGGCGTCGCCGGTGCCGGGACACCCACTTGGTCCACCGTTTTTTCACGATCAAGCGTTGGCCCCGATACCTACTTCGTCAAAGGGACTCAAGAGAGTCACACAGGACTACGCTCCTTCGGTTTGGAGCATGACGTATTCGTGCGAGTCTTGAAGATATGCGAGGCACACCGTTTGGCGAAACGCGTACGGTTCGACGGGGGGCCGGGGAGCGGTTGCACCGAAGAAATGTACTTTGCGTTCCTGGATGGCAGCATAGTGAGTCGAGCGAGCGATTTCTTCTGGGGTCGCCACGGCGCATGGGTGTTTGGCAAGAACGCTTTCCGCTTCTTGTGCTTTGAGCTTGGCGTCGCGCCCCCCCGTGGTCAGGGATCTGTCGCGTCACCTACGTACACGGCAGGAGCTATGCCAAGAGGTCGAAAGACAACTCCACTGTGAGCGCCAGTACTTGGAGCGTCGATTAGAGGAGTTAGCCGAGAAATGGTGACCTCGCTTTACGGCTTTGCAGGGACTATCGCAGGCCCCGGCCTTTTTCGTTGTCATGGCGAAATCCTGCTCTCGATGCAGACCTCTCTGCGCGCCACACCCACGTCGCTCTGCAGGCTGGCCCGAGGCCCGAACCCTCTCCGTCCCATCGTAGTGGTGCCATCGGATCGCCGCACGGCGATGTGTAATGTGAGACGATCCAGCTTTCGTCGTCTTCTTCGACTCTGAATCGAAAGGGCCAGACGCTGCGCGACGTCCAATCTGTAGATCATCCAGGTATGATCCTTAGATTTTCCTCGGAGACTTCGTGGATGCTGCCCAACGAAGTCCCGGCGGTGGGAAATCCGCGCGATGACTGACCTCCAAGATTTGCTTCGGGCCGCCGCCATTGCCGCTCGAAAGCACCGGTTGCAGAAACGGAAGGATGCCGAAGCTTCCCCCGCCATCAACCATCCCATCGAGGTGGCCGCCATCCTTGCGATTGACAGTGATGTGACGGATCCCGTGACGCTCGTGGCCGCCGTCCTTCACGACACCCTGGAGGATACGACAACCACCCCAGAGGAGCTGGCGACTGCCTTCAGTCCGACCATCCGGGATCTCGTCCAGGAACTCACCGACAACAAGCGACTCCCCAAGCCTGAGCGGAAGGCGCGGCAGGTCGCCGGTGCCCCCCACCTGTCCGCCCGGGCGCAACTGATCCGGATCGCCGAGAAAATCGCCAACGTCCAGGTTGTCACCCCACCATCCGCCGGCCTCCTGGGACCTCGCCCGCCGGCAGGCGTACCTCGACTGGACGGAACAAGTGGTCGCCGGCTGCCGGGGGGCCAATCCTTGGCTCGATACGGTCTACGAGCACGTCCTCCGGGAAGGCCGCGCTCTGCTGGACTCGCCGCCACCCCGTTCGTCGGATGGCTGATGCAAAAGTTATCCGAACGCCTGATGCCTCCCGGTGTCAACAGGTCCTAGCCCTTGTGACCTCCGATGTCACACCTGTGGGCTATCCTCCCGACGTACCCGCCAGCAGGCTTGGAGCGGGGCCACGAAGGGAGGGAACCTATGCGGAAAGGGCGAGGACCGGCGAAAGGGAAACCCGCACGTGCGGTCCCATCCGGGCGACCACCGGGATCCGGCGACCAGTGGGTGGCCTTTCGGCGTGGCCTGAGCGAGGCACTTCGCGTGTTGGAAGATGGGGAGTTTCTCATTATTGCCGCCACGGACCCGAACTACTACGTGCAGTTCGCCGGCCACGGAACCGACGGGATGCGGGCCGAGGCCGTGAGCAACACGTACCTCACCGGAAAGGCCCTGCTCTCCGACAACGCATGCCAGGCCCTGCAGGCCATGGGGTGGCGTCCACCCACTTACGTCCCAGTGGAAGGGGCGCCGCCCCCGGCGACGGGCTCGCCAAACTTCTTCATCGACGCCAGACCCCCGGTGCCGTACGCCCGTTTGGCGACCCTCGCGGTGCGGACCCTCCGGACCGTCTACCGCATCCAGCACCCACAGGACCTCCGGTACAAGAGCTTCTTCCTGGCGGGGGACGCCATCCGGCTCCCCATGCTCGGGATTCCCCGCGAGGCGAAGTCGTCCGACCGCGCCAGAACCCCAGGGTCGCCAGGGGACCGGGCAGATCTCACCGTAACCGGCCGCTTCCCCGACGATCTCCTGACCGACTGGCCGGGGACGAAGCCCATCGCGGCGGAAGTGATCGAGGGCACCCTCCGGAGACGCGTCACCCAGTGCGAGGCGGCCCTGGAGGACAGCGTCTGGCAACTGGCCCGCTTCTACAGCATGGTGCGCCGCGCGCCCGAGGCGCTGGACTACGTCCGGAGGCTCCTGGCCCGGGCGGACAACCCGGCCAAGCGGGCTGGCGGCTACCTCGCGCTCGGCCAGCTCCTGGAGCAGCAGCGTCGCTACGCCGAGGCGGAGCAGACGTACACCGAGGGCCTGACGATCCGCCCGGCCACCGGGCCGATTGGCTACCTCCTCCACAACAACCGGGGCTACTGCCTGAACCGTCTGGGGCGGCACGCGGAGGCCGAGACCCATTGCCGGGCCGCGATCGAGATCGACCCGTCCCGGCACAACGCGCACAAGAACCTCGGGCTCGCCCTCGCAGGGCAAGGGCGGTACGGGGAGGCGGTACGGTCGCTCCTGGAGGCGGATCGCCGCTGGCCGGCAGATCGTCGGGCGCGGCGACATCTCGCCGAGGTGCTGGCCCAACACCCGGAGATTCTGGAGGCGGATCCAACGCTCGCTGCGCCTGCCGCGAGCGGGGAATCCGTCCGGACGGGAGCGCCTGACGATGACGACGCGTCTGTCGAAGTCCCGGTATCTGTCGGGCCTCCAATGCCCCAAGCGGCTCTACCTGGAGATCCACAGCCGTGAACTGGCCACACCGTTTGACGAGGGGACACAGGCGATCCTGGATGCCGGAACACGGGTGGGCGAGCTCGCCCGGGAGCGGTACCCTGGCGGCGTCCTGGTGGACGTGGAGTATTTCAAGGTGGAGGAGGGGATTGCCCAGACGGCAATGCTCGTGAACGATCCTGATGTCGCCGTCATATACGAAGGCTTCATCGCGTTCGACGATGTCGTGGTCCGGCCCGACATCCTGATCCGGACCCGAAGGAACCACTGGCGGCTGAGCGAGGTGAAATCCACGGCCCAAGCGAAGCCGGAGCACCGGGACGACCTCGCCATCCAGGCATATGTCCTGACCGGCGCCGGCCTGGCGCTCGACGCGACTTACCTCATGCACGTCAACACGGGGTATCTCTATCCCGGAGGCGCATACGACCTTCAGCAGCTCTTCCACGAAGAAGATCTCACCCGAGAGGTACAGGAGCGACAGCCGGACATCCCGGCCCGGATGGCCGCGATGCGGCGGACCCTCACTGACGAAAAGCCGCCCGTCATCGAGCCGGATGATCACTGCTTTGCCCCCTACGAATGTCCCTTCTGGGAGCACTGCACCCAGGACAAGCCTGCCCGCTGGGTCTTCCACCTTCCCGGAAGCCGGCGAGCCTACAACGACCTGGTGGCCCTCGGGGTGCAGACCATCGATGAGATCCCGGCCGGTTTCCCCTTGCAGTTGATCCAGCAACGGGTCAAGAACAACGTGGAGTGGATCGGTCCGGGGCTCCAGACGGCGCTCGAGACCGTGGTGTACCCGGTCCACCACCTCGACTTCGAGACGTTAGGCTCCGCCATCCCGCTCTACCCCAACACCCATCCGTACCAGGCCATCCCGTTCCAGTGGTCGAACCACATCGAGCACGAAGACGGCTCACTTGGATACGAGGAGTACCTGTGCGGAGGACCGCACGATCCTCGCGAGGAACTCGCCGTGGCGCTACTGAAGTCTCTCGGTCAGCAGGGGGGCGTCTGCACCTACACCGGTTACGAGCAGGGCGTGCTCACGGGCCTCGCGGACGCCTTGCCGCATCTCCGTGACGATCTCCTCGGCATCTGCACCCGGCTCTGGGATCTCCACCGCATCATCAGGGGCCACTACTACCATCCCGCTTTCAACGGCTCCTACTCGATCAAGGTCGTCCTCCCCGCCGTGGTCCCACATCTGGCCTACGACGACCTGGAGATCCAGGAAGGCATCATGGCCTCCCTCCAGTTCTCCCGCATGGTCTTTGGCAATCGCGATCCCGCCGAGAAGGCTCGCCTCCGCACCGCCCTCCTCAAGTACTGCGAGCGCGATACGTTGGCGATGGTGGAGGTGCGAAAAGCGCTTCGTGGGAAGGGGCCGACACGAAAGACGCGCGGAAGGAGCGCGTCTCGTCAGCCGCACAGGTGTGGCTGGACTTGATCACTGCTCGATCGTCGGATGCTCGACCGCTGGATCGAGCGACATCGCGAACACGTCCGCCGGCTCTTTTCGGAAGGGGACGAATAACGATCCTTACCCCGAAAGCCGTTGTTCCGCGTCCACCGCGCTCCGCGGCCAGCAATGTGCATGCCCTCGATACGCAGCGCAGGAGGCGCCCTGGCAGTGTGACCGCATGGGAGTGAGGTGGCGGGATCGTCCTATTTACTCTGTTGTCTTTTTCATTAAGACAGCATACCATCTAGGACAACACGCTTCCCATGCACCGTTTATGGTTGCCCGTTCTGTGGACGTGTCCTCTTATACGATACGTGGGGGTATTTGGGACATGCGCCAACTGAGCGAAGACCACGTCGAGAAATACCTCCAACATTTGCGCGGCCTTCCCTTCGTCAAGCAGGCTGAAGTCCGCGTTCCGATACACCCCAAGACAGCCGCGAGCGGCGATGGGACGCTCTCCATCAAGACGCCGCATTCCACCCACCACTTCGACCTCGAAATCAAGCGATCACCCACCACCTACGG
The DNA here is from genome assembly GCA_029580855.1 of bacterium. Lineage (GTDB taxonomy): Bacteria > Methylomirabilota > Methylomirabilia > Methylomirabilales > 2-02-FULL-66-22 > 2-02-FULL-66-22. The sequence continues at coordinate 65,003 of JAKPQH010000008.1, read as the reverse complement.
GGCGATTGACGCGGTCATCGGTCGTCGGGAAGCGGGATACTCCGCGAAGACGCCCAGCGCGTTGATGCTCTTTGCCCCGTACATCAGTCGCCCGCTGGCGGAGTATCTCGTGGGCAAGCACGTCAATTTTGTCGATGCGGCGGGAAACTGCCATGTGCGGCTCGGCACCGCCTTCTTGGCCCTCGTTCAAGGCCGACCTGCCGTCCCGCGAGCCGCTCTCGGGCGAGGAGTCGGGCTGTCCGGCCATCTCGTGCTCTTTGCGATCCTCGCCAAGCCGGAGTTACTCAATACGTCCATTAGGGCTTTGGCCGAGCAGGCCGGAGCGAGCAAGACGGCCGTCGCACATCTGCTTGCCCGGTTGACACAGGAGGGGGCGATCGTCCGAAGTCGGAACCGACGGCACCTGCAAGACCAGAAGACCTTGCTCGACCGCTGGCTCAGTGGCTACGCCACGCTCGTGCGCCCACGCCTCTTGGTAGGCCAATACCGCACGCCCGACTCGGACCCCTCTGCCCTCGAGGCGCGGATCGAGCAGGTGCTGACGGACGATACACCATGGGGGTGGGGTGGGGGAGCCGCGGAGAATCGGCTCACGGGATTCTATCGCGGCAGCAAGACGATTCTGCACCTGGCCGAACCATCAGACACGACCCTTCGGAGCCTCAGGGGCCTCCCGTCAAATAAGGGCGAGTTGACCGTGCTGCGTATGCCCGGCCATATCGCCTTTGAGGGTGCTGTTCCTCACACGGTCCATCCGCTGCTCGTCTACACGGAACTGCTCACCGAAGGCACGGACCGCGCTCGAGAATCGGCCGCCATGATTCGGGACCGCTACCTCACATGGCTGTGATGCCGTTCTCCGCTCGCCAGGTCGAGGTCCTCCGCCAACTGACCCACCTATGGGCACCAGAGCGATTTGTCCTGATTGGTGCCGCCGCCCTCGGCTGCTTTCTGGACATGCGATGGCGGAGCACGGCCGATCTTGATCTGACCCTTGCCATCTCGCTTGAAGAGTTTCTCGATGAAAGTCTTGTCCCCGGATGGAGGCGAGACCGGCGGATGGAGCACCGGTGGTACGCCCCAGGCGGTGAGGTTGTTGACATCATACCTGCCGGGCCTGAGCTTCTTCGGAAGGGGGAGGTGCACTGGCCCCGGAGCGGTCACCGAATGAGCCTCGTGGGACTTCGGCTGGCCTTTGAGCGAGGTGTGTCGGTGACGGTAGCACCAGATCTGATCATCAAGGTGGCACCGGTTCCTGTCTTGACGGTGCTGAAGATCGTCGCATACGGGGATCGCCCCGCCGAGCGGGAGCGGGATCTCGCCGATCTCGCGTACATCGTCACCGAGTACGAGCCGGAGGATCGTTTCGCGGACGACGTGATCGACTTGGGGATGTCCTATGAAGAGGCGGGACCGTTTCTCTTGGCGAGGACGATCGCGGCGATGGTCAACGATGCCGAGCGAGCCCATGTGAATCGCTTTGCGCGTGCGGCGTCGGACGAGGACGATCCGAGCGGAACGCACGCAAAGTTCCTTGCCTCGGGTCCGCCGTCGTGGAGGCGAAACCCCGACGAGCTGACGCAATGTCTGCGAGCCTTCCGCCGCGGCTTTCAGTGATTCCTCTCTTCGTTCTCTGTGCACCTGGCGAATATGATCACGCCGCCATTCCCTCGCTTCGTTCGACGAAAAAACGTGCCCGAAAACGTGCCCGCGGCCGCCTATCCAGACTAAACCACCCCCTGCCAACCAAGATCCACCTTCGAACCCCATTGATGACTCTATGATGTCATTCGCGTTCATCCTCGTCTTCCGGTCTTACAAGCAGCGGGTCGGTGGTTCGAAACCAGCTTCGCCCACCAACGGAACCTGTTGAAGGGGAGGATCCGAGGGGAATGCCCCTCGGGCCTTCGCGGTTGAGTGTGGGCTCCTGGTAAACGTCCGGTGGACACGAACGAGACAGAACGTAACGCACTCGTGTTCACGACATCGCCCGTCGCGGTCTCGCCGGCGCCTCTGCCTCTGCTCGAATGACCCAGACCCCCAGTCGGCTCGTGATCTGGCCCGTCGCAGCCGCTCTCCAGGCGGCTGGCCGCGAGCCTACCTGACTTGACGGGGCGAGTCGCGCACACGACCGGAGATTCCGCGGCCTTCGCCGTGGCGCTCGCCGTCCATCCAGAAACGGCCTCTCGCGTATGTCGCCTGGCGGGACGTGTCCCCCGTCCTTTCTTGTTGACACGCGCAGACGGTGGGTCGGATACTCGCGTTCGCGCCGCGGGGCGATGCTGTCCGGAGCGAGCAAGATGGGCACGTGCCCCGCTCGGGGGCGCGGTGCTATCTCGAATGCGCGGCGTCGAACGGAGGGAAGCCGGAGGAGTCATGGCCGAGGGCATGGTGATCTGCAGGGAAGACGCGCTGAAGGCGCTGGTGGTGAAGCGGCTCCGCGAGGCGGGCATGCCGGAAAGCCAGGCGGTCGTCGTTGCGGACGTCCTGGTCTACGCCGATCTGCGGGGGGTCTATTCGCACGGGGTCATGCGGGTGGAGCATTACGCGGCGCGCATCCGCGCGGGCGGCATGAACCTGCGACCGCTCTTCCGCATCGAGCGGTTGAAGCCGTCCATCGGGCTGGTGGATGCCCAGGGAGCCGCCGGCCACGTCATGACCACGTACGCGACCGACCAGGCCCTCCAGATCGCCGCGGAGCAGGGCCTGGCCATGGTGGGGGTGAAGAACAACAGCCACTGCGGGGCGCTGGCGTACTATGTGCAGCGGGCGCTGGACCGGAAGATGGCGGCGCTGGTCTGTGTCCACACCGACAAGATCGTCGTTCCCTTCGGCGGCCGCGACGCCTACTTCGGCACGAACCCCTTCGCCTTCGGCTTCCCCGGAACGAGAGACGCGATTCTCCTGGACATGGCGACCAGCGAGGTCGCCTGGGGCAAAGTCCTGCACGCCCGGGAGAAGGGGCAGCCTATTCCGGAGACCTGGGCGCTGGACGCGGAGGGCAACCGGTGCACCGATCCCCACCGGGCTGCCGCCCTCTTCCCGTTCGGGGGCCCCAAGGGCTACGGGATCACCATCATGGTGGAAGCGCTGACCGGTCTGATGATCGGCGGCGTGTTCGGGCCGCACCTGAAACCGATGTATAACGAGCTCGCCTCATACCGGGATCTGTCGTCGTTCATCCTGGTGATCGATCCGGCGATCTTCGGCACCGCCGACGGATACCTGGAGCGCACCCAGCGGATGATCGACGAGCTGCACCGCCACCCGCCGGCCCCGGGCATCGAACAGGTGCTGGTGCCGGGCGAGATCGAGCAGCGCGCCATGGAGCGCAACCGGCGAGACGGCATTCCCGTCCCGCAGTCGGTCTACGACTATCTCGCGGGATGAGGACGGAGGTCCGCCGGCGGTTGAGCACGACATGGTAGTCGGTGGTGCGTAGAGGATTCTTATCTGTCAAGAAAGACGCCGGGAGGATTCCCCATGACGTTTCCGAGGCTGTTCCGCCTGAAGCAGGATCTGGAGGGTCCCCGGGTGGTGGACATTCCGGCCGCGGTTCACGACGCCATGCGCAGCCTGGGATTGCAGAACAGGGTGACGCCCGGGCGGAGCGTGGCCATCACCGCGGGCAGCCGCGGCATCGCCAACATCGGCGGCATCACCCGGGCCGTCGTGGACGAAATGAAGTCGCTGGGGCTCCGGCCGTTCATCGTCCCGGCCATGGGGAGCCACGGCGGCGCCACGGCCGAGGGGCAGCGGACCATTCTGGCCCATTACGGGATCACCGAAACGACCATGGCGTGCCCGATCAGATCGAGCATGGAGGTGGTGGAGATCGGCAAAAGCAAGGGGACCCCGGTGTTCTGCGATCGGAATGCCTGGGAGGCGGACCACATCGTGGTGGTCGGCTGGATCAACCCGCACCCGGACTTTTCCGGCGAGATCGAGAGCGGCCTGTTCAAGATGATGGCCGTCGGGCTGGGGAAGCAGCAGGGGGCGGAGCACTACCATCGCGCCGGTCAGCACTACAGCTACGCGGAGATCTTTCCGCTGGTGGGACGGGCCGTCCTGGACACCGGGCATGTGCTCTGCGGGCTCGGGATCCTCCAGAACGGGTACGGCGAGACGGCCAAAGTCCAGGCGCTGCTGCCTCCCGACTTCGAATCCGGGGAGAAGGCGCTCTTGCGGGAGGCCAAGGCGTGGAAGGCCCGGCTGCCCTTCGACGCGATCGACCTCCTCATCGTGGACGAAATGGGCAAGAACATCAACGGTGCCGGCATGGATCCCCTGGTCGTCGGACGACCGACGATCCAGAAGCCGGCGGAGCGCCCGCACATCCGCCATCTCTTCGTCCGCGACCTCACGCCGGAGAGCGAGGGCAACGCCATCGGCATCGGCTTCGCGGACCTGACGACCTGGCGGCTGGTCAGGACGATCGACTATGCGGCGATGTACATGAACGGCATCACCTCGAGCGACACGCATGACTCGAAGGTGCCGATGGCCTTCGACACGGACCGCGACGCCATCCGGACCGCCCTGAACATGAACGGCCTGACGCCGCCGGAGCAGGCGCGGGTCGTGCGGATCAAGAACACGCTGCTCCTCACGGAAATGGACGCCTCGGAATCGATGCGGGCCGAGGCAGAGGCGAACCGACGGTTGAGCCGCATCACGGATCCGATGCCGCTGACCTTTGACGAGTTGGGAAACCTCCGGCCCTTCTGACGACCGCCCCCAACGGCAGCAATTGAAGCAACCCGCGGCGCCGTCGGGCGGCGAGCCTTGTGCGTGACGTCCGCAGGCGATCCACCGGCTTTTCGCAAGAGCCGGCGGGGTCGAACCTGGCGTGCGGTCACCGGAAGGACGGGGCGCACTCACGCAATCGGCGGCACCCCCTCGATCCGGGCCAGGACGGCGTCGAGGGCGTCACGGAGGTGGACGTACGCCCCGCGGGTGCGGAGCGCGCCCACGACCTGCTCGTTGAGGCCGCCGGGTGTGGCGGCTTCGCGCGAGAGCCGAGCGAAGCGGTCCGTCCCGTCCACCAACGCGATGCGAGCCAAGGCATGGGCCATCCCCGCCGTGTAGTCCACCGCGGCGGTGGGCGCGGCACCGCGCGCGGCGGCCCAGTCAGCGACGGTTTCCAGGAAGGCGTAGAAGGCGGAGATGGTCGCGGTGGAGGCCCACAGGGCGTTTAGTTCGCGCTCGTTCCGGAGGGGCAAGGGGGCCCCGAGCCGCTCCAGCAGGGGGTGCAGTTCGCCCACCTCGGGCCAATACGGAATCGCCTGGAGGCGTTCGGTGCACGTGGGAAGCACCAGGGCCCGCACGGCGCGCTGCGCCGGGCGCAGCAGAGACGCCAGGGCCGACAGGGGAAGCGGGACCAGCGACACGATGGTGTGGCGGGGATGGAACCGCAACGGGCGAAGCGCCTCGGCGGCTGCCTGGGGCCGGAGGCACAGGAACACCGTGCCACTGCCGTCGAGCACGGCCTGATTGCTCTCCGCGACGGCAACCGTCGCGAACCGCTCGGACAGGGCTCTCGACTTCGCGGCGTTGCGCGGGGACAGCAGGACGTGCGGCGCCGCCCCCGGAGCCGTCACCAGGCCCTCGACGGCGGCGGTGGCGATGCTGCCGACGCCAATGAATCCGATCGCGTCAGACATGAGCCCTCCCCTGCGGCTTGCAGGCCGCCCCCGGGCCACGGGACTGCGCCGAGGTGCCCAGACGCCGGACGACCTCAGGGGATCGACAGGTGTCCGCCATCGAGACCGAGCACCTGGCCGTCGATATACCCGTTGGCCATCAGGAACACCGCCGCCATGGCCGCCTCCCCGGCGGTGCCGATACGGCCGACCGGCAGCCGAGCGGCGAGGGCGCGGCAGCGCTCGTCCTTGTCGTCCGCGTGCAGCGCGTCGAGCAGCGGGGTGTCGACGAGGCTGGGGGCGATGACGTTGCAGCGGAGCCCGAGCGGGCCGAACTCCAGCGCCAGCGAGCGCACCGCGGCGTTGAGCGCCCCGTTGATGCACGCCCCCAGGACGTAGCCCTTGACCGGCCGCTCGGCGGCCACCCCGCTGAAAAACACCACGCTGCCGCCGCGGCGCATCGATGCGCGGGCATCGTACGCCGCCCAGAACGGCCCCCAGAACTTGCTGTCGAACGCCTCGCGCGCGTTGGCGTCCGAGAGCTCGTCGTAGCGCAGCGGCTTCACCGTGGAGCCGGGGAGGACGAGATGATCGAACGGGGCATGCGTGTGCAGGAAGGCGGCAACCGCGGGGCGATCCTCGATCGCCAGCGCCTGCCAGGGCACGGGTCGGTCGCCGCGGGCGGCGAGCCGCTGCGCGGCGGCCGCCAGCCGCTCGGGATTGCGCGCTGCGATGACGGCGTCGGCGCCGCATTCCATGGCCAACTCCGCCGTCGCCAACCCCATGCCGGCCGATCCACCGATGACGACGACCTTCTTTCCATCGAGTCTGAACACTTCCGGTACCCTCCACAACGGTGCGAGACAAGACCGGCGCAGGTGATCATGCGGCATCCCCAACCCCGGGACGGCGCGACGGGCGCCGGCGGCACAGGAGGCGACAGCCATGCGTTTTGAACGCACCATCACGGTCGTCGGCGCGCACGTCGGCGGCGAGGAGAACGACGTGATCGTCGGCGGCGTGCTCCCGCCCCCGGGCGCCACCGTCTTCGAACAAAAACGTTGGCTCGAGACCGAAGGGGACTGGCTCCGCCGGTGGCTGCTCTTCGAGCCGCGTGGCAAACCGACCCTCTGCATCAACCTCGTGGTGCCGGCCCGCGACCCGCGCGCGCACGCCGGTTTCATCATCATGGAATCGTCGGACTATCCGCCCATGTCCGGGTCCAACACGATCTGCACGGCAACCGTCCTGCTCGAGACCGGCATGGTGCCCATGCGGGAGCCGGAGACGCATCTCGTCCTGGAAAGTCCCGCGGGTCTGGTCCCGGTCGTGGCGACGTGCCGCGGGGGCCAGGTCCTCCGCGTCCAGTTCACGAACGTGCCCGCCTTCGCGACGCACCTGGACACCCCGGTGGAGGTGCCGGGTCTGGGCACGGTCACGGTGGATGTGGCGTACGGGGGCGCCTTCTTTGCCATCGTCGACGCACCCGCGCTGGGGTTCGAGGTCAAGCCGCACGAGGCGAGGGACCTGGTCGCCGTGGGCCAGAAGATCAAGGCGGCCGCCGCGGAACAGCTCCCCGTCGTGCACCCCGAGAACCCGCACATCCGGACCATCACGTTCACCGAGTTCGCCATGCCGTTCGAGGGTCCGGGCGCCGCCAGCCGGAACGCGGTCATCGTCTCCCCGGGGCGCATCGACCGCAGCCCGTGCGGGACGGGAACGACGGCCCGGCTGGCGGCGCTGCACGCCAAGGGGCGGATCGCCGTGGGGGAGGGTTTCACGCACGCCTCCATCGTCGGCTCGACCTTCGAGGCCGGGATCGCCGCGGAAACGCGCGTCGGACCCCACCGCGCCGTCTCGGTGACCATCGCGGGGCGGGCCTGGATCACCGGCGTCTTCCAGTATGGGCTGGATCCTACCGACCCGTTCCGCGACGGCTACACGCTGCCCGACCTGTGGTTCGCCTGACCCGGTGCGGTCAACCGGGGCGCGGGGCCCGTCGCCCGCGCGGATTATTCGCCGCGTGCCATCTCGCGCAGCCGGAATTTCTGGATCTTGCCGTTGGGCGTGAGCGGGAAACTGTCCACAAACGTGACCGCCCGGGGGACCTTGTAGCCGGCCAGCCGGTCGCGGACGAAGGCGATGAGGGCTGCGGCGTCCACGGGCACCCCCGGCCGCTGCCGGACGAACGCGTGCCCAACCTCTCCCAGGCGCGGCTCGGGCACGCCGACGATGGCGACCTGGAGCACGGCGGGGTGCCGGTAGAGGACGTTCTCCACCTCGGCGGGATAGACCTTGAGCCCGCCGTTGATGTACATATCCTTCAGCCGACCCGTGATCCGGTACAGCCCGTCGCCCACCTCGCGCGCCAAATCTCCCGAGTGCAGCCAGCCCTCGGCGTCGATGGCCTCCGCCGTCTTCTCCGGCGCGCGGTGGTATCCCTGCATGACATGCGGACCGCGGACGCAGATCTCGCCGTCTTCCCCGGACGATACCGGTTCGCCGGACGCCGGGTTTACGAGCCGCAGCTCGACGCCCGGAAGGGGGGGGCCGACCCCTTTGAGCAAGACGGCGAGCCCCACGCCGGCCTCGTTGAGCAGGCTGACGGGGGCCTCGGTCTGCCCATAGCTGTTGACGATCTCCGACGCGCCGAGCCGCTCGACGACGGCCCGCATGACCGTCTCCGGCACGGGCATGCTGCCGATCATGCCGGTCCGGAGCGAGCGCCGATCGCACGAGGCCAGACCCGGCTGTTCGAGCAGCATCTGAAACATCGTCGTCGTGGAGTAGAGGGCCGTGCAGCGGTGCCGTTCGATAAGCGCCAGGGTTTCGCCGGGCTCGAAGATCTCCTGCACCACGACGCTGGCGCCGTGGGTCAGATACCCGATGACACCGTTCACGCACCCGAAGACGTGAAAGAGCGGCGGCGCCACGAGCAATCGGTCCGCGGGTGTGACGTGCTGGCGTCGAGCCATATGGAAAGCGTTGTATACGATGTTCCGATGGGTCAGCACGGCCCCCTTGGGAAAACCGGTGGTGCCCGACGTATACAGCATGAGCGCCGGGTCTTCCGGCCGGACGGGGGGCCACGGTCCTGGCGCGGTGTGGGTGGCCAGCTCTTCGAAGGCGAGCGCACCCGGCGGCCGACGCGCCCCCCTGACGATGAGGTGGCGCAGCGCCGGAAACCGGTCGGGTGCCACCGGACCGAGGCGATCCAGAAAATCGATCCCGTGCCAGTCATCGGGGAGGACCAGGGCCTCCGCATCCGACTGGCGCAGGGTGTACTCCGCCTCGGCCGCTTTGAATCGCGTGCTGAGCGGGACGAGCACGAGACCCAGCCGCGCCGAGGCGAACTGCAGCCGCACCCAGTCCAGGCCGCTCGGCAACCAGACGGCGATGCGGTCACCCTTGGTCAGCCCGCAGGCCGCCAGCCCGCCCGCCAGCCGGTTGGCGTCCCGTTGGAGCTCCCGGTACGTCAGGCCCTGGTCCTGGAACAGGACCGCCGGACGTTCGCCCTGAGACGCGACCATGGCGTCCAGCACGCAATTCACCGTGGCATGATACGGATCCATACGCCTACTCACTGCGCGGAATCGCCCCACGCCGCGGCCGCAACCGGACGCCGCTCATGTCGCGCCGAAGAGTCCGGGGTCCATCACGGGGAGCCCGGCCGGGACGGCAACCGGGAACTCCATCTGGGGGAGGATGTGCGTCGCCGGGTCGATGCCGGGGGCTACTTCGACCAGCGCCAACCCCTCCGGCGCCAAACGGAACACCGCGCGCTCGGTGATGTACAGCACCTCTTGTCCCTTGGCCCGGGCGGCGTCACCGGACAGGGTGATCTGCTCGACTTGCGAGACGAACTTCTTGACCTTGCCCTCGCGGCGGATGGTGAGGCGGCCATTCGCGAACTCCGCCTCGAGTCCTCCGGCGGTGAACGTGCCGCAGAAGAGGATCTTCTTGGTCCGATGGCAGATGTGGCAGAATCCCCCGCTCCCGGGCACCATATGGGCAAACCGGCTGACATTGACGTTCCCGTGCCGGTCCACCTGCGCGAGCCCCAGCGCGGTGACGTCCAGCAGGCCGCCGTCGTACATGTCGAACACAAAGGTGGAGTCCATGATGATGTCCGGGTTGGCGCTGGGGCCGAAAGTGGCCATGCCGTCGGGCAGGCCTCCCACGGGGCCGTGCTCGATGCTGAAGGCGACGCGCTCGTGCAGGCGATCCGCGAATCCGAGAGCGGGGATCAGCGCCGGCACCCCGTATCCCAGATTCACCAGCTGCCCGTCCTTGAACTCGCGTATCGCGCGGCGGGCGATGGTCGCGGCAATCGTTGCGGGCACGGGCTCGGGCTGCAAGAGGACCCGCACTTCTCCCGCAATCTCGGGCCGCTCGCCGACGACCATCTGGGGCTGCTCCGGATCGACCACGATGGCGTCCACCAGGCGGCCGGGCACGATGGTCAAGCGCGGGTGGACGCTTCCCGATTCCACGCGGCGCTTCACCTGGGCGATGACCGTGCCCCCGCAGTGCTTGGCGGCGACGGCCAGGGTGAATATGCCCAGGGAGACCGGCTCGTGCTCCACGGAAATGTTCCCCTGGGAGTCTGCCGAGGTACCGCGGATGATGGCCGCGTCCACGTGCAGGGCGGGATAGAAGAGATATTCGCGGTCACGGACGCGAACGATCTCGCTGAGCGCCGCGCCGGCGGCGCGATTGGCGCGCCCGCCCTCCATCCGCGGGTCCAGGTACGTCCCCAGGCCGACATCGGTGAACAAGCCGGGACGGCCCGCCCCGCTCTCGCGCAGCCAGTGGAAGATCGTCCCGATGGGGAGCCCGTACGCCTCCACGCGGTCGTCTCGGATCATGCCGGTGATCTCGTAGTCGGAAAAGATGCTAAAGGAGCCCCCGATCACCCGCCGCATCAGACCGTCATGCGCCAGCCGGTTGATCCCGCCCTCCTTGTGGCTGCCGATCATCACCGGATGGATGACGGTGAGATCCCGCGGCCGGCCCTCGCGCAGGAAGCGTTCCTCGATCCCGCGCAGGACGGTCTCCGGCTCGAGCATGGAGAGGCAACCGCAAACGGCGACGGTCGCACCGTCCGGGATCAATTGCGCGGCTTCCGCCGCCGTCACAATCCGTGGCGCCATTCCCGACCTCCTCCGCTCCCCCTCCCGGGTCGTTGTCGCCGGACACGGGCGCCTGCCCCACCCGTCAGCGCAGGCGGGCCCGCGCCCGGAGTGCCTCCATCAGGAAATAGTTTCCCCAGACGATCTCGTGATCGGTGTCCCAGCCCGCTTTTCTGTTGTAGCAGCTGTGGAGCAGCATGCCGTGGGGGCGGGGATCCCCCTCGCGTTCCGGGGTGAGATAGCCCGTCGCGATCGCCGAGAGCAGAACGTCCGCGCGAGCAAGACAGCGGGACCGGGCCGCCGCCTCCGGGGCGTGCTCTGCGAGTATCAGCAGCCCGGCGGCGGTGATCGCCGCGGCCGAGGAATCCCGGGGGACGTCCGGGATGGCGGGGTCGTCAAAACAGTAGAACGGCACGAGGTCGGTCCCCGCCCGGTCGAAGTAGTAATCCGCCGTCCGGACGGCGACCTCGAGGAAGCGCGGCTCGTTCGTGGCACGGTAGGCCGAGGCGAACCCGTACACCCCCCAGGCCTGTCCCCGGGTCCAGCACCCCTGCGTTCCCGATCCCTGGTGTGTCTCCTCTCTCACGGGATGGCCGGTTTCCGGGTCAAAATGGACGGATTGAATGATCCGGCCGTCGGGCTTGACGTGCCATTGGGCGGTTCGGCCGGCGTGGGACTGCGCGACGCGGAGATACCGCTCCTCGCCCGTGGCCCTCCACGCCCACCAGAGGAGCGGGAGGTTGACCATGCAGTCGATCGTGACGTCGTCCAGCCCCGCGCCGATTTCGGCTTGAGAGCCGATGGGAATCACGCCGGCCGTCGGGTGAAACATCCCGGCCAAGGCGTCCGCGGCCCGGAGCGCCAGGTCGCGGCAGGCGGCGACCCCGCCGATCTCGGCCCCCAGCACGGCCGAGCTGGCAAAAACGAACCCGATGTCGTGGGTCTTGCGATGGACGTGGGGCGCCAGACGGAGGGTCCAGGCCGTGGCGACGTCGGCATCCTGGGTGTCGCCGCTCAGCGCAGCCTCATGCCACAGGAGGCCTACCCAAAAGCCGCTGGTCCAGTTGCCCTCCCGGGTCCCCCCCCACTCACCCGTCGCCGAGGGTGCGGCGTGGGGAAAGATGCCTCGGCCTGCGACTTGCGCCAGCGTGCTCCGCACGCGCTGCCGGACGAGCGCGAGCGCCTCGTCGCACGGCCGCGGCCCCGTTCGAGTGGTGATCATTTTGCCGCCTCCCCAGGAGTCAATGCAGCCAGAGGCCCCCGGTCACGTTGACCGCCTGGCCCGTCATGTAGGCAGCCTCGTCAGACGCCAGAAACACGACCATGTTAGCGATATCTTCCGGCGTGGCCAGCCGCCCCAGAGGGATGGTCTTGGCCCGCTCTGCGGAGGGAGGGAGCCCGAACGCCTGCCCCTGGCGCTCCACTACCTTTCGCATGGGTGTCCCGGACACGATGCCCGGACACACGGCGTTCACGCGAATGCCGTGCGAGGCTACCTCGCGGGCGAGGGCCTGCGTGAGCGAGATCACCGCCGCCTTGGTTGCGCTGTAGGCCCCGAAATTCGGCGCGCCCAGCTTTCCGTTCCAGGACGAGATATTCACGATGTTTCCCCGTCGGCGCGCCATCATGGGAGTCAGCACCGCCTGACAGCAGAAGAAGACCCCGTCCACGTTCACCCGGAAGAGCTCCCGCCAGTCCGCCTCGGGAAAGCTGACCAGGGGACCGAGGCCCGCGATCCCGGCGTTATTCACGAGGAGATCCACTTCACCGAGGTCGCGCGCCGCCGCCTGCATCATGCCGAACGCCTGGGCGCGATCTCCCACGTCGCCTACAACGACCGTCGTGCGCCGACCCAGCCCACGAATTTCCCTGGCCGCCTGCCGCGCCTGCATCTCATCCCGATCGGCGATGGCGATATCATAGCCAGCATTCGCCAAGCGCCGTCCGATGGCATAGCCGATACCCACAGCCCCACCCGTGACCACCGCGACCTGTCCGTCTGATCCCACGAGATTCTCCTCCTATACGCGTAGCCCTTTGACCACGTAATCCTGGGCAAACAGCGTCACCAGCGCCGCCGGCACGAGCGCCATCACGGCCGTCGCGCTCATCAGGTTCCATTCGATGCCCAGCTCGTGGACGAACTGCGCCATGGTTACCGTGAGCATGGGCGTCCTGCTTCCGGTCAGGATCAGGGCGAACAGGAACTCATTCCAGGTCCAGAGCCAGGTCAGGATCGCCAGGGCGGCGACACCCGGGACTGCCTGCGGCAGCGCCACGCGGAAGAACGCGCCCCAGCGCGAACAGCCGTCGATCTGCGCCGCAAACTCCATGTCGGCGTCGATCCCGTCGAAGAAGCCCTTCATCAGCCACGAGAAGAAACAGATGTGGACGCTCATGTGCGGCAGCAGCAGCCCCAAATAGGTATCCAGGATGCGCAGACGTTGCTCCACGACGTACAGTGGGAGCACCCACGCAATGTACGGAATGGCCCGGAATAGGTATATGGTTCCAAACCACGTGCTGGCCATTTTCCCGCGGAAGCGTGATAGCATGTATCCGCTCGTCACGGTCACGGCCAGCGACAGCAGGGTTGCCAATGTCGCGATCATCCCGCTGTTGGAAAAGGCGTGCTTGATCTCCGGTTTTGCCAGGACATCCAAGTAATTCTGTAAGGTGAAGTGCGTACCACGGTGGACGTAATATACCTCCGAGGCGGGCCGGAGCGAGGTCAGCGCGATCCAGAAGATGGGGAAGGCAATGAGTAGACACACGGCAGCAAGGGTGAGTCCGAAAAACGTTCGCTTCCATCCCGGTTTCAACATCGCTTATCCCCTCGACACATCGAGCGCCCGTCCCAGGCCCCAGTACAGGAGACCCCCGACGATCATGATGATGAAGGCCCCGATGATGGCGGCTGCCGCGCCTAGGTCGAAGTTCAGATACACCATAGCCTGCTTGTACGCGTAAATGCTGAACACCTCGGTGGAGCGCGCGGGCTCTCCCTTAGTGATGACCCAGACGATGTCGAAGACACGGAAGGCATCGATGGAGCGGATCACGATACAGACCAAAAGGACGGGTCGCAGCAGTGGGAGTGTGACTTTCCAGAAAATCAGCCAGGGGCCGGCCCCGTCAATCATCGCCGCCTCGCGCGGTTCAGGCGGCAGCGACTGGAGCCCCGCGAGCAGGATGATAGCAAACCATGGCGTCCACAGCCAGATGTCGGTCATGACTACGATGGCCATGCTGGTCCAGCGGTACAGAAACCAGACGATCGGCTCGAAGCCCAGGGCCTGCATAACCACGTTCACGATCCCGAACTGATCGTTGAACATCCAGGTAATCATGATGGCAGCCACGACGGGTGCGATCATGAGAGGGAGCAGGATGATGGTCCGGACGGCCCGCGCTCCGCGAAAGCGCCGGTTCAGCATCACCGCCAGCCCCATCCCCGCCGCCAAGCCTCCAAGCACCGAGGACACCATAAAGACAAAGGTATTAGGCAAGACCGTGGCGTAGAACAGGGGGTCGGTCAGAACGCTGATGTAGTTCTTCAGTCCCACCCAGGTTCTCGTCGGATTGAAGAGCGGGTACACCCGAAAGCTGGCATTGGCGCCGATCAGGATGGGAACAATTTGAAAGGAGATGAGGATCAGGACGGCCGGGAGGATGAGGGCGAGCATGAACCGTTCGCGCTCGCCGAACCGCGTGTGGGCACGCTGAGCCTTCATGGATCCCCCGTAGTATGCAAGCGGCCGAGCCGGAATTCCTGCACCGAGCTCGGCCGCGTTATCGCTGGGCTCGCTGAACCCGCGGCGACTAGGGCCGCCGGGCGATCTCCTCAATCTTCTGGGCGAGCTCGGCCAGCGTCTTCTTGATGTTGTCGCGCGGACCCATTACCGCTCGCACCAGGTAATCGGCCGTATTCGCGTGCACCTCGGGCCAGCGCGCGAAGTACAGGGATCCGTGCATGAGCCGCTCAGACTCGATGGTGACAGCCCGAAGCTTACGGAAGAACGGATCCTCTTTGACCAGTTCTTTCTGAATGTCCTCGTTCGGCGGGATCCCTCCCGTCAGCTTCCAAATGTCGACCTGGCCTTCCTTGCTCAGCGTGATCCAGTTCAGGGCCTCCTTGGCCAGCCGCTTTTTCTCCACAGCCACCGCTTTGGGGATAGCCCAGCCCCACGGATCCCGCCACGCAATGGACTTGAACGGGGCCCTCGGACCCATGATATAGGGCGCAACGCTGATCTTCCCGGCCACCTTGGATTTCGCGGGGCTGTTGAATTCACCGTAAAAGGTGGTATCCGCCATAGTGATCGCCGCGTCACCCGCCATGAAGATCGCGTTGGCGTCGGTGCGAGTATACGTTGGCTGGCCGGGTGGCACGATCTTGTGCGTGTGGATGTTGTCCCACCAGAATTCGATTGCCTCAACGGCCTCCGGATGCGTCAAACCCGATTTCCACCCCAAGGCTGCCATCTTTGCGTTGTCCCGTTCGAAGACCGGGAGGAACAGATCCCCATTATTCCCCCAGATGGACCAGAAGAAGGTGAACCAGGAATGGGGATACTTCATCCCCCCGACGAATCCGTACTTGACTTTGCCTGCTTTCTGCAACCGCTGGGAGACCTGGATAAGCTGGTCCCACGTGCGGGGAAACTCGTTCTCCTGGATCAGGTCGGTGCGGTAGAAGAAGGTCCCGATCGTCTCCACCATCGGAAAACCGGTGACCTTGCCCTCCCAGATCCAGAAAGGCTCCAGGATGTATCGGTTGATCGTTTTCAACGCCGGAATGTCATCCACCGGCTCCAGATAGCGTCCCCAGAGTTGCCCCCAGTCGTCGTTGTGCCAGATGATATCGTACTGGTCACTGCCCGAGGTGAGATTGGCGGTCATCTTCTCCACGTACACTTCGTACGAGACCGGAGCGGCCGTGATGGTGACCTTGTTCAATTCCCCCCATTTCTTGATCCACTTGATGGATGCATCCTGAATCGGATGGGCCATGTAGCCAATCTTCAATTCGGTCGCCGCCGCGCCCCGTGCGATGCCGGGGAACTGACTTGCGGCAGTCACACCCGCCAGTGCCGCCGCCCCCTGCAGGAATTTGCGACGACTGGCATTTCCCCACCGTTTCGGATCCGCGTTGTCCGCCATGGCGTCCCCTCCTCATCAAGCTGTCGTGAAAGCCGGCGGCCAGCCGGCGCCCCTAGGAACACACGGCCAAAAGATCCCTAGGAGCCTGTCGGAGAAAAAAATCTGCTGCACGAGCAGATTCCCTCTCCCGGGTTCAGTCGGTATTCGGTATAGTGCCGCTATGAAAACCTTCAAGCCGTACACACCCGATCAGTTGTTGCTGCTGCCCCCGGCCCTGCAGGATTGGTTGCCGGAGGATCACCTCGCGCGGTTCCTCAGCGATGTGGTGGACCACGCCCTCGACCTGACGCCGATCCTCGAAACCTACGAGACCGGCGACGGGCGCGGCCAGCCGCCCTATCACCCGGTGCTCCTGGTGAAGCTCCTGCTCTACGCCTACTGCACCGGGAAGCCCTCTTCGCGGGCGATCGAGCGCGCCACCTATGACGAGGTCCCCTACCGCGTGCTCGCGGCGAACCAACACCCCGATCACGACACCCTGGCGGGCTTCCGACAGACGCACCTGGCGGCCCTGGCCGGGCTGTTCCTGCAGGTGCTCCACCTCTGTCAACGAGCCGGCTTGGTGAAGCTGGGGCACGTGGCGCTGGACGGCACGAAGATCCTGGCGAATGCCTCCAAGCACAAGGCCATGAGCTACGGCCGCCTGCCCGAGGCGGAGCGCAAGCTGGAGCAGGAGATCGCCGCCCTCCTGGCCGAGGCCCAGCGGATCGATGCGGCCGAGGATGCCCAGTGCGGGAGAGGCCGCCGGGGGGATGAACTGCCTGCGGAGTTGGCCCGCCGGGAGAGCCGCCTCGCCAAGATCCGGGCGGCCAAAGCCGCCCTGGAGGCAGAGGCGCAGGCCGCGGCGAGCGATGCCGCAGCCGCCGCCCAGGCCAAGCTCGCCGCGCGGGAGCGCCGGACGCGCGAGACCGGCCGGAAGCCGAAAGGCCCCACCCCCACGGTCCCCGACCCCACCCAGGCGACCCCGGCGCCGAAGGCCCAGCGGAACTTCACTGACCCCGAGTCCCGGATCATGCAGGACGGGGCGACCAAGAGCTTCGTCCAGGCCTACAACGCCCAGGCCGCCGTGGATGACACGGCCCAGGTCATCGTCGCGGCGGCGGTCACGCAGGCGGCCAACGATAAGCGGCAGCTCGTCCCGATGCTGACCGCGGTGGCTGCGAACTGCGGCGCCTCCCCCGCGGCGGCCTCGGGGGATGCCGGGTACTTCAGCGCGGCGGCGGTGACGGACGCCACCCTCGACGGGATCGCGCTGTACGTCCCCCCGGACCGGCAGAAACACGGGGCGGGGCCCGCGCCACCCGCGGACACCGAGACCGCGATCGGCGCGATGCGGGCGAAGCTGCAGACGGCGGCCGGCCACGCGGTCTACGCCCTCCGGAAGGCGATCGTGGAACCGGTGTTCGGGCAGATCAAGGGCCCGCGCGGCTTCCGGCGCTTCGCCTTCCGCGGGCTCGCCAAGGTTCAGGCGGAGTGGCAGCTGATCTGTCTTACACATAACCTGCTCAAGCTGTTCCGAGCGGGGTGGCACCCCCAGGTAGCGTGAGGGCCAGACGCGCCGGACGTCGCCGGAGCGTGGCCGCGCCGTCCCCCGAGCCGCCGGGACGCCGCGGCCACGTGAACCTCGGCACTTCAGGTTCGGACGTGAGTATCACCGCTTTTTCTCCGACAGGCTCCTAGGATCGCGCATCTCTGGGGCGAGAGGAACCGCAGGTGCTTCGACGCAAAAGACACGCCAAGCCCGTGAACGCTCAGCACTCGCCTGATAGCAATTTCGAGAGAGGCTTGGTTGTCGAGAGCTTGCGTCGCAACGCGAAATGTCCTGGCGAGTTGGGACAGGCCGTTGTTGTGAAGCACGCGGCCCCAAATACCTGGGTAGCCGCCCCATTTACATACGGCCTTTACGAAACTCTCGATGTCCCGGCAAGCAAAGCCCTGAGTGATCAAGTCATGTGCGAGCGCTTCTGTCTCCCGCGTACGCGGCACGCGACGAAGATGGTGCTCAACGTACTCTGGAAACTTAGATAGGACCAAACGCCTTCCGTCAATGGTTACGCTACTAGCCTCGAGTCGAAACGCGGGCTCTCGCAAGGCGTTAACTCCGCTGACGTTACACGCGCATCATACCGGGTAATCCAGCGCCTCGGGAATCATCACCTTCGTGAGTGCATCCGCGGCGCGGTCCTTGGCCAGGCGGACCCCGGTGAGACAGCCGTCCAGTTTGAGGCGGAGGCGGATGAAAGCCTCCATCCCGTCGAACCGAACGCACGGCCCCGCCTTGGGGCCGACGGGCGTCGCCGTGCCTGTCGCGCCTGCCCCAATCGCCGCCAACGGATCGCAGGCGTCGGGCCCGCACCCCGTTCCACCGTCCCAGGCCGCATGGCGATTGTAGCCGTAAACCAGCTCGGCACACACGCGGCCCGACTCACCGGCCGCCCGCGCCGCCTGGACGTGGCACAGGTCGGTGAGAAAACCCAAGAGGCCCGGCAGGCCTTCGGCCAGGACCGGGTTCGCGGGTCCCTTGGCTTCCAGTTCCAAAAGATCCAGGATCTGGTGCCGGCCGGCCAGCAGCCAGCACAGGACGTCCGCCAGCGGGAACGTCACGCCCTGGCGGTTGCCGTGGTAAAGCTTCCCACCGTCGGCGTCGGTGACCTCCTGTAGATGGGTCAGCGTCCAGAGCCACAGCTCCATGGCGGTGGCCAGGGTGCAGGCGCCGGTGCCGGGGCGGCGGCGCGCGATCTCGCGCATCTCGCCGATCCACGCCTTGAACTGGGCCAGGAACAGGTCGCTCACCATCGTCACGGAGAGCTGCCGTCGCTGGACCGCCTCGGGTCCTTCATACGTCGCCTCCAGCTGGGCATCCATCCACTTCTGGCCGAGGAAGCCGGGGCAATCCTCGGTGATGCCGTAGCCGCCCATGAGACTCACGGCCTCGCGCATCACCGTGGCGCCGTGGCCGGTGTTCCAGAGCTTGCAGGCCGGGCACAGGACGTTGGCCAGGGCGTCCTTGACCAGGAACTGCACCAGGACGTCCGCCTGGAGCGCCTCGTAGCGGCGGGCGTCGCGCGTGCCCTCCGGCTGGGCCTGGAGCGCGAGGAATTCCAGCGCGTCTTTTTGGACCCGTCGGAATGCGCGCATCTGCGCCGTGCCGCCGCCGATTCCCTGGGCGGCGAAGACCTCGTCCTTTTTGCGCTCCAGCGGGTCGAGCTCATCGAAGAGGCGCGCCGCCGCAAAGCCCAGCGCCGCCGCCGCCTCGCCGGTGGCCCACACGTCCACCAGCCGGTGCAAGGCGTCTTCGCGCTGCTGCAGGCCCAGTTCGTAGCGCGGGGATCCGGGCGCCACGCTCTCGCCGCCGCGGAACCGCCCGCGCTGGTACCGGATGACCGGCTCCACCGCGGACAGCAGCTTGGCCGCGGTCATCAGACCGACCGTGACGCGGGTGCGACGGAAGACCGCCTCGATGATCTCGCCGTGGCTGTAGCGGGGGATGATGACCCCATCCTTGACCGTGTAGCCGCCGATGATCCGGCTGGCGGGCACCCGCAAGCTGAAGACCGGATCGCAGGTCGACGACAGCTGATGGACGAGCTTCTTTGTCGGGACGCCGCGGTCGAAGACGCCGGGGTCGGTCTCTTCCAGGATCACCATACAACTGCCCTTGATCCGCGGGTCGCCGGAATCGACGGCCACGGTGACGAAATTGGCGAATCCCATGTTGGTGATAAACCGTCCTCGTTTGTCCACGTGCAGGATGGGCTCCTGCCCTTCCTCCCACTCCGCGACGCGCACCTTCCCACCCAAGAGGCCGGTCTCGACGCCGACGTAGGGCAGCGGCTCCGTCAGGCCGAAGGCTCCGCGCCAGATCGTCCGGTCCTCGCCGGGCTGCGGCGGGACGGCGCGCCGCATATAGGTTTCGCGTTGCTCCGGCGTGCCCCGCTCGTGGATGGGCGACAGACCCAGGTTCCCCGCCAGGCTGCAGGTCGCCGCGCCGGCGTCCACCCACGACAGCTCGAAGGCCAACAGCGCCAGGGCGAGGTTCTTGGGGCCCTCGACGAACCCTCCCTCGGCCGGGTCCATGAAGACGGCGGTGATGCCGGACTCGTCAAAGGCCGTGAGCAGCTGCGCCTTCTGCGGGGTCCATTCGTGGGCGTTGCGCGCCCCGTCGGCCACCAGGCGGGCGACCGGGCCTCGGGCCACGCTGCGCGCCGACTGTACCAGCATCTGCAAGTCGTACCGGTCGGCGAACCGCCACAAGATCTGCCGGGCGTCGTCACCCGGAAGAGTCCGCAGACCGCCTGGGTCCTGTCGCTCGCGAGTAGGCTCCATCAGACCGGTCCTCCCACTGGGCTTGGCGAAAGATCACGCGCGGATGCCACGGGTATGATGAGGGGCAGGCCCGAGCGCCATCGCCGTGCGGCGGGTACCTTACCACCACAGCCGCTCGTGCGCGAGCCCCGATTCCCGCTTGTCTGCAATAAAGCCGCCGCCTCCCAGCTCGCTTTCGACACGTGCGAATACTGGGGCAACGCTGTTTCAAGGCCGCCCAAAGGGGTCGAGCCGCAACGCCGGTCCGCTGACACCCGAGCGGGGCGTACTGGGGAGGTACGCCGCAGCTGGACCCCTTTCCGCAGCCGTCTACGCGATCAGGCGGCCGCCGTCCACCACCATCACATCCCCCGTCATGAAGTCGCCGCGGGTCGCCAGGAAAAGCGCGGCGTCCGCGATGTCCTCGGGCGTCCCCACGCGCTTGAGAGGCGCCGCCTGCCCCGCCTTGGCGATGGTGGCGTCGAGGTTCGGCCGCCCCACGTTCCAGCGGGTCTCGGCGATGAACCCGGGCGCGATGACGTTCACCCGGATCTCGGGTCCCAGCGTCTTCGCCAGGCATTTGCTGAGCTGGACCACCGCGGCTTTGGAGCAGCAGTAGGCAATGGAGCTGCCCTGCGGCCAGAGGCCGGCCACGGACGCGAGATTGATGATGCGGCCCGCCCCCTGCTTCTTCATGGCCGCGACGACGGCGCGGCAGCAGAAGAACGTCCCCTTCACATTGACGCGGTACAGCCGATCCCACACCTCTTCCGTCAGGCCGTCCAGATCCGCGAAGTCCACGAAGGCCGTGATCCCCGCGTTGTTCACCAGGATGTCGATACGGCCGTACTTCGCCAGCGTCTCCGCGACCATGGCCCGGACCTCGCCGTCCGTGGCCACATCCGCCTGGATCAGCCAGGCTTCGCCGCCGGCCCGCTTCACCTGCTGCGCCGTCTCTTCCGCGTCTGCGCGGGACTTGGAGTAGTTGACGACGACCTTGGCTCCCTCGCGGCCGTAGGCTACGGCAATGGCGCGGCCGATGCCGACGGCCGCCCCGGTGACCAGCGCGACTTTTCCGGTGAGCTGTCCCATGATCGTCTCCTGTCGTGAGGGTTCCAATCGTGCATCATGGTCGCCCCGGCGGCCTCGGAGCGTGGTGGGTACCGTCGGGGCGACGGACACGCTATCATCACCCCAGGGGTCTATGTCAAGACGAAACCCGCTTCGGCTCGCGGGCGGTGCGGACCGAGATCCGGTTCCCACACGTTGCCGGCGTGCCGCGGAGGTGTTATGATCGTCGGCGCGCCTGCGGCGGGAAGGCGCGAAGTCGTCGCAGACCGGTCATCGGAGACAGGGGGGCCGTATGAGCTTCGACGTTGCCGAACAGCTGGCACTCCACGGAGGGCCGAAGGCCAAGCGAACGCCGTTTCCCAAAGGAAAGCGCCACGGCGAGCTGGAAAAGACGTACCTCAACGAGGTCATCGACTCCGACACGCTGTTCTTCTACATGGGCACAAAGGTGCGGGCCCTGGAGAAGCGGTTCGCCGAGATGTGCGGGATGAAGCATTGCATCGCCTGCAGCAGCGGGACGGCGGCCGTCCACATGGCCGTGGCCGCGCTGGAACTGCCGGTAGGCCGCGAAGTCATCACGTCCGCTATCACGGATATGGGCTCCTTGACCGGTGTGCTTTACCAAGGACTGGTGCCCGTCTTCGCCGACGTGGATCCCGACACGCTCAACATGACGCCGGAGGCGGTCCGGCAGAAGATCACCCCGAAGACCGGCGCCATCATGGTCGTGCATCACGCCGGCCTCGCCGCGGACATGGACGGCTTCCTCGCCCTCGGCCGGGAAACCGGACTCCCGATCATCGAGGATTGCGCCCAGGCGTACCGCTGTCTTTACCGGGGCCGGCTGGCGGGAACGATGGGGGCCATCAATGCGTTCTCGCTGAACCATTTCAAGCACATCACCTGCGGCTCGGGCGGGATGATCCTCACGAACGACGACAAGCTGCGGTACCACTCGTCGATCTTTCTGGACAAGTGTTACCAGCGGGACGAGGGGATCCGGGATCCGTTCTTTCTGGCGCCCAACTATCAGATGACGGAACTCCAAGGTGCGGTGGCGCTGGCGCAGCTCGAAAAGGTGGAGCAGATCGTGGCGGCGCGAAACCGGCTCGGCACGCGGCTGGACGCGCTCCTCGCGACGATCCCGGGAATCGCGCCGCAGAAGACACCGGAAGGCTGCCGGCACGGCTACTTCCTCTTTCTCTTTAGGCTGGACCTCGATCGACTTCGCTGCACCAGCCGGGAGTTCTCGGAGGCGCTGGCCGCCGAGGGGGTGCCGAACAGGGCGCGCCTGATCACCGGGGGGATGCCGGTCTATCTGTATCGCATCTTTCAGCACCGATCGGCTTTCCCGGGGTCGGAGTTTCCGCTGGAAGGCCGGCGGTATGGCAAAGGCGACTGCCCCGTGGCCGAGGACGCCTTCGAGCGCTGGATCACCATGAACATCTACGAGCACTACACCGATACCGATATCCAGGAAATGGCGCACGGGATCGCGAAGGTTGCCCGCCATTTCTCGCGGGCGCCGTCGACGACCCAGGCCTGACGCGCCCAACGCCATCAGGTGAAGAAGGCGAGGCTTTTTCCTTCTGGCGCACAACGGAGTCGGTGCGCGGCCAAGCCCGGTGCCACAGTATCCCCAAGGCCGGGGATTGGCCGGGGTGAGCATGGGCTGCGATCGCGACGGCGTCGTCTCGGAGATGAACGGCAAGCGGTGCGGGCCTTTCAAGACCGGACCGGTGTGGGGCTGGCGCCGGGCGAACAGGCATACCGTGTGTCGTTGCGGGGACGTTCCGGAGAGACGGCACAGTTACTCCACGAACCATGATGAGTCCGCGGCGAGCCCAGGGTCGCGCACCGTATGGCGGCCGGGGCTGCGGAACGACGCGGCGGCTGCAGCACGGGAATTGACGCAGGGGCAGGAAAAGCTCCGACGAACCTCGCAAGCCGACAGAGGAGAGCGCCATGAAGGGGAACGACGAGGTCATTGCCCGGCTGAACGATCTGCTCGCTGATGAGCTGACCGCCATCAATCAATACATGGTGCATTCGGAGATGTGCTCCAACTGGGGGTACGAGAAGCTCCACAAGGCCGCCGAGAAACGCGCCATCGACGAAATGAAACATGCGGAGAAGCTGATCAGCCGCATCCTGTTCCTGGAGGGGGCGCCCATCGTGAGCAAGCTGAACAAGATCAGCATCGGCGCCGACGTGGAAAAGCAACACAAGAACGACTGCCAGGCCGAGGCTGACGCCATCAAGGCGTACAACGAAGGCATCGTCGTGGCAAGCGGGGTCCGGGATAATGGAACGCGCGAACTGCTGGAGTCCATCTTGAAAGAGGAAGAGGGGCATATCGACTGGCTCGAGGCACAGCTCGACCAGATCACGCAGATCGGCGTCCAGCATTACCTCGTGGAGCAGCTGAGCTAGGGGCGGAAGGTACCCACCCATCCGCGCGCCGCCGGTCACAGACCGACACCCCCGAGTGGGGATGGCTCGCTTTGGAATGTTGGACGGCACGACCGAACCCGGTCACGGGTGCTCCGCCCATCGCGGGGCACCCGGGACCCGTCCGCGCGGGAGATGGTGTGTAGGTTCCCGGGACGACTCCCAGAGGTCCCAGCGGCAGGATCGTCAAGGGAAGTACAGCCGCACCCCGGCGGTCGGATTCCGCGGAAGGGTCCTCGACCTTGCGGAGGCGCCCATGACTCCAGAAAGCCGAACGCGCTTGGACCGGGATCGGTACTTCATGGGGATCGCGATGGCCGTGCGGGCGCGAGCCAACTGCCGCGGCAATCATGTGGGAGCCATCTTGGTCCTCGACGGCCACGTGGTTTCCACGGGATACAACGGCACGCCCTCGGACATGGTGAACTGCGAGGACGGCGGCTGCGAACGGTGCGCGAATCGAGAGAAATACGGCTCGGGTAAGGGCTACGACCTGTGCATCTGCGTCCACGCGGAGCAGAACGCCCTCCTGTCCGCTGCCCGGTTCGGCATCCCGGTCCAAGGCGCCATCCTTTACACCACCATGCGTCCCTGCTTTGGCTGCACCAAAGAGCTCTTGCAGGCCAAAGTCAAGGCCGTCTTCTACATGCACGACTGGAAGCACCCCGACCCCGACGTGTGGCACGAGTACGAGAAGCTGCAGCAGCGGTTCCCCGGCGGGATCCGCCGGTTGGAGATGGACGATCCGGACAAGGATTGGGCGGTGGGCGCGAAGCCCAGGCCTCCCGAGGAAAGCGGCCACTCCATTCCCGGAAATTGAGACATGGGCCCGCAGCCGGGGTGGTCCGGGAGTCCGGCAACGCCCGCGAGCAGCGCCCGCCGATCCCGGTCGCCGTACCTCTTGCCGCCGGTGAGTTTCCCGGCGCCCGCGTCCACGGCGTCTGCCCGAATGCTCCGCTGGACCGCCGCGGCAATTGCGGGTGTCGGCTCCTTGGCGTGGTGTATCCCGGCCAGGCGCTTCACGGCGTGGCGCGAAACCTCGCCCGCGGTCGCGCCGTGTATTGCATACGGGCGTCCCGCCAGAAAATCTTCGCACCGCAAAACCTTTGTCATGGTTCCGCTCCGCTGAGTATTCACGGCGGTCTCGCCGCTTTCCGCGGCCGCGCCGCCGCGCGTGGCCGACGGGATCGGACCGGGTCGGTCGTGCCATGCGGCGCACGCCGGAGCCGGGGTCGCTAAGCGGACGAGATGGGCAGCCCATGCCAGCCTCGGTCCATCTCGCGGTCACGCGTGCCGTGGCTACGGCTGCGCGGGCCCGGCGTTCACAGATCCCTGCGGAACGCCCCGAAAACCGGGGCCGCGGTTTCGGGCAAACGCGTTGCAGGCGGTTACCCACCGGCGAACGAACCTGTCGAAGGCCCGCGAGACGAACCGCCGGCGCCGAGCAAGGCGGAGTCATTTGAGGAAAAAACCCAACCTGCGCCGCGTATCTGTGGTAGGCTCCGGATGGACGCGTGAGGGCGCGGGGCGGCACCAACGGGCCGGCTCGGCACCACGCCGGGCGGCGCCGCGTCGGTCACAAATATCGTCCGCGGGCCGTGAAAGAGGCGCGGGCCATCCGGACGCATCTCATGGCTGCCCGGAACCCCTTCTTGGAGGCCGCGACAACCCGGGAGAGGAGGCAGGACGCATGGACACCGACACGACGGCCGGCGCCCAGGGGGCGAACAATGGACCCAAGGTAATCCGGGCGAATCAGTTCATTCTGGAGGACGACCAGGGCAAGGCCCGCGCCGTACTGGATGTCGCCAAAGACGGCGTGCCCGGACTGTATTTGTACGACGACAACGCCACGCCCCGCGCCATGTTGGGGGTGACGAACCACGGGCCGGTGCTGGCGCTGTGCGACCAGACCGGTAAGACGCTCGCGTCCCTGGCGGTGAGCAGCGACGGGTCGTCGCTCCGCCTGGCGGACGACAAGGGCAAACTCCGCCTCCGGGTGGACGTGGGCAAAGACGGCGTGCCGGGCTTGACGCTTTTGTACGCGAACGGCGTGAAGATCTGGTCGAAACCGTAAAATACCTTCCAGGGCAGTTGCGCGACGTTTGCGGCTCGCACCGCGGAATGGTCGGCGGACCGGGACGCGATGCGCAGCGCTCCGGCGAAATACAATCCGACCGCACGGCGCTGGTCAGGCCCGGCGTAAGTGTGGTCGGCTCCGCGGGCGCCGTGTGCGGCTCGGCCGGGTGCCGGAGGCGCGAGACGCGGCGGCGAGGGTCTCGATCCAACGCAGCCATGACAGAGGGGCGGTCGATGGCGCGGGGCGTGGCCGTATTTCCGCCGTGCGCCGGGTTCCCGGTTGGGCCCGCGCTGCACCCCGTCGGGCCGCGGGTCCTCGCCGGGTTGATCGTCTATCCGCAAGCCCAGGCCAAGCAGGTCCTGCGTCGGTATCGCGAATTCGTGGCGTCCGCGCCCGAAGAGCTCAGCGTGTGGGCGGTGCTGCGCAAGGCCCCGCCATTACCCTTCCTGCCGCAGGACGTGCGCGGCACGGGTATCGCGGCGCTGGCCATCTTTTACTGTGGGGACATGGCAGCAGGAGAAAAGGCGATAGCACCGCTGCGCACGTTCGGCAGAGCGCACGGCGAGCACATCGGCGTCCAGCCATACGCGCAATGGCAAAAGGCGTTCGACCCCCTGCTGACGCCCGGCGCCAGAAACTACTGGAAATCCCACAACTTCCGGGAGCTACGCGACGAGACGCTGGACACGGTGATCGAGTTTGCCGGAAAGCTGCCCTCGCCCCAATGCGAGATCTTCATCGCGCACATCGCCGGCGCCGCCAATCGCGTCCCGGTGGACGCCATGGCGTACGGTCATCGGGATGCGCGGTTCGTGATGAACGTGCACGGGCGATGGAACGATGCGGCGCAGGACGCGACGTGCATCGGCTGGGCGAGGGCGTTTTTCGATGCGACGGCGCCGCATGCGTCAGGCGGCACCTATGTCAACTTCATGACGGAGGATGAAGCCGGCCGGGTGACGGCGGCCTACGGCGCAAACTACAGGCGGCCGGCGGACATCAAGAAGCGGTACGACCCTGAAAACGTGTTCCACCTGAACCAGAACATCAAGCCGTAAGGACGAGGCGCCGTTGTGCGCCGCACGGGAGCCGCCGCAACCGGCCCCGCAGGAGCCGGCTGCGGCGGTCTTTCCGCGTGCGACGGCTCAAACCATCAATACCTCGCTCCGGAGGAGAAGGTCGCTGATGGCGGGCATGGTCGAGACCTCGCCGGCGCGGATCTTGCCCTGCAGGCCGAAGTGGTCAACGCAGGTCTTGCAGGCCAGAATCTCCACCCCGATGCCCTCCAGGTCCTGGACGGCGCCAATGACGGGGGAGTCGGCGGCGAGGAGCTTGACGCCGGTATTCCAACACACGATCTTGTCAGGGCGCAACGGGTTCGACACCAGGGACTTGAGAAAGTTGTGCAGAATGGCGATGCCGAGGCTGTCGTCGCCCCGCCCCAACCCTTGACTGCCGAGGACGAGGGCACGCGGTTTCGCGGCCGTTGCAGGTTGCTCAGGCACGGCCTATCTCCTTATTGGATCCAGATCGCGACCTCGGGAATGACTTCCCCGATTTCCCAGACGGCCTCACCCCTGTTCGCGAAACGCGTGGCGACCTCCCCGGCGCGGTCGGGCGCCACGGAGAAGAGGAGGCCGCCCGAGGTCTCGGAATCGAAGAGCAGGTCGGCGACCACCGTGGGCGCCGTGGCGGCGACGGCGAGACCCAGAGCGCCGCGCTCCGCCAGGCCCTTCACGAAGTCCCGGTTGCGCCCCAGCCCGCCGGCGAAGAACCCCCCCTCCGCGTATTCGACGGCGCCCGGGAGCAGGGGCACGGCTTCGGCTGCGACGCGAATACCACAGCCGCTGGCCCGCACCATCTCGCTGGCGTGGCCAAGAAAACCGAATCCCGTGACATCCGTGCAGCCGCGGACGCCAAGTTCCTGGAGGACCGCGGCGGCGCCTCGGTTGAGCCGCACCATGCTCTGGGCGGCCTCCTTCACGTGGACCTCGGCCGCCCGCCCGCCCTTCGCCGCCGTGGCGATCACGCCGGTTCCGAGGGGTTTGGTCAGGAACAGTCGGTGCCCTGGGGCGAGGCCGCCCTTCACCATCACCCGCGCCGGATGCACGATGCCGGTCACGCAGAGGCCGTACTTCGGCTCCGTGTCCGTCACCGTGTGTCCGCCGGCCATCACGGCCCCCGCCTCCGCCACCTTGTCCGCGCCCCCCTGAAAGATCCTGCCGATGACGCTGCGCGGAAACTGCTTGGGGAACCCGGCAACGTTGAGCGCGACGAGCACCCGGCCGCCCATGGCGTACACATCGCTCATGGCGTTGGCGGCCGCCACCGCGCCGTACGTGTAGGGGTCGTCCACGATGGGCGGAAAGAAGTCCACCGTCTGGATGATCGCCTGCTCGGCGTTCAGGCGGTAGACGGCGGCATCGTCGCTCTTCTCCAGACCGACCAGAAGATCCGGATGCCGGTGCGGCGTCACGTGCGCCAGCACCTCCTGCAGGTCCGCCGGACCCAGTTTTGACGCTCAGCCGGCGCAGGCCGCGTACTCGGTCAGCCGGATCTCCTTGCCGGAAAGGTGTTGGCTTTGACTCGACGGGCTCATGGCGCGCTCCACTCCGTGGCCTGTGGGCGGCCGTGTCCGGGGCCACCCGATGCTCAAGCACGGATACCACAACATTTCCGATCAAACAAATAGATTCTGCCGATGCGCACGCGACGCCGCCGAGACGCCGTCGTGTGTCCGAAGTGCCGTCGGCTAACCGGGGAACTCCAGCGTCACGGAGATCGGCGCGGGCGCGCCGCGCCGCTCGACGACGAGCACGGCGGTTTTCGGCGAAAGCCACACGGCGCGGGCGAACGCCTCCAAGCCCTGCACCGGCTGGTCGTTGACGCGGACGATGGCGTCCCGCGGCTGGAGGCCCGCACGGGAGGCGGGAGAGTCCGGGGTCACGAAGGCGATGACAACCCGCATGGGTGCGGGTGACCGGTCGGCCGCGGCGTCCTCCACCTCGCGGACCACAAAGCCCAGTCGCTCCCCCGCGAGTTGCGCTCTTGCGGCGAGGGGCATGGGGCCCACCGTGACCGGGACGCTCACGCGCGATCTCTCGCGCAGGACGCTCAGGACCACACGGCGATGGATGGGCTGGGCGCGAACCGTCCGCTGAAGCTGGCGCACGTCCCAGATCGGCTGGGCATCGACACGGACGATCACGTCGCCGCGCTCCAGGCCCGCCGCCTCCGCCGGACCGCCTTTCAGGACCTCGACGACCTGGACCCCGGTGCCCGCGGCCGGGCCGAAGATCGACCCGAGGCGCTCCGCCAACTCCTCGTTCACGTCGGCGATGGAGACACCCAGCCAGCCCATCTCGGGCGGAGCCTGGGCGCGGACCGTCACGGGGACGAGGAGGCAGAGGACGGCCAACGACAGGGGCTGCAGGTGGAACGCCCGCGTCACAGCCTGACCAGATCCTTCACCGGCACATCGATGCCGCAGTTGTCGCAGTACACGGTGCCCGACGATGCTTCCGTGACGTCGAATTGCTGCATGAAACAGAACGGGCAGAACGGCTTGTTCAGACTCGACACGTGGTCGCGCGCCTTTGCCTCTTCCTCCATGTGACCTCCTCACGCGGATCGCCTACCCTGTCAGGGTAGCGGACGTGAGGGAGAACGTCAATCGGCGGCTCAGTCAGGCATGGCTGCGCCAAAATCGGCGAAGTGCCGCTCGACACGGCGCCCGCATTGTGTGCGGGCGGGTCGGCCGCGGTTTTGGTCCGCCCCGGGTATCCCGCCGCCCGCGCCCCCGCATGGCCGGCGAGGCCCTCCCGCACGGCGCCCCGACAAACGGCGTGGGCCGGGCGCGCCGTTTTTTCCGGCCGCTGGTCATCGCCCTATAACCGGCGGCGGCAGGACTTGACGGGCCAGTGGTGCGCCCTGCTCCGGACGTGTTTCCCGCCTCGCCACGGGCGCAAGATCCCGTAAATTCGACCGAATCCGAGCTGACGCCGCGAGTTATCCGGAGCCTCCCGCACGCCGGATCCTCTTTCAAAACGATACAGGTGCATGGGTTTGAAAGGCGGCCACCGCGCGTTGACACGTATTTGGGCCTATGCTATCGTCGCCGCAAGCCGTGTGGAGCGGTCGAAAGAACCGCAGCGGGCCGCCGCGAGAAGGGGGGGTCGGGGCTCGACCCCGACATGGTGTTTATGGGGTTCTGGGCTCGAGGGCGCAGAGGCTGGCGGCGGGCGTGTGTCGCGCCGACGCTCTGCGGGTTTCTCTGCCTCCACGGCGCGTCGGCATGGGCGGGGGCCTTGGAGCGAGCGATGCTGGGGAAGTCCACGATCGTGGACCTCACCCACATCCTGACGGATCCGGGGGGCCCGCCCGAGCGGGCGTGGCCGGACGTCGCGGGGGGAGTGGAGCGACACGGCGCCGCCGCACGCTCCACGCGGGACTTGGGCACCCGACTCGACGCGAGCGGTTTGGTGGGGAAGGCCAGGGGCAGCGTGGCGGAGATCCCCTCGCGCGAACTTTTCGTGCGCGCGGTTGTAGTAAACGTCGTCGCGAGGGTCGCCGAGTCGCCGGATTATCAGGTGAGCGTCGAGGACTTGCGGTCCTGGGAGCGCCAGCATGGCCGCATCCCGCGGGCGAGCGCGGTTCTGCTGCGGACCGGCTGGTCGCGCTGGCGGGTGGATCCGGCGCGATATTTCAACCTGGATGCGCAGGGAGTTCCGCGGGTTCCCGGCTTCTCTCCCGCCGCCATGGCGTTCCTGACAGCCGAGCGGCAGGTCCGTGGCGTGGGGTCCGACGCCTTGGCGCGCGACGTGCCGATGGGCGCCGGCGGGGACGCGGCGTCTCCCCACCTGCCCTTCGACGTGTGGCAACTGGAGAACCTGGTCAACCTGGACAAACTTCCGGCCAAGGGCGTCACGCTGGTCGTCGCCCCCCTTCGGATAGCGGCGGCAGCGGCCCCGGCGCGCGTGATCGCCATCTTGCCGTGACGGGCTACGCACCCCGCAACGGCGGGAACGCCGGGCCGCGCGCGAAGCCCGTTGGCAGACGCCCGCAGCGTCTGCAGGACTGTCGTGCCTGATCCCTTGCGTCGCATCGCACGCGTCCCGACCAGCATCCTCTCCGACGCCCTGGGGCGCCTGGGGACGATGGCTTCTGCCATAAAACCCGTGACCTCGGCGGCCCGCCTGATCGGGGTTGCCCGCACGGTTCGCTGTTTTCCGGGGGACTTCCTCACGCTGCTCACCGCGCTGGCGGAGGCGCGCGAGGGCGAGGTCCTGGTGGTGGATGGCGGCGGCGGCGTGGAGGCCGCGCTCCTGGGGAACCTTATGGCCTTGGAAGCCCGGCGCAAGGGCCTGCGCGGTTTTGTCATCGACGGGGCGGTACGGGATGTCGTCGGATTGGAACGCGTCGGCCTCCCGGTCTTCGCCCGGGCCGCCACGCCGCGCATCGGCACAGCGGAGCATTTGCTGGAAACCCAAGTCCCGATCATCTGCGGCGGTGCGCCGGTGCAACCGGGAGACATCGTCTGCGGGGACGAGGACGGTGTGGTGGTGTTCGCGGCCCGGCGGCTTCGACAGGTCAACGCCCGCGCCCTGGAGATCAAGCGGAACGAGACGGAGCTGGCGCGACGACTCCGGCGAGGGCGGCCGCTGGCGGAACTCATGCGCCTCTTCGATCGCCTCATCGAACTGCGAAAGCGAGATTGAAAGGGTGGGCTGACATGGACGGCCTTGCGGTTGCCTCGTTGGTGGTCCTGGCCGTGGTGAGCGTGATCTGGACGGTCGCGTTGATCGTCGCGGCCCTGGAGGTCCGCCGCGCCGCGTGGCGCCTGCAGGAGTTTATTCGGTCCGTGGAAATGGAGTTGAAGCCGACCGTGCAGCAGGTGCACGAAGCCATCCGGAAACTGGATCGGGCGGCACAGGGGGCGTCGGACACCACGGAACGGGTCCGGGGCGCCTTTGTCAAACTGGAGCAAGCCGGAGAAAACGTCCGGGCCGCGACGGGCAGAGTCCGCATGATGGTGGGATCGCGTTTCATCCCGGCGCTGAGTCTGCTGGCGGGGGTGCGGGCCGGGACAAAGGTTCTGTGGGGGTTCTACACACGAAGGAGGGACACAAAATGAGCGAGGAGCGCGGCTATTCCGGGTCGGCGGTCGCGTTGGGGTTCATCTTGGGGGGGGTCATCGGCGCCAGTCTGGCCATGCTGTTCGCGCCGGAGTCCGGTCGGCGTACCCGCGAGCGGTTGCGGGATCTAGCCGCGGACATGCGCGACAAGACCATCGATCTCTCGGAGGATTTGCGGGACAAGGCCGAGGACGCCGTGGAGCGCGGCCGCGAGGCGTACAAAGAGAAAAAATCCATTCTCTCGGCCGCCGTCCAAGCCGGCAAGGAGGCCGTCCAGCGCGAGCGCGAGCGCCTCGCGTCGCGGTGAGCCCGGACAGGGTATCCGCAGATTTCGCAGATTGCACAGATTTCACGGGGAACGGGGAAGCCCGCTCAGAAGAACGAGACTCGAGATTCCATCGTACAGCGTAGATTGCGTGGATTCCTTCGGAGGCTTTTCCCGCGGGGGAATCGGTGCAATCTGCGTAATCTGTGGATGATGCGACCCCTGCTCGTCTCTGGAGGATGGAGTCGGCCATGAAGACTATCGTGCTGGAGAAGCCGGGAGACTTCCGGTTGACCGAAATGCCGGCGCTCGGTTCGCCCGCACCCGGCGAGGCCCTTGTCCGGGTCCGTCGCGTCGGGGTCTGCGGTACCGACATTCACGCCTACCAGGGGAATCAGCCGTTTTTTACATACCCGCGTGTTGTCGGTCACGAGCTAGGCGTCGAGATCGCGGCCGTGGGCCCGAACGAGAAGGGGCTGGCAGCCGGCGACCGGTGCGCGGTAGAGCCGTACCTGCACTGCGGGCGCTGTATCGCCTGCCGCCGGGGAAAGACGAACTGCTGCGTGGCGCTGCAGGTGCTCGGCGTTCACGCCGACGGGGGGATGCGCGAGCTCATGACCGTGCCGGTCGCCAAGCTGCACCGGTCGCGGCGCCTGTCCCTAGACCAGCTGGCGCTGGTGGAAATGCTCACGATCGGCGCGCACGCCGTGCGGCGCGCCCAGATCGAGCCCGGGGAGAACGCCCTGGTCATCGGCGCCGGCCCCATCGGGCTGTCCACCGTCACGTTCGCACAGCTGGTCGGGGCGCGGGTCAGCGTCCTGGAGATCAGCGCCTGGCGGCGCGAGTTCTGCCGGCAGCACCTCCAAGTGGAACGCTGCCTGGACGGGCAAGGGGACACGGGGAAGCGGCTCCAGGAGCTGCTGGACGGGGACCTTCCCACCACCGTATTCGACGCCACGGGCAGCCCGAAATCCATGATGCAGGCGGTCCAGTACGTGGCCAACGGCGGGAAGCTGGTGTACGTCTCGTTGGTGCAAGCGGATCTCACGTTCGCCGATCCGGAGCTGCACCGCCGTGAGCTGACCCTGCTCCGCAGCCGCAACGCGCTGGCCGCAGACTTCCTGTGGGTCATGCAGATGGTGGAAGACGGCCGCGTCCACCTCGGTCCCTGGATCACCCATCGGGCCTCTGCGGAGACCATGGTCGCCGAGTTCCCCGCCTGGCTGAGTCCGGATCGCGGCGTGGTCAAGGCGGTGGTGGAGTTCTAGCCGGGCCGCTCCAACCGGCCCATCTGCGACGCCGGCCCGCTTCGGGTGCCTGGCCGCAGGCGGGGTGCGCGCTGCGGCGCATCCAACACCGGTCTCGCCGGACCCGTGGCGGACCGCCTGGCGTCCGGACCGTTTTGAGCGGCCCGGCCGAGACACGGCGTGGTGCGGCCCAGATTCCTAAAAAGGGGATTGCGCATGGAAGGCCCCGGCGAGCGGCGGCGGATCGATCTGGGCACGGACGAGCTGATCTTCGAGCTGGAAGATGCCGTCGCCTGGCTCACCTTTAACCGTCCGCAGGCGCGCAACGCCATGACCTGGGCCATGTACGACGGCCTCTCCGCGGCGTGCGAACGCGCCGACGCCGACGAGGCGATCCGCGTCTTCGGGCTGCGCGGTGCGGGGGACCGGGCGTTCGTGGCCGGGACGGACATTTCCCAGTTCCAAGCCTTCAAGACCGCCGAGGACGCGCTGGCCTACGAGCGTGCCCTGGATCGCCACGTCGGCCGTCTGGAGGCGGTGCGGAAGCCCACGATCGCCATGATTCGCGGCTACTGCGCCGGGGGCGGCGCCGTCATGGCCATGGCCTGCGATCTTCGCATCGCCGCCCCGGACGCCAAATTCGGCGTCCCGATGGCCCGTACGCTGGGGAACACGCTTTCGGCGCAGAACATCGCCCGGCTCGTCGGTCTGATCGGGCCGGCGCGCGCCAAAGAGCTTCTCTTCACGGCTCGGTTCATCGAGGCCGACGAGGGCCGGGCGATCGGCCTGTTCAACGAGGTGGTGGAGGCGGACCGGCTCGAATCGCGCGCCGCTGAGCTCGCCGGGCTCATTGCCGGCCACGCCCCGCTCACCCTGCGCTCCGTGAAAGAGGGCGTGCGGCGACTGCTGGAGCGCGGGCGCAGCGACGAATCGCCCGACCTGTACCTGATGTGCTACCAGAGCCAGGATTTCCGGGAGGGCGTGTCGGCTTTCCTTGCCAAACGCCCGCCGCGATGGAAGGGAAAATAGCCCGCAGGGCGGCCAAGACTCTCGCGCAGGCGTCAAAAGAGGCGGGGGCGGGCGAAACGCCACCCACCCCCGCGGCCTTTCCCGGTCCGGGAGGAACGTCAGCAGACGTCGCTGGCGGCAAACTCCAGCCCCAGCTCAGCCAGCTTTGCCTTCGAGGGGTTCCCCGTTTTCTTGTCCCACCCGCGGTATTCGTAGTACTGGTCTTTCAACCCCTCCAGGGTCTCCTTGGAGATGAGGCTTCCCTTCATCGGTCCTTCCGGAACGGGCTCCTCCATGAACCGGATGGGGAGGGTGTCGTCGTCGCGCGTGAAACCCTCGCGGGCCGAGAAGCAGCGGATCATGTTCCACTGCCGCTCGGCGATCTTGTGGGCCTGCGCGTAGTCGAGGCTCCACCCCGTGACGGCGTTCAGGGCATCGATCAGGTTGTCGTTGATCTTCGCCGGACCCCAGATCGGCTCACCCAGATGGCACACGACCGCCGAGTCGGCCAGGATCAGCCAATGGTTGACCTCGGAGGCCATGGCTCCCTTGCCCTCCAGCACGGTGCGGTCCACGACGCCGCTCTTCTCCAGCGTCGGGCGGATGTCGTGGTGGCTCCCGCCGCGCGGGCCGGTGGCGTACCCTACTGCCGTGCCGGGCCACGGCCGGCACGAGTGCCCCGGCCAGTCCACACCCTTGTTGGAGATCACGAAACGCTCGGACCCCTTGCCGACGATCTTGGCCGCTTCCCGGGTGCCCTTCGCCAGGAGGGCGCCGATCCCTTCCCGCTTGCCGATCATTTCGGTGAGGTGGATCATGGCGTCGGCATTACCCCAGGTCAGATCGAGCCCCCCGGTATCCTGCTTGGTGAAGATGCCCTTTTCATAGCACTCCATGGCCCACGCCACGGTCATGGAGGCCTGGATCAGATCGATGCCGTACTCGTCGCAGACCTCGTCGACCTTGCAAACGGCCTTGATGTCGTCCACCTCGCAGATGCTGCCGAAGCCGTACACCGTCTCGTAGTCCGGCCCGTTGATGATGGATTTGTACTTGCCCGAGGGAACCACGCTGTACTTGGTGCAGTTGATGGAGCAGGCGAAGCAGGCCCGGTGGCCTTTCACCACCTTCTCTTTCATGGTCTCGCCGCTGATTCCGTCGGCTCCCTTGAACATCTCGGTCTGCCAGTTCCGGGTCGGCAGGATGCCGGCGGCGTTCATGCTCAGGACGTTGCGGGGGGTGCCGTACTCGGAGAGGCCCTTGACCGCCGGATTGGTGGCCACAATCTGGTTCAGCCGCAACGTGGTGTTATAGACCCGCAGCATGTTGGGAACGCTGACGCTTCCCGTTCCCCGCACGGCAATGGCCTTCAGGTTCTTGGAGCCCATCACCGCGCCCATACCGCCGCGGCCCGCGGCGCGGATGTCCAGCAGGATGATGGCGTACGGCACGCCGTTTTCGCCCGCCTCGCCGATGGTGGCGATGCGGACGTTCTCGTCGCCGACCTCCTGGCGGATAACCTCCTGGGTCTTGAAGGGGTTCTTCCCCCACAGGTGCTCGGCGCTCCGGATCTGGATCCGGTCGTCGTCGATCCAGAGGTATACCGGTTTGTCCGCCCTGCCCTCCACGATCACACCGTCGTAACCGGCGAACTTCAACTCGGGGCCCCAGTAGCCGCCGAAGATGCTGTGGAAGAGGGAGCCCGTAAGCGGGGACTTGGCGCACGCGGTGGACCGGGATGCGGCCGGGATCATGGTTCCGTTGACCGGCCCGGTCATAAAGAAGAGCTTGTTCTGCGGCCCCAAGGCGTCAACCTTGCCGGGGATCTCGTCATACAGCAGACGCGCGGAGTATCCCGCCCCGCCGACGAAATCCCTCGCCCAGTCCTCGCGCAGGGGCTCTTTGGTGACGGCGTTCTTGCTCAGGTTCACGCGGAGCAGCTGGCCCTTGTAGCCGCCGTACTTGAATCCGGTCGTCACGTTCAACCTCCTCCGATGGGGAAGATGAGGGTCAGCTCATCCCCGGTCTTCACGGGCCTATCGACGTCCAGCGTCGATGAAATCGCTTCGCCGTTCAAGACGAGCAACAGCGGGGTCACCTCTCCGGTGTCCGGCTCGACCAGCACCTTTCTGAGGGGCTCACCGTACTTCTCGAGCAACGCAGCGAGGGTCCCCTTCACCGTCTCCGGCGAACCCACCTCCACCTCCACGACGCTGGCGCCGAACACATCCCGAACGACCGAGAAGCCCTTGACCTTGACTGTCGCCACGCCACACCCTCAGCGGCTCACGGATTCGAGCCACGCATGGGCAATCGCCTTGGCCTCCGAGACCGTTGGCCGCGGCGGCCGGGCCTCCATGTCCTTCCAGACGATGGCCTCGGGAAGACAGACGCTCACACAGGCCGGGTTGCCGAAACAATAATCACAGTTCTCCATCAGGATGGGCACGGGGATTTCCGGGATATCGACGAGGACCACCTTGATACGTGAGTTACTGGGGTTGAACTCGTTGGTCTTCACGGCGGAACAGGCAAGCTCACAAAGTTTGCACCCCGTGCACTTGTCCACCCGCACTTCAATGTGCTTCGCCACGATCACATCACCTCCTCGTTATCCTTGAACAATGACTGCAGGGCATCCTTTTTTGACTGCTGAATATGCTCGCGCATCACCCGTTCGCACAGGTCGAGGTCGTGAAGCCGCAAGGCGAGCAGGATCTTTCGGTGGCCGCCCACCGTCCGCTCGCCGCCGTCGAGGCGCTGCAACGTGTTTTTCCGATACCGTAGCACGTATTGTCGCATGGTCACCATCTGCTGGTACAGGCGGTGGCGGTCCAAGATCAGTTCGTGAAGAATATCGTGGAATCGGGTGTTCCAGTAAAAAACGTCGTCCAGGCTCTGCGCGCGGAGCGCCTCTTCCGCCTTCCGCACCGTCTCCTCGAGCCGTTCGAGCACGGCGTCGTCAATCCGGGCGCAGATGACCCGGAGGGCGTACCCCTCCAGGACCGCGCGGATCTCGAACAGTTCTTCGATATCGTCTTTCGAGTCTTGCGAGGCGATGAACCCCCGCGAGGGCAAGGGTTTGATCAACCCTTCGGACTCGAGCTTGTGCAAGGCCTCACGAACGGGGGTTCGGCTGATCCCCAGCTCTTTGGCCAGGTGCTCTTCCGTCAAGCGCTCCCCCGGGTTCCGCTGACCGGACAGGATAGACGCCTTCAGATACTCGTACGCCTTTTCCCGGATGGACGTATTTTCCGTCTGACGCAAAATGATTCTCTTTGTATCCAAAGCATGCGTCTCTTTGCGTGGGGATGGCAAAATACAACCCGCCCCGACGCGTTGTCAAGGAGTTTTGGATACAAAATCAAAATATACTGTTTTTCAGGACATTGTTCGAGCCGGGGACCCTGTGCTCGCTGTCATGTGCTCCGCCTCTTCGGCAAGGCCGCGGGTTTGCTCAGGCCTTTCCGTGTGCCGTCTGTCGCCGTCGCTCGCCCGCAGAAAATCGAGCGCAGCCGCCACGCCGCCCCGCTTGTGCGGCACCTCGGCGAGGCCAAGTCCCATCTCGATGCCACACAGGGTCCCGGAGAGCATGAGGTCGTTGAAATCACCCAGATGTCCGATCCGGAACGCCTTGCCCTTGAGTTTCCCGAGCCCTGTGCCAAGGGAGAGGTCGAACCGCTCGAGGATGATCGCGCGAAGGCGATCGGCGTCGTGGCCCGCAGGCATCAGCACACCGGTGAGCACGTTGCTGTGCTCGAGGGAGTTCCGACAGACCGTGTCCAGACCCCACGCCTGGACGGCTCGGCGCGTGGCCTCCGCGTGACGCGCGTGTCGGGCGAACACATTCGGCAAGCCCTCTTCGAGGAGCATCCGGAGAGCCTCTTTGAGGCCGAAGAGCAGGTTTGTCGCCGGCGTGTACGGGAAGAACCCCGTACGGTTGTCGCGGAGCATGGGCTCCCAGTCCCAGTAGGAGCGAGGGAGGTTGGCTGTCCTGGTCGCGTCCAGCGCTTTCCGGCTGATGGCATTGAAGCCAAGGCCGGGCGGGAGCATCAAGCCTTTCTGGGAACAGGCCACGGTGACATCCACGCCCCACTCGTCGTGCCGGTAGTCGATGGAGCCCAGCGAAGAGATCGTATCCACCAAAAGCAGGGCCGGATGCCCGGCCCGGTCCATGGCCTTGCGAATCTCTCCGATCCGGCTGGTGACACCCGTGGAAGTCTCGTTGTGGACGAGCGCCACCGCCTTGATGGCGTGGGCCGTATCCTCGGAAAGCCTGGCTTCAACCGTCGCCGGATCCGCACCGCGTCGCCAATCCGTGGGCACCAGGTCGACCTCAAGGCCAAAACGTTTTGCGACGTCTTTCCACAAGACGGCGAAATGCCCCGTCTCGACCATCAATATTCTATCGCCGGCGGACAACGTGTTCACCAGCGCCGCCTCCCACGCCCCAGTTCCCGACGAGGGGTAGATCACCACCGCGCTTTTTGTCTGGAAGACCTGCTGCAAGCCTTGGAGGATTTCCCGCGAGAGCCGGCCAAAGGCGGGCCCGCGGTGATCAATGGTCGGGAAGCTGATGGCGCGCAACACCCGATCCGGCACGTTCGTCGGGCCGGGGATCTGCAGAAAGTGCCGCCCACTCTTGGTGCCCATATCCCCCTCCATTCTTTTGTCTTGTTTCGATGGGTCGTGACGCCCCGACCCACGGATCGCGTGGGCGGGCTGTGGCGATGATTGGAGCACAGGCAGGATTGGTCAAGCGCAATCTTGATGTTGTGAAATCATATACAAAATATGATTTTGTGAAAATGGATACAACGACGCCGAATAAAAGTGCACGCGATATTGCACGCAGACGAGCCAAGAATGCTCCACACGACATCGAGTGACAGGTGATGTCATCCGAAGATGCCGATCTCAATGTGCTGTTTCGTCGGTGGCGGACGCGACCCATGGTCCGCCTCCAAAAACAGAAACGGTATTCCGTGTCTGAATTTGGATACAACGAATCTCGCTCTATCCGGCGCTCGATAGATCGAGAGGACGTCGCACCGACCAGAGCAGTCGGGATTCTCCTCAAGGTTTGCCTGTCCGAGGGTGACGCCTGTATGGTCTTCGCCGCAACCACTCGCCAGCTCCCCTTCACGTTTCCGGATCAATGATGAACGTTCGATTTCCGTTCCGCCCGAACACCTCCTGTCCATCGGTGCTCCTGACAATCAAAAGCGAGGCGCGTCGCTGGATACAAATGATCCTCGCGAGATGTCGTTTTCCGCCTTGAGACGCGAACCGACCGCCCTCTGCCGCGCGGGATTTGCGGGCCCGACGTCACATCGTCCGCAAGAGGCGGCAACGAGCGCTTCATCCTTGACACGACAAGGTTGTGTGCAGTACTGATAATCGCGTTTGAACCCCTTTGTGCGCCGAGGTTGCCGGACGATGCCCTGTCCATCGCTCGTCGCGCATCACCGGCGGCCGTTGGACACAATGGAGTCTGCCGAGGAACGTAATGAAGTCCATCCTGGTCGACGCTGAACGTTGCCTGGCCTGCAAGAGCTGCGAAATCGCCTGTGCGCTGAATCGGTCCTCCTTGAGCAAACAGCTCCCGGAAGCGATGTACGAGACCCCCTCGCCGTTGTCCCGGGTGCGGGTCGAGGATGCGGGCATCGATGGCGGGTTTCCCGTCCAGTGCCGTCACTGCGAGGATGCGCCGTGTCTGGATGCGTGCCCCGCCAAGGCGCTCTACCGGGACCCCGAGGGACTGGTCCTCCTCCGCGACGAGCGCTGCATCGGATGCTGGATGTGCATCATGGTCTGCCCTTTCGGAGCGCCTCAGCCCTTCAGGCATTTCCGGAAGATGATCAAGTGCGATCAATGCACGGGCATGGATGCTCCATTCTGTGTGGAGAGTTGCCCGACCCACGCCTTGCTGTTTCTTGATCCGGAAGAACTTGCCCGCGGGACGCTGAAAATCCGGACAGGCGGCCTGACGGGGCTGGGGTTTGTCGCGGCGAAGACTCTCTGCAAGCCGTGACGCTCCAGCGGGTCGGTCATGGAGCAAACGGCCGAGCGGTCCGCGCGCTCGGACCGGTGTCGCGACGGCCTTGCGACCGCGGCCGCCGCGGCGTATCGATTTTCGCGAAAGGGTTCGGAACCGATGGAGCGAATTCACAAGAAGAGCGCACTGGCCGAGACTTCGACTCTCCTGCTGGCCGCCCGGGACGTCGGGGCGGAATTGCTGTGGGGGCGCTACGAGCGGCAGTTGCCGCTCTGCGCGTTCACCAGCAACGGGCTGAGTTGCCGAAAGTGCTTCCAGGGCCCCTGCCGGATCAACCCCTTCGGGGATGAGCCGAGCCTCGGCGTTTGCGGAGCCGACCGGGATCAGATCGCCATGGAGACCCTGTTCCAGGCGACCGTCGAAGGCGTGATGGAATCGGCTCGGGCGGTACGGCTCCTGGGGGTCGCGGGCGCCGATGAAGATTTCCCGGACGTCAGCCGCGGGTTATCCCCGGAGACCGCGGAGCGCCTTTCGAAAGCCGGTGTGCTTCCGGTTAAACGCGACGACGTATTGGGGGTGCAGAACAGTTTTTTCTCGCACAAAGGCTACCTGTCGCAGACCCTAAACGACCTGACGCGGCTGGGCCTCATCCATTACGGGTTCTTGAGCCAGGCGGCCGCCGCGTTGAAGCGCGCCCCGGCGCGGCCGACGTTTTATCCGGACGGGATCAATGTCTTGCTCGCGGGGCAGGTCCCCGCGGAGCTGATCCAGGCCATCCGGCAAGAGGCGGCGCAGCGCGCCGGAGGGAAACGCGTCAATCTGTTCGCGCAGGGGACACACGGGTCACCGTTCGCGATGGCCGCGGCCGACCATGGGTCTCCGGAACTGGCGCTGGGCATGAACGTGGACGCCCTGATCGTGGCGCCCAATGCCTCGTGGCCGGGAATCGAGGCTCTGGCTGGGAAATACGGCGTCCCCGCCATCCTGGCGGATGGACGGTCTCTCTGCGAGACGGCGGCCGAGGCGATCGAGCAGGCGGCCCGCCATGCGCGGGGCGCCCTTCACGAGCCTTCGGTGGAGAAGATCCAACCGGCGGAGGCCGGCGACGCCTCCGGCTTGCCGCACGAGCGGGAATTGAGGCGCGCGCTGCAATCCGGCCGGATCGCGGGCGCGGTCGTCTTGTTCGGGGAGACCAACGCCAAGCAGACCTTCTTCGAGCGGACCCTGGCCCTGATGGATGCGGCGCTCGCCGAGAGAGCTCTTGTCTTTCTGGGAGGGGACCTGGGGGCGCAGCACGCGGCACTCGGGGCCGAGATCGCCCGGCGACAGGGCGCCCAATTGACCGCCTTCGCGGCGGCGCTGGCCGAGGACGGGCTTCGCCCCATCACCTCTTTCGGGTCCGCCTTCGAGTTCCCGTCGGTGGTCTCCCTCGTGAGCGCCCTGCGCGCCGGCTCGGGCTCCCATCCGACGCCTGTCGTGGTCGCGTTCCCGGAATTCTTCCGCGCCTCCACGTGGGCCAGCGCGGTCAGCCTGCTGTCGCTCGGCTTCACGGTGCAGATCGGCACCCGTCTCCCCTTCTGGGGAAGCCCGTGGCTGGCCGGCGCGATGAAGACCGAGTGGCAGAAGATCACCGGCGGGACGCTCCTCGCGGATCCGGCTCTGCCCGAACCTCGCGCGCAAGCCGCGG
Source organism: bacterium (assembly GCA_029580855.1). Taxonomy (GTDB): domain Bacteria; phylum Methylomirabilota; class Methylomirabilia; order Methylomirabilales; family 2-02-FULL-66-22; genus 2-02-FULL-66-22. The sequence goes on along the minus strand of JAKPQH010000008.1, from coordinate 22,820 downwards.
AGCTGGCGGCGCGCCTCAAGGCCGGCACGGGCCGCTAGGGCACGGACGGATTTATGGCGTTGACAGCGGTTCAGAGGCGCGCGCGTCGATACGTCGTCCTGGGCAACAGCGTCGCCGGGATCGCCGCGGCCCAAGAGATCCGGCGGCACGACCCGGACGGGCCGATCACCATCGTTTCGGACGAACAGACCTTCGGCTATTCGCGAGCGATGCTTCCGCTGTACATCGCGGGGAAGAAAACAAAGCGGGATACCGTCTTTGCGCCGCGCGCCTTCTATACATCGGAGCGGATTCGCCTCGTCAGGGGCGAGACCGCGGTGTCCGTCGACGCCCGCGCGCAGCAAGTCCAGCTGGCGGGCGGGCGGCGGCTCCCGTACGATCGGCTCCTGGTGGCCACCGGGTCCTCCTCGCGGACGCTGGACGTTCCGGGGAAGGGGCTCCCCGGGATTTTCCCTCTCAGGAAGATGGCGGATGCCGAGGCGATCAAGCGGCACCTCGGGTCCTGCCGCGGCCCCGTCGTGATCGTGGGCGGTGGTCTGGTGGGCGTCAAGAGCGTGGAGGCGCTTGCGGGCAAAAAGAAGGTGATCCACCTGGCGATCTCCTCGGACCGGATCCTTTCCCAAATGCTCGACCGGACGGCTTCCGGCTTCTTTCTCCGCGCCTTTGAGCAACGCGGCGTCCGTGTCCATTTTCACGCCGATGTCACCGCCTTTCACGGGCGCGACAGGCTGGAGGGGGTCTCGCTGTCCGACGGGACGCGGGTCGGGTGCGATCTGGCCATCATCGGGAAGGGCGTCACCCCCAATGTCGGTTTTTTGGACGGAACCGGCTTGGCCATGAATCAGGGGGTAAGGGTTGACGCCCACATGGCAACCAATCTTCCGGGGGTCTTCGCCGCGGGGGATGTCGCGGAGCCCGCGGACGTTCTCCAACAGAGGAATACGCCGAGCGCGATCTGGCCGTCGGCTGCCGAGGGTGGCCGGATCGCCGGTCTGAACATGGCCGGCGTGCCTGCGACCTTTTCGGGCGCCCTGCGGATGAACGCCGTGGAGATCTTCGGGGTCCGCGTCGTCTCCGCGGGTGTGTGGGAGGGCGGCGAGCCGCTCACGTCCATCGTCCCGGAGAAGCCGCTGTACCGGAAATTGATTCATGCGGACGGCCGCCTCGACGGATTTCTCTTGCTCGGCGACGTCCGGTGCGCGGGGGTGCTGACGTCCCTGGTCAAGAACCGCACCGAGGTCTCGGCCGCGGCGCTCGTCAAGGACCTGGACCGCGGGTTCTCCTATCGGCCGAGGCTGTACGCGCTGGGCGGCTCGATCCGGGCGCGCGAATGGGGAGGGATGGGGAATTGAGAATCGACCCGGAAAAGTGCATCGGCTGCGGAACATGCAGGTCGTACTGCACCATGCTGGGCGGGATCATGCATTTCGAGCGCGACCGTAAAAATCCGACCCGGATCTTTTACGTGATCGACGAGGACGAGTGCGTGGAGTGCAGCGTCTGTTTGCGAAGCGGCTGCTGCCCGACGGAGGCGCTGTACCAACCCGAGCTGGTCTGGCCCCGGACGGTGCGGAAGAACTTCAGCGACCCGCTGAAGATCCACCCCGAGACTCGAATCCCCGGACGCGGCACTGAGGAGATGAAGACCAACGAGGTCACCGGTCGATACCGCCGCGGAGCGTACGGCATGGCGTTCGAGCTGGGGCGACCGGGCGTGGGGGCGCGGTTCCACGACGTGCAGAAGGTGGCACGGGCTCTGGCGGCCCTCGGCATTGTGTTCGAGGAGAACAATCCGGTGACAAAGCTCATGGTGGACCGCACCAAGGGGCTCATCAAGCCGGAGGTCCTGGACGAGAAGGTGTTGTCGGCGATCGTGGAGTTCATGATTCCCGCGGAACGGCTTCCCCAGATCCTGGACGTTTTGGACCGGGTGTCCCAGGAGATCGATACGGTCGTCTCCGGCGACATCATCAGCCGAGTGGGGGAGGATGGTTCGGTTCCATACGCGAACGAGATCCTGAAGCGAAACCGCTTTCTCTCCATCAACGGCAAGAGCAACGTCGGCCTGGGACGTCCCCTGGCCAACGTGTGACCGACTGTCGAGGAGGAGCGGAGTGACCCACACGCTGCACCGACGCGGAGACCGGGCGAGCCTCAGCCAGGACTATATCGTCTTCACCATGTCGGCAAAGGGGCTCAACGAGGAGGGCTCGGCGGAGCGGATGAAGCAATTTCTGAGGATCCTCCTACGGCACCATCCCGTCAACTACGGGGACATGGTGACCGGGAACTGCCACGTCAAGTCGGGGGAGGAAATTCTCCAGAATATCCAGAGTACCTCGATTGTTCACGGGGTCTTCACCGATGAGCAGGACGTGGTCGAGATCCTGAAGGAGCTCAAGGAGGCCGATCTCGGGATGTCGGTGGTGGTCACCGGGGTCCACGACGAAACGGAAAAGAGCTGTCGGGAAAGCGACCTGGCGAAGCACACGGTGGAGAACTCGCTGGGGATTTTCGGTCAGCACAAGAAACTCCCCGCGGACGAGGTCCTCCAGCTCACGACCATGTGCGGCCACGGCATGGTCCCGGCGAATTTGGTCGAGCGCGTCATCGTCCAAATCAAGCGGGGGAAGAAGACGGTGCGCGAGGGGGCGGTGGAGCTGACGCGCCCCTGCCACTGCGGGATCTACAATCCGAAGCGGGCCGAGCAGCTCTTGAGGCGCTTGGTTCCTCTGGTGACCTTGGATGCATGACCGGCGGGGTGATCGCGTGTTGGGGCGGCCGGGGCCGGTCATGGGGCAACGAACCGATGAAAGGAGGAGCACGATGCGCACCGTAGGCGGTCGACAAAGGTTTCTGCGGGCGGTCCTCGCGGTGATGGTCGGCCTTGCCGCGATCGCGGTCGCGACCGGTCACGGCACGGCGGCGACAACCATCCGGATGGGACATGTCGGGTATCCCGGCTCGCTCTTGGCGGTGGCGAACGACGAGTTCGCGAAGCGGGTCAACGAGGCGTTGAAGGGGAAATACGAGGTCAAGGTCTTTCACTCCAGCCAGTTGGGTTCGGACGAGGAGATGCTGAAAGGCATCAAGGTGGGCATGCTGGAAATGTTCCAGCCGTCCACCATCATGAGCACCGTGGATCCGAAGTTTGGCGTTTTCGAGATGCCCTACCTCTTCAAAGATCGAGTGCATGTGAAAAAAGTCGCCGAGGATCCACAGATCAAGGCCGCCCTGTTCGATCCGCTGCCGGAGAAGGGTCTCCGGCTGCTCGGTATGTGGGAGAACGGGTTCCGTGTCATCACCAACAACGTCCGTCCCATCGTGAAGCCGGAAGACCTCAAGGGCATCAAGTTGCGCGTGCCCAGTGGCGTTTGGCGCGTGAAGATGTTCCGCGCCTACGGGGCCAACCCCACACCGCTGGCCTACGGCGAAGTCTTCGCGGCCTTGCAGGCCGGGGTCATGGATGGACAGGAAAACCCCTTCCCGCAGATCTGGGGCGGCAAGTTTTACGAGGTGCAGAAGTACCTGTCGCTGTCGGACCATGTCTACACCCCGGCCTACTCCATCGTGTCCGACCGGTTTTGGAAAACCCTGCCCCCCGACGTCCAGCAGGTCCTCGCGAAGATCTCGGTGGAGGTCGGTGACTTCGCGCGCAGCGAAGGCGCCCGCATGGACAAGGAGCTGGAAGAGAAGATGGCGAAGAGTCTGAAGATCAACGCGGTGGACAAGGACGCCTTCGTGGCTGCGTCCAAACCGGTATACGAGGACTTTGCAAAAGAGGTCAAGGGCGGAAAAGAATTGGTCGATCGAATCCTCTCGTTGCGCTAGCCGCACGGAGAGGAGGCGAAAGAGTTGGCGCGCCCTACGTGCGCTACGGGTGGAGGCCGACCCTGTGGCCGCGAGCGGCGCGCCAATCCGTATGTCCGCAAGGAGACGGTGGATGCGCAAAGCCTACGACGGCATGGTTGCCATACTGGAGGTTTACTCGGGCGGGCTCATCCTCGTGATGCTGGGCGTGGTCCTGGTGGGAGTGTTCTACCGGTATGTGATCAATGAGGCCCTGTCCTGGTATGACGAATTCGCGGGTTTCATCCTGGTCTGGCTCACGATGTACGGATCGGTGGTGGGGCTGGCGCGCGGCAAGCACATCAGTTTCGAAACCCTGGTCGAGAAGCTGCCCCGCAGGGGACAGCGTGTGGTGGAAATCTTCGGCATTCTCTGTGTCATGATGTTTTCTGTGGTGGTGTTGACATCCGGCTGGGAACTGATCAGGGAAATGGCGGAGGAGACGGCCGTCTCGATCCCCGAAATAAAGATGGCGTGGATCTATAGCGTGATGCCGATATCCGCGGCGCTGATGATCCTGGTCGGGGCGGTTCAACTGGTCAGGACCATTAGTGGCAAGGGGCTGTCGGGAGAGGCGCGGCCCAAAGCCATGGAGGAAGGACAATGATGGGATGGGTGGTTCTGTTCACGGTCCTGTTGTTGTCCGCCCTGAACGTACCTATCGGTTTTGTTCTCGCCCTCGCCACGATTGTCGTTGTCATGATCCAGGGGACCGCTCCACTGGCCGCCATCCCGCTGATGATCTTCGGCGGCGCCTCGAAGTTTCCCCTGCTTGCCATCCCGCTGTTCATCTTGGCGGGCGGGCTCATGACCACCTCCGGCATCTCGACGCGCCTGATCAACCTGGCGAGTGCCCTGGTGGGGTTTATCCGGGGCGGACTCGCCATGGTGACCATCGTGGCGTCCATGTTCTTCGGAGAGATTTCCGGTTCGGCGGTGGCAGGCGCGGCCGCCATCGGCCAGGTGGTCATCCCCGCCATGGAGAAGAAAGGTTATCCCAAAGCGTTCAGCGCCGGCGTGGTATCCAACGCGGCCACGCTGGCGATCATCATCCCGCCCAGCATTCCCATGATCATCTACGCCGCCATGGCGGATACCTCCGTGGTGAAGCTCTTCATCTCCGGCGTCATCCCGGGGATCATCGGCGGCGGCATGATGATGCTCCTGTCCTATTACTTCGCGCGGACTCGCAACTACCCAGCCGAGGCGGCATTTTCTCTGGGGGCGCTGGGGCGCGCGCTGAAGGACGGGTTCTGGGCCCTGATGATCCCCGTGGTGATCTGGGGCGGAATTTTCGGCGGAATCGCCACCGCGACGGAGGTGGGCGGCCTGGCCGCCCTGGCCGCCATCGTCATCGGGGCCTTCCTTTACCGGGAGCTGAACTGGAAAGACTTCTGGAAGACGATCGTCGACTCCGCCATGCAGACGGCGGTCATCATGCTGATCGTGGCGACCTCCGCCGTGCTGGGATGGTACCTCACCAACGAGGGGGTGCCCCAGCAGTTGGCACAGGCCATGTTGGGCCTGACGAGCAATAAGTACCTGATCCTCTTCCTGCTCAACGTCGCTTTCTTCATCGCCGGCTGCTTCCTGCACAGTGCGGCGGCGATCATCCTGGTCGTGCCGATCGTGTTGCCCCTGATTAAGCAGCTGGGAGTTGACCCGATTCACTTCGGGCTCATGGTCACGATCAACCTGGGCGTTGGCCAGCAAACGCCCCCCGTGGCGACGGTCCTTATGACGACCTGCGCCATCGCGAATCTGTCGATGTGGGAGGTTTTCAGGACCGGTTTCTACTACATGATGGTCCTGGTGGTGCTGACCCTGCTGGTGACTTACGTGCCCGAGACCGGCCTCTGGCTCGTGAATCTGGTGTATGCCAATTAGGGACAGGACCGATGTTGAGGATTGCCTTGTGAGTTGGAGATAACAACGCGCTCCGCTCGGACACTCCAGAGCGGAGCGCGTTGTTATTCGAGCCGGCGGATTCGCCCGGAGAGCCCCTCTCCGCCGGAGGTGCCGATCCGTTGGGCGCCGCCCGATCGAGTTATGGTTCGCGGGTTGTCCCGGCGGGCGTGGGCGGCCTGCCGGCCCGCCAAGTGCACCGGGAGTCTGGAAAACGACTCGAAATCGCGCGAACGGGAAAGACGACGTAGCCGGCGTATCGCGCCACTTCGGGAGAGACCTATGAAGACGCGGGCCACGCGATTGAAAGCCCCGGGACAGATCGTGGTTGCCGAGCGGGAGTTGACTGTGGGGCCGGACGAGGTGCTGGTCAAGGGACACCTTTCGGGCATCTGCGGCTCGGACAAGGCCATGTACCGCGGCGACATTCCCGAAAAGATCACGTTGCCCCTCTGGATCGGCCACGAGAGCGGCGGCACGGTGGTCGAGGCGGGGTCCAGGGTCCGGGAATACCGGCCGGGCGACAAGGTGATGGTGTTCAACTGGTGCAATACCCTCGCCGACTATTACGTTGTGCCGGTCTCGGGGCTGCAGCCGGTTCCGGACGGCCTCGACATGGATCTGGCGGCGCTGGGAGAGCCCATCGCGTGCGCGATGTACTCGGCCCTGACCTGCGGCGCGCAACTGGGCGACGTGGTGGTCGTGTACGGCATGGGGTTCGCGGGGAGCATCATCGCCCAGGCGGTCAAGCGCATGGGCGCCTACAAAGTCGTGGCCGTGGACGTGGCCGAGCACAAGCTGGACATCGCGCGGCGCCTGGGGAGCGACGTGCAGATCAACGCCAAGACCGTAGACCCCGTGAAGGCCGTGCTGGATCTGACCGGCGGCCGCGGAGCGGACGTGGTGGTCGAGGCGGCGGGCACCGGGGCCAGCATGAACCAGGCGACGGCCATGCTCAAGCACAACGGCATCCTGACCCTGTATAGCTGGATCACGCAGCCCGTCACGCTGAACATCAGCCGCTGGCACGACGACGGTCTGCAGATCCGGACCACCGGCCTTGTCCATCACACCGAGCAGGAGCGCGTCATCTGGACCCCGTGGGTTCTCCGGCCCGTTGTGCAGGGGCTGGTGGACGTCCGGCCCCTCATCACGCATGAGTTTCCGCTGGAAAAGGTGGCCGCGGCCTTCGAGGCGGCGGCCGAGGACCCGGCGGCGATCAAGGTGGTCGTGAGAAACTGAGCGGTTGATGCAGGGATTACGCCGATTCCGGGCGCAAAGCCTCCAACGGAACGGCCTCGAGGATCATCCCCGAGGGCGGCCGTTCCGGGTTTGTCAAGAGGCGGGTTCCATGCTGTCGAGGCTCGTACCCCGGGGCCCGACCGGCACTCGGGCGCAGCGAGCGATCCTTTGGTGGTACGGAAGAGCACGAGCGGCCGGACCCTGAAAACCGACAGCCTGCTGCTCCTCACCGCGCTCATCTGGGGCTTTGCGTTCGTGGCCCAGCGCGTGGGTATGGAGCACGTCGGCCCGTTCGGCTTCAACGGTGTGCGATTTGCCCTCGGCTGCCTGGTGCTCCTGCCCTTTCTGTGCAGAAACGGCCTGCGTGCTGGCCGCGTATTCCGCAGAGAGCCGGCGTTGCTGTCCCTGCCGCGTCTCGGCGGCGGTCTGCTGGCGGGCCTGATCCTCTTCTGCGGGGCTTCCTTCCAGCAGGTCGCCCTGGTCTACACCACCGCCGGCAACGCCGGCTTCATCACGGGACTCTACGTGGTCCTCGTTCCGATCATCGGCATCTCGCTGGGCCACCGGACGCACGCCGGAACGTGGGCCGGCGCCGGACTGGCGGGCGTCGGGCTGTACCTCCTGAGCGTCGTCGGGTCGTTCGCCATCTCGGCGGGCGATCTGCTAGTGCTCGTCAGCGCGTTCTTCTGGGCTATCCATGTACACCTCATCGGCTGGCTCTCGCCTCGTCAGGACCCGCTGAAGCTCGCCTTCCTGCAATTCGCCGCCTGCGCGGCGCTCAGCCTGTTGACGTCTGTCGCCGTTGAGCCCAACACGGCGCGTGGCTATTGGGCGGCGGCAATCCCGCTTCTCTATGGGGGCGGTCTCGCCGTCGGCGTGGCCTACACGCTGCAGGTCGTGGCGCAGCAGCGGGCCAAGCCGGCCCACACCGCCATCCTCCTGAGCTTGGAGGGCGTTTTCGCCGCTGTGGGTGGCTGGCTCCTCCTCGGTGAGACGCTGAGTCCTCGCGCGATCGTGGGCTGCCTCCTCATGCTCTGCGGCATGCTGCTCTCGCAGCTCTGGCCGATGCGCCTGCACGGGTACCAATAATACATCCCGGCACCAGGTCACCTGCGCCGCGACAGCCCAGCAGGTCCGCCTGCCCACCCGATCTTTCATTCCGGCTCGATCACGACCTTCAAGTGGGCGGGCGAGGTCGCGAGTCTCATGGCCTCGCCGATCCTGGCAAGCGGCAGGCGAGCGGTAACCAGCCGGGACGCGTCGACGGCCCGGGTGGCGATCAGGTGGAGGGCGTCGGCATTCTGCCGCGGGGTGGAGTTGACCGACCCGAACGTGCTGATGGCCTGATAATGCAAGGCGCGGACATCGAGCGGCAGGACGGTGTCCCCGGGATCCAGTCCGGCGAAGAAGTTCACCCGGACGCCCGGCGTCAGAAGGCTGTAGGTTCCGTCTTCGATGTGGGAGAAGAGCTGGCGCACGGGGGCGATACTGGAGACCGCGAAGATCGCGGCGCTGAACCCGCGCCCCCCGGCGCCGGCCCGTAAGTCGCTCGCCCAAGTCGGCGAGGCCGGATCTACAACCAGATCGGCGCCAAGATCCTTCGCGGTGAGACGACGCGTCGGGTCCGGCTCGGAAATTGCGATGTATGAGGCGCCACGCCGGCGGGCTAGGAGAAGATGGAGGGAGCCCATGGGCCCGGCCCCGGCGATGAGGACGGTATCGCCGCGCTGGACGTGCATGGCCGCCTGGGCATTCAGGGCGCACGCGAGGGGCTCGGCCAGGCAAGCTGTCCACGGCGGCGTCCCGGGCGGGATGCGATTCACACTGCCGTCGGCGACCAGCGGCGCCGGCACGGCCAAGTACTGGGCAAAGCCGCCTGGGAAGCGGTACCCCAGCGCTTCGTAGTTGCGACAGATCTGCACGTGCCCGGTGCGGCAGAGGTCGCACGCCCCGCAGCTGATCCCGGGCGCCACGACAACGTGCTCGCCAGGCCGAAACTGCGTGACACCGGTGCCCGCTTCGACGATCCGGCCGGCGATCTCGTGTCCAAGGATCGGTCCGGGAAGCGGGCGCCCGTCGATCGTTTGCCTTCCATGGATCCGCTTGCGCCCGAGGAACAGCCGGCTGTCCGAACCGCAGATGGCGCACGCCAGCACTCGAAGCAGCAGCCCGCCTTGAGGGCAGGATGGCCGCGGCGCGTTCTGTATTTCGAGTCGTTCCGGTGCGACGAGCAGTGCGGCCCGCATCGTTGGCGGCGGTCCCGGTTCCGGCATCGTCGTCATTCCTCGGGCTCCGGTTCGGCAAGCGTCGGAGCGCCCCCGCGTCCACGCACGACGCCCGCAGCCGTCGGCCCACCACGGCCCCCTCTCTGCAACGTCGAACCGACGCGCCGATCAGAGGGGCCGTACGTTCACGTGGGGGAGCATCTGCTCGAGGCTCGCGGGGGCGCACAAGCGGCCACCCGGCAGCGTCACGGACGCCGAGCCGGCTGCGGTCCCCACCGCCAGCGCGGTGGGGACGTCGGCACCACCCGGCAGGGCAAGCAGCAAGCAGGCGAGGAAGGCATCCCCCGATCCGACGGTACTCCGGACGGAACTCGGGGGCGCCTCTGCCCGCCACACCGCGCCGTCACAGGCGCAGACCGCCCCGCGAGCCCCGAGGGAAAGCGCAACGACGGGAATCCCGTACGCGGACAAGCGGTACACCGCCTCGCGGACCGCCTCGTCGGCGTCCAGAGCGATACGCAGGAGGGTCTCGGCCTCTCGACGGTTCGGCTTGATCAGGTACGGGCCCGCGGCTGCCCCGTGCGCCAGCGCCGGGCCGTCGGCGTCCAGCACGGGTTTCGAGCCTTCGTCTCGAATGATGCGGATCAGCTCCGCATAGAGGTCCACAGGCACCCCCGGTGGCAGGCTCCCCGACAGAACCACGGCCGAGCTGTTCCGGGCGCGCCGCCGGACACGCGCGATGAGTCTCTCGACCGCCCCGGGCGGGACCGCGGGTCCCGACTCGTTCACCTTGATCTCGCGCTCGCCGTCGGTCAAGGTGAGGTTGGTCCGGGTCTCCCCGGGAACGGCGATGAAATCCGACTCGATACCGAGTGCGGCCACGGTCTCCACAAGGGAGCGCCCGACGGACCCGCCGACAAAGCCGAGCGCCGTGGTAGGGCAACCAAATTGCCGAAGGACGCGCGAGACGTTGATCCCTTTGCCGCCGGGGTCCATCCGGGCGCCCCGTATCCTGGAAACGGCGCCGAACGCAAGCTCGTCCACCAGAAGGGTCCGGTCCAGGGCGGGGTTGGGTGTGACGGTGGTCACCGGGCCCTCGGGCGTTCGGAGGCCCGCGAGCGCTGGGGTCCCGCGGGACATCAGAACCACCGGGCGTCGACCACCCCCTCCAGCGCCGCGACCGCACGGAGGACCTCGCCGCTCTGGAGGCGGTGCCGAACGCTGACCTTGAACGTGACCTCCGCCCTGTCCTCGGCGACGCACAGTCGATGGAGGACGTCTTCGACACGAACCCGACGCTCGGCCAGGAGCGACCGGCACCGCTCCTCGATCGCCTCCGCCTGGGGGAGTCCCGCGGTGACCACGATGGAGCGGTACACAAGGGGCTGAATCCGCCGCTCGACCTCGGTTAACGCCAGCAGGACTGTCAACGCCAGGACGGTCGCCGCGATGGCCAGGGTATACAAGCCTTGTCCGATGGTGATGCCCAGGGCCGCGACAAACCAGACGCAACCCGCCGTGGTGAGACCACGGACGAGATCGCCGATGCGAATGATCGCCCCCGCCCCCAGAAACCCGATCCCGGTGACGATCCCTGCAGCGATGCGTCCGGGGTCCACCTGAACCCGCGACGCCGGGGAAAGTGCGTGCGTGAACTCCCCCATGCGGGTGGAGGCAATCATGATAATCGTGGCCCCCAGGCACACGAGGATATGCGTGCGAAGCCCCGCCGGCCGCCCGCGCGACTCTCGCTCCAGACCGATGGCGCCGCCGAGAAGTATCGCCAGCAACAGCATCACCAGCGCATCCGTTTCCGCAAACGCTAATCCGCCCATACGGCAACCCCCCGTACCGAAACCGAACGCAGACAGCAGACCCCGATCTGGCGCATGCACCCGCGGCTTCACGGCGCGGCGCAGGACCTCCCCCGGGTGTGTGGCGATTGACCCGTGCGTATGATCGCATCCTGCCGTCCCGGAAACAAGAAAAGATCCGGCCCCGAGCGTCGGCCCCCAGGACGCCCGTGTCCGCTCGCGCGTTCTCGGGTGCGCGGCGCCCATGGACCGCGCCGGGGCCGGCAGCGAGTGGCAAGGACGACAAAGGCAGGAATTCCCTTTGACGCGGGATCCGGACGTGATAGTTGTATCATGCGCTCATTTTCAATTGAGCAAATGCCCACGATGATCTCGTCGGGATAGAGCATGCGCAGAAAAGCGCCGGACATCCCCGGGCTGGTCGAGGTGGCCCGGCTGTACTTCGAATCGGGGCTCACGCAAGACCAGATCGCCCGTTCGCTCAGGCGGTCTCGTCCCGGCGTGCAGCGCATGATCCAGGCGGCGCGAGATCTCGGCATTGTCACCATCACGATCACCGACCCGCTGGGCGTGACCGAAGCCACGGGCCGGCGGTTGCGAGAGGTCTTTGGCCTCGAACGCGCGATTGTCGTCCCCGGCGTCCGCGGGGATCCCGAGGCCACCAAGGCGCGCGTGGGCGAGGCCGGGGCGCGGTACCTGAACCAGGTGCTCAAAGGGACGGAGACCCTGGGGGTGGCTTGGGGCACGACGGTGCGTGCCGTCGCGCGGGCCTTGCCGCCGCGGCGGCTGGAGCGGCTGCGCGTGGTGCAGATGGTGGGCGAGCTGGGTCTGTCGACCGAAGCCAGCGAGACGTTTCGGGCGATCGCGGATCGGCTCGGGGGCCGGGCGATCGCCCTTCCGGCGCCGGCGATGGAAAAGAGCCGCGCGATTCGACGGACCATACTTCAGAGCGCGCACATCCAGGAAGTGTTCCGCATCCTCCGCGAGGCGGATATCGTCCTCACGGGCATCGGCCCGGTGTCGAGTGAAGCGACAATCGTCAAGCGCGGCCACGTGACCGCGGCGGTGATGCGGAGTCTGGCAAAACACGGCGCGGCGGGCGAGATGAACACCAAGTTCTTCGATGGGCGGGGACGCGCCCTCGCGGCGATCAATTCGCAGATCATCGGGCTGGAGCTTGAGGACCTCCCGCGGATCCCGCACGTCATCGCCGTGGTGAGCGATGGCCCCGGGAAAGACACCGCGGTCCTCGGCGCGCTGCGGGGAAAGTACGTGGACACCCTGGTGATCGACGAGGTGCTGGCGAACAGAGTGATCGCCCGGAATACGGGGGCCTAAGAGATCTGGCGCGGAGACGGTCACGTAGTACAAGGAGACGCGTATGCGTATTGTGAAGGTCATGTCCCCCGGTGAGCTCCGGCTGGAGGAGGCGCCGGTTCCGATACCCGGACCGGGCGAAGCCCTGGTGCACATCAAGGCGGTGGGTATCTGTGGGTCCGATCTGCAATACTACACGCAAGGCCGGATCGGCGATCTCCAGTTCACCTCCGGTCATATCCTCGGGCACGAAGTGGCCGGGGTGGTCGAAGCGCTTGGGCCGGGAACGGCAGGTCCTCCAAAGGGAACATCCGTCGCGGTCGATCCAGCCATCCATTGTGGGAAATGTCGGTTCTGTATGGAGGGTAACCCCAACTTCTGCAAGAATCTGCGCTTCTTTGGCAGTCCGCCCGTGGCCGGTGCGCTTCAGGAGTTTATTGTCCACCCTAGTCACCTGCTCCTCCCTCTCCCGGCCGGAATGACCTTTCCCGTCGGTGCCATCACGGAGCCGCTAGGCGTGGCCATCCACGCTGTTGATCTCGGTCACCTTCGCCTTGGGTGCCGTGTTGCGATCTTCGGATGCGGACCGATCGGGATTCTCACCGCGCGCGTTGCTCAACTCGCAGGAGCCACCGCCATTTACGCATCCGAGCCGCTGGCGCATCGGCGCGAGGCGGTGTGTCGCTACGGCGCCATTGCGGCCTTTGACCCAGAACGGGACGACGTGGTGCAAGCCATTCGGGATGCCACAGGGGGCGAAGGGGTCGATGTGGTCTTCGATTTGGCGGGAAGTCAGTCGGCGACAACGCAAGCCCTGGACGCTCTCATGCCCGGCGGGACCGCCGTTCTTGTCGGTTACTGGAAGAAGGACGAAGTAATCGTTGCCGGTATTCGCGCCATGCGGAAAGGATTGACGCTCCGCTTCGTACGTCGCATGAAGAATACGTTCGAGCGCGCCATCGAACTGACGCGACTCAAATTAGTGGACCTGGAATCGCTGATCACTCACGAGTTCGCGCTGGACGACGTCGTCGAGGGCTTCGCACGCGCGGAGAAACGAGGTCCGGATATTCTCAAAGCGGTGATTCGGCTGTAGATCAACGGATGCTGCGCTTGATATGTGCGTTGCGCATCTGTTGCCGATGAGGGCTTCATTGTCGCCACAAGCGTTCGTCTGCAGCAAGATATGGCGCTCGCTGCTGTATGATTGGAACGTCGCACCGTCGGCTCGGCGATTGACACATTGTTGGCTTGCTTCCCATGTTTCGCAGATGGAATTGACACTGTCACACATGCGATCGTTGAAAGGAGGTGGTTCGGCAAGATCGGGTCGGGGACCCAACCACATGGGACGTCTAAAGGCAAAACGACGACGAGGAGGATGGATAATGACTGTACTTCAACGAGTGATGGGCGCGACGGCAATTGTGCTCTTGTTCGCCTGCCAGGGGTGGGCCGGAACGACGCTGGAATTTCCTAGTTATCAAGCCACAGAGCCGGGGTTCGCTGACTGGTGGAAGGAAGGGATAGCGCGATTTGAGAGTCAACACCCCGATGTGAGGATCCAGATCTCCCAGGTACAATTCGATGCGCATCACGACAAGATTGCCACGCGTTTCGCGGCCGGCAACCCGCCCGACATCGTCCACGTCTCCTCGCGCTTTTATTTTGGCTTAGCCGCGCGGGGGCTTCTTGAGCCGCTCGACCCGTTCCTTGCCAAGGATAACGTTCTGAAGGACTGGGCTCCGCTCCAAAAGACGATGGTGGTGAATGGAAAGACGTATGGTGTCCTGCTGCTAACATATGCATACGCCCTGTACTACAACGAGCAGATGTTCAAGGATGCTGGCGTCAGCCCGCCGAGGACCATGGACGAGCTACGCGAGGCTGCAAAGCGCCTGACGGCCGCCCCTGGTCGTTATGGGATTTCTATGGTGACGGCGCCGTCTACTGATATGTACATGGAAATCACACGGTTCCTGGCGGGATTGGGCGGGGACTGGACACCACAAGGTAAATTGGCGGTCAACTCGCCCGAGGCCGTCCAGGCTCTGAACTTTTATCGCGACCTCGTGCAGGCAGGTTACGCCCCACGAAATCAACTCGCGGCCGCGACACGCCTTCTGTTCTTCAGCGGAAAGACGGCCATGATCATCGATGGGTCGTGGGTTCTGGCAATGAAGGCCAACGCGCACGATGCAGTGAAGCCTTACGTAAAGGTTGTGCTTCCACCATTCAAGAAAATCCCAACCGGGCAATCCAACAGCATCAGCATGCCGACGACGTTGGATCCAGCCAAGAAACAATTGGTGTGGGATTTCATCAAGATTCTCACGTCACCGGAGATGCAGCGAAAGTATTCCGAACTGGTGAAAAGCCCTGCGCCTCTCAAGGGAAGTGTCACACCGGATACCGTCGCCAAGATCCCCGAACTGGACACGTTCGCCAAGGCGATGAGTCTTGGCGAGGTTAGCGTATTTCCAACGGGATACGAGCGCCATTTCGATCAAATGAGCAAGATCCTGATCGACGGGTTTACGGAAGCTCTCTCTTCGACTCGGGATAGTAAGGCCATCCTTGACGAAGCGCAGAAGAAGATCGACGCCGCACTGAAGTGATCTCGGGCTTAGTGGTATTCGGCACCCCCTGCCTGACCAAGGGGTGCCGAATACCGCCCTGCGGTGGGCTACGGCAGTTTCTCAACGCCTGTCACTTCGGTGGAGCACCCCACTAGAGCGACGGCTCGGCCGCAGATCGGGAGTGAACGAATGACACGGCGACGCCTTTCTCTTGGCCAACGCAGGCGACTATTCTGCTGTCTGATTCTCGTGCCGGAAACGCTCTTTGTTTTCCTCATCATTATGTATCCTTTATATCTCACACTGAAACTCAGCTTCTTCAAGATTGACCTGTACGACATTGCGAAACCGTTGACCTCATCGCCTACGCTACGCAACTATGTGGAGATGTTCTCCGATCACGCTTTTTGGCAATCCTTGAAGGTTTCCGCGCTCTACACGCTATTCGCCACGCCGCTCACTTTTCTCGTCGGTTTTGGGCTGGCGCTGTTGCTGCACCAACCCCTTCGCGGTCGACGGGCTTTTCGTGTCCTTTTGGCCATGCCATGGGCGATCCCGACAGCAGTAGGGAGTATGGTCTTCATGGTGATGTTCGATAGTTCGTTCGGGGTGACGAATTATCTTCTCACCCGACTTCATTTGGTTTCCGGTAACATCGATTGGCTCGGCTCGCCGGCGACGGCCTTGGCCACCATCGTCGTGACGACAATCTGGAAAAACTGCCCATTCTTTATGCTCATGTTGCTGGCCGGGCTCCAGGCCATTCCCACGGAATTCTATGAGGCGGCGCGTGTAGACGGCGCTGGGCGAGCGCGCCAATTCGTGTCGATAACCCTTCCGGCATTACGTTCCATCGTCACAATTTCGCTCATGCTCAATGCCCTGTGGGTGTTTCGGGAGTTCGACACTATCTACGTCATGACCGGCGGTGGGCCGGCCCGTATGACCGAGAGCCTGGCGGTTTCGATTTATCAAGAAGCGTTCCGATTCTTTCACGTGGGCCGCGCATCGGCGCTCGGCATTGTGACCTTTCTGGTGTGCCTGGGGATCGTCCTTGCCTGCCAAAAGCCCCTTCGCAAGGAGTTCTATTGATGAGGCGAGTTCAGGCGGATCCTTCTCGGACACGGGCGATATGCGTGCGACCGCGCGCACTCCCACTCTACACCCTCCTCGTGTTCGCACTCATGCTCTTATTGTTCCCAATCTATTGGATGTTTCTTACGGCAACCCTTCGCGATGATCGACTGCTCTTGTACCCTCCAGTCTTCGTTCCGACACCTTCGAGTCTGTTCCTCCGCCCGTTCGTTCGCATCTTCGCCGATCGACCGGTGTTGTATTGGCTTTTCAATTCCGTCTACGTATCCGGATTTACTACCGTGATCTCGCTCGGCATCTCCGCCCTGGGCGGCTACTCCTTGTCGCGAATCAAGACGCCGGAATCACGAATCATGGGCGCGATGCTCCTACTGGTCCGGATGCTTCCGGGCACGCTGCTTATTGCGCCGCTCTACATCGTTTTTCACCGGCTTCATCTGATCGACAATCTCGTGACTTTAGTCATTGCCAATACAAGCTATATCATCCCCTTCGGCGTGTGGATGATGAAGGGTTTCTTCGATGGAATCCCAAGAGAGATTGAGGAGTCTGCCCAAGTGGATGGCTGTACCATATTTAGTGCGTTCGCCCGGGTGACCCTTCCCTTGTCCCGACCCGGGCTGGTGGCCACCGCCATGTACTGTTTTGTACTCTCGTGGGGCGAGCTGCTCTTCGCAAGGACTCTGATCAACTCGGCGAGCAAGGGAACGATAACGGCCGGGGTGACGACGTATATTGGCGATATGAACATCTCTTGGAACGACATGATGGCAGCGTCTTTGCTTGCCTGTCTTCCGGTCCTCATCATCTTTTTCTTTCTCGAAAAGCATCTCGTGCGCGGCCTTGTCGCCGGTTCGATCAAATAGCATGGCTAGCGGAGGGGCTACGGATGTGGATCAAAGGCAACCTGCATTGTCACAGCAATAACAGCTCGGATGGTGAGGTATCAGTAGCCGAGCTATGTCAGTGGTACAGGGCACACAAATATGGCCTCCTCGCCATTACGGATCACAACTCGATCACGGATCTGACCGGCATTGCGGGGCCAGGGCAGTTGGCGCTGGTGCCTCGTTCCGTTGAGATTGGAGAACAGACGGAGAACATCCTGGCTATCGGCGTCGCCGATATGCCGCCACGCGGTCAAACCAATCAGGCGACCATAGACGAAATTCGGAACAGGGGCGGGATGGCGATCTTGGCGCATCCCAATTGGCGCTGGAACCATTGGACCGCGAAAGATCTTGTGACCCTACAGGGGTATGTCGGGATTGAAGTCCTGAACACCCACATGCGGGAGTGCGAAGGGCACGAATCCGCGTTCCATATTTTCGATGAAGTCCTCTGTAGGGGAAAACGAATTTTGGCTTTCGGAAACGACGACGCCCACAATACGCACGATGCGGAAATCATCGGGCAGGTCTGGAATATGATCGAATCCGAAGGGCCCGCGTACGAGGACCTGAGGGCCGCGATCGAGTCGGGTCAATTCTATGTTTCCACGGGTGGGCGGATTACAGCGGCTACAATGCGGGGTGGGAGATTCAGCGTGAAATGCCCTTTGGAATCCCGGATTGTGTTTATTGTAAACGGTGAGCGCGTCTTGTGTAAAACCGGGAAAGATGCACAGTATGAGCTACGGCAGGGTGAGTTATATATCCGGGCAGAAATTGAGAGCCCAGAAGGAAAAGCCTACACGCAGGCAGCCTTCCCGGAGGATTGAGGGGCGACGGGCAGCAGGAGTACCAGCCGACTCCAAAAGAGAAGCGCTTTCCGTGCGGTGCCCGCGAACGAGGAGGAGGCATTTTACAAGAGGGACACATGGGGTACGCAGCGGAACTGGTTGCGATTCGGAAATTTCACCTCCGGGAGACACCAACGCAAGCGCCAGGCCCGGGAGAGGCGCTGGTGTCGGTTTCGGCCTGCGGAGTCTGCGGTTCAGACATCCAGCGGTTTCGCGGTAAGAGTCGCCAGCGGTATCCCATGGTCTTGGGTCATGAGATAAGCGGTACCGTTAGTGGCGTCGGTGCCGGGGTTTCCAAGGTACGAGAAGGCGATCGCGTCGCGATTGTGCCGCTGATCCCGTGCTTCACGTGCCAGTACTGCCTGCAGGGTGATTTTGGTCTCTGCACTCAATATGGTTTCGTTGGGTCTCGACAAGCTGGGGGTTTCGCCTCAACGGTAATCGTCCCGGCTTGTAACCTCGTGCGTCTCCCGAACGCCATTGAATTTCAATCCGGCGTCCTGGTTGAGCCTTTAGCTGTTGGGTGTCATGCCTTGGAGTGTGTTCGCCCAACACGCGTTGATTCCCTGGCCATTCTGGGAGGCGGCAGCATCGGTCTATGCGTAGGCACAATGGCGGGCGTTTTGGGTGTGGAGCAAGTGTGTGTCTGGGGCGTGTCTGCAGATCGAATCGCTCACGCTAAAACGCTTGGCCTGGGTGCCGAGCTCGTCATACCGAAAGAAAAACACCGTCCCGCCGCGGACATCGTGGTCGAGGCGGCGGGGTCGCCCGCGGCGCTTCTGAGTGCACTTGACTTAGCTCGGCCAAACGGGCGAATTGCCTGCGTGGGAACCATGCGAGGGGACATCCATCTTCCAATCGAGGTATGGGAGGGGATACTTCGGAAACAGCTCACGCTGGTGGGGGTCTGGAACTCGTACTCTGCGCCATTCCCGGGTAGTGCGTGGTCAGCCGCCATGTCGGCTTTGGTGAAGACTCCAGCGCGCATGGGTAAAATCATCACGCATCGATTTCGACTTGAGGATATACAGGCCTGCTTTGACTGGGCCGTTGAACATCCCGGGCAGTACGGGAAGATTGTTCTCTTTCCGTAAAAGCAAACAACTATCGGTTTCTAAAACCCGAGTCTCTTGCGGAGGAGGTAGCTGGTGCGTACCCACGATCTCCGGCCGGGACAGCTCAGATTCTTAGGGACGGGAGAAGCGTTCGATCATGAGTTCCCGAACACGTCCATCCTCTGCTGTCTCGGCCCCGTCTTTCTTGTGGACTGCGGCCACACGATCCCGCCACTTCTCTGGCGGGCCCTGCCCGACCCCGAGGCGCTCGATGCCGTGTATCTCACCCACCGGCATGGAGACCATGCGTTTGGCCTTCCCTCAGTGTTATACCGCTTCTGGGAGGATGGCCGAAAACGGCTGCTCACGATCATCGGTTCTCGGGGGATAGATGCATACGCGGCCAAGATCCTGAAACTCGCCTATCGTGTCGGTTGGGAAGACCTTCCGTTCAAGGTGAAATTTCTGATCGCGGCGCCAGGCAAGACTCTAAAATACCAGGGAGTGCGCTTATCGTTCGCAAAAAGCAGGCATCCAGTGACCAATCTCGCAGTGCGCTTTGACTGGCAAGGGAAGCCGTTCGCGATCAGCGGGGACGGCTCCCCCACCGCTGCAACGGCGCGACTGTTTCATGGCTGCGATCTCCTCGTTCACGAGACCTTCCAGGACGAAGTCTTTCAGCCCGTCCATGCTTCGTTGCCCGGCGTCATCGAGATGGCGCATTCCGTTGGCGCCAAGCGACTCGCGCTGATCCATTTGAGCCGACGCTTCCGGTCGCAAGCCGGGAATAGAGCCAAGAAGTACGCCAAACCCGGAATGCGGATCTTCATCCCTCGGCCGGGGCAGACGGTGACATTGTAGGACCGCGGCGAAAATGGGCCAGAGGTTGCCGGCCACGCTTGGCAAGAGGAGCATGCGTACGTGCGCGCGAAGTTGGTCGCCGGAAATCGAGGGTATGCGCTGCGCGCGCTATGTGCGCGCAGAGTGCGGGTGACGTAACGATGGGTCATCTCCAGGACCGTGTTGCCGTTGTGACCGGAGGGGCGCAGGGATTGGGCGTAGCCATCTGCAAGCGATTGGCGGAGGAGGGGGCGGATCTTGTTGTGGCGGATATCCGCGTCTCGGGCGCGGAGGATGTGGCGCGCACGATCGCGGGTCAAACCGGTGGCCGCGCGCTTGCGTTGGACGTTGATGTCACCGGCGAGATGCAAGTCCGCCAGATGATAGGCCGTATCCTCGCTAAGTGGGGAGGGTCGTCTTGTCCGCTGTGTTCCCCGGCCGGACCTCGTAGGCCAGCGGGAACCCGTCTGGCGTCACAATGAACGGGAGGACGACCGGGACGCCATTCAACCGGTGATCCCGGCTGTAGCCGTACCGCCGGGGGTCGCCCCCGGGGAAGGGCGGGTCGCGCTCGAAGGTCGGTGCTCGTCAGGTCGTAGCGCCGGAGGCCGTAGGTCAGCCCGAAGAGGTCGTGCCAGCGGCGGGGGCGGAACGCGAACAGCGCGGCCTTGTGCGGCACGAGCTTGTCGAGGCTCTTGGACAGCGTATCCTTCGCCACGACCCCGACGGCCTCGCCCAGGCGATCGCCCATCGCGCTGTGGGTATCCCACTCGCGGCGGAGCCGCCACGCCCCCCCGGGCGACGAACCGGTAGGCGCCCAGGACGAGGAAGACGTGATACCACGACGTCCCTTCGCGACTCGGCGGCAGCGGCTCCGACCAGAACTGGTCGAGCCGCAGCTCCGCCCAGAGCCGACAGGCGACCCCGCAGGCGCCACTACCGCGGGTGCGCCGGGATCGCGCGGTCGGCTGGGAACAGCGCGAGCCGGAGCTGGCGCTGGCTGCCTTCCTCGATGGCCTCGATCCCGCGGAGCCCGCGCGCCGGCTGGCTGTCGGTGAGCTCCCCGAGGGCGAGCCCGCGCCGATCGACCGTCCGGCCTTCGGCGCACCGGTGCTTCTCCTCGAGGCTCCCGAAGCGGGGCTCCTTGCCGTCCTTCAGGCGTCGATGGCATCGGCGGTCCATGGGGGCCCGCCGCTACCGCAATCCGGGCCGCATGACCACGGGGGTCGGTCTGCCCCCGACTGCGTTCCGGCCTACGCCGCTGGGGTACCGCACAGTTACGTGATGGCACATGATGAAAATCGCCGATTCTGCGGTCCAGGAGCGAAAGTCGGGTTAGACATCCACCGGTACCAGGTACCCATCGCCGGGCCGCGATTCGTGTAGGGGGCATTGGTGGCACGGGCGCCCGGGCCGAAAAACCGCCGGCCCGGAGGCCGGGCTCCCCGGGCCGGTTGACCAGTCCTACGGATCCCTACGCCAGCAGCAAGCCCTTCTGCTTGGCGTACTGGTCGCCCACGAAGCACGCCTTCGGGATCATGGCGTGAATGCCCAGCGTGTAGTCCACGACCTGGGTCACGTGCAGGTCGACGGCCATGCTGCAGAAGGCGTACGCCTCCAGGGGATCCATCCCATAGTACTTGTTCAGGAACGTGATGGCCTTGCGGGTGGCCATTTTTGTCGACTCCAGGAGATCGGTGTGGAAGCCCATGGTTATCCAGTGCGTGGGCGTGGAGGCCATGGGCCAATCTACCAGCTCCTTGAGGTCCTTGCGCGCCGTGAGGCGCACGGTGATGTTCCGGTAGGCGCCCTCGAGGGCGTTGAGGTTTACCTCGCCGTGACCCTGGGCGAGGTGCGAGTCGCCCGTCCTGAACCCCGCCCCCTTGACCCACACCGGCAGGTAGAGCACCGTGCCGGCCACCAGGTCTTTGTTATCGAGATTCCCACCGTGCCGCCCGGGCGGAACGTTGCTCCACGTGCCGGGCTCGGCCAGTTCTACGCCGATGGTCCCGGGGAACGGGCGGACGGGGATCTCGATGCCGGGGGCGAACTCGAACTTCATGTTCTTGAGGTCCACGCGGTACCAGCGGGTCTTGCCCTTCGGGTACTCGTCGGCCAAGAGCCCGAGCTTCATAAAGGACGTCTCGGGGTTCAGGTTGAACCCGTAGGCGGTGGGCACGATGTCCAGGATCTCCACCTGCAGGACGTCGCCGGGCTCGGCCCCGTTGATGTAGATCGGGCCGGTGAGGTGGTGATGGCCGGCGCCGCGCTTGGTTTTTTTCGCGCCCGTGAGGGGGTCCGGAAACGAATACACTTCCGGCCTCTTGTCGATGGCCTCCTTGTACCATTTCATCCAGTCCTCGATCGTTGCGCCGGGGATCATCTGGCCCATCAGGTGCGTGCCGGTCTCGATCTCGACGACGTCGCCGGAGTTCACCTCCAGTACGGGCTTGGTCGAGTTGTCCCAGAAGCCGTCGGTTGAGGTGTGTGGATTACAACCGAGGACCTTGTGCTTCCCCGTCATGTCCTTTCGGGTCAGATCTACCGCGCCGGCGTTTTGAAAGGCCAAGCCGCTCATGGCAACGGCCGTGCTGAACGCCGCCCCGTACTTCAGGAACATCCTTCGGTCGACATCGTCGTCGGCTGTGACCTTCGACTCCCGCTTTTTCTTTGTCATCTGCGTCTCCTCCCTGGACTGCCCCTCGCTTTTTTGACCCCTGCCGGCATTCACGCATCCCAGGTGTGTCAGGGCGATCACCTCCTTTCCGGCCCGACCTCGCCCGCCGCCGAGTCGGGGGCGTTTAAACGGCGACCAAACACTCCGGGCGCCGGAAAACCAAAACGATGTGAGGGTAAACCAGCGGATGGCGGCGCGTGTGGCGGCAGCGACGCTGGCGGGACAAGGCGACGAGCGCCTGGGGTGGTTCTAGTCGGCGAGACGGCTGGCCGATCCCAGGAATGAGCGGCGGGCGTGAAATGGGCCGAGGAAAGGTAGTGGAAAACCATCGCGAGCGATCCTTCTGTCGTTTTTCAGAAGGTTTCCCCCACCGGTTTTTCAGAAGCATTCCCCCACCCCCGGCGCCGGGTGGGTTGAGCGTTCTTCTACCGTGATCGGCTCGGGTGCGCAACTCCTTTCGTCTTACGCGGGGCCTTCGCGG
>JAKPQH010000007.1 GCA_029580855.1 bacterium | reverse complement strand
CAGCGGCGCGGAGTTCGGGGCGGACTTCACCTACAAGGTTCAGGAGGAGGCCCGGGGGATAGCCGACGCCCTGCGCCTCGGCAGGCGCTTCGCCGGGGACGAGCCGGTGTTCGTGCTGCTGGGGGACAACATCTTCGAGCGTCCCCTGACGCACTTCGTGGAGAACTTCCGCTCCGCCCAGGGGGAGAGGGGGGCGCGCGTGATGCTGGTGAAGGTCGGGAACCCGTCGGCCTTCGGGGTCGCGGCGCTGGACGAGCGCAAGGTGGTCGAGATCCAGGAGAAGCCCGAGAAGCCGAAGAGCGACTACGCCGTGGTGGGGGCCTACCTGTACGACGACAGGGTCTGGGGGATCATCGACGGGCTCTCCCCCTCCAGCCGCGGGGAGTACGAGATCACGGACGTCAACAACGCCTACATCGCGCGAGGGGAGCTGGAGTACGACTTCGTGCAGGGCATCTGGATGGACACCGGGACGTTCGAGTCCTACCACAGGGCGAACCAGATGCTGTTCGAGCGCGACGCCTCCTCTATCGAGTCCTGAAGAAGGTGGCCAGCATCGTGGTGAAGACCACCATGCAGACTATCGCGACCGGGTAGGCCGCCCCGTAGCCGGCGCTGCACTCGTCCGTGCCGGTGGCGTCTATCGCGGCGGCCAGGCCGGGGGTGCTGGTCATTGCCCCGCAGATCGCGCCCGCCAGGATGATCCAGTTCACCCTGAACACGTAGCGCCCGAGGACGAACCCGGCGAGCTCCGCCGCCAGGGCCGAGCCGATGCCCACGGCTATCAGCAGGGCGCCGTGCTCGAGGAGGGCCTTGAGCGCGCCGCCCCCTGCGTTCAGCCCCACCACGGCCAGGAAGAAGCCGAGCGATATGGTCCGCAGCGCCGAAAGCACCGCCCTGTCCATCCGCATGGGCAGCGGCCCCAACCGGTCGAACCCGCCCGCGAACAGGGCGAACAGCAGCGCCCCGCCGGTGGTGCCGAGGCCGACCGTGCCAAGGGGGCCGAGCGGCAGGGAGAGCTCGCCGAGCAGGGTCCCGCCGATTATGCAGACCAGGAAGCTGAGCAGGGAGAACGGGGCGGACGCCTGTTTGGCCGCGGCGGACGCCTCTTTTGTC
Organism: bacterium; assembly: GCA_029580855.1. Classification (GTDB taxonomy): domain Bacteria; phylum Methylomirabilota; class Methylomirabilia; order Methylomirabilales; family 2-02-FULL-66-22; genus 2-02-FULL-66-22. Next base: position 2,434 of record JAKPQH010000007.1, on the reverse strand, counting down.
GCGGCCGGGGGGCTGTCGGGCGCGGGCGCCGCACCGGTCGAGGCCGAAGTCCGTCCCGGCGCAGCGTCGACGGCCCGCGCGCTCTGCCCGGCCCGCTCAAGCGCCAGCATCTCCCTCTCCGCTGCCACGTCGATCCGGAAGATCGCCGGCGCGAGCTGCACGAACAGCACCACGGCCATCACGCCGAACGGGTAGGTGATCGAGTAGCCGAGGGCGACGTCCGGGTTCCCGGCGGTGGCCTCGAGCGCGGCCCCCAGCCCGGGGGAGCTGGTCAGCGCGCCGGTGTAGGTGCCCGCTATCATGCAGGGGGAGGCCGAGCCGGAGAAGGCCAGCCCGGCGGCGAGGGTCGCCAGCGCGCCCGCGCCGGTCACGACTATCGACAGCAGCACGAAGCGCAGTCCGTACTTCTTCAGCACGCGCGCGGTGTCCTCGGCGGCGAGCAGGCCGACCGACACGACGAAGAACATCAGGTTCCAGTTGAAGTACTCGCTCGGCACGGACCACCCCGCCGCGCCCATGAACAGGCCGACGAAGAGCGCGCCGGATATCCCCATGCTCACCCCCCGTATGCTGATCCTGCCGACAAGTATGCCGAGCCCCACGGCTAGGCTCATGACAAAAATGCTGTTCTTCATCAAGGGGGCCAGTATCTGCATCAGTCGCATCTCCTCGCTCTCGACAGGGTTATGCGCCCCTCCGCGTAGGGAGCGCCGAATCCGGGGCTGACCAGCGGGTCCGTCAGGCGGTTCACGCCCGCGGTGCCCTGGCGCATGACGCAGTAGCCGCCGCCGAGCGACGGGTCCACCCTGACGGTCACCGGGAGGCTTCGCCCCCTGGCCCCGGTGGCGACCGCGCTATCCCCGTCGGCCAGCCCGAGCGGCCTCGCGTCGGCCGGGGAGACGGACAGGACGGGGGTCGCGGGCAGGCCGGGCGCGTCCCAGGTCTGCCCGTTGGTGTAGGCGGAGGTGTGAACCGTCACCAGGCGCAGGCCGCCCCCCTCGCGCGGCGTCGGCGCGGACTCGGGCAGCCGGGCCTTCCGCTCGGAGGCGGTCCAGTAGTCGGGCTCGTCCCAGCGCCAGACCCCCTCCCCCACCCTCTCGATCAGGGGGGAGGCGAGCATGGCGGCGTCCATCCGGCGCTTCATCGCGGCCAGGTCGAGCTCCAGGCCGAGGGCTCGGGCGAGCCGGGTGAAGATCTCGACCTCCTCCAGCGCCTCCCCCCTCGGGGGGAGGATCCGCTCGGTGCGCACGAGGTAGTTGTGCCAGTAGGAGCCCCTCCAGTCCCCTCCCTCCTCCAGGAAGGTGGTGGTGGGGAGGACGAGGCTGCACTCCCGCGCGGTGTCGGACATCGCAAAGTCGATGCACACCGTGAACGGCACTCGGCGGAGGGCCTCGACGACCAGGTCGGAGGCCGGGCTCTGCCTTGCCGGATTGGCGCAGGAGATGATCATCACCTCGACCGGGGGATCCAGCCCGTCGAGCATGCTCTGCCACGAGGAGACGGGCAGGCGGCGCAGCTCAACCCCCCTCGGCGCGAGCTCCGGCGGGAAGAGGGCGGACTCGTCCTTGCTGAAGGCCAGCCCCGCGCCCGGCCCGTCGAACGCGCCGAGCATCACGGCAAGCGCCCCGATCCAGCGGAACTGGGCGTCCCCGTGCATGTAGCGCTGCGCTCCGAAGGCGGCGTAGTGGGTCACGGGGCGGAAGTCCAGCAGCCATTCGAGCAGCTCCCCGGCCCTTGCGGCCCGCAGCCCCGCGTTGCTCAGCAGCGCGCCGTCGTCCAGGGCGGCGAGCGTCCGCTCGAACGCGTCCGGGTTCTCGACGCGCCCCCTCCACTCCGCTCCCCCGCGCTCCAGCAGCCGCCTGCACAGCCACGCGGCCAGAGCCCAGTCCCCGCCGGGGTCTATCCGCCACCAGCGGTCGCAGAAGCGGGTGGTCGGGGTCTCCCTTATCTCGACCGAGGCTAGCTCGCCCCCCCTGCCCCTCACCCTGCCGAGCAGGGGGACCGCGTGGGGGTGCGTCTCCAGCGCGTTGCGACCCCAGAACAGGACTCCGCGCGAGTGGTCGGCCATCGACTCGGGGCGGGAGACCGGGACCTCGCCGAATGACTCGGCCAGCCCGTGGCTGCCCGCCGACGAGCACTGGTTCCCCCTCTTGACCGTGCATCCGCCCAGCTCGGCGAACAGGTGGGGCAGCAGCATCTTGGAGTAGAGCATGGAGCCCGTGCCGGACAGGTAGAACACGGACGCGGGGCCGTGCCGCCCCGCGGCGCCCTCCATCCTGCCCGCCAGCTCAGCGAGGGCGTCCTCCCAGGTCACAGGCGCGTGCACTCCTCCTCTGCGCAGCAGGGGGACGGACAGGCGCGCCGGGCTGACCGCGCGCTCCGCCCACCTGAGCCCCTTGGCGCACAGGAAGGTGCTGTACGGCAGGTCGGGGTT
>JAKPQH010000006.1 GCA_029580855.1 bacterium | reverse complement strand
GCGGGTCGGCGGCACCCGGACCATCAAGATCGACGTCCGGATCCTCGCCGCCACCAACCGGGACCTGCGGAAGGCCATCGAGGAGGGGACCTTCCGCGAGGATCTCTACTACCGGCTGAACGTCGTGCCCATCACGCTGCCCGATCTCAAGGACCGCCAGGAGGACATCCCGCTCCTGGCCAACCATTTCGTCCAGAAATTTGCCCCGGAGTCCAACCCGGCCATCCGAGAGATCTCTAAGGAGGCCATGGCGATCCTCATGAGTCACACCTGGCCCGGCAATGTGCGCGAGCTGGAGAACGTGATCGAGCGCGCCGTCACGCTGGGGCACGGACCCGCGATCGAGCCGAGGGACCTTCCCCCGCATCTGGCGGGCGGAACGAGTCCGCTGGAGCGGGCGCTGGCCAAGGAAGCCACGCTGGAGGATCTGGAAAAGGACTACATCGCCATGATTCTGCGGCGCACCAAGGGGCACCAGATCCGCGCAGCCTCTATCCTGGGGATCGATCGCCGCACGCTCTATCGAAAAATCCGGCGCTTCGGCCTGAAGCTCGGCGAGGAGTGAGCGGCACGCGCTTTCCAACGGCGTCGGGGACAAACGTCGGGTTGAGCAGTCCTTTGGAGGCTTCCACGTCTGCCCGCGAGAGGTTCGGCGTGCGCGGGCAGGAGTTTGGTGGTACTATCGGCGCCGTCGCGATCCCGGAAACGGGCGTCGAGGACGCAAAACCGATCCGGCCTCTGCCCATGCCCCCTCATCGAGGAGTCGCCCATGACCGCCACCGACATTTTCCGGAAAAATCACCGCACCATCCGTAGAGCCCTCGTGTCGCTGGACCGCGCCCTCCTCATGCGGGGCCCGAACTGGACCATCGTCGCCAAAAACCTGGCCGGCTACCTGGAGATCGAGCTGCGGGAGTACTGGGGCTCGGAGGAGCGGTGGATTTTCAGGCCGCTGGCAGAGACCGGGCCGGACGCAGCGGGCGTGGTCGCGCAGATGGAGCAAGAACACCGAGACCTGGACACACGCCTGAACGAGTTCAAGGCCCTCACCCGCACCGCCGTCGGCGCCGACACCGCCGCGCTGGTCCGGGACAAAGGCATCGCCCTGGTGAAAGAGTTTCTGCACCACATGTTCGTCGAGGAGGAGGTCGGCTTCACCCTGGCCGAGGAGCGTCTGGGGCACGGGTATCTCGAGGGCGCCGCAGACCGCGTCCTCCTCCTCAAGGAAGTCGAGAAGGGACTGGAAGAACCCGCCGCCGTCGATTAACCGACCGCCGACACGCCTCGGCTGCGGGAGCCCGTCGGTGGCGGAGGTGGCCGGCGCAGCGGCCGGCCCGGGTGGGCGCCTCCGCCGTTTCGGGCGGCACCGCGGGACGGAATTCGCCCCGCGCGAGGACACGGAGTCGGCCCCACGGGTGGAACGCGGCGACCGAAGAACCGGATGCCGATCTCGACCGCACCCTGGGACATCATCGATGTTCTGCCGGGCCTCCCCGACTCGGTGCTCACCATGGACGCCGAGAGGCGAGTCGTCGGGTTCAACGAACCCGCCCAGACCCTCCCGGACGCCGGCAGGGCCTCTCCGCGGTGGGTCGGTCCTGCGGCCAGATCTTGCGCAGCGAGGCCTGCGACACCCGGCGCTGCGCCGGCGCCGGGCCGACATCCCGCCGTAGACGGAGTTCCTCTTGGAGCGCCTGACCGCCAACGGGAAAGCCAAGCCGCTCTCCGCCCCGCCGCGCGCCATGTCCGTTCTTAAGGATCACGACTGGCCCGGCAACGTGCGGGAGTTGGAGAATGGCATCGAACATGCTATCGTCTGTTCGCGGGGCGGCGCGATTGAGGCGGAGGCCTTCCCCAGCGCCATGGTCGGGATACAGACGGACCGAGCGCAGCACCCGAAGAGGTCGCGCCCCTCGGTCTCGGCCGCGGACGAGAAGGCGCGGCTGCAGCGCGCGGTCGAGGCGGGCGGCTGGAACCGGGGCCTCGCGGCGGCGCGATTGCGGATCGATCGGACGACGCTGTGGCGGAGGATGCGGCGTTGGTGTATCGTAGCCCCGCGCAACTGATTCGGGACGAGCGCGGGCGATAGCGGAGGGACGTACGTGCACCAGGAGACCGTGATGTGTCGTGCGTGCCAGCGCGCGTTCCTCATCACCACCGAGAACCCGGACCAGTTGCTCGTCCAGTGTCCCCTCTGTGGCCTGACGCTGGTCTATCCCGATCAGCGAGGAGCGGCGCCGCACGGTCCGGATACGATGGTCCCGTGGGACCCCGCATGGTCCGACTGCGGCTGACACTGATCTCGCGGGTCGGTCGGCCCGGAGCCTCGAACGACATCGAGTCGTGTGTAAAAGCGTCCGGCGTTGCCGTGATGCCATCCGACTGTGGCTCGGGTTTGTGGATTCTGCAGGGATTTCGCGCTCGGCTTCTTGCGGCCCGTGACAGCCGCGCCTGCCCTGCCGGCTTCCCTGTATATTGCACCTTCGGTTGATCTACAACACCATAGGTCATAATTTCCCAGCCGGGTAATTACTTGAAAAAATTACTTTCTTGCCCGACAAAACGGTTCGCTCATGGATTTGGATGTGTTGTATGCAACGGCCGTCGGTTGGTATTTGAGTCCACAGCCTGGCCAGGCAGCCTTTGTTGGCGACGATTTAGCAATAACCACGGGCCTCCGAGGAGTTTTGGAAGACGAATTGCTGGGTGTGGCGCGGTGATCGCGTGTTTGATCGGACCGGCCGCGGTACCGCAGTATAAATTATCCCCTTGGATCGCTAAGGTGTGGCGATGAGGCATTTGAACGGTTCTTTTCGACGATTCCAGCGCGCCGTAGTTTTCGCCGTCATCCTCGTGGTGGGCTGCTTTTTGATCCGCACAGGGACTCACCCCGCGTGGGCGGCCGGTCCCGGGGATTCCCAGTGCGTGACGTGTCATACCGACGCGTCAAAACTCAAGGCGCTCACGCCACCGGATCCGCCGCCGACAGAAGAGGGGGAAGGGTGAAGCGGTCCGCCGCCCCCGGCGGGGGAACCCTACCAGCGCTACCTGGTGAAGCAGGCGTTTCTGACCAGTACGCACGCGATGGACGGCTGCGAGACATGCCACAAAGGCGATCCCAAGGCCTCGGAGAAATCTGCGGCCCACAAGGGACTGGTCGCCCGGCCGTCGCGCGACCCCGACGCTGCCTGCGCCGCGTGCCACGCCACCGAGGTGGCCAACGTCAAGAGCAGTCTGCACTTCACCGTGCGGGCCTACGAAAACTATCTGAAGCTCGTCTCCGGCGACCGCTGGAACGACGTCCAACCGGTTTTTAGACAGGCGTGTCAGACCTGTCACGCGAGCTGCGGCGATTGTCACGTCAGCAAGGCTCAATCCGCCCGTGGCGGCTTGATGGATGGCCACGTCTTCTCGAAACGTGCGCCCATGGAACACGCCTGCGGCACGTGCCACGGCGGTCGCGTCTTCCCGGAGTACACGGGGAAGAATGAGGGATTCCCGCCGGACGTTCATTGGCAGAAGGCGAAGATGGAGTGCGTTGCCTGCCATCCGGCGACCCAGCTTCACGGCGACGGAACGGCCTATCCGAACCGCCATGCGGTCAAGAGCAAGCCCTCGTGTCTTGGCTGCCATCCGAACGCCAGGGCGGCGGGTTCCCCCATCGAGCAGCATGCGGTCCACGGGGACAAGATCAACTGCGTGGTCTGTCACTCGAACGTCTACCGGGGTTGCGAGAGCTGCCACCTGGGCGCGGGAGCGAAATCCACGCTGCAGTTCAAGATCGGCAAGACCGCCCATGCGGGTGCTCCCTATCAGTACACCTTGCTCCGGCACACGCCAACCGTGCGCACCACCCTCGATCCGAAGGTCAAGGACGCGCTGCCGAACTACGACGCCGTCCCGACGTGGAAGGACACCGTTCCGCACAACATTCAGCGCAAGACGCCGCGCACCGCGAGCTGCAACAACTGTCATGGCAATGCCCGGATCTTTCTGAAGCCGGGCGATCTGAACCCCGCGGAGGCCGCGGCCAACAGCAAGGTCGTGGTCCCCAACGTCCCTGGCCGCCGCTGAGGCGCCGCACGACAAAGGAGTGAAAATGGCGCGCAAGATCTGTCGGTGTTCCCTCGTCTTGGCATTCGTGTTCATTGCCGTCGCCCTTCCGGTCCATGCCGCAGAAGTGCAGGACAACGTCCATGCCTTCCTGAGCCAGCTGCCGGCCGATTTCGAGACTGTCGCGTGTAAGACCCTTGACGCGAAACAGAATGCCGGCGAGAACGTATTTGTCCTCGACGTGCGTGAGCCGGACGAGTTCAAGGCTGGGCACATCGAGGGCGCCGTGAATATTCCGATCCGCACCCTGATGAAGAATCTGGACAAGCTCCCCAAGGATAAGGCGGCGTCCATTGCGGTGGTATGCAAGAGCGGCATCCGCGCCGCCTACGCGACGATGGCACTGAAATTGATGGGCTACACGAACGTGAAGGACGTCGCCGGCGGCATGCTCGCATGGGAGAAAGAGGGGCTTCCCGTCACCAAGTAATCGCTCGGGACAACGCGTGTGGGAAAGACCCAACCTGCTGCACTCAGCCCGAGGGCCCGCATGGCGTGCCCTCGGGTGTTTCGGGCGGATGACTTTACGGAAGCGGGCTGACCGTTACGCCTGCCCTTTCGCGGCGCCTCCCGCATCCGCCGGTTTCGCCCCGCGTCTCAGCGCGTGCTGAGACAAACGGTCTCAGCCGAGCGCCCGACTGCGACACTCGGCCGCGCCTCTCGGCGGGGGCCAACCTCCGGGCGAGATTGGGCGGAGCCCCTCCGAGCGCTTCTCTGCCAAACCCCGCGTTTCTTTTCTGTTTGCCGAAACCGACGATTTCTTATCCTTCCGCCCCGCCGGTTCCCCGAGCCGCCGGGTGTGGCATCGGCAATGCATAGCCATTTTCTCGGGAGGGCCCGCGAGGGCATCGGCGATGGTGTACGGCGTCACGAGACAGGCGGCCGAGCGCCTTCTCGTCGTCGACGACGACGAGGAAATGCGCGACCTCATGCGGAAGGTCCTTGAAAAAGAGGGCTTCCGCGTCGCCGTAGCCAGCGACGGACGACAGGCCATGACCACGCTTCTGCAGGGGGCCTTTGACCTGGTCGTGACGGACATGCTGATGCCGCACGACGGAGGTCTGGAATTGCTCGAAAAGCTCCGCCGGACCCATCCCTCCCTGCCCGTGATCATCGTCACCGCCTTCGGAGATTGGCACAGCTACACCCGGGCGCTGAAGCTCGGCGCGGCGGCTTTTATCAGCAAACCGTTGCGCATGTCGGACCTGATCGCCGCCGTCCATGACGCCTTGGAAGGGCGGGGCGCCGCCGCATCGTCCTGATTGCCGGGCGCCTTGGACGTCGGGAAGGGAGGGCGTCATGGTGCCGATCCGACGGATCCTGTTCCCCACCGACTTCTCCGAACCTGCCGATCACGCCTGGCGCTTCGCGCTGCACTTCGCCAAAGAGTTCGGGGCCGAGATCCATCTCCTCCACGTTGTCGCGCCTCCCCCGCACATGATGGAGGCGTACGCGGGGAACTTCGACCCCGCGAAGTTCGCCGAGGTCCTCACGGCGGAAGCCAACGCGTCGTTGGACCGCTTCGTGCAAGAAGCAAAGGTCCGCAACATCCCCTCCCAGAGCGAGGTGCGCGTCGGGGTGGACTTTCACGAGATCGTCGACTACGCTCGAAGCCGTCAGATCGATCTGATCGTCATGGCGACCCACGGACGGACCGGTCTGGCCCATGCCCTGGTTGGCAGTGTGGCGGAGAAGGTCGTGCGCAAGGCGCCGTGTCCGGTCCTGACCGTCAAACATCCCGCCATGAAGTTCGAGATGCCCTGAGGGCCGCAGATGGAGGGGTGCCATGCTCTCCCGAATACTCGTCCCGCTGGACGGATCGCCCGTCGCTGAGGCGGTCCTCCCCCAGGTCATCGAGCTCGCCGCGCTCCGGCAGGCCGAGGTCGTTCTGCTCCGCGTCGCGCTGGCGCACACGTTTCTCGGCGCGGATCCGGTGGAGGCGCAGGTCCGTGTCGTCGAGGAAGCCCAGGCGTATCTGGGCACGATCGAAACGAACCTGGCTGCCCAAGGGCTCGCGGTCAGGAGCGTCGTGCGCTACGGTCATGCCGCAGACGAGATATTGGACCACGCCCGCGCCGGAGGCGTGGACATGATCGCCATGTCGACACACGGCCGCGGCGGGATCCGGCGCTGGGTGCTGGGCAGCGTGGCCGAGACCGTGGTCCGCCACTCCCCCGTGCCGGTCCTGCTCGTCCGCGCCGCGGGCGCTGTCGTCTCGTCGATCACGGCGCCCGCTGCGACGGAGACCCCGGCGGCTCCGGCCGCCGGCGCGTCGGCGGCGGTTGTCATCCGGCACATCCTTTGCCCGGTGGACCTCACGCCGACGTGCCGGGAAATCATGGCGACCGCCAACGCCATGGCCAGCCGTTTCGGGGCGGACCTGACGATTCTGCACGCGGTCCGCGATCCCCTGAGCGTGACCTGCTCTCACATCCCACACCCACCCCTGGACCAGCTACGCGAGGAGGCGATCCGCTCCGCCGAGGAGACGCTGCGGGAGGAGATGCGGCACGCGCTCGGTCCGGGGTCCCACGCATCCCTGGTCGTGGTGGCCGGGTTGCCGTTTCAGCAGATCGTCCGGCACGCCCGGACGCACAACGCGGACCTGATCGTCATGGGCACGGAGGGCAAGACCGGCCTCAACCATGCCATCATGGGGAGCACCGCGGAGCAGGTCGTGCGAAGAGCGTCTTGCCCCGTTCTCACCCTCCGCGCCGCGCCATAGGGCGCGCGGGCGGCTCTACCCACCGCCGACCGTGCGACAGGCTGGGACACACCCCGCCGCGACGCGGCCACCAAGCGGTGCAAAAAAATTCCCGACCCTCCAAAGCGCGTGAGTGGAGTATACTGCGACGCGAAGGGGCGGTCGCACGCCACCACACGAAGGGAGGCACACCATGCGGACCCTGTTTATCGGATCGACGGTCGGCAACTCCGGCAAGACCATGATCACCATCGGGCTGGCGCCGGCCCTCCAGGAGAGCGGCTACAAGGTCGGCTTCTTCAAGCCGCTGGGCAAGCAGCCGACCATGGTCGGGGGCAAGGTCGTGGATGCCGACGCGCAATTTCTCAAAGAGGTGCTGCATCTGGCCGAGTCGCTGGAGCAGATCTGTCCCGTCGTCGTGACACAGGATCTGTTCTTCAAGGCGCTCCAGGGGGATGCCGGGGACGTCCCGTCGCGCATCCGGAAGGCGTTTGAGGCGGTCTCGGCGGGCAAGGACGTCCTCCTCATGGGCGGCGCCGGCACGCTCGCCGACGGCGGTTTCCTCGGCGTTCCAACGTTGAGCCTGGTCAAGGAATTCAGCGCCCCGGTTCTCCTGGTGGACCCGTACCAAAACGAGGTCTGCATCGATTGCATCCTGATGGCCCGCGAGATGCTGGGTGACGGCCTGATGGGCGTCGTCCTGAACCGCGTGACCCCGCAGGCTCTCCCCGAAGTCGAGCAGATCGTCGTCCCCTACCTCGCCTCCAAGGGCGTCGAGGTGCTTGGGGTCGTTCCGCTGGACCGGCTGCTGGATGCCGTGACCGTCCGGCAGCTGGTCGAGATCCTGCAGGGGAAGGTGGTCTGCGGCGAGGCGGCCCTGGACGAGTTCGTGGAGCGGTTCAGCGTCGGCGCCATGGACACCGGCGCGGCGCTGGGCTACTTCCAGCGGCTGCCGAACAAGGCGGTCATCACGGGCGGAAACCGCGCCGACATCCAGCTCGCCGCGCTGGAGACCTCGACGCGCTGTCTCGTGCTCACGGGCGACCAGATGCCGAACCAGATCATCATCGCGCGGGCGCGCGAGGCCGGCGTCCCCATCGTGGTGGTGTCCCATGACACGTTGACCACGGTGGAAAAGCTGGAGTCGGTCCTGGGCCGCATCCGCATCCGCGAAGCCCCCAAGGTGCACCGCGCGCAGGAATTGTTGCGCCAACGCTTGAACCACCGGCGCATCATCCAGAAACTGGATCCCCGCTAGGCCGGCGATCCGGCGTCCACGCGACCGCCGGCCGGCGCCCGGACGGGCGCCGGCCGGTCCGGTGTTGCGGTCGGCTGTCTAACCTGACCTTCGCTACTGGATCACGAAAACAAGAAATTTCGGCGCGACCACGCTCATAACTGCGCGCCCGATCGGCACTGGCCTCTCCGGAAGCGGGGTGGGGGCAGACCTACCCCCTTGTCAGTGCGCCGAGAGTGCGATAGCGTCGCGGCACTATGTACCTCCGCTGCCATGTGCGCCGCAAGGATGGGAAGGAGCACCGCTACTGGAGCATCGAGGAGAAGCGCCGGTGCGCCGATGGCCGGGCCGTCGATCGGCGCGTGCTCTATCTCGGCGAGCTCAATGATAGCCAGCAGGCCAGCTGGCTCCACTGCATCGAGGCTTTCGAAGAAGGCACGCACCGGCAACTCCGCCTGGCCCTGTTCCCGGCCGACCGGGCGATTCCCGCGCACGTCGCCGACATCGGCATCCAAGTGCGCCTCCGCGCGTTCCGGCTCGAGCGCCCGCGGCAGTGGGGCGCCTGCTGGGTGGCGTGGCAACTCTGGGCGCAGCTTGGCCTCGACCAGTTTTGGCATGAGCGATTGCCGCCGAGTCGCGAGGGGACGGCCTGGGAGCAGGTCCTGCAGCTCTTGGTCGCCTACCGCTTCCTCGCCCCGGGGAGCGAGTGGTACCTCCACCGGGAATGGCTCCAGCGCAGTGCGATGGGCGATCTCCTCGGCACCGCCGTCGCGGGCGTGGCCAAGGACACCCTGTATCGCTGCCTTGACAAGTTGCTGCCCCACAAGGCCGACCTCTTCACCTTCCTCACCCGCCGCTGGCAGGATCTCTTCGGGGCGACCTACGACCTCCTCCTCTATGACCTGACGAGCACCTACTTCGCGAGCGACCCGGCCGATGAGGAGGGGGATCCCCGCCGCTACGGCTACAGCCGGGATCACCGGCCGGACTGCGTGCAGGTCGTGCTCGCGCTCGTCATCACCCCCGAAGGCTTCCCGCTCGCCTACGAGGTGCTGCCGGGCAACACGGCGGACAGCACCACCCTGCCGATGTTCCTCATCCAGATCGAGGCCCGCTACGGGAAGGCCCGCCGGATCTGGCTCATGGACCGCGGCATCCCGACCGAGGCGCAGCTCGCCGAGTTGCGGGCGCGGGGCGGGCAGTATCTCGTCGGCACCCCGAAAGGGCGATTGACCAAACTCGAGCAGCCGCTGCTCGCCGTGCCCTGGCAGGCGGCGCGGCCCCGGGTCCAGGTCAAACTCCTCCCCCAGGACGCCGAGCTCTACGTCTGGGTGCAGAGCGCGGATCGGGTCGCCAAGGAGCGCGCCATGCGCCGCCGTCGGCTGAAGCGGCTCTGGGCCCGCCTGCACGCCTTGCAGCGGCAGCGGCCCACCTACGAGACCTTACTCTTGAAGCTCGGCGCGGCGCAGCAGGCGGCGGGCCGGGCCGCGAGCTTGGTGGAGATCAGCCTGCCCCCGCCGCCTCCGAAGACGGAGCGGGTCCGACGCGTGGACTTCACCTTCGCGCTGGACAAAACCAAGCTCCGGCAGGTGCGCCGGCGCGAGGGCCGGTACCTGCTGCGCTCGAACCTGACCGCGACCGACCCGGCCCAGCTCTGGGAGTACTATCTGCACCTCGTGGAGATCGAGGCGGTCTTCAAGACCTTGAAGGCCGAGCTGGCCGTGCGACCGATCTTCCATCAGCGGCCCGAACGGGTCGAGGCCCACATCTTCGTCGCCTTCCTCGCCTACTGTCTGCACGTCACCTTGAAAGCGCAACTCCGGCCGCATGCCCCGGGCCTCACCGTGCGCCAGGTCCTGGACAAGTTCGCCGCCATGCAACTGCTCGACGTGCACTTCCCGACGACCGACGGGCGCGAGTTGATCTTCACACGCCACACGGAACCCGAGCCCGACCAGCAACTGCTCCTGACCCAGCTTGGGTGGACGCTGCCCGCCCAGCCGCCGCCCCGCATCACCGCAAAACGCGCGGTGCAGATGTAGGGCAGACCTTCACCGGCGGTCGGGCGTCTTATCAACGACTTACGGCGACCACCGGCTGCCAGTAGCGAAAGTCAGGCTA
>JAKPQH010000005.1 GCA_029580855.1 bacterium | reverse complement strand
GGTCCGCGTGAACCGCGCCGTTCAGTCCGAGGGCAGCAACGGATTCCTCTGAGTCCCCGGGTCCCTGCAGACCGCGCGCTCCTCGCCGGTGCGGAGGTCGTAGCCGTAGATATCTGCATCGTCGACGCCGCGCCGGTGATCGGTCCAGACCACCCAGGGACCCGAGATGTCGGGGGACAGCTGGGAGCCGGGCGCGTCGCAGATGAGGCGCTCCTCACCGGTGTCGAGGTTGTAGCCATAGATGTCGGCGTTCTCGTAGATGTCGGCGTCGTCGTAGATGTCCCCGCCGCTGGGGCTGCGCCGGTAGTCGTCCCAGACCACCCAGGAGCCGGAGACGGCGGGGGACCCCTGGGAGCCGGGGGCGTCGCAGATGAGGCGCTCCTCCCCCGTGTCGAGGTTGTAGCCGTAGATGTCGGCGTTCTCGTAGATCTCCGCCTGGCCGGCGCTGCGCCGGTAGTCCGTCCAGACCACCCAGGGGCCGGACACGTCCGCGCCCTGCTGGGACCCGGGCGCGGTGCAGATGGCGCGCTCCTCGCCCGTGTCGAGGTTGTAGCCGTAGATGTCCGAGTTCTCGGCTCCGCGCCGACGATCGGTCCAGACCACCCAGGGGCCGGCGACGGCGGGAGACAGCATCGGCCACCGATGCGAGACCAGCGCCTGCTCCTCCCCGTCCGGAAGCCGGAGCGACATGAGGTCCCAGCGCGACCCGCCACCTCGGAGCCAGACCAGCGTGGAGCCGGAGACCCGGGGAGCCTTGCCCCCGCTGGAACTGCGGTCGACCCACACGCGACGTCCGGTGTCGAGATCGTACACAGAGGCGGTAGGAAGACCGTCCTTCCGGATGCCGGTCTGCTCCCAGGCGAGCCAGCGGCGGGAGAGCGCGTTGCAACTCGCCCACCTTGCCTCGCTGAGGACGACGGGGGCGTCCTCTGCCCCTAGGCGAGCGGCGACGACCTCGCTCTCCTCCCAGTCGCCCGCAGCGCGGACGGCGTCCCACACGACCAGGGGGCCCGCGCCGTCGGAGGCGGCGGGCAGCGCAAACCGGTGACCCGCGCCCGTGTCGACGGCGTCGCCGCACCCTGCCGCCGGGCACAGAGCGAGGGCCACAAGCAGCAGGACGCAGAGCTTCGCCCCGGATGGCCGCCCCATCCGGCAGCCGAGACGCCGCCTGCGCTCCGCGGCGATCTCACGCGCAGGCCGCCCGGCCCCTCGCGTACATCGACTCACCATCTGACTCCACGTCCGCAGCTCGTAGGCATTTGCGCCCTCCGCCGATGCGGGCAGAGACGCCCGGACTGTAGCAGGTGGATCACCTCGACGTCGACTCGAGCGGCGTTCAGCTCCATCACCGCGACGCGCTTCTCCCCATGCCGCCCGAGGACCGGGCGCCGAGCCGGTTGCCCGCAATCTCGCGAACAGGACCACGTCTCCCCTCCTCACGCGCTTCGCGAGGACGCCTCAGGGAGAGGCGCTCGCCGCCGGCGTCGGCCGCCTCACGAAGTACAAGGGTTCAGCGCCCGGCAGCCCGATCAGCGCCAACCTGTCTCCGGCCCGTCGGATGACGCTTCTGTCCCCGAGCCTCAACTCGCCGCCGACCTCCCGGAAGACGAGCTCCTTGCCCCACCCCACCCCGGGCCAATACTCACCCAGACGCACGATCCACTCGTCGTCTTCCTTCTTCTCGATCGTCATCAGTCCCGGCGTCGGGTTCAGCGGCGGATTCGTCAGACTGACCCAGTCGCCGCTGTAGGGGTCAGCCGAGCCGCCACAGCCTGCGAGAAGGACGAGGACGAAGGCGAGCATGCCGAGAACTCCGGCTCCGGCGAGCGGCCGTGTCTTCCCTCCAACTCCGTTTCGCACGAGCCGTCTCCTTCTGGTCAGGGTTTGACATTGACGACGCCATCCCTGGAAGACCACGACCAAGCACGGTATCCGGTCGGAGATGTGCCGCCCGGCGGGGATCACGCCGAGCTTCTCGGCGACACGGCGCACGGCGCCAGGCTCGCCGATCTCCGCGGCCGTACGAACAGCTTGTTCACGAAGCCCCGGCGGGCAGGGCGTTCCTCTGGACATGGGCTCCCCCAAGGAACTCGGAGCCTCCAGAATACCCGGCGCGCTTCACTTGGCAGTCAGTCGTTGTTCAACTGTTGAGGTTCATCCATATCATCGCCGTGACCTTCCCACGGTCAATGACAAGCCAGTAGCCGTGCCTACGCAGAGGTATGTCTTCGGGGATGTGAGGAAACCGTCCGGACATGGAGGTCCTGGCGACGGCGTAGACCACCGGGCATCCAGGCGCGATCTTGACTGTCTGACGGTGTTTGTAGGCATTCCTCACGTAGCTCCCGCCTTGGATAGACCGGCCGTCTTCTCGCGCCGCCTGCTCAGCCGGACCCCCGAAATACAGTTGAGCCGCGTCGAACGTGATCGTGGGCGTAGCCGAGTCCGTCTCCACCCGGTGGACGATCGCAAAGACGAGTGTCCCGCGAACGTCCAGAGAACCGGCTGGAACGTCTCCTCGGGGCTCGTACGTCCACGCCTGCTGCGCGTTGAGCACGGTGGCGATCGCCTGCGCCTCCGGGCTCATGGACCGCGGCGCCTGACTGGCCTCGGTAGGCTCGGGGCTAGCCGACACGGTGCCCTTCGACGTAGAGCAGCCCGCAGCCCAGATCAGCACCACCGCGATTGCCGCCATCGCCAACGCGTTCTTCACAGACCTGCTCGCACCTCTCAGCGCGTCTCTGCGGCAATCACGATGGAGCGTCACCGGAGATGAAGAACCTGTCATGACCAACCGCCTCCGTCACTTGGGAATGTTATGAGGGTAGGACTTGAAGAACCTGCCCGATTCATACGGCCGCCACCCGTGCTGGCGCCATCTGTGGCGGAGTCTCAGCCTCGCCGAACCATCGATCAGATGTGCTTTGTAGCCCGTCGCATTCTGATAATGGTCTTTGCCCAAGCCGTCGTTCGCGGTGCATTCAGCGATCATGGGGTTCTTGCCGTTCGAAATAACGAGAACCGTGTGTTCTCCTCGTTCAATGAGGACATCGCCGATCCGGTAGCGCGTCTTCGACGACTGGTCAAAGTAGGACATCGAGCAACGTCCTTTCCACCGCGCCATGTCTCTAAAGACATCTCCGTTGATGTACTCCTCGGGGGGAGCCGTCATTCCGCGAACCCCGGCGGAATACAGTACTCCCCGAACGAACGATACGCAGTCGCAGGGTCCCTTCCCATATTTGGTACCGCCCTTCTCATATGGAATCTTCCTATTGGTGCGCTTGATCGCAAAGCTGCGAATCCTGTTTTGCAGCGCCCGATACTTGTTGTCAGCCAGACGGTATCCGATTGTCTTCTCGCCTGACGCATCCGTACCGCAAACGGGGCTGCCGATGCAGTACTGCCACGCACTCTCCTCCCCGTCCGCCTTCGCCGGGTCGCCGGTCGTCCACTGCCGCGTGGCCGGGTCGTAGCACCTGGCCGAGCAGTAGTAGAGGCCGCTCTCGGCGTCGTAGGCGTAGCTGGCGTAGCGGAGGACCTGCCGGGTGGCGATCTGGCCGGCGAGGGTCGTGTTTACCAGGGTGGTGGCCTGCGTCCAGACGCCGGTCCCGTAGTTGCCCGCGCCCTGGGGCAGGCCCCAGGCGTCGTAGCGGTAGGCGGCGAAAGCGTTGCCGTCAGCATCGCAGAGCTCGAGCACGTCACCGTGGTCGTTGGTCACCGCGGTGAAGTAGGTGGGGCTGGCCGAGGCCGCGGGGCTCCGGTAGACGCCGCCGTAGAGGGCGCCCTCCTCGTCGTAGAGGTAGTCGATCCGCCAGGTCGTCGCCCCTTGGGTCGCCGAGAGGCTGAGGAGCGTGAGGCCGTCGTAGTCGTA
>JAKPQH010000004.1 GCA_029580855.1 bacterium | reverse complement strand
CCGCACTTGCGGCCCCGCACGTAGAGGGAGCCCCGCATCAGGTTAGGCAGGGTGTGCAGCCGGGCCAACAGGGCATCGCGCTGCTGCTCGAGCCGGCGGCGTTGCGCATCCGTCATGGACGTTATGTAGCACACGTCCATTACCCTTGTCAAGCCTCACCTGGTGGGTGCGCGCATTTTTTGTATTGGCAGGCAGTTACCGCGTTAGCGCGGGATCAGGGTAGGACACGCGCGGCGGACGAGGCGTGAGATGGACCATCACCCGGCCTTTGGCTTTCTCCACAGGAGAAAACAGTACGCGAAAACAAATCCCCAGAGGACGCTGTTTGCTCCCCAGATGAGCGCCTGACTTACACTTCCGGTACACACGTCGAACAGCGGGCGTCCCGGAAAAAGCAGGACTCTCAGGGCCTGATCCCAGAACAGTTCCATTGGAGTTGACGGGCCCTTGAATATCGTGAAGGACCCATAGGTTGCCAGGACCGACAGCCCGAAGTGGGCGAACGCCAGGCGAGCGGTGTATTTCATCAACGAACGGTGCATACTGACCTCTCGGCGTTGCTGTTGTCTTCCAGGTTATCCCGCCATACGCTCGAGGTCTTGGAGGGCACTGAGAAGGTGGCGGAGATCGAGGAGGATTAGCGCAAGTGCCTGCTAGCGGGCGGGGAATGCGAGCAGGTCTATCCATAAGGTCAACCGCTACGCCCATATCCGGCCGGTGGGCGTATAGGGCGATGTCCCGCCGGCCGGCCTTCTTCGGCAAACGGGATGGTTAGGGGAGGCGGAGTCGATGAGGGACCTCGGATTCGGAATCGTGGATGGGCATGTCCATATCGGGGGACCGCCCGAACGGAAGGGAACGGCTGCGGACATCCTCTCGCTCATGCGGGAGCAGGGGATCGAGCGGGCGGTTGCCTTCCCGGGACCGGGACAGCGTCCGGACAACGAGGGGCTGGCGAAGGCCATCGCCCCCCACCGGGATCGGTTCGCCGCCTTCGCCTGGATCAACCCGCACCAGGGCGATGAGGCTGTGGATGAGCTGGAGCGCATGGTCCGGCATCACGGATTCCGGGGGGTCAAATTTCAGCCTGTCTTGCACGCCTTTCAGCCCATGTGGCCGATGGTCCACGCCGTCATGCGGAGGGCGCAGGATCTCGGAATCGTGGCCCTGTTCCACTCGGGGCACGCCCCGTATAGCCTCCCCTGGGAGATCGGCGAGGTCGCCGAAGCGTACCCCGGCGTGCCCGTCGTCATGGACCACATGGGGTTGCAGTGGATGGGGTACGTCGACGCCGCGATTCGTGTGGCCAAGCGGCTGCCTAATGTGATATTGGGCACCACGGGGATGTTGTTCCACGGCAGAATTCTGCAAGCCGTTCGCGAAATCGGGCCGGACCGCGTGGTTTTCGGCTCGGATGCTCCCATGGTGCACCCCGGGCCTGAGATCCTACGCATCCGGGTCGCCGGGCTTACTCCGGCAGAGGAGCGAATGGTCCTGCGGGAGAACATGCTGCGGCTCATCACGCCCTGAGGATACGTCGGAACCGGCGGCGAACTCAGAACAACGGATGTGAAGCGAGTTCGTGCCGAGCGGCCCGCCAACACCCGCACGAGGAGGCAGCAATGGAACGACGGGCGATGTTCAGCATACTGAAGGCGGCGGCTGTAATCGCGCTGCTCCTGGGGACTAGTTCAGGGGTACACGCCGGCGCGCTGGAATTCGAGCTGATCGAGGCACATACCGCGCCGGCCGAACATCCATACACCGTGGCCATGGAGCACCTGAACCAGCTATTGGGCGAGCGAACCAAAGGCCGTGTCGCCATTAAGATTCACCACACCCGCCAGCTCGGCGACGAGCGGCAGGTTGTCGAGGGACTCCAGCTCGGCACGGTCCATCTCACGGTTACCTCCACGGGACCCCTGGGGGGATTCGTCCCCGAGATGAACGTGGTGGACCTTCCTTTTCTGTTCCGGGACGCGGAGCATGCCTACAAGGTCCTGGACGGCGAGATCGGCCAAAGTCTTCTGAAGAAGTTCGAGTCGGTGGGTATCATGGGGCTGGCGTTTTGGGAAAACGGGTTTCGCCACATCACCACATCTAAGAAACCTATCAACCAGCCGACGGACATGAAGGGGCTGAAGATACGGGTGATGGAGAACAAGATCCACCAGGCCGCCTTCCGGCAAATCGGAGCCGATGCGATCCCCATGGCCTGGGGCGAGGTGTTTACCTCGCTTCAGCAGGGCCTGCTGGATGCCCAGGAGAACCCGACCCCCATCGTCTATGCCTTCAAACTGTACGAGGTCCAGAAATACCTCTCGCTGACCGGCCACTTCTACTCCCCCGCCCCGGTCCTGCTGAGCAAGCGGACCTGGGATCGCCTGCCCGCTGATCTCCAGAAGATCGTGTATGACACGACGCTGGAGGTCGCCCGTTTCCAGCGAGGCCTTATCCACAAAGAGGAGCAGAAACAGATCGCGGAGCTTCGAGTCAAGGGCATGGTCGTCATCGAAAACACGGACAAGGCAGCCTTCCGCGAGGCCATGAAGCCGGTCTTTGAGCAGTACCAGGCCCAGTTCGGTAAGGACCTTGTTCAGCGCATCGTGAACACGCGCTAGGCCCAGCACGTGACCGGCCGACTCTCGCCTCCAGGTGGCTTGCGCGCGGACGTGTTGAGCCGTACGGCGAATGGTCTCGCCGAGTGGGTCATGGCCGTACTACTGGCGACCATGACCCTCCTGGTGGGCGTTCAAATCGCCGGGCGATTCATCTTCAGCTATTCCATATTCTGGTCGGATGAGTTGACCCGTTTCCTCCTGGTCTGGGTCTCCTTTCTGGGCATCAGTGTCGGCGTTCGCCGCGCCGCCCATCCGGCAATCGACAGCCTGGTTCGGGCCCTCCCCACTCGCTGGGCGTCTGCCGTCTCCGCCGTGGCTGTCGCCCTCTCCGTAACCTTTTTTTGCATCATGGTCGCCTACGGGGGGTCCCTGGTGCTGCACACCTGGCCGCAGTACTCCTCGAGCCTCGGCATCCGGATGGGCATTCCCTATCTCGCCGTGCCCGTCTCGGGCGTGCTGATGACGCTCCACGCATTTGCTGCAGGGTTCCGCAGTACGCCGCCCGAGGTCCGGAAGGAAGGAGCCTGGATTGACTAGCCTCATCCTGGTCGGGCTCTTGCTGCTCTTGCTTGCTTTGAACGTGCCGGTGGCCACCGCGTTTGGTCTCACCGCCAGTGTTTTCCTTGTGTTGCGCACCGACATCCCCCTGACCTTGGTCCCGCAGCAGATGTTCGGTGGTACGGACTCCACCGTGCTTCAGGCGATCCCCTTTTTCCTGCTGGCGGGGGCGCTCATGGACAAGGGGGGGATCTCGAACCGACTGGTCAATTTCGCCAACACTCTGGTGGGCTGGGTGACCGGCGGGCTGGCCATGGTGTCCGTGGTGGCCAGCATGTTCTTCGCAGGCATCTCCGGCGCAGCAGCTGCCGACTCTGCCGCCATCGGATCAGTGATGATCCCTGCCATGGAGCGGAAGGGATACGCGAGGGATTTCGCCGCCGCTCTGATCGCCTGCGCCGGCACCATCGGCACCATGATCCCCCCGAGTATCCCGATGATCATCTACGGGGTGGCCACGGGGGTCTCCGTCGGGGCGCTATTTATCGCCGGGGCCGTTCCGGGCATCCTGATGGGTCTGGCGCTGATGGCGCACTCCTACGTCGTCAGCCGGCGGCGAAGGTACACCGGCGTCGCCTTCCCCACCGCACGGGAGGCCTGGATCTCCTTCCGCGAGGCGATCCTGACCCTCCTGATGCCCGTCATCATCGTGGGCGGGATCCTGGGTGGGGTATTCACGCCAACTGAGGCCGCGGCCGTCGCGGTCTTTTACGGACTCATCCTCGGCGGGCTGGTGTACCGGGAGCTGAAGTGGCACCACCTGCCAGAGATTCTCGTCAGCACCGGCGTGGGGACGGGGATCGTCATGTTCATCATCGCCACCTCCACGGTCTACAGTTGGATCCTGGCCCGGGAGGGAATCCCGCTCCGACTTGCCAACGCTTTCATCGGTATCACCGACACCCCCTGGGTCTTCCTGCTCTTGGTCAATGTTCTGCTCTTGCTCGTCGGCACCGTGATGGAGACGGTACCCTCCATCATCATCTTCGCCCCCGTTCTGTTTCCCCTTGTCAAGAAGCTGGACATCGACCCTGTCTTCTTCGGCGTCATCATGGTGGTGAACCTGTCCATGGGGCTCGCCTCACCGCCTTCAGGCGCCACGCTCTTCATCTCGACGGCCATCGCCAGGGAGCCCCTGGGCCGCGTTTGCCGCGCCGTCTGGCCTCTACTTTTCAGCATGCTGGTCATCCTGCTGCTCATCACCTTTGTCCCCTCCCTCGTGATGTTCCTGCCCCGATTGGTCTACGGCCGCTGAGGGGCCGGGCGCCGGCCGCGCCCGACGCCGTGGCCGCGTCCATCCCCCCAGCATCCCCTCGCCTTCCACCTTGCCATCTCGCCTCGACTCGCCGGATACCCCGGTCCGGCGAGTCTGTGCGGGCTCCGGCCGAAGCCGTGGACAGCTTGGAGCCATCGGGGTTCTGAACCTGGCCAATGGCCGAGGCTCATCCGAGTCGGGAAAGCGTATCCACGACGGACACCCTCCCTCGATTAACCCCAACCATTGCAGTGGCGCTCCCGGAACAACCGCGCCGACGGGGGGATCGCCAAGCGCATGGCAGGGAGGGACCCACGGAAGCAGGCGCTGCAGGTGGGCGCGGAACCGGTGCGGCCAGGGGACGGGCCGCGACAGCCGGAGCACGCAGGGTCGGCCGGCCTGCCCGAGGAGCGCCCCGCAGGCGAAGACGGGGGTCCGGAGCGTGGCGAGCGGCCGGCGCACGGGGGCGGCGAGCGCGGGCTGGCACGCCGCGCGGCGGGTGGAGAGGACGCCGAGGCGCCGGAGCGCGGCCGCGGTGGCCCAGAACCGACGGGAGCAGAACCCGACGGCCCCGAAGGCGGGCGGGAGTTCCTAGCGACGGTGCTCGGTAGCGGCCCGCCCGTTGGACGTGGGCCAGCCAGCCACAGGCGCGGCCGGGCGCGGGGTCCCCACGGCATGGAAGCAGTCCCCGGGGGCGGGGAACACCGCTCGGCCACGCGCCGTGGGCCGCCGCGTGACGGCCTCCCGGCCCCCGAGGAGCCGGCGGGCCCGCGTCCACCGGTGCACTTGGGAGCCGAGGTCCCCGACCTCCAGCCCCGGGGCGAACGGGTGGCACGCGAGGCGGGACACCGCCGCCTGGCGCGGGTTCGTGAACCGGGCGGCGATGCTGTAGGGCCGCTGGAGCGCTTCCAGCGCCAAGCGGCGGGCCTGGAGGTCGGCGAGGACCGCGGTGGCCCCCCGGGCACGTCCCGGGTTCCCGCGCCGGAGCCAGCCGGGGGCAAGGCAGCGGGCCTCGGCCAAGCGGACGCCCTCCTGGGTGCCGGACCGTGCGCAGCCGCGGGAGTCGCGGTCGAGGGTATCGCCTGCGAGCCGGGCCAGGCACCCGGCGCAGAGCGCCGCGACGGTCTGGGGGACAGGCGGCCCCGTGAGCCGCCGGACGAACCGGGGGACCGTCGCGGGGCTCGGGTCCCGCCGGCCCAGACCGCGAGCAGGCTCTGTGCCGGCGGGGTCGCATTCGGCGAGGGCACGGCGACGGGGCGGACCGCTGGCCGCTTCCCGGCGAGGCCGATGCGCTCGGCGAAGGCAACGACGCCCGCCCGCCCCAGCGGGCACCGGCTTGGCCGTGCCCGGGATCCCGATGGCCTTCTGCCCATTCCAGGGGGGACGCGCCGCCGGCCTCGTTTTGTCCCTCCTCGGCTCGCGTGTTTGGTCGGGCACCCGCATCCGAGCCAAGGTCTCCGGGCAAAACGCTGCGTTTTTATCTGCAACGTTTGGGCTTATGGTTTGCCCGGTTGGAACGGGCTGACCACCCGCATCATTGGACGTTGTCGGTTCGAACGTCGACAAGGACGCCTCGCGGATGATGGAAATTGACGCAATCAAGGTCACGGGCCGCGTCGGTCGGTATGCGTACCGTCAGCACGCCGAGATTGAGCGGCGCCGCGAGCAACTTACGTTTGCGCAAATCGAAACGGCTCTATCCCACGCTCGCCAAACTTCGCCGACCCATGGACGCGCGGAGGGCAGACGGCGGCATGGTTTATTACGAGGCTGCAGTTCTCAGGAAAATCGGCGCCCGCTTTGTCGCGATCCAGAATAAGACCGAAGCGCCGGATTGATACTGCGAAGTGCCCGCAAAGGCGTCCGCCTAAGGGGGTGCTGGGAGGCTCGAACCAACCTTCCCGATCAAAGCTCACCGCCTCTCCGGTCCGGTTCCCTCCGCGAGCTTCTGACCACTCCCGGGGATACTTGGAAAAACCAACGGGGGTCCCGATGGCTCGGGACCCCCGTTGTGGCTACCTGAGCTGGAAGGCGCTTACTTCTCGCCCATCTCCTTCACCTTCACTTTGCCCTTGAGGTTGGCGTGAGCCGCCGCCAGCTTGGCCACCGGAATCCGGTAGGGCGAACAGCTGACGTAATCCAGGCCGATCTGATGGCAGAAGATGACGGAGGCCGGGTCGCCGCCGTGCTCGCCGCAGATGCCGAGCTCCAGGTCCTTCCGGACCTTGCGGCCGCGTTCCACGCCCATCTTCATCATCTCGCCGACGCCCTCCTGGTCGATGCTGACGAACGGGTCTTCCTTGTAGATCTTGCGATCCACGTAACCGGGGAGGAACTTCCCGGCGTCGTCGCGGGAAAGCGCGAGAACGGTCTGGGTCAGGTCGTTGGTCCCGAAGGAGAAGAACTCCGCTTGGGACGCGATCTCGCCCGCCACGATGCAGGCGCGCGGGATCTCGATCATGGTGCCGATCATGTACTTCACCTTCACACCGTACTTCTTCATGGTCTCCTTGGCGACGCGCTCCACGATGTCTTTCTGCAACTGGAACTCGGCCAGTGTGCCCACCAGCGGGATCATGACCTCGGGGAACGGGTTCTTCCCTTCCTTGCGCAGTTCACAGGCAGCCTCGAAGATGGCCTGGGCCTGCATCTCGGTGATCTCGGGGTACTCCAGACCCAGGCGGCAGCCGCGGAAGCCCAGCATGGGGTTGAACTCGTGCATGCTGTCCACCTTGGCCTTGATCCGGTCTATGGGTACGCCGGTCTTCTGAGAGACATCCCGCATGTCTTCCTCGGTCTTGGGCAGAAACTCATGCAGCGGCGGATCGAGCGTCCGGATGGTCACGGGCAGATTCCCCATGATCCCCAGGATGCCCTTGAAGTCCTCTTTCTGCATGGGCAGGAGTTTGGCCAGGGCCCTCCGGCGACCGTCCAGATCCGCGGCCAGGATCATCTCGCGCACGGCCTCGATCCGGTCGCCCTCGAAAAACATGTGCTCGGTGCGGCACAGGCCGATGCCCTCGCCGCCGAACTGTCGGGTGACCTTGGCGTCCGTCGGGGTATCGGCATTGGCGCGCACGCCGATCTTCCGGCATTTGTCGGCCCAGGTCATGAGCGTGGCGAAATCCCCGGAGAGCTCGGGCTGGATCAGCTTCGCCTCGCCCAGCAGGACCTCGCCGGTGCTGCCGTCCAAGGTGATGTATTCGCCGCGCTGGATCTTCAGATCCTTGGCAAAGAAGTAGCCGTGCTCCTCGTACACGGTGATGTCGTTCGAGCCGGCCACACAGGGCTTGCCCATACCGCGGGCCACCACGGCCGCGTGGGAGGTCATGCCCCCCCGCGCGGTGAGGATGCCCTGGGCCGCGTGCATGCCGCCGATATCCTCGGGCGACGTCTCCAGGCGCACCAGCACCACGCGCTCGCCCTTTCCGGCCATCTCCTCGGCCTCGGCGGCGGTGAAGACGACCTTGCCGACCGCGGCGCCGGGGGACGCCGGCAGACCCTTGGCGATCTTCTGCGGATGGGCGGTCGGATCCACGCGCGGGTGCAGAAGCTGGTCGAGCTGGCCGGGGGAGACGCGCAGGACGGCCTCCTCCTTGCTGATCAGCTTCTCCTTGGTCAGGTCCACGGCGATCTTCACGGCTGCGGCCGCAGTGCGCTTCCCGACGCGGCACTGCAGCATGTACAGCTTGCCTTCCTGGATGGTGAACTCGATGTCCTGCATGTCGCGGTAATGCTTCTCCAGCCGTTTGTAAATCCCTTCCAGCTCGGCGTAGATTTTGGGCATCTGCCTCTTCAGCTCGGCGATGGGCATGGGGGTGCGCACACCCGCCACGACGTCCTCGCCTTGCGCGTTGATCAGATACTCGCCGAAGAAGCGTTTCTCACCCGTGCCGGGGTCGCGCGTGAAGGCCACGCCGGTCCCGGAGTTTTCGCCCATGTTCCCATAGGCCATGGCCTGGACGTTGACCGCGGTGCCCCAGTCGCCGGGGATCTTGTTGAGCCGGCGATAGGTGACGGCGCGCGGGTTATCCCAGGAGCCGAACACGGCGTTGATGGCGTATCTGAGCTGCTCTTTGGGTTCCTGTGGGAAATCCTTCCCCGTCTTCTCCTTGAAAACGCGCTTGAACAGCTCGACGAGGTCCTTCAGGTCCTGGGCGGTCAGCTCGGTGTCCAGCTTGACCTTCTTCTCGTGCTTTTTGGCCTCGATGATCCGCTCGAAGACCGGCTTCTCGATCCCCATCACCACATCGCTGAACATCTGGATGAACCGGCGATAGGAGTCGTAAGCGAAACGCTCGTTCTGGGTCTTCGCGATGAGACCCTTCAGGCTGGTCTCGTTCAGACCCAGGTTCAGGACGGTGTCCATCATGCCCGGCATGGATACCCGGGCGCCGGAGCGGACGGAGACGAGCAGCGGGTTATTCGGATCCCCGAAGCTGGCCCCCATGGCCTTCTCCAGTTTTGCCAACGCGTCTTCGACCTGCTTCCACATCCCCTGGGGATATTGCTTCTTGTTGTTCGTGTAATAGATGCAGGCCTCCGTGGTAATGGTGAAGCCGGCCGGCACCGGGATGCCCAGACGGGTCATCTCGTGCAGGTTGGAGCCCTTCCCGCCCAGGAGGTTCTTCTGCTCCGCCCGCCCCTCCGCCTTCTTGTTGCCGAAGAAGTACACCCATTTCTTTGCCGTTGCCATAGAGTCCTCCGATGTCCCCCTACCCCGTGATTTTTGTGAAGTCGGCAATCCGCGCGAACAGGTTCCCCACCGTCCTGAGGAGCGCGAACCGATTCTGCGTGAGCCCCTCGTCCGGTCCGATCACCAACACCTCCTCGAAAAACATGTCCACCACCGGTCTGAGCGCCGCGATGCGCCGCAGCGCGCCGAGGTAATCCCGGGCCGCCACCAGCCGATCCACCTCGCCTTTCAGCTCCACGGCCTGGGCGTACAGCGCCCGCTCGGCCCCCTCGACAAAGCGGGCAGCGTCCGCCGGCCGGTCGAATCCGTGGGGGATGATCCCGACCACGCGTCGGAAGGCTGTGGCCAGTTCCGCGAAGTCCGCTTCGAGCCGCAGTGCGCCCAGCGCCTCGGCGCGCCGCGCGACGTCCGCGATGTCGTTGGCGCCGGCGGACAACACTGCTTCGACGATGTTGCCGGGTAGCCCCCGCTCCACGAGCACGGCCTGGGTCCGACCGCGCAGGAACTCCAGCACGGTCCGCCGGGTCGCTTCGGCCTTGGGACCGCCGGCGCCGCCGAAGCCGGCCTGGGCGCAGTCCACAGCTTCGTCCAAGGGTAGGCACCACGCACGCTGGAGCAAGATTTGCACCACCCCCAGCGCGGCGCGGCGCAGGGCGTAGGGATCCTCCGAGCCGGTGGGGACGAGTCCGATGCCGAAGCAGCCGACGATGGAGTCGAGGCGATCCGCCAGGGCCACCGCCGCGCCGGCCGCAGAGGCGGGGAGGCGGTCGCCGGCGAAGCGGGGGAGATAGTGCTCCTCGATGGCTTGACACACCTCCGGCGCCTCGCCCGACAGGCGTGCGTACTCCCGCCCCATGATGCCCTGGAGGCCGGGAAACTCCTTCACCATCGCCGTGGGCAGATCGGCCTTGCAGAGCAGCGAGGCACGTTCGGCTGACGGCCGTGCCGAGGGGTCCACCTGGGCGGCGATCCACCCCGCCAGCCGCTGCAGCCGCTCTACCTTGTCGGCGACGGAGCCGAGCTTTTCCTGAAAGATGATGTGCCGGAGATCCGGCAGCCGGTCGGCGAGCGGCCGTTTCCGATCCTCACGGAAGAAAAACTCCGCATCGTTCAGACGGGCGCGCAGCACGCGCTCGTTGCCCTGGACGATCACACCCATATCCTTGGCGCGCATGTTGGAGATGGCGACGAAGTGAGGCAGGAGATTGCCCGCGGCGTCCACCACCGGGAAGCAGCGCTGGTGCTTCTGCATCGGGGTCACGATGACTTCGCGCGGCAGTTCCAGATACTCCGGTTTGAGGGCGCCGCACACGGCCGTCGGGAACTCGACCAGATCCGCCACCGTCTCCACGAGCGCGTCGTCGAGGATCGGTCGGCCCTCGACGGAGGCAGCGGCCTCGCCCGCCTGGCTGCGCACCAGATCGCGCCGCCGGACCGGATCCGCGACGACGAATCGCTCCTCCAAGACCTCGAGATACTCCTGGAAGCTCCGCACGCGCACGCCCCGCGGCGCCAGGAAGCGGTGGCCGTATGTCTTGCCCGCGGTCTTCAGACCGCCGACCTCGAACGGCACCACGCGACCGTCGTAGATGGCCAGCAGCCAGCGGATCGGACGGACGAAGCGGAAAGTTCCCTCACCCCAGCGCATGAATTTCGGGAACGCGAGGGCTGCCAGCAGCTTCGGAAGCAGCCCCGCCAGCACCTCGGGCGTACGGGCGCCGCGCTCTTTCTGGACCGCCACCAGGTACTCGCCCCGCTCCAGCAGGCGCACCTCCAGCGTTTCCACGGCCACCCCTTGCGCTCGGGCGAATCCCTCGGCGGCTTTGGTCGGCTTTCCCTCCGGATCGAAGGCCGCCGCCTTGGGCGGGCCGACGACCTCGCGCCGCACATCCGTCTGGCGTTCCGCCAGTCCGTCCACGAAAAGGACCAGTCGCCGCGGCGTGCCCAGCGTCCGGACGGCCGTGAACGCCAACCGCTGCTCCGCGAGCATGCGGCCCGCCGCCGCCTTCAACTCCTCCAGCGCAGGGGGGAGGTAACCGGAGGGAATCTCCTCCGTCCCAATCTCGAAGAGCAATTCCTTTGCCATGGTGTCCTTTACGACTGTCGTCGCCGGTGGGCGTGGGGTTGACGGGCCGGGAGACACCCGGGAACACCGGGGCCATGTCTGGCGCCGCCCCCGGGGCCTTACGGCTCGTGCCGGTCAGGTTACGGCGCCTCCTGCCGCTGGCCCTTCAGGAGTGGGTATCCCATCTCCTCGCGCTGCTTGAGATAGGCCTCGGCCGCCCGCCGGGCCAGCGCGCGGACCCGCGCGATGAAATGCGCGCGCTCGGTCACGCCGATCGCCCCTCGCGAATCCAGAATGTTGAAGGTATGGGAGCACTTGAGACAGTAGTCGTAGGCGGGAAGCACCAACCCCCGCTCGATCAGCGCCCGCGACTCCCGCTCGTATTCGTCGAAGAGCCGCAGGTGCAACGAGATATCTGCCGCCTCGAAGTTGTGGACCGACCATTCCACCTCGCCGCGGTGGTGCACGTCGCCGTAGGTGAGGGTATCGTTCCATTTGAGGTCGTAGACGCTGTCCACACCCTGCAGGAACATGGCGATGCGCTCGATCCCGTACGTGATCTCACCGGCCACCGGGCGTACCTCGATCCCGCCCGCCTGCTGGAAGTAGGTGAACTGTGCGATCTCCAGGCCGTCCAGCCAGACTTCCCAGCCGAGCCCCCAGGCGCCGAGGGTCGGGGCCTCCCAGTCGTCCTCGACGAAGCGGATGTCGTGGCGCATCGGGTCGACACCGAACGTTTCCAGGCTCTTGAGGTATACCGCCTGGATGTCGGCGGGGGACGGCTTCAGGATCACCTGGTATTGGTAGTAGTGCTGGAGGCGGTTCGGGTTCTCGCCGTAGCGCCCGTCGGCCGGCCGGCGCGACGGCTCCACGTAGGCGACGTTCCAGGGTTCGGGTCCCAGCACCCGCAGGAAGGTGGCCGGATTCATGGTCCCGGCGCCCAGCTCGACATCGTACGGTTGCAGAATGGCGCAGCCGTACTTCGCCCAGTAACTCTCCAGGGCGAGGACCAACTCCTGAAAGGTCATCGACAACCTCCCAAACGGACTCCCGGGGAAAACGCAAAGCGGAACGCTAACAAATTCCGCGGGAGAGTGTCAAGGGAAAAGCCCCGCCGTGAACGCGGAAAGGCCACTGGAATCGGGAGTCAGAGACGACCCAGGAAGTCCGCCGAGCGGAGGGGACGACCCAACACCTGACAAAGAAACGCATGGATGGCGTCCATGATTTCCCGGACCGTGGTCGACGGGAGCGCGATCCGGTCCATCAAGCGGAGCGGCGTACCGCCGGCCCCGCGCAGGAAACCCAGCGCCTCCGGTGTGACCGGAAACGCGTCCGGAGCTCCCGCCCGGCATGACGCGCATATCGCTCCCCCGTGGGTCGGGCTGAGGTGGGCGGCGTCTCGGGCGGGAAGTTGGTTGCGGCAGCGGACGCACTCCTGGAACTCCGGACGGTATCCGAGCAGTCGCAGGAGCTGGAGCAGGAACCCCTCCAAGACGAGGACCGGTCGGTTGGCCGTCTCAAGATGATCGAGAGCCTCGGCCAGCAATTCGAACAGGCCGGGAGAGGGCTCGTTCTCTTCGACCCCGAGAGCGACGGCCTCCACCGCGGTGGACGCCAGGGCGATCCGATCGAGGTCCTCGCGCAGGCCCTGATGCGGCCGGACGGCGAGGAATTCGTTCACTTTGTGCAGCGTCCGGTTCGGACGTTCGAAATAAACGAGCCGCCCATGGCTGAAGAGCTGGATGTTTCCCCCGAACCGACTGCGGATGCGCCGCACACCGTCCGCCACGGCACGGACCTTTCCCGAGGTCAACGTGTAGAAGACGACGATTCGGTCTGCCTCGGCCAGGTCGTGGCCGCCGATGACGATGGCGTCGGTCGTTTGTAAAGGCATGGTAATTCGCATGACCAATGACCAAACGGCACCGGGGCGCTCAACCGGCCCTCACCGTTCACCATTGGTCACTTGTCATTTGGATAGGGCCATTCCTCGTGTGCGAATCACGGCTCGGCGTATCCGAACCGGCGCAGCGCGCCCGGATCTTTTCGCCACGCCTCGCCGACCTTTACGTGAAGCTTCAGGAAGACCCGGGTGCCCAGCAACTCTTCGATGGCGGGCCGGGCTGCCGCGCCGATACGCTTCAGCATCGCCCCGCGCGCCCCGATGACGATGCCCTTCTGGGTATCCTTTTCCACATAGATCGTGGCCTCGACGTCGGTCAGATGCGTGCCCTCGCGGGCACGCACGGCCCCCACCTCAACGGCCACGGCGTAGGGCAGCTCCTGGCGGAGGAGAGCGAAAGCCTGTCCGCGCACGGCCTCGGCGATGAAGAAGCGTTCCGGCCGATCGCTGAGATCCTCGGGCGGGTACAGGGGCCGCCCCGGCGGCAGCATGCGCGCCAGAAGACCCTCCAGCCGATCCACGTTGTCTCCGGTCGCCGCGGAGATGGGGACGATCTCGGCGAAGGGGTGCACCGTCCGCCAGCGCGCGATGAGCGGCAGGAGCAGCGGCTTGGCGACGCGGTCCACCTTGTTCGGCGCCAGGAGGACCGGAACGCGGCGCGTCGAGCGCCGGATGGTGTCCAGGATGAGCGCGTCGTCGGGGTGATCCGCCTCCCCGGCATCGATCAGCCATGCGATCACGTCGGCGTCGGCCAGGGCGCGCTCGGCAGATCGCATGAGATGCCGGTTGAAAAGCGCCTCGGACTCGTGGATCCCCGGCGTGTCGAGAAACAGCAACTGGGCCCCGGGCAGGTTTTTGATTCCCAGGATGCGGTGCCACGTCGTCTGCGGCCTGGCGGAGACGATGGACAGATCGTGTCCCACCAGGCGATTGATCAGGGTGGACTTCCCGACGTTGGGCCGCCCGACGATGGCCACGTAGCCGGTCCGAAACCCCGCGGGGTTGGGCGGGTTCTCTCGAGGCATGGGGTGTTCCGTGTCATACCGCATAGACGATGACCACATCCCAATGACGGCGCCGAACGTCGACTCCGGCATCGCTGCTTCAGGTCCAACGGCCGCGCTGGTCGTTGGATTACTGGGTATCGGTCATTCCGCCGTCAGGCGGAGCAGGTCATCCGGGTCAATCCGCGCCCGGTGCAGGCGGACGCCCCAGTGAAGGTGAGGTCCGGTGGCTCGGCCGGTGCGCCCCACGCGACCGATCGGCTCCCCTCCCGCCACCCGCTGTCCGGGTCGGACCAGCCACTCCCGGAGGTGAAAATACATCGTGTACAGCCCCTCGCCGTGATCCAAGACGAGGGACTTACCCCCGAAAAAGTGATCCTCGGCCAGAGCCACCAACGCGGCGTTGGAGGCGAGGACCGGAGTTCCCGACGGGACCGAGAAGTCAATTCCGGTGTGCGGCGCGCGGGGTTCGCCGTTGATGATCCGCTTCAGACCAAAGCCGGAGCCGCGGGCCGGCGGCTCCAGGGGCGCCCGAAAGGGGCCGTTCCAGAAGCGCCCCGGGGTCACCGTCTCCCAGAGCCGATCCAGGACCGTCTTTTCCCGGGCGATCCGCTCCAGCGTGGGCGCGTCCAGGTCCGTGAACGACCGCGGCACGCTCAGACGCTGCACCGGGTAGGCGCCGTCCAGGACGAGGAGCGCAGCTCTGGCGCTTGCCGGCCGGCCGGCGCGCATGGTGCTTTCGAAGACGACCTCGAGGGGACCCGGCGGCTGCTCCAGGTCCACGCCGATCCACGCCACACGGGTTTCACCGGTGGTGGAAGACGCCAGAGGGATCTCGCGCCCGCCCACACGCAGACGGGCCATCCCTGCCGCCGCGGCGCCTGCAATGCGGACGACCGCCATCCCGCCCTGCTTGACGCGGTCCGGCGCCAGGTGCAGCGTCGGCGGCTCATCCTCCGCGAAGGCACCTACCGCCAGGAAGAGACACGGCAACGCCGACCAGCAGAAGAATGCGCGGGCGTACCACATCGGGCGGCCCCTCATCGGACGCGCGGCGGGGTCGTCCCACCGCGGGGGGCGGCGATGCCGCACGCCGCGAGGATTTCGCTTTGCCGCTTCCACATGCACCGGCGCTGGCGCGGCGTTCCGTGGTCATATCCGAGGAGGTGGAGAATCCCGTGCACGAGGAGGTGGGCGCACTCCACCGTGACGTCGCCGCCGGCCTGGCGAAGCGCGGTCTCCGCGGAGATGACCACGTCGCCCAGATAATCCGGCGTGATCTCGGAGAACGGCCCCTCGCTCATCGGAAAGGCCAGGACGTCCGTCGGACCCACGGCCCCGCGATACGCGCGGTTCAGGGCGGCGATGCCGGCGTCGTCCACCAGCACCACGCTACAATCCGCTGTCGGGCGCCCCAGCGCGCGCAGCGTCGCGCGCCCCACCTTTTTTAACCGCACCGTCTCGACGGGGACCTTCCGCTGTCGATTTTGCAGGCTGATCGCCATTCTCGGTTTGTCGCTTGGCGCCCTCGTCCTGGCGCACACCCGGGTACTCGATACGCTGGTGGAAGAAACCGGTCAGGATCCGCACGAAGCTGTTGGCGATGATGTGGAGATCCCGCAGGGTCAGGTCGCACTCGTCCAGCTGCGCATCCACGAAGATCGCGTTGATGATCTTCTGCACCACCCCGCGGATGCGCGCCGGCGTCGGGTCGATGAGCGCCCGCGTGGCGGCTTCCACGGTGTCCGCCAGCATCAGAATGGCCGCCTCGCGGGTCTGCGGCCGGGGCCCGGCGTAGCGATAATCCTCTTCGCTCACCGCCGAGTGATCCGGGTCCGCCGCGTCCCTGGCGCGCTGGTAGAAGAAGCTCACCAGGCGCGTTCCGTGGTGCTGGGGAATCATGTCCACCAGAATTTCGGGGAGGCCGTGCTCTCGGGCGATCTCGATCCCCTCCTTGATGTGGGAGATCACGATGGCACGACTGAGGCTCGGCGCCAGCTTTTCGTGACGCATCCCGGCGTCCGCGTGATTCTCGATGAAATAGCCCGGGTGCCGGGTCTTGCCGATGTCGTGGTAGTACGCCCCAACGCGGCAGAGCAGGGCGTTGGCCCCGATGGCCTCCGCCGCGGCTTCGGCAAGAGTCCCGACCATGATGCTGTGGTGGTACGTTCCCGGGGCCGCCAGGACCAGGTGCTTCAGGATCGGTGCGTTCAGGTTGGAGAGCTCCAGGAGGGTGAAGACGGTGGTGCGCCCGAACGGGTGCTCGAGGAGCGGCAGCAGGCCCGTCGCCAGGACCGCCACCACGAGTCCGTTGACCATGCCTCCGATCATGTCGGCGGTCAGGGACGCCGTCTCGGCGTCCAGCAGCGCGAACGCCACCAGTGTGTAGGCGTTCGCCAGGCCGATGGCGCCGCCTGCGCGAAAGAAGACCGTGCGCTCCTGCCGGCCCGCGACGGCGAAGATACCCACGACGCTGCCCACGAAGGTGAACATGAAGTAGGACAGCGGCGCGGCCAGCATCAGCCCGGTCAGGATGGTAAGGATCAGCGCACCCGAGAACGCCAGGCGGGAGTTGAACAGGACCGTCAAGAGGACGCCGCCCAGCGGGATCGGGAGGGCCGCCCGCATCGCCGAGAAGGGGATGTGCGGAAAGCTCTGGGAGAGCGCGTGGATCACCAGCAGGCCGTAATGGGAAAGCAGCAACACGATGAGAATGACGGTGCCGATGAGCAGGAGGCTCCGCGGCCGGGCGACATCCTTGGGCTGGAGGACGCGCACGTAGGCGTACAGCGCCGCCACGAGGAACGCCACCAGCAGCGTGACGCCGAGGACCGACAGCATGCCCAGCGGCAGCGGGAGGCTGGAGCTCAAAATCTCGACGCTGGCCCCGAGAAAGATCGCGGTCGCCGCCGGCAGAAACCAGCGCTGCGCCTCCAGCCAGCCCATGCCTCGGCGAAGCCACGCCAGGAGACGCGACCCCCTGGGTGGGGGGGGCGGCGGAGGCGGGGGCAACCGGTCGACGGCTTCGTGCGGGAGGGGCGGGCTGGGGAATCGGATGTCCACGTTAGCTCCCCGAGTCTGCGGGGGGGCCTTGATAGGCTTCGTAGGCCCGGACGATGCGCTGGACCAGCTCGTGGCGAACCACGTCTTCCTCGCCGAAATAGATAAACTGGATCCCCGGAATATCCTTCAGGACGGCGCGGACCTCGATGAGTCCAGAGACCCGGCCGGCGGGTAGGTCCACTTGGGTGATGTCCCCGGTGATGACGGCCCGAGAGCCGAAACCCAGCCGGGTGAGGAACATTTTCATCTGCTCGGAGGTGGTGTTCTGCGCCTCGTCCAGGATGACGAAGGACTCGTTCAGCGTGCGGCCGCGCATGAACGCTAGCGGAGCGATCTCGATGGTGCCTTGCTCCATCAGGCGGGCCGCCCGCTCCGCTTCCAGCATGTCATACAAGGCGTCGTACAACGGGCGCAGGTAGGGGTTGATCTTCTCGGTGAGCGTGCCGGGCAGAAAGCCGAGCTTTTCTCCCGCCTCGACGGCAGGGCGAGCGAGAATGATCCGCGAGACCTGTTTGTGGAGCAACGCCGAGACGGCCATGGCCATGGCAAGATACGTCTTGCCCGTGCCCGCAGGTCCGATGCCGAAGACGATGTCCGCTTTCCGTATGGCCTGAACGTAGCGAACCTGGCCGGCGCTCTTGGGCCGGACGGCCCGCTTTTTCGGAGAGACTTCGACGGCTTCGGCTTGGACAGCGGGGAAGGCGCTCCCCGGGCTCTGGCTGAAGTGCCGGATGGCCAGCCGGACCTCGTGGCTTCCCACATCGCGCCCTTGCCGCGCCAGACGGACGATCTCCCGTACCACCTGCTCGGCGAGGGCCACGTGGTCATCCTTCCCGGAGATGGTCAGCATCCCATCCCGGAAAAAAAGCCGAACCTGCAGGGTGTCCTCGACGAGTCGGGCGTGCTCGTCGCCCCGGCCGAAAAAGACCTGCATTTCCGGGCCAGCGGCCAGGGTAACGCGCTTTTCCGCTAGGCTATTCGACTCGACCATGTCACGGTGGGATCGCCCCCCTTTGGATCGTTTGGAAAGGTAAACGTAGGATAAGGCGGGCCGCGGGGGCTGTCAAATGGAAAGCGTCCTCGGCGCCGGGTGGGGCGCCGCGGCGTATGGAGGAACCCACCTCACGCGAGGGGACTTCGCGGGTGCTGTCGTGGGCTCAAAATTCTCCGGAAGCGTCCGGCGACGTGTTCATCGCCGCCGCGGGCGGATCGGGTGGCTCGAACGTCGCTTTGGGGTCGGTCCCCCCGTCCGCCCGCGTCTGGTCCGTGTGGGGCAGGGGAGCCTCGGTCGTCGGCCGGGGCTCCCCGGGCGTGTCCGGGATCGGGGAGACCGGAACGGCGGCTTCGATGCCGGGCGAGAGCGGCGCAGAGGGCATCGCCCTTTCCCCCGGGCGCCGGCGATTGCCGGCGCCGCCATGCGCTTCGCGACCTATGAGAAAAGGCCGGACGACCTTCAGGGCCGCCAAGAACTCGGCATAGAAGTTCTTGGAGGCAAAGCCGAAGCGGGGGCCGGTGTACCGGGCAACGATGTCCTCGATGGCGCTGCTCCCCACGACGGCACGAGCCGTCAGCACGCCTTCTCGGCCATGGTTGTAGGCGACGATAGCCAAGGGCCAGGACCCGAGGGCCTCGTAGTTGTGCCGGAGCAGGCGGGCGGCGGCCTTGGTGGCCAGGAGGGGGTCCCGGCGGTCGTCGCGCCCGCGCGTAATGGTCAGATATTTCTTTCCGGTTGACCGGATGAACTGCCAAAGGCCGACCGCACCGGCTTTCGAATGGGCGCGCGGGTTATAGGTGGACTCCACGAGGGGCAGGGCGGCCAGCTCAACCGGAACGTCGTGTTCCTGCAGGATGGAGCGAATACGGGGCAGCAGCGCCTGCGCCCGCTGGATGCCCTCATCCACCTTCTGCCGGAGCCCCTGCTGGACCCGGATGCCGCCCGCGGCGCGCCGCAATTCGTCCGGCGTGCACGGACACGCCCACACCCGCCAGAGCATCCTGCCGTCGGGGCCAAGCGCGTCCGGTGGGACACCGGCAGCCAAAGCCGAAAGCACGTCCCGGTACCTGGTCCGCAGTCGCTGGACCTCCGGCTTCGCCAGGTCGGCGGCGCGGACCGGGTCCGTCGTGCCGGTCACGCGTACGACGGCATAGATCACGCCGAGACGCTCGCGATCGTGGAGAACGAAATCGCCGATCCCGTACGCGGTGTAGATCTGCTCCCAGAATGCAACATTGGGTTTTAGAGAGTCCGGTTCGGGGAAGTGGTGGGTTCGGGATCCGGTTCCGTCGGTCGGACAAGCCTCCCTGGGTGAAAGCGAGAAGACCAGCGCCAGCAGGATCGGCGCGAGTACCGCGCAGTCGCCGAGACGTCGCATGCAGCCTCCACCCGGTTCAGGAAAGGCTTCGCCGGTACAATTCACAGCAACGACCGTGCCGAGCCTGTCCGGGGATCGCAGCGTCGGGGGTTCTCGCACCGGAACAACCCGTGGTTCCCGGCAGTTACGAATGGCGAGGTTGACGAGCCCACCGGATGAGCCGTTCGCGCTTGCGGTGAAATCCGTTAGGTTTTCCGACGGGTTGGGTCGTACGGCCACCGTCGAGACCGATCGCCGAACACGTGCGCCAGAGGCGTGCAAAGTTCCGATGCTCCCACGGCGTTTTGCACACCCCACGAAACGCTTACCTGGACCGGTGCCTTTGTGGTAGACTGGGCCCGCTCCGATGGTGAGACGGCCATGACTGAGCTACAAGAACGGCGGGCAACGCCGCGTGCGGCGCTTCGCGACCAGCCGGCCGTGCGAGTACAAGAAGGCCGCGAGGTGCGCCTCCTCGATCTCAGCCGAGACGGTGCGCGGATCGAGCACCTCGACCTATTCCGGCCGGGGGTATCCTGCCCCCTGGAGCTTCCGCCGCCGTTTGCCTCGTTGAGTCTCCCCGCCAGGGTGGTCTGGTGCAGCGTGATCGGCCGGAAGCGTCGGTCGGGGGGCGAGTTTCACCTCGTGTCCCGCAGCGGTCTCCGCTTCGGCAAACTCACCACCGCCCAGGATGCGGCGCTCGCCTGGCTGCTCGGCCGACCGCAGCGGTCCGTGGCGTGACGGGCGCAGCCGTTCCACGGGGTCCGTCGGCCGCCTCACGGCTACGCCTCGAACCGATGTGGCCGTGCCGAAAGCGCCTCCGGGCCCCGCGCCCTCGGATCACGGGTCATATCCGAGCGTACGGACAAATGGGTGTGCGGGCCGGCCGGGTCGCACATTCGTCTTGACACTCCGGCGGGCGCTTTGCTAGCGTCTCGCGGCTAGGGGTCCGGGGCCGGCTTGCCTGTCCCGCTGGGCCGGCCCTCGCGGAACGAACGGGCAGTGGTGCCCGTTTCTTTCACCATTCTCCTACCACCCCCAAGGGAAACGTGCAGGAGGGTAAGAACGTGAGCGACGCTTCCGCTGTGCTCCCACACGCTGGGTCAGGTCGACGGGTCGGCCGCGGATCGGCCCGCCCCCGAACGGTTCTTGCGGCGCTGCTGGCGCCGGCAGTCTCGCTGTGGGCCACAGCGGCATGGGCGAGCGAGGCGGAGCTCAAGATCCCTGACCTCAGATCGGTGTCGTTCGTCGGGATCGACGGCCACAGCCTGCTGCTGTTCGGTCTGGTCGTCTGTCTCGGGGGCATGGCCTTCGGGCTCGTGCAGTTCATGCAGATTCGAGGCCTCCCGGTCCACAAGGCGATGCGCGAGATCTCTGAGCTGATCTACGAGACCTGCAAGACCTACCTGCTCACGCAGGGCAAGTTCCTGGCCATCCTGTGGGCCTTCATCGCGGTCATCATCGTGGTCTATTTCGGGTTTCTGCTTCACTTCACGACGGCGCAGGTTGTGACCATTGTGGTGTTCAGCATCGTCGGCATCCTCGGCAGCTATGTCGTGGCGTGGTTCGGCATCCGGATCAACACGTTCGCCAATTCCCGGACCGCCTTTGCCAGCCTGGGAGGCAAGCCGTATCCGACGATGGCGATCCCGCTCAAGGCCGGGATGAGCATCGGGATGCTCCTCATCAGCGTCGAGCTGGTGATCATGCTTTTCATCCTCCTCTTCGTCCCCGGCGACTCCGCCGGCCCGTGTTTCATCGGCTTCGCCATCGGCGAATCTCTGGGCGCCGCGGCCCTGCGTATCGCCGGCGGCATCTTCACGAAGATCGCCGACATCGGTTCCGATCTGATGAAGATCGTTTTCAAGATCAAAGAGGACGACGCCCGCAACCCCGGCGTCATCGCCGACTGCACGGGCGACAACGCGGGAGACTCGGTGGGCCCCACGGCCGACGGCTTCGAGACCTACGGCGTCACGGGTGTGGCGTTGATCACTTTCATCCTGCTGGCGGTGAAAGACCCGGCGGTCCAGATCCAGTTGCTCGTCTGGATCTTTGTGATGCGCGTCGGCATGATCGTGACCAGCGCTGCCTCCTACTGGATCAACGGGGCGTGGAGCAAAGCGAAATTCGCCAACGCGCCACGGTTCAACTTCGAAACCCCGCTCACCACGCTGGTGTGGCTCACGTCGCTGGTGTCGATCGGCATGACGTACCTCCTATCGGGCATCCTGATCCCCACCATCGGCGACGGCACGATCTGGTGGAAGCTCTCCACCATCATTTCCTGCGGGACGATCGCCGGCGCGCTGATCCCGGAGCTGGTCAAAGTCTTCACGTCGGTGAACTCTGGCCACGTCCGCGAGGTGCTCTCGGCATCCCGCGAGGGGGGCGCGTCCCTCACCATCCTGGCCGGCATCGTGGCCGGATATTTCAGCGCCTACTGGATGGGCATCGCCATCATCGCGCTGATGGCTATCGCGTATGCGGTGAGCGCGGCCGGGGTGGGCGCCCTGATGGCGGCCCCCGCCATCTTCGCCTTCGGCTTGGTGGCGTTCGGCTTCCTGGGGATGGGCCCCGTCACCATCGCCGTGGACTCCTACGGCCCGGTGACCGACAATGCCCAGTCGGTCTACGAGCTGTCCACGATCGAGACGCTCCCCAACGTGGCGCAGGACATCCAGAAAGAGTTCGGCTTCGCGCCCAACTTCGACGAGGCCAAGGCGTATCTCGAGGAGAACGACGGCGCCGGCAACACCTTCAAGGCGACCGCCAAGCCGGTCCTCATCGGTACGGCGGTGGTGGGCGCAACCACGCTCATCTTCTCCATCATCCAGCTCCTCACGGCTCGGTTCGGGGCCGACGGGCCGGCGGGCGTGTTCCAGGGGTTGTCCATTCTCAATCCGCTCTTTCTGCTGGGTCTTGTCACCGGCGGCGCGGTGATCTTCTGGTTTTCGGGCGCGGCCACCCAGGCGGTGGCCACGGGGGCCTACCGGGCGGTGGAGTTCATCAAACGGAACATCAAGCTGGAGGGCGGCGGCGAACGGGCCTCGGTCGAGGACTCGAAAAAGGTCGTGGCGATCTGCACGCAGTACGCACAGAAGGGGATGTTCAACATCTTCGTGGCGATCTTCTTCGCGACGCTGGCCTTCGCCTGCGTCAACCACTATTTCTTCATCGGCTACCTCATCTCCATCGCGGTTTTCGGGTTGTTCCAGGCCATCTTCATGGCCAACGCGGGCGCGGCCTGGGACAACGCCAAGAAGATCGTGGAGACCGAGCTGAACATGAAGGGGACCGATCTGCACGCCGCCACGGTCGTCGGCGACACGGTGGGCGATCCCTTCAAGGACACCTCCTCGGTGGCCATGAACCCGGTCATCAAGTTCACGACCCTCTTCGGCCTTCTGGCTGTCGAGCTGGCCATCGAGCTGCCGGCGGCGACGGCGCATACCGTCGCGGCCATCTTCTTCCTCGTCGCCCTCATCTTCGTGTGGCGCAGCTTCTACGCCATGCGCATCCCGACCAAGCCGACCGAGTGAGATCCGCGGTCCGGCGTCGCACCCGACTCCCGCCGGGGGGCAACCTCCGGCGGGAGTGTTTGTTGGGGTACTTGGCGCGTCGCGCAGCTGCGCCCGGGTCGGCCGAGACGGCCCGGGGGTCTGGGAGCATTGACACGGCACCAGTGCGCACGTATTATGTGTGACACCCGCAAGGGTACGGGACGCGCGGCCCAGGGGAAGCCATGAACCTCACACTGTCCATCGATGAGCGGCTGGTCAAAGAGGCGCGGCGCGCGGCGCGTGCCATGGGGAAGAGCCTTAACCAGGTGGTGCGGGATTATCTGGAGCAGCTCACCGCTCGAAACGACCCACAGCGCGATATCGAGGAAATCCGGAGATTATCCGACGAGGGGCAGGGCCGCTCCCGCGGCTGGCGGTTCCATCGGAGCGAGCTGCATGGCCGACCGTAGCTTCCTGGACACCAATGTTCTCGTTTACACCGACGACCACGACGCGCCCAAGAAACGCGCCCGCGCACTCGAACACGTGGAGCGGGCCCGCCTGGAGGGCTGGGGCGTTGTCTCAACGCAAGTCCTCCAGGAGTATTTTGTCGCTGCGACCGTAAAGCTCCGCGTTCCGGTCGAGATCGCGCGCCGGAAAGTGGAGCTGTTCGGCCGCTTCCAGCTTGTCCAGATTGACCTGCCCGATGTCTTGGGAGCCATTGACCTGCTCCGGCTCCACGCCGTGGGCTTTTGGGATGCCCTCGTCCTCCGCGCGGCGCAGCGTGCCGGTTGCGCCGTCCTTCTGACCGAAGACCTGCGACACGGGGCCCGCTTCGACGGAGTCGAGGTGGTGAATCCGTTCCGGACCGGTTGAGTTTCGGCCGAAAACAACGCCGCCCCTCCGTGTGGCCTCGGCGACGGCGAATGAGCGCACCACGCTGGGACAAGATCGCACTTCGAACCACGGATGCTGGGGATGCCGAAGCGGTGGCGCCGTTGATCGTGTCGGCCAGCCGGCGGACGGATATCCCCGCGTTTCACGCGGAGTGGTTCTTCGAGCAGCTGCGCGCCGGCCACACCAGGTGGGTCAACCCGTTCAGCGGGACGCCGCAGTTCGTGTCCTTTGCAAAGACGCGTGCAATCGTGTTCTGGACAAAGAATCCACAACCGATCTTTTCGTATCTCGAGGAGCTGGACCGGCGCGGGATCGGCTATTACTTCCAGTACACGCTCAACGACTACGAGGCCGAGGGGCTGGAGCCCGGCGTGCCCCCACTGCCGGCGCGGATCGCGACGTTCCAGGAGCTGGCGCGGCGGATCGGCCCGGCCAGAGTGGTCTGGCGCTACGATCCACTGCTGCTCGCCGATGGGCTGCACGTCAACAGCCTGGTCGAGCGCGTGGCACGGGTCGGGGAACGCCTCCACCCGTTCACGCGGAGGCTCGTCATCGCCTTCGCGGATCTCGAGCGGTACGCCAAAGTGAGAAACCGGCTGCGCCGGTTCGGGCGCGGCTGCCGAGAGTTGACCACCGACGAGATGCGGCTCTTCGCCGCGCAACTGGCCGCGGCGGTGCGGCCGTGGGGGCTCACCGTCGCCACGTGCGCCGAGGCGGTGGAGTTGGCCGAGTTCGGCATCGGCCGGAACAAGTGCGTTGACGATGTGCTGCTCGAGCGTTTGTCCGGGCACGATGAGGCGTTGATGACTTTTCTTGGCCCCAGGGAAGACCGGCTGCGACTGAAGGACAAAGGCCAGCGGAAGGAATGCGGCTGCATCATCAGCAAGGATATCGGGACCTACGACACCTGCCCTCACGCCTGCCGCTATTGCTACGCCAACTCCTCGCTGCGGTGAGGCTAGGCCTTGACGGCGCCCGAGGTGAGCCCGGCAATCAGGTACTTCTGCGCCACGAACACGAAGAGGATGCCCGGGAGGGCGGCCACCAGGGCGCCGGCACACATCTGGTTCCAGTTGACGAAGATATCGCCGATGGCGTCGTACGAGCCCACCGTCACGGGCTGCGCCTTGGAGGTGGAGGTGAACACGAAGGCGTAGATGAACTCGTTCCAGGTCCAGAGAAAGGTGATGATCCCCGCCGAGGCGATCCCCGGCGCGCCCACGGGCAGAACGATCCGGAACAGGGCGCCGGTGCGGCTGCAGCCGTCCACGATCGCCGACTCGATGACCTCGCGGGGGAAATTGTCGAAGAACGCCTTCATGATCAGGACGGCGAAGGGATAGGTGAGGTAGATGTTGGCGATGATCATGCTGAGCAGCGTGTCCACCAGGTCGAGGTAGCTGACGACCAGGTAAAACGGGAGCAGGAGCGAGAGCGGGGGGATGATGCGGGTGGCGAGCAGGGTCATCAGCATGACCTTCCCGCCCCGGAAGGGGTAGAGGCTGACCCCGTATGCCGCCATCATGCCGATCACCGTCACGATGAGGGTCGTCGAGACGGTGACGATCAGCGAGTTGGCCACGTAGTCCATGAAGGGATAGGATTCGAACAGGAGTCGAAACGGCTCGAACGTGGGGCTGGAGGGGAAGTAGACTGGGGGAAAGACATAGGTCTCGGTGTCGGGCTTGAACGCCGTGACCACGGTCCAGTAGATCGGCATCATCATCAGCGAGAGGACGAAGATGGCCACGCTGTACGACAGTGCCTTGCTTTCCAGGATGCGGTCTCGCATGGCTGCCTACTTTTCTCGAAGGAGGTAGACGAAGACCAGCGTTATCAGCGACGTGATGAGGAACAGGACGACGCCGGCCGCCGCACCGAGGCCGAAGTTGAGCGACTTGGTGATCTGGTCCCAGATGTAATAGCCGAGGACGTACGTCGCCCGGCCCGGCCCGCCGGCGGTCAGGGGGATGATGATGTCGATGGTCCGGAACGAGAAGATCGTCGTGATCATGAGTCCGATCAGGAGCGGCCCCTGGATCATGGGCAGCGTGACGTAGAAGAAACGCCTCAGGGTGTCGGCGCCGTCCACGCGGGCGGCCTCGTGGATCTGCTCGGGAATGCTGAGGAGCGCCGCCAGCAGGATGATCCCCATGAACGGGATGCGCGTCCAGCTGTCCGCGATGATCACGCCCCACATGGCCAGCGATGGATCGCTGTAGATGCTGAGCGGCTTGGCGATGAGACGCGCCTTCATCAAGAGGTCGCTGATCACGCCGAAGTCCGGGCTGAACATCCACTTCCAGATCAGACCGGAGACCACGGCCGGCACGGCCCAGGGGATGATCATCAGGGAGCGGAGGAGCCCCCCGCCCTTCCTGACGTTGCTCAGGCACAAGGCCAGGATGAGTCCGCCCAGCGACGTCATGGCCGTGGAGCCGAGGCTGAAGACCATGATCCGTTCCACGCTGATGCCGAAGACGCGCGAGGTCCAGAGCCGCTGGTAGTTGCCGAGGCCGGAGAAGCTCACGGGATGGACGTTGTCGTAAAGCAGGAAACTCGTGGCGAGGAGGAGCAGTGCGGGAAACACGACCCAGAGGAGAACAATCAAGAGTCCTGGGATATTGAGGAGGAGGCCGTAGCGGGGATTGCTGATCCGGAGCCGCCGGGCTCCCCCGGTGCTGGCGTTCATGAGTGCCCCCGCGCGAGAGAAAGGGATCCCCCCTCCCGCCGCGGCGGGAGGGGGGTCGGGTTTCCGGGCGGCGGTTATTCGGGCACGGCCGCCTCATCCAGCGCCTTCTGCGCCTTCTCCAGCGCCTCCATCGGGGCCATCTTCCCACCGATGGCATAGGCGAAGTGCTCCTTGATGAGGTCCGTGAGCGCGCGGCCGGCCGGCGGGAACGTCTCCAGCACGGCGCGGCTCATCGCCGCTTTGCGGGCCTCGGGCACCGGGATCTTCTTGGCGTCCGGGTGATCGTACACGGCGATCACCGCCGCCTCGTTCCCCTCCACGATCAGCTCGCGGTAGTGGGCCTCGTAGCTGCGCATGTAGTCGAGGAACAGCATGGCCGCGGCCTTCTGGCCGTCGGAGATGAACCTGTTGATCATGTAGCCGTCGATGTCGAAGTAGGAGGCGTGGTACTCATCCGGCTTGGAGGCATCCCACTTCGGCGGCGGGGCCACGGCCCAGTCGTTCTGGATGTTCGGGGCCTTCTTCGGGTCCTGGAACCGGTTGGCGTCCACGGTGTGCGTGATCACCATGGCGGCCTTGCCCATGGCGAACATGTCGGAGGCGCTCATCCACGAATACTCGACCACCGAGGTGGGCGCGCTCTTGTCCGTCAGCACCATGTCGGTGAGCATCTTCCAGCCGTTCTTGCCCTCCGGCGTGTTGATGACGATGGCCTGCTTTTTCAGGTCCACCATCCGGCCGCCTTGCGAATAGATCATGTCGCGAAGCGGATAGATGATGTCCATCTCGCCGCCGGCGGAGAAGACGTAGCCCCACGCCTTGTCCGTGGTCACCTTCTTGGCGGTTTCCTGCAGCTCCACCCAGGTCGCCGGCGGCTTCGAAACGATGGAGGGCCGGTAGAACAGCATCATCGTCTTGACCTGCCCGATGGACCCATAGATGTGCCCGTCGGGCGCGGTGAGGCCCTTCTTCGTCGGGGGCGCGTAAAGCTTCCACACGCCCGGGTCGTTCCAGATGGCATCGATCGGGTGCAGCCAGCCGCCCGCCACCATCTGCATGTACGTGGTGGGGTGGTCGTAGCACATGATGTCCACCGACGCGCTCTTGGCCGCAAAGACGGCCACGGTCTTGGCTACGATCGGCGGCTCCGCCCAGGCGAGCAGCTCCACTTTGATGCCGGTCAACTGCTCGAAGGCCTTGGCGTTCTGCACGGTCGCCGGGTCATGCTCCAGGGCGCCGAAGTTCGACACCTTGATCTTCGTGACACCCTTGACCGCCTCTTTCCACCCTTCCGGGAGGACGTACTTCTGGCCGCCGACGCGCTCGCCGATCGGCTGCGGCTTGTTCCAGTTGATCTGCTCGTACGGCTTCTTGGCTCCCGCCCAGGCCGGGCCGGCCGCGATGGCCAACCCGAGCGCGGCAACCAGCGCGACGAGTGCCACCCCCTGTAATCGCTTCATGGTCGCAACCCCCTTACCATGGTTGATGGGAAGGACAAACGACAACGACGCCTGCGAGTCCGCCTCACCTCCTCCCGCCCCTCCCCCCGATGGTTGTTGGTTCGCGCCGATAAGAATTGTGGTCCCAAGTCTCGCTGAAAGTCAAGAGCGACCCCGCAATACGCCGCGGGCGTCCGTCTTGTCGATCCAGGCCGCCCTGCACCGACCACCGGACCCACGATGCCCTCGCGGGGTTTTGATTGCGGCGGGCGGGTATTGCGCTCGAAGAGCGAAT
The DNA here is from genome assembly GCA_029580855.1 of bacterium. Lineage (GTDB taxonomy): Bacteria > Methylomirabilota > Methylomirabilia > Methylomirabilales > 2-02-FULL-66-22 > 2-02-FULL-66-22. The sequence goes on along the minus strand of JAKPQH010000004.1, from coordinate 45,302 downwards.
CACGGGAGGCGATCGGCGATGGGTTTGATGGAGTGGGCGGCCCCGAGTCTCGGCGGGTTACCTCGGCGGCTCTTCGGGTGTCCAGCCGCCGGGATTGCACAGGACCTTCTCCGCCTCGGCGATCAGACCCAGGGAGATATCGTGGCGGCCGCCTTCATAGGGGGTGGCGAGCCACGTCTCCAGGATGTCCAGCGCCTCCAGATACCCGGTGATCCGTCCCCCCAGACAGAGCAGGTTGGAGTTGTTGTGGGCTCGCGTCATCTTCCCCATATATGTGCTGGTACACAGCGAGGCGCGGACCCCGGTGAATCGGTTGGCGATGATGCTCATGCCGATCCCCGTGGAGCAGATCAGGATGCCGCGTTCGATCTCGCCGCGCGAGACGGCGCCGGCGACCTTGGCCGCGTAGTAGGGGTAGCGGACGATTTCGCCCGAGAAGGATCCCACGTGCTTCGCGGAAACGCCCTTCTCGTCCAAGAGCTTCAGAATGTGAGGGACCAGGTCATACCCGCCGTGGTCGTTCCCGATCAGGATGGTTTTCGGGTTCATGCCGTCCTCCGCTCCGACGCCGGCCCTGGCCACAAGAGCCCCGGGGAGCAGGGATGGGATTTCCACCGAGCGTCCCTCCGAGACATCCCGTGCGCCTCGCGCGTCTTGCGGCCGACGATGTGGGTTCACGCCTCCTTCGGGATGAACTTCCGCAGATACTGGATCGCCTGGCGCGCGGCGGAGTCCGGATCCGGTTTGGGCAGGATCTCCACGGACGTCCAACCCGCGTAACCGACCTCCTTCAGCGCACCCACGATCGCGCCGAAATCCAGGTGACCCCAGCCCGGCGCCAGCCGGTTGCTGTCGGCGAAATGGACGTAGGCGATGTGGGCGATGTACTTGCGCAGGTTCCCCTCGATCGAGGCGTCCTCGATGTTCATGTGGAAGATGTCGGGCATCAGCTTGAGGCCGGGGATCCCAAGCCGCTCCACGAGGGCTGCCCCCTCGTCCACGCTGTTGATGAAGTTGATCTCGTACCGGTTCACCGGCTCCAGGATCAAGTCCACTCCCTTGGGTTGCGCGTACGCGGCGATCTCGCGGACGACCTCGCCAAAGCGGCCTTCGGCCATCTCGGCCGTCTCGCCCTCGGCGACGAAGCCGCGCACCCGCCCCATGTTCACCAGGGCCCGGAACTCCGCGGCGACGTCCACGAGCCCCTTGAAGATCTCCACCGCTCGACGCCTCCTGGCGGCGTCCGGGTCGGTGAACCAGAGCTTGTGCCCGGCGAAGACCTGGCCGGTGGACACGACGGGGATCTCCAGCCCGTTCTCGCGGATCAGGCGTTGCACCCGCTCCAGGCGCACCTGCTCCTTGTCCATCAGCGCCAGCTCGATCCCGTCGTAGCCCATCCGGGCGGCTTTCCGGATGCTCTCCTCGATCCCGCGGAAGACGACAAATGCCGTGGGGAGCGCGTCCTCGGTGGCGACGGCGACGGCGATCTTCATGGTATCATCTCGCAAAGCGTGGTTGTCCAATCGCTGAGAGGCTAACCGTATCGAAATCAAACCGGGCTGTCAATGTACGGCAGGCCGACCGCCCGCGGGCCGATCTCTTTCGCCTCTTCGCGTTTCTGCGTCGGGGTGCGCGTTCAATCCGGGGTAACGTCGGTATGGCCCTCCGCCACGTACCGCTCGAAGTCGGCGTGGTAGTCCCGCCGGACGGTCGGGTTGATCACCACGAGTTCGACCGAGACATGCGCGGGCTGGCTGGCCACGTAAATGACGGCGTTCGCGATGTCTTCGGGTGTGAGCATCTTGGCCAGGTCCGCCTTGGCGGGCGGCCTGGGCCGAAGGCCGAGGTTCGGGGTGGCCGTCTCGCCCGGTGCGATGGCGCAGGCCTTGATGCCGTGACGCCGCTCCTCGAGGTTGATGGAGCCGGTGAGGGATTGGAGCGCATGTTTGGAGGCCGAATAGGCCACGCCGCTGGGGGCGCTCGGGGCAAGACCCGCGCCGGAAGAGATGTTGATGATCTGCCCCTTCCCGGCCTTCCGCATGATGGGAAGGACCTGACGCGTGAAGAGAAAAGCACCCGTGAGGTTGGTCTCCACGACTCGGCGCCAATCGGCGATCGACGTGTCGGAGACGTTCCGGTGGAAGGTGTTCGTGCCGGCGTTGTTGACGAGCACATCAACTTTGCCGAAGCGCTCCAGCACGCCGGCGACGACGCGCTTGGCACACCCGGCGTCGGAGACGTCCCCCGGGAATACCAGCGCCTCGACCCCTTTGGCCCGCGCGAGCGCGGCAGTCTCCTCCAGCGGCTCCTTGGTCCGCGCCACCAGGCCCAGCGTGGCGCCCTCCGTGGCCATGCCGACGGCGATGGCCCGTCCCATGCCGCTGCCCGCGCCGGTCACGATGACGACACTGTCTTGCAGTGATCCCATCGATCGCCTCCACTGGTGCGTATGTTCCATACACTCTGGGAGTATATCAGGCCACCCGGTCAGGCGGGCACATTCTTTTGGCCGCTGTTGCAATGTGGTCTCGTTTTCGGTACCTTTGACCCGTTTCGAGAGCGACTTCGTTGTCTTTCGCCGGCGCCTGTAACAACGGCCGGGACCAGCGTTCTCTGCGCAGCTCAGCGCGGAACTGGCAGGACAGGAGACCCAGGAAAAGGCTCGCCAGCCGCCGATCGAGGGGCGGGGCGAGGGTGCTGGAAGCGCAAAGGAGCGGATCGGGTCGTGACGGCGATGACGGGGGGCGAGGCGGGCAAGGTCTCGGCGACCCACAGCGCGGGGCCGGGCGTTCTGGCAAGCGCGTCCGGCGCGGCACTCTTGCCGCCCAAGGCGGGATTGCCGGCGACGGTCCGCTACATCGGATTGCGGGTCGTTCCCGCGGAGGTCCCGGTTCGATTCGAATGGGTGATGCCGGCAGGAGTCACGAAGTCGGTTCCGGCGCACGGCCGAGCGCCGCGCACGGGCTCGTTGACCGGATCGGGGCAATCTCGTATAGTGCCGGCGTGGTTTCGGCGGGAAGACCAGCGGCCGACGCGCATCTTCCGATCCACCGTTTTGTGGAAGGGGGATGGAATGGCGAAACAGGTGACGATGTATTCCCAACCCGGATGAGGGGCCTGCGACCGGGAGAAAGAGTTTCTTTCTCAAAATGGCGTACCGTTTGTCGTCAAGGATATCCGAGCGGATCAGGCTGCGCTCCAGGAACTCGTGAAGCTGGGGTTCCGGGCCACACCGGTGACTCTCATCGACGGTGAGGCGGTGGTGGGGTTTGATCGCGAGAGGCTCCAGAAGCTGCTGGGTCTCGCCTAGCCCGACCGTTTGCCGGCGCAAGCCCCGTCGTCTGGGGAGCGCCGCGGTCGTCCTGGGCTGGTTGGTCGCTTGCTCGCTGTGGTCGTCGACGGCGCCCGCAGGCGAGTCCGGGCCGTCGCCGCCGGGGGAGTTCGATCCGGCCGCGCTGGAAAACGAATTGGCCCGCCCCCTGGCGGAGCTTCGGCGGCAAGGTGCTGAGCCTCTGCGATCCCATGCGCAGCGTCTGACCGGATTTTACGCGGCACTGGACGAGGCGGATGGGGTCCCGGAAGCCGATCGGCGGGCCATGCGCCATCGCATTCTGGCTCGCTTGGTTCACGCCGGTCTGGACGCCCGCGCCGACGGCCCGAGCAGTGCAGCCGGCGCAAGGATCCGCGACTGGGGGGCGGCGGCGCGGGGGTCGCTGGGCACGCTCGGCGACGCGGTGGGTTTTCTCGGGGGGAATTCCATCCTGCTGGTCGGCCTCCTGGGAGGGGTGATTGTCGCCTACTCCGTGGGGCGCCTCGCGGGCTACCGCCGCGGGGCGAGCGCGGCGTCGTATTACGGCGCGGGCGACCCGCGCCTCTGGTTCACCACGCGGGCCCGGGAGAGCGCAAGACCGGCCGCGCCTCTGGTGCACATCACACTCGATCAGATCCGCTCAACGCTGGCCGGCCGGCGGGCCGTCCTGCTCCAGCTCGGGTACGAGATCGCGCCCGATCGCCGTGAGGAATTCCTGGGGTTGATACGCAGAGTGGATTTGGCCTTGAATCACCGGGGCGACCACGTGTATTCGGCGTGGGAGGATCCCAGGCAACCGAATCGGTTCTACGAGGTCGTCGTGTGCCGCCGGCTGGAGACCCTGGAGCTTCTGACGAGCGACCGCAGCGAGCTGGCGGAGCTGGACGCGGGGATCCAGGCGTGCTGGCGACCGGGACGGCCGATCTTGCGCCGGGCTTGGTGGGGGATACTCCCCGAGCGCAACGGCGGTGAGGCAGAAGAGCTCGTTTCGGCGCCCGCGGGCCGCTCCCGAGAGGATCGTGTGTCGTGAACCTTCAGAATATCCTGTATCGCGTGTACGAGCGGCGGCTCCAGCGGGAAATCCAGGCGCACAAGCTCCCGCAGCACGTGGGGCTCATCCTCGACGGCAATCGGCGCTATGCCCGATCGGTCGGGCTCATGAGTATCCTGGAAGGGCATCGGTTGGGAGCAAAAAAACTGGAAGAGGTGCTCACATGGTGCGAGGAGCTGAATATCCGCATGGTGAGCATCTGGATTCTCTCTACGGAAAACCTCCAGCGTCCCCTCGAAGAGCTCGCCGGCCTGCTGCAGCTCATCGAGAACCGGCTGCGCGACGCCGCACACGACCCGAAGACCCACACCAAACGGATGCGTATCCGGGCCATCGGCAAGCTGGAACTTCTCCCCGAGTCGCTCCGCGATGCCATCCGCGAGGCGGAGGAGGCCACCAGGGAGTACGGCAGCTTCTTCCTCAACGTGGCGGTGGGATACGGAGGGCGCCAGGAGATCGTGGACGCGGTTCAGAGCCTTCTTCGCGAGAGGCTGGAGAGCGGGAAGAGCCTGGAGGCGACCATCGAGGAAGTGACGTCTGACAATGTGGGGAAGTACCTCTACACGTACGACCTGCCCGATCCCGACCTGATCATCCGGACCAGCGGCGAGGTGCGCCTCTCCGGTTTCCTGCTCTGGCAGAGCGCCTACAGCGAGTTCTATTTCTGCGACGCCTACTGGCCGGCCTTCCGCCGGATCGACCTGCTGCGCGCCATCCGCAGCTATCAGCAGCGCGAGCGGCGTTTCGGCTTCTGACGTACGGCTGAAGAACACCCATCCGGCGCGGATGCGCCTCCCGGGTGATGACGCCATTTTGCCGTTGGGTGCGCGTACGGTCCCGGGCGACGCGGTGGGACGCCCGGGCATTCTTGGGCCGACGTGGCACCTTGCGGGAAAGGGGGGATCATGGCAGAGCGAATTGTCGACCTTGGGCTCGACCTCACGGCCGGGCTCACGACGTGGGATGTGAAGCCGCCGTTTACCATCCTCCCCTACATGACGGCGCAGACTTTCGCGTTGGGGTTCAACACAAAGCTGCTCATCATGGAAGATCACACGGGCACGCACGTCGATGCGACGCTTCACTTCTACGACGGCGTCCACCGGTCTCCCCGCGGTAAGAGCATTGCCGAGATGCCCCTGGAGAAACTGATCGGCGACGCGGTGCTGATCGACGCGAGCGACAAAGACCCGAGCGAGCCAGTCAACCAGCGGCTTCTGGAGGCCCGTGCCGCCGCGCAGGGGGTCGAGATCAGGCGCGGCGACATCGTCCTTGTGCGCTTCTGGCCGAAGCCGTGGGGCGAGCCGATGGACGAGTTCCTGGAGGCGCGCGGTCTGGAGCTAGATGCCTGCGAATGGCTGCTCGAGAAGGGCGCGAAAGCCGTGGGCGTCGATCACGCCAATCTCGAGGGCAAGCTTGCGGAGGAGTTGGGAAATCTCGAAGCGCCGGGCCACATCCTGTTCCTGCATCCCTCGCGCGAGATTCCTATCATGGAGAACCTCGTGCACCTCGACCGCATCGGGTGCCAGCGCTTCCGCTTCGTCGCGCTTCCGCTCAAGATGCACGGGGCCACCGGATCTCCGATTCGCGCCATCGCCGTGGTCGGGCGTTGAGATGCCCGCACCGCGCGCCTTGGGTACTGTTTCGGGCACGAGTGGTCGCGGCGGTTGACGGAGAGCGTCGTCAGACGACCTCGCCGAACCAGCGCTGCAGGATCACTTTGAGGGCCGCGTCGGGTGGGGCCTCCCCGTACACACCGTCCGTCATTCCCTCGATTCCGCTAACCTGGTACAGGGTGGCTCGCCGGTGTCCGCCGTCGCCGATGAACCGAGGGAACCACGTCAGGTCGCAGAACCGGTACGGCGTCGCCGCCGGAAGAATACCCGCGCCGCTTGTCACACCTCGGTGACGTGCCGTGAGCCGCGCCTGGGGGCTGCGACCCCGGGCCGCTTCGAACTCGTTCGAGGATTCCACCTCCCACACATTGATCGCCCCCATGGGCATCCTCCTCGACCCAGAAGACCATGAACCCGACGCAGACCATAACAGAAAGCCCATACAACTTCAACACGCGCCGCCAACTCTCCCCTGCTTTGACCAACGGTCTAACGGGGCTTCGCCTCAGACCAGACGAGGCGTGGACCGGCCGCAGAAAACGTCCCCGGTCGGGGGGCCGGCGATAGCCCCGCCGCCCATGGGGACCGCCGAGCGATCGGCCGGGCCGCCCCGACCCCCCCGGCGGGAGCGAACCAAGGGCGTCCCCTCATCTGTCGGTTGAGAGGGGTCCGTTCCCAGGCGATCGCCGTTCAATTCGGGCGAAAACGACGGAGGAGCTTCCTCGTGGCACGCGAGAGCAGCGTCGAAGCAAGCGACGCGTAGGATTCGTCCAGTTCTCTGACCTTCCTCAAATAGCGCGCCGCGTTTCCGAACTGACACCCATACAGAGACCTGATACTCAGGGTGTAATAGGCATGCCGGAGCGCACTACGTACCATGTCGCGCGTTTCCCCGTCCGTCAGCTCCGGCAAGGCGAGCCACTTCTCGAACATGCGCATAGAATAGAGGACCGCCCGGTCGCCGGTGTCAGAGAATATGTCGGTAAGCCGGGCGCGGGATGGGGTTCGATCGATGCTAACGAGTGGCGCAGCGACGATGCAAAACCTGGCGACCAGGCCGAGGCGGAAAATGAGGTCCGTATCGTCTACGACCACCATGGCTTCGTCAAAACCGTTCAATCGCCGCAACAGATCGCGCCGAACCATCATGGACTGCAAGTAGAAACATGCGGGCTTGCCCAGATGGTATTTTAGCGGGTCCGCGAGCGCGCCAAATTCGCCGGAAATCACCACGCCGGATTCTTCGAAGGCCGTACGCGCCAACGCGGGGTGGCCCGTGTAAGCGCAATTCGTGAAGCAGGCCCCAAACTCGTCCCCGAGTACACGCAGCGCATGCCTCTGGACCTCCAGCTTTGTCGGATGGAACAGATCATCGGAGTCCAGGAACGAAACCCATTCACCTCTGGCAGCCCCCACGCCCCGATTCCTCGCGGCGCTCACCCCCCGGTTGGCTTGATACAGATATCGCACGTACGGTAAATACGGCGCGAGCCGCTCCGCAGTGTCGTCGGTGGAGCCGTCATCCACGACGATTATCTCATAGTCCGTGTACGTCTGCGTGAGGACGCTTTCCACCGCGGCCGCGACGACGCTCCCGCGATTGAACGTCGGAATTATCACCGAGATATCCGGTGCCGCGGTGCTGGACGTGGATCCCTTTTCTCGGACACGCGGTTCGAGCGCCTCGATGCCGCGGGCCGGCTGGCCGGCCTCGGAATTGTTGCCGCCCGCATCGTTCGCCGGAGGCGGGTCAATCGGGGCCGGGCCGACACCCGAAATCAAAATCTCCGAGAGGATCTTGCGCTCGCGAATTGGCGTGTCTACACGGGTTGCCACCTGACACTCCCGTTCCGCACCCGCGACAGCAGCCGGCCCTGAGGGTTCTCGCGGCTCTGCGATGGGCGCAGCCGACACAGCGTGTCGCCGGCAACTTACAGTATCGCGCGGTTCGTTGGGACGAAAAATGACACAGGGGTTCCTCTCGGAACCCCTTGACTTCGTGGCGTGCCCGACGCGATTTGAACGCGTGACCTTCGGCTCCGCAGGCCGACGCTCTATCCAAGCTGAGCTACGGGCACATGTAAGCACGCGGGAACGGCGGACGCGGAAACCGCCCGCATCTTACCATCGGGACGTTCGGGGCGTCCAGAAAAAGCTGCGCGCGTCAGCCCTTGCGCGAGGCCAGTGCGGTCTCGATGGTCCCGAAAACCGTCTTGGTGTCCGCGGTCTTCTGCAGCGCCAGGACGGCGCCCGCCTCGACGGCCCGGGCGTTCAAGGTCGCATCGTTCATGGCGGTCAGGATCACGATGGGAGCGGACTTCAGGACCGCATCCGCCTTGAGAAGGCGGCACACCTCGAACCCATCGAGACCCGGCATCATGACGTCAAGGAGGATGAGGTCCGGACGCTCCTTTGCGGCGACATCCAGCGCCGCCTCCCCGTCCGAGGCCGTGAGCACCGTGTAACCGCGGAGCCGCAGGATATCACCCAACATCTGGCGGATCAGCGGGTCGTCGTCAACGCACAGGATCTTGATTTCGTGGGGATCGGCCTCTTCCATGGGGTCTCCAGGATAATGTCATCGCGTCGCTCGCCACACAAAACGGATGCGACGCGCCTCGGATTGGTAGGGACCCTAGCAGACGGAATGAATGCTGTCCAGCGCCGCGGGCCTCAGGACCACGGCCCGCCTCGGAGATCGGGCGGGAAACATTTGATCAGTCGAAGGGACTCGCCGGGCTTCGCCTCGACGGCCGCGTGTTCGGATGCAGCGGGCACGAAGAACGTGTCGCCCGCTCGGACGGGGAAATCGTCTCGCGCGCCCGTCAATCGCCCCTGCCCCTCGGTGACGATTGCGATGTAGCAGCGGCCCCGATCCCCATCGGAGAGTCGGTCGCGAACCGTCACGCGATCCATTCCGAAACAGGGCGTATGGTCCGGTCCGATGAGGCGCTCTTCCATCCCGGCCGAATCGTCCCGGAGTGTGCGCGGGGTCAACCGATGTTGCGAGAGGTACGCGTCGCCCACGGCCTGGTAGTTGAAGCAGCTCATCCCGAGATCGAAGCCGAGACCAAGATAGCACTGGGCCTCCGTGCGCCGCAGCCCGTGGAAGGTGTACTCGGTGTTGACGACGAGATCGGTGGGCTCCTGGATCTCGATCATGAAGATACCCGGACCGAGGGCGTGGGGCGTGCCGGCGCTGACCAAGTACAGGTCGCCCGGCTCGACCTCCACCCGGTTGAGGGATGCGATCTGGGCCGTGACATCCTGAGCGCGAACGCTGCGGCGGAACGCGGTTTCTGTGACTCCCTCGCGAAACCCGAAGAGCATGTACGGCGGGACGCCGTGGATGCTGCGCGTGGCCAGGATCAGCCAAGCCTCGGTCTTTCCGAAATTGGATCCGAGGTGCCGCCGCGCGAACGCCGCGTCCGGATGACATTGAATCGGCAAGCGCATGGCGGAGTCCAGCAGCTTGCAGAGCACCCCCAGATCCGGACCGAGACGGGCCGCGTGCGATTCGCCCAGCATGGCCCGGGGAAAGGCCTCGATCAGATCCTTGAGGACGATGCTGGAACCGTCCGGGAGCCTCACTGTGCTCAACCCCTCGTCCGCGGGCCGACCCGGCAGACGCGAGACCGTTGTGGAGCCCACCCATTCCTCGGGGGTATTCGCATCGGCGGGGTCAGGCTGGCCCTGGAAGCGATCCAGGACGGCGCCACCCCTCCACAGGCGGTACACCCGGTTCCGCGACAGCCGGAGGGGTTGCCGTGTGAGCGGCTCCAGATCGCCGAGACGTTGCGACGTCATCGAGGTTCTCCACAGCCCGACCGGATCGCGGGAGACCGCGAGGCGGCGTGCAGCCGCGCTTGGCAACACGTCACCGGCCGAAACCCGCGCGAGATCATCCCATGGGGCGGTGCAAGTATCGGTCAGCGGGCGAACGGTGTCAACGGCCGCAACCGTCGAACCCGGGTGCCGCCGCCGAAGAAACCGCGGGGTTGGCCCTCGCCGTTGCAGGCCGGCGTGCACGCGGTCTTCCGAGGCCTTTCCGATTGACACGAGGAATGTCCTTGGGTAGCCTCACGCGACAATCCGTTGCGCCGGGGGAGCCTGCGGTGGCCGAGAAACTCGGGCGGGTGGTCTGCAGTCAGTGGGAAGATATCTGGATCCTGCTCGACCGCGAGCGGGAGGAACCTTATCTCGAGCTTCGACTGGACAACCATGACAGATCCGAAGCGCTGGAGAACACTTCGGGGGGAGACCGGATCGGTCTTCCGGTTCGCCTTTTACCGGACTTGCTGCAGGCGCTGACACGCGTCCAGGATCGTGTGCGCGCGTGGGGTTTGCGCGGGCGCGCGCAGCCTGCGATCGGTCTCCGGGGTCCGACGCGCCGGATGGATGCCCGCCAGTTTCCGCGCGTCGTCATGGACCCGGCTGCCGAATGCCGTGTGGTGGATCCCGAGAGCCCCCAGGCGGTCCAGGCGGTCATCGGACAGATCAAGGATCTCAGCCGCGGCGGGGCGCAGGCCTGGTTCCCGCAACGATTCCCGCAACTCAAGCAGGTCGACGTCTTCATGACGATCGAAGGGGTCAGCTTCCGCGGCCGGGCAGAGATCGTGGGACCCGAAGAGCAGGGGAGGGCCGAGGCGCAAAGCGGACTCTACAGGCACAACCTTCGATGGGTCGCGCTGCACGCACAGGGCATGGCCGCCCTCTCCAGAGTCGCGCCCGGCGTATGAGCGGCGTGGCCGCGCCCCGGATCCAGAACGCGCCCGTGGGGGAGCATCGATGAGCGTCCAAGGCAAACCGCGCCGGATCAAACAGAAAGGATGGCTCGGAGGCGTCTGTGCGGGGTTCGGATACTGGCTGGGGGTTCCGACCTGGCTCGTTCGATTGGTCTGGACGGTCTTGGTCCTGGCGTACGGCGTGGGCGTTATTCTCTACATCCTTCTTTGGATTTTCATGCCCACTTGGGGTGGGGTGCCCGAGGGGTATGAAGAGCGTGCCGGCGGATGAATGGTGCGATCACGCGAACCGCGAGGGGGAAATATGAAGCTCTGCTGCGGACTCATGGATGGGCAGTTCTGGGATGCCACCTTGCAGCCGGCATCGGAGAGGGGCGCCGAGGGCGGTGTGGTCGTGGTGCTCAGCAATGAGGAGGTGCTCTCTCCGGAGGACGCGGATTTCGGCGAATTCACGATCGCCGAGGCTACGGAAGAAGAGCGACGCATAATGAAGCAGGCCGGCTACACCATGACGGATTGGGACCCGACGCAATGGTTGGGGTGCGCCGGATGTCATGCCGGCCGCGCCGACGGCGATACCCCGCGGGAGGGTCCGAACGGGACGACCTCATAGGTCCGTTGGGCCCCGTCTCGGCTGCTTCCGAACATCCATCTGCCGCGCCAAGCGCATCCTCCCATGCCGACCGCACACCATGTCGTCATCCTGGGCGGCGGGTTCGGCGGTCTCTACGCCGCACGGGCCTTGAGGCGGGCGCCCGTCCAGATCACCCTCGTGGACCGTCGGAATTTCCACCTGTTCCAACCGCTGCTGTACCAAGTCGCCACCGGGGGTCTTTCGCCCGCCAACATCGCCACGCCGCTCCGCAACATTCTCAAACATCAGCGGAATGCGCGGGTCCTCCTCGCGGAGGCGACGGGCTTGGACCCGCTCGGCCGACGCGTGATTCTGTCCGACGGGGATCTCGCCTACGATACCCTGGTGGTGGCGCTGGGGAGCAGCCATCACTACTTCGGGAAGGATACGTGGAGCCGCTTGGCTCCCGGCCTGAAGACCGTCGAGGACGCCGTCGAGATGCGCCGCCGGATCCTCCTCGCTTTCGAGCGGGCCGAATGGGAGTCGGACCCGAGCAGGGTCCGCGCCCTGCTCACGTTCGTCGTGGTGGGCGGAGGTCCCACCGGAGTGGAACTGGCCGGTGCCCTGGCGGAAATCGCCCGGGACACACTGTCGCACGAGTTTCGACACATCCAGCCGTCCTTGGCCCGCATCCTCTTGGTCGAGGGGGCGCCGCGGATCCTGTCTTTCTATCCTCCTGACCTCTCGGAGGCGGCTGTCCGGTCGCTGCGGCGCCTGGGCGTGGAGGTCCAAACCGGAGCGGTGGTCACGGATATGCAGCCCGACGCGGTCGTGGTGCGAAGCGGGGAGCGGACGGAGCGGATTCCCGCCGCCACCGTGCTCTGGGGTGCGGGCGTGCAGGCCTCGCCGTTCGGCAAGGTTCTGGCGGAGACCACGGGCGCCACGCTGGACCAGGCCGGTCGCGTCCAGGTCGGGCCGGACCTGGGCCTGCCCGGCCATCCCGAGATCCTGGTGATCGGCGACATGGCGCATTTCTCGCGCGGACTCGCAACGCCCTTACCGGGCGTGGCGCAGGTGGCCATGCAGCAAGGAGCCTACGCGGCGCGGCTCATCCGGAATCGCCTGCTGGGTCGGACCGCACCCTCTTTTCGATATCGAGACTACGGCGCCATGGCCACCATCGGGCGCCACGCCGCTGTCGCCGACATCCTCGGTGTCCGGTTTTCCGGCTACATCGCCTGGCTGGCGTGGCTCTGCATCCATCTGGTTCAACTTGTGCAATTCGAGAACCGACTTCTGGTATTCGCGCAATGGGCCTGGAGCTACTTCACGTTCAACCGGGCCGCCCGTCTCATCACGTACCTGCCATCCGCAGACCGCGCAGACACCGCAAAGAACTGACGGATCCACAGATTACGCAGATGGTTTCGGACAAAACTGAGTCTCGTGAAATCGGCCAATCCGCGCCCGCCCGCCTGCTCTCGGCGGGCAGGTAATCTGCGGATCCAGTAATTCTGCGGAGCCTCTGCCCCTAGCGATGGGACACCTCCGAAGTCGCTCCCTCGGGCAGGCTGTGTGCCGCCGTCCCCACCGCTGCATCTCTACTGGGCGAGGAGCTTCTCGATGCGCCGCGAGAACTCGCCCTCCATGTCGGTCTCGAACGCGCCGTCGACACGCTCGACCAGTATCCCTTTCTTGTCGATGAAAAAGCTCGTCGGCGTCGCATCCACGCGATACGCCCCGCCGATGGTCCCGCTGGAGTCGCGACCCACCGGGAACGGCAAGCGGTGCTCCTCCACGAACTTCCGCGCCGGAGCGTCCTTGTCCCAGGTGGCGTTGACGCTGAGGAGTTCGAATCCCTTAGGGTGGTACATCGCGTAGATCCTGGCCAGAACGGGAGCCTCCCGTTGACAGTGCGGTCAGGTGGAATGCCAGAAATTGATCAAGACAGGGTGACCGCGCAGACTGGAGAGGGTGACACTCTGCCCGTTCAAAAGCCGCAAGGTGAAGTCGGGCGCGACACCGCCCTTGCGGGCCATCTGCCCCGGACCCTGCGTCATGAGATAGGCCACAAACCCGCCGATGACGAGGACAAGGCCTCCCAGCACCGTCCAGGTGATCCACGAGGATCGGGCCCCTCGCTTCGCTTTGGCATCGTGAGGCCGTGTCAGCCGGCGCTTCCCCATTCCGCCTCCTTTCGGGGAATTCCCTGGCGCATTGGAAAAGGATAATCGAAGACCACACATGTCTACAGGGACAAGTCCACCTACGCAAGTATTTCCGCACCGTCGGCGATTCCGCGTCATCCGAAAAACACTTGACCCGCCGCTCTCCATTGTTTACCGTGTCCGGCGCCGCATGGGGTACCGTTGGCCGGCACGGAGGTTACCCGCGTACGGCGCGGCTTTCGTCAGTGCCGGGTGGCAGGTCCGGGAGGGGCGGCAATGCAGTCCGAACCCGTGGTGCCGGACGCCGGGGCGTCCGGCGGGGTGCTTGTCACGGCCGGTATCCTGACCGATGGCGGGCGCGTCCTCGTCTGCCAACGGAAAGCCGGAGATCGGTTTGGCTTGAAGTGGGAGTTCCCGGGCGGCAAGGTCGAGACGGGGGAGACGCCGGCGGCGTGCCTCCGCCGGGAGCTCGCCGAAGAGCTGGGGATTGACGCGGTGGTGGGCCGCGAAGTGCACCGGATAGATCACCGCTATCCGAACGGGTTCACCGTCCGCCTGCTGTTTTTCGAGATCCTTCGATACTCGGGGGTGCCGAAGAATCGCGAGTTCGAACGGTGTGTGTGGGCACGGCCGGATGAACTGGCCGGGTTCGACTTCCTGGAGGCCGACAGAGAGGTGGTGGGTTGTCTGTCGCGAGGCGAGATCCTCTAGCGGCTCGCTGAAAGGCTCGTTTTGGCCCAGGCGGCTCGAGAAAGCCCAGGCGTAAGGCGGCGAGCGATGCGAGACGCGAGGGGTGCTCGGGTACGCATTCGGACGGGTGCGTGCGTCGCAGCGCCGCGCGGGCGCGGGGGCACTCACCGCAAGTGGGTTCCGGCGGCTGGGTCTTTTCCCGCGGTCTGCTGGGCCGTTGTCAAAGAGCACACGTGACCGGAGAATTTCATAAGCGGCATGAGAAGCCGTAACGAAATCCCAAAACATGACCAGCCTATTTCATAACGGCTCCTGACCGTGGCAGGCCGTCGCCCATATCGCCTGCGCGTGGACTGCGAAGCGCTGCGGGGCTTCCAGGCCCGGCTGCTGCGATGGTTCAGGACACACGGCCGGGATCTTCCCTGGCGCAAAACGCGCGATCCGTACCGGATTTTGGTGTCGGAGGTCATGCTTCAGCAGACCCAGGTGGATCGCGTCCGCCGCTACTACCAGCGGTTTGTGCGGCAATACCCGACGGTCCGCGATCTCGCCACGGCGCATCCCGCCCGTGTCCGCGAAGCGTGGGAAGGGCTGGGGTATTACGCGCGGGCCCGGAACCTGCACGCCGCCGCGCGGGAGGTGGCCCGGCGACATGGCGGACGCTTTCCGCGGCGCCTCGCCGAGGTCATGGCCCTGCCGGGGGTTGGACGGTACACGGCCGGCGCCGTGATGAGCTTTGCTTACGGGGAACCGGCCCCCGTTCTCGATACCAACGTCCGGCGTCTGCTGAGCCGGGTGTTCGTGCGGCGCCGACCGGCCAGTCCAGCCCGGCTCGATCGACGGCTGTGGGCCCTGGCCAAAGCCGCGATTCCGCACCGCCACGTCTGGGCGTTCAACCAGGCGCTCATGGACTTCGGGGCGACGGTCTGCACCGCCCGGAGCCCAAAGTGCGGCATTTGCCCCATGCGGGAAATCTGCGTAAACTACGGGCGAACCAGCGGCGCCCCCACGCATTCTGCGGAGGATGAGTCATGATCTATGTCATCGCCACGATCGAGCTGAAGCCGGGGACGCGCGAGGCGTTTCTGGCGGAGTTCAACAAGAACGTGCGGAACGTACGGGCGGAGAAAGGCTGTCTGGAGTACGGCCCAACGGTGGATGTGAAGACGGACATCCAGGCGCAGATCCCGCTCCGCGAGAACGTGGTCACCATTATGGAGAAGTGGGAAAGTCTCCAGGCGCTGCGTGCGCATCTGGGCGCGCCCCACATGGCCATGTACCGAGAGCGGGTGAAGGACTACGTCGCCGGCACGACGTTGCAGATTCTGGAGCCCAAATAACCGAAGTGCGATAAGATCGGATGCCGAGCCGAGGTGTAGCCGTTCTTTTGCCTTCCGTTTTATAAGGAGGAGCCCGATGCGACTTCGCTCACATGTGTATTGTGTGCTTGTGCTGGTAGCCCTGGTCGGGGCGCTGGCGCTCTGGGGCTGCGCCAAGAAGCCGGTGGTCACCGGGCCCGGGCCGACGATCGCGAGCCCTGGCCCCGGTGTCGCCCCCAGCGGCGTCGGGCCGTCTGGCGCTCCTGGGGGCGCAGGCGTGTCGGCGGGCGAGATCCCGGTGGCCCGGCCCGTTCCGCCGAGAGAGACGCCCATCCCGGGGACGCCAGGGGTCTCCAGTTCCGCGCTGCCAGCAGGCGCGGCCGTGACCGCGGCCGCCGGCATGTCTCCGCTGAAGGACGTCTTTTTCGAGTACGACAAGGCGGTCATCGACGCAAGCCAGAAGACCGCCTTGGACGATAACGTGCGCTGGCTGAAGGCGAACGGGACCGCCAGGATTCTCGTCGAGGGCCACTGCGACGAACGGGGCACCGCCGAGTACAACCTTGGCCTGGGCGATCGCCGGGCCAAGACGGTGCGCGACTACCTGCTCACCGCCGGTATCGCGGCCAATCGAATCGGCACGATCAGTTACGGGAAGGAGCGTCCGTTCGTGCTGGGCCATGACGAGAGCGCGTGGAAGCAGAATCGCCGGGTGCACTTCACGCTGCAGGGGAGGTAGACCGCAGGCGTCTTCTCTGAAGCTACGAAATTGGACGTGCGTTGGACGGAGCGGGTGTTGCAGGGTGAGTATCCGTCCATATCATCGGGCTTCAAGCCGACCTTGTATCACCTCCTGCGTTGTCTGCGCTCGAGCGCTTGGGGCTCTTCCTGACCGCTGGGTAGGCTAAGGCGAAGGTGTCGGCGCGAGGTCCCCGGGCCCCGCGGCTCTCGGGACATGGTGCTCGACCTGACCGCGCCCGCGGAGCATGTTGATCGGCAACTCTGCGGCATGCGATTCGGCTCGATCCTCTGTCTTAGCGTCCTGGAACACTGTCGGCAGCCGTTCCTCATGGCACAAAACTTGGCCCGCTTGCTTCGCCCCGGCGGGAAGCTGTGCGTGTCGGTTCCTTTTGCCTGGGAGTTTCATGGGTATCCCTCGGATTGCTGGCGATTCACGGCAGCAGGCGTCCGCGTGCTATTCGACGGCCTGGTTTTCGATCCCGACCAGTGCGTCGCCGCGACGTCTCGCGACCGGGAGTTTCTGCCGCTCGACGGTGACATCGGTCGTATCCCCTTCTCCACGAAGTTTCACTGGCGCCGGGGTCGGTATGTCCGCGGTGTGGCGGCCAAGGGCCTGCGCTGGGTCGGCCGTTGTGGCGGCTTGGGGTGGCTGGCCGGATATCCCTACGTCCTTGCCCCGACGAACGTGTTTATGATCGGGACGCGGCCAACGTCCGAACCCGACGACCACCCGCGGCCCTGACCCATGGACCGGGCGCGCCGGGAAGCGCCGGCGGACCAGAAGCGTCGGCGATGGAGGCGGTCGATGTGACCGTGGACGCGCGTCATGCGGCGGGGACGTCGCGAGCCGCAGTTGGTCTTACCGACGATCACGGTGGGGTCGATCATCGCCCGCCCCGGGTGGTCGCGAGGGATCTCTCGGCAAATCGGCGCTCCATCCCGAAGGACCTGCGATGGTCCCGGTACCGCTGGAAGGCATAGAGCTTCAGCGCCTGAAGCCGCGTCGGTGCACCGTCAAGGAGTTCACAGTGGTCGGTGATCTTTTTGCGGCACAGCGGATCGGCGTGATTGATCAGGGTCAGATCGAGTTCGCGATCGGAGAAATCGGTGGAAGGGCCTGGAGGAGTTCTCCCTCTTCTTCGAACGTGACATTCGACCGATCCAGAAGGACGGCGACGCCCACGTCCCTCGCAGAGTGCTCCTGCCCCGTCACGGCCGACCCGAATTTGAGCGCGAGCACGATCCCACGCTTCTACGCGGCATCCCGCAGGTCCTTTTCCATGGCCAACCCCCAACGCAGTACGGCGGCCAGCCGTCCTCAAGCGCTTCCCTGCAGGATTCGCGCACACGACGTGCGAATCCTCGCGGCACAGCGTCCGTTGCGGCCACCGGTCAAGCGGCCCGCAGCCGCCCGGTGCTGAGGTAGTAGTGCCACAGGATCCGCGCTGCGACGGCCCGCCATGGTTTCCAGGACCTGCCCGCCCGTTCGAGCCGTTCCGGCGTCGGTTGTGAGCGCAGGCGCTTGACGCGCTGCAGGGCGGAGGCGAGCGCCAGGTCGCCGCTCGGCCAGGTGTCGGGGCGGCGCAAGACCATGAGCAGATAGATGTCCGCCGTCCACGACCCGATCCCCTTGACCGCCATCAACCGGGACTTCGCGGCGGCGTCATCGAGGTTCGCGAGACTCGACAGATCGAGCCGCCCGTCCAGAAGGGTGTGGGCAAGCCCCCGGCCGTACGCAGCCTTCTGTCGGCTGAAGCCCACGGCTTTCAGCTCTGCATCGCTCAACCCAACGAACCGCTCCGGCGTGAGTCGTCCGGTGGCAGCAACCAGCCGATCGTATGCCGCCTGGGCGGACGCCAGCGAGACCTGCTGCTCCAGGATGATATGAATCAGCGTGTGAAATCCCGGCTCGCGCGCCCATAGAGGCGGTGGCCCATACCGATCCACGACGGCGGCGAGATCCGGGTCACGGGTCGTCAGATCTCGTGTGGCGCGCAGAAGAGAGGCCTGCGTCAACGGATTCGGCATCGGGCTGGCTCCAGACAGCTTGTGGATCTCGGCATCGCGTGCGGAGGCGAATCAGGCGGGCCGGCAGACCTTGCAGGCGCGGTACCCGCTGGCTTCGGCGTCGGCCCCGGATGCGAAGTGGATCCGACCCCCCTCGCGAACGCGGCGCTCATGGACGCAGCCCTTTCGGCAGAAGATCCGGGTCGAAGCGCAGCCAATGTACGGCGCGGTGCGGCGCTCCAGATCCAGCAGGGCCTCCTTCTGAATCAAACCGAACGAGTAGCCGCCAAGTCCGCCATCCGTCTTGACCACCCGATGACACGGGATGATGAGGGGCACGGGGTTCGCAGCCATGGCCCCGCCAACGGCGCGAGCCGCGTCCGGCTTTCCGAGCCGTTCGGCAATCCATTTGTACGTCCGCACCTCGCCGTACGGGATCCGCGAGGCGAGCTGGAGGGCCGCGCGATCGAAGTCCGGAACCCGGGACAAATCCACCGGGACGGTGAAGAACGTCCGGTCGCCTCCCAGATACTCCGCCAGCTCCCGCCTGGCCTGCTGGAGGAGTTGGCCGATCCGTCCTGCCGCCGCGCCCGTCGCCTGACCCTGGCCGCGCCGGAAGGCCACCCGCGTGAGCCCTGCAGGGGATGCGGCGAGATCGAGTCGCGACAGAAGATCCACCGGATTTGGTCGTTCGAACTGAAGGCCAATCTGCTCCATGATCCGCCTCGTGAAGTTCGGGGATTCGACTGGAAGGGCGAACGCCTCGCGGCTCCCTGTCTGAACGTCCGTGAAGACGGTCTCGCCACTGTCCGGCACACGCGAGCCTCACCCAGAGATACGTCGGTTGAGGAGAAAGGGGCGAACGAAATGCCAATTTCGTCTGGAACGCTAACAGGTTGTCGGCCACTTTTCAAGGCTGCGATGGAGGCGATGGAAGGGAGTGCCTGGTGCCGGCCGTATCGAGCCGCGAGCCATGACCCGCGAAAAGCCACCGGGGAAGCGGAGGCCGGCCGGCGACCGGGCCATTCGACAATTTGGCGCTTCGACCGAGCTTCCGGCATCTCGGTGGTTGCAGGTTCAAGGGCGTCTTTTAGCGCGGCCTGGGAATGGTGGGGGAACGATTGTAGACCTCGGGGTTCACGGCGAACTCCGGACGCTCGCCGCGGAAGACGCGGAGCACAGCGTCCACGACCCGGTCACCCATGAGTTGCAGGGATTCTCGCGTGTGCGTGCCCATGTGGGGCGTGGCGATCACATTGGGCAGGGCGAGAAGCGGGCTGCCGACCGGCGGCTCGTTCTCGAAGGCGTCGGTGGCGTAGCCGGCCACTTTCCCCGACTTGAGTGCTTTATACATGGCTTTTTCGTCGACGACCCTCCCGCGGGAGGTATTCACGATCCATACGCCTGGCTTCATGGCGGCGATCGCCGCCTCGCCGACCAGTCCCGTCGTCGCGGGGGTGAGCGGCGCGTGTAGGCTGATGATGTCGGCCCATGCGAGCAGGTCGTCCGGCTCCACGCGGCGGATGCCGAGGTCGCGGGCCGCCTCCTCCGGCCACGCGGGCCAGGGAGAGGGCGATGCCTTTGTAGACAGCGCGGGCGAGATGCCCACGCCCATGGCGAAGCGTCAACCCGAAGAAACCGCCCGTCGTCTCGGGGTCCCAGACAGGGCATTGCTCACCGGAAAGATACGGGAGGAAGATGAGGCCTTCCGCGCCCGGCGGAACCCGGGCCGCCAGATCGTTGAGCGCGGTATGCGGTTCGGGCGCGGGCGGGTCGCCCTCCGGGTCTCGAGCGGCGCACTGCCGGACGAACCAGTCGTAGACGATCCCGCCGCTGCTCGCGATGCCGCCGATCACCCACCGGCGCTCGTCGAGCGCGTAGGTCCAGAGGCGTTCGTGTGGATCGATCGTCGGCGTCGAGATCAGGTATCGGCAGGCGGCGCTAGTGCCCACGTTCACCGCAGCGATCCCTCGCCCGACGGCGCCGGCGCCGACGCTGGACAGGACGCCGTCTCCCGCGCCGATCACACACGGAATCCCTTGAGGTAGGCCAGTGCGCGCCAGGGCATCCGGCGCCCAGCGGGTGAAGATCTGGTAGGGGGAGACGGGCGTGGAGAGCCGGGTCCGGTCGATGCCGGCGGCATCCAGCGCCTCCGGGCACCACTCCCGCCGCCGAATGTCGAAGAGGCCGGTGGACGAGGCCATGGACCAGTCCACGACGTATTCGCCGAAGAGGCGACGGAAAACATACTCCTTGATGGAAATAAAGCGCACGGGCGGGGCAGGCAAGGCCGCCTGGCGCAGCCAGATGATTTTCGAAAGCGGGTAGATTGCATCCAGCGGGCACCCGGTGGCCCGATAAATGCGGCGACCGCCCTCGGACCGCCGCAGGCCATCGGCGATGGCGGCGCTGCGGCGGTCCGACCAGGTGAGGTATGGGCAGAGTGCCCGGTCGTCAGCCCCGACCGGCATCGTGTTGTACCACTGGGCGCTAAAGGCCGCCGCATCCACCCCGCAGCCCGTGGGCCGCGCCGCGCAGGCTTCGCGGATGGCCTCCAGGACGGCGGCGTAGACGACCGCCGCGTCCTGCTCGGCCCAGTCCGGCCGAGGCGTAGAAAGGGGATATGGGCGGCGAGCCAGGGACAAGACGTGGCCTTGGCCGTCGAAGAGCACGGCTTTCGTCGCCGACGTTCCGATGTCAACCGCGAGCACGGTCCCGCGTTCGGGCATGGTTCGAACTCGCCGTTACGGGATCCCTACTTCAAGCGCGAAGGGTCGAACACGGCTTTTGGCAACGACTCGAACGCCGCGTGAATCTCGGCAGTCTCCTTCTCGGTCAGACCACGCAGCGGCGCCTTCATGGCCAGCGGGAACTGCCGCCCGCGGAGCCGCATGATCTCCTTGTAGCCGGCGAGATAGGGTCCGATCTTCAAGACGACCTGGAGCTGGTTGACGAGAAGCTGGAGTTTTCGCGCCCGCTCGTACTGCTTGGCGATGACGGCGTCGTAGAGGGCCACCATCAGCTCGGAGAACGGGTTGGCCACGGCAGAGACGACCCCGGCGCCCCCCACCATCATGGCCGGAAAGACCAGCCCGTCGGTGCCGACGATGCAGGCGAAGCCTTCGCCGCCAACTTCGACGTACTCCTGGAACAGGATCAGGTCCTTGCTGGAGTCCTTGATTCCGGCGATATTCTTGGTCTTCGTCGCCAGCTTGCCGACGAGGGAGGAGGGGATGTCCGAGGCGGAGCGGCCCGGGTTGTTGTAGAGGAAGACCGGCACGTCGCGCACCGATGCAGCGATCTCGCCGAAGAACGCGTCGAGCGCCGGGCCGTCCGACGGGTAGAAATACGGAGCGATGACCGAGACCGCGCCAAACCCCTTCTCGCGGGCGTGGCGCGCCAGCGCGATGCAGCCCGCTGTATTATTGGTCGTGACCTGGGGCATGACGAGAATACGCCCCCGCACCTGCTCGACGCAGATCTCGGCAACACGCCGGCGCTGCGCGTCGGAGAGCGCGATTCCCTCCCCCATGGTGCCGCAGGGGAAGATGCCGTGGATGCCCGACTGGACCATCCACTCCAGGTGGTCCCGCAGGGCCTCCTCATGAATCTCCCCGGAGGCGGTGAGCGGGGTGTGCAACGCGACGATGATTCCGTGGGCTTTCATCGATCAGGTCTCCAATTCTCACAGGAATGAAGCCGGGTCCCCCGGGCGGGGCCTGCGGCGGTTCGAATCGCGGGACCCGTGCTCAAGCGTCACATCGCGCGTGAGACGCGTCGGCTCCTATTTTCGTGTCGCCGCGATGGCCTTGAAGAGGTTGTCCACGTACTCCTGACCAATCTCTTTCTCCGCCCAGGCCCTGACGGGCGGCTGCGCGAGTTCCCGGAACTTCGCCAGCTCCGCCGGGGTGATCTCTGTGACTTCCATGCCGAGCTTGGTCAGGATCTCCTTGGCGTTCTTGTCCTGGTCGCTCGTCATCTTGCGGTGAATGGCCGTGGCCTTCTGCGTGCCTTCCTCCACTGCCTTCCGCTCGACGGGCGAGAGACCCTGGTAGAATTTCTCGTTGATCGTGTAGCCATGCACGCTCCAGACGTGGCCGTCCAGGGTAATGTACTTCTGGTATTGGTACAGGCTGGCGGCGATGATGTTGGTCACGCCGTTCTCCTGCCCGTCCACGACCTTCTGCTGGAGCGCGGTCGGTAGCTCCGCCCAGGGGATGGCCGACGGGCTGGCGCCGAGGGAGCTCACGAGGGTCTGGAAAACCGGACTGGGCATGCCGCGCATCTTGAGCCCCTTCATGTCGTCGGGGGTCCGGATCACGCGCTTGCTGTTCGTGAAGTGACGCACCCCATTGTCCGCAAGGCTCATCAATCGGATGCCCGTCTTCTTGATCATGTCGTCGGAGAAGCCCTTCAGCCAGTCGCTGTCGTACACCCGCCAGGCATGCTCGTGGTTGTCGTACAGGAAGGGGATACCGAGAACGCCGATGGGCTTGTAGACGGTCGCGATGGCCCCGTCGTGGGCCACGGCCATTTCCAGCGTGCCGAGCCGGAGGCCCGTCATCGTATCGGCGTCGTTGCCGAACTGGCCGGCCGGCAGAATCTCGACTCTGACCGAGCCGTTGGTCGCCTTCTCCACGTGGTCCTTGAACGCCAGCGCCGCGGCGTGCTTCGGCTGATCAGGTCGGGCCGGCTGGAAATGCGCATACTTGAGGGTCTTCTGCTGAGCCAGGGCGGCCGTCGGGAGGGCGAGCAACAGGACGGCCAGGGTCGCGAGATACCCGCTTCTCCACGTCATGACACTTCCTCCCTGGTTTTTGCGCGCGCGGCGCACAAAAACCGCGTTCGGTTTCTTGCGCGTGTCGCGCAAAAAACCAGGTTACCGAGCGAACCCGAACCATCGCGGCAGCGTCAGGCTGATTGCCGGGATGTACATCACCATCGCCAGCACCACCATGAGGGCCAACACCATGGGCAGGACGGCCCGCGAGAGCTTCTCGAAACTCAGCTGCCCCACCGCCGTGAGGATAAAGAGGACGGCCCCCACCGGCGGCGTGATCATGCCGATCGTGATATTGAGCACGAAGGCCATGGCGAAGTGCAAAGGGTCGATGCCGACCGTATCGGCCAAGGGGGCCAACACCGGAACCAGGATGATGACGGCCGGCAGCGTGTCGATAAACATCCCGCAGATCAGAACGAAGATCGCCACGATGGTCATCGGTCATCACGACCGTGGGGTCCCGGCTGATCTCCGTAATATAGGCGGCAACCGTCTGGGGAACCTGGACGACGGTGAGGATATTGGCAAATAGGGACGCCATCGAGACGATGAGGAGCGCGGCCGAGGTCACCAGGGCGCTCTGCACCACCACCTTAGGCAGATTCCTGAGCGTCAACTTCTTGGTGATGACGAAGCCGACGAAGAGAGCGTAAAAGACGGCAACCGCCAATGCCTCGGTGGCGGTAAAGATGCCGCCCAGGATCCCGCCGATGATGATCACCGGCATGAGCAGCGCGGGGATGGCCTTCCCGACGCTGGTCAGGCGCTCTTCCCAGGTGGCCAGGGGCGACCGGAAAAGGTAGTGCCGACGCGTGGCGGTGACATGGTTGAGGACGGCCAGCGCCAAGCCCATGAGCACCCCGGGGACCACGCCGGCCAGGAACAGCCCCGCCACGGTGACCTTGCTGTCGGTGATGGCGTAGATGACCATGATGATGCTGGGCGGAATGATGGGCCCCATGATCGCCGTAGAAGCGGTCAGGGCGGCGGAGTAGTATTCGTCGTAGCCCGCCCGTTTCATCATGCGCATGATGAGGGCGCCGGGGTCGGCGGCGTCAGCCAGGGCCGACCCGCTGATCCCGGCGAACAGCATAAGGGTGAGGATGTTCACGTGGCCCAGGCCGCCGCGGATGTGCCCCACCACGCTCGTGGTGAAGCGAAGCAGGGACAGGGTGATGCCGCTGGCGCTCATGAGGTCCGCGGCCAGGATGAAGAAGGGGACCGCCATCAGGGGGAACGAGTTGATCCCGTTGAAGAAGCGCTGGGGCACGGTGAGCAGCGACAGCTTTCCGTCCACCAGCAGGGCGAGCAAGCCGGACCCGCCCATGCTGAGGGAGACGGGAAAGCCGATGGCCAGACCAAGAAGGAAAGCGACGACCAGGGCGATTCCCATCGTTCAGACCCCTTCCCCCGAAAGATCCTCCAGAACGTAGCCCGGCGCGAATCTTCTGTCTGCGTAGCGCCGGAACATCAGGACAAGATGCACGCCGAAGAGGAGAGAGCCGATGGGAATCGCCAGACACGGGATGCCAAGAGAGATGTTCAGGACGGGGGTCTCCTGGCTCCAGACGTAGGCGGCAAACTGAACGCCGAGGACGGTCACCACGCCGAGAAATACCAGGACAAGCACGGCCACCGTCGTCCGCAGCGTGCGGCTCAGCGCAACCGGGAGACGGTCGTGCAGCATCTCCAGAGCCACGTGGCGTCCCTCGCGGAGGGCGAGACCGGCCCCGAGGTAGGCGATCCAGATCATGAGGTACTGGGAGACCTCCTCCGCCCAGATGATGGAGAAGTTGAGCAGGTAGCGGGCGATGACATTGATAAAGACCAGCGTCGCCATCACGGCCATCATGAGAAAGACGACCGTTCGATTGGCGGCAATGAGATACCGCTCCAAACGACCCTCCGACATGGCCGACCTCCGCGGCGGCTCAGTACCGCTTGCCCACCAGCGCTTTTCGTGTCTTCCGGACACCGACGACGAAATCCCGGCGCCGTTTCAAGGCGACGCCTACCGCCAGCACGTCGACGACCGACAGGTGCGCGATGCGGGAAGACATCGGTTCCGGCTTGAAGCCGGTCTCCCGGCTGTGAACGCAGAGCGCGACGTCCGCCAGCGAGGCGACCGGGGACTTCCGGTGGCTGACAATGGCGATGGTGGCGGCGCCGGCCTCCTTGGCGATCTGCAGCGTTTCCACGACGTCCTTGCTCGACCCGGAGTGGGAGACCGCCACGACCACGCAGCGCCGGGTCATCAGGGCGGCCGACATCGCCTGCATGGGCGGGTCGTCCTGCCAACCGCACGGGATGCCGATCCGGAAAAACTTGTGGTAGGCGTCCATGGCCACCGCCGCCGAGCCACCGAAGCCGATAAACTCGATCCGCTCGGCGCCGGCAAGAATCCGGATGGCCTTGTCCACGTGCGCCGGGTCCAGCGTATCCAGGGTGTCGGCGATGGCGATGGCATTCGCGTTGAGGACCTTGCGGGCCAATGTGACTGGATCGTCCCCGGCCGTGACATCCTCGTGGATGTTCTTGACCTCGGGCACAAGGTCCTGCGCGAGCTGGATCTTGAGGTCGTGGTAGCCGCGGAACCCCAGGGCGCGGCAGAACCGGAGGACGGTCGGCTCGCTGGTGCCGGCCTTGTCCGCCAGCTCGCTGATGGAGCGGTAGCTGACTTGGTCGGGGGATTCCAGCACGACGCGGGCCACTTTCTTTTCGGAATCGCGGAGATCGTCGAGGTGCAGCCGCACGGCGCGGAGCACGCCGCGAGAATCGCCGCGAGGGTGGGGTGGCTGGTGTCGGTGCGGCTGCCGCATGCCGTTGCCCGTCCGCGGGCGCGGGCGCTCGCGCCCTGTAGTTTTGTTACATATATTAGCCCGCGGCGGCTTCGTTCTCGGAATCGGCGCACAAGCGCCAGCGGGGCGGGAAAAAGGTTGCGATGCCGAGGCGACCGTGATATTCGAGAGCATCGACTTTCCACCTTTCAGAGGAGGACGCCGCCTCATGAACCCACGAGAGATCTGCGAGCGTTACGAGAAGCTGTACACCGGAGCCGTCGCCGACATCCTGGACGAGAAGGGATTTCGGCGGCAGTGCTTGGCAAAGGAGTTGCGCCCCCTGTTCCCGGAGCGGCGGGCGGCGGGATTTGCGTTTCCGGCTCTGGGCGAGGCGTACGGGAATGTGGGCTACGACTGTCGCCCGGAGATTTTGAAATTTCTGGGCGCGGTGCCGGCGGACTCGATGGTCGTTTTCGACCCGGGCAAGGAGAAGGTGTGCGCGGCCTGGGGCGAGTTCATGGCGCTGGTCGTCCGAAACAACGGATGCCGCGGGGTGGTGGTCGACGGGCCGATCCGCGATACCGAGATGATCATCCAGGCGGGGTTTCAGATCTTCGCCACCGGCTTCTGGCCCGTGTCCTCCGTGGGCCGGTGGCGTCCGGTACACTGCGGCCAACCCATCGTGTTCCAGGGTCTCGAGATCCGAAGCGGCGACCTGGTCCTGGGAGACATCGACGGGGTCGTGGTCGTACCGCGACCGATGGTCGAGGAGGTCCTCTTGGCGGCGGAGGAGTGCTACCGCGCGGAGAGGAGCATGAAAGAGGAGCTGCGCGCCGGGAAGACCATGGAAGAGGTTTTTGCGAAATACGGGCGCTGGTAGGCGCCGCCGGTACCCGGAACGCCCCCCGGATCGCGGGGGGCGTTTTTGGTGGCGGGGTCGAACTTTTGCGGCCTAGCGCGTCTTCGCCGCGTCGATCATGGCGCGAACGTTGTCGAGCGGGGTGTCCGGGGCCACGGCGCAGCCGGCGTTGAGGGCGTCCACGCCCTCCCCGAGGCACTGGCGGGCTGACGCGCGAACCTCGTCCGGGGAGCCGTCGCGAAGGAGCGATGTGGGGACGTAGCCGATCAGGGCGGCCTTGCCCTTCAGGTGCGTTCTGGCGGCTTGGATGTCGGTCTTGGCGTCGAAGCTGACGCCGCGAAAGCCCGTCGTTGCCAGATGTGGCAGGTGGCGGGTGATGTTTCCGCAGATGTGGGTGATCACGGGGCGGTCACCGCCGGCCGTCAACTCCCGGTGGTGGGGCGCCACGTGCTCAACATACTGCGCCGGTGAGATGAGATCGCCCGACGCCGTCGGCTCGGACACCTGGACCACGTGGGCCCCCGCTTCGAACTGCGCCCGCATATACATCCCGGCCAGGCGGGTCGCCGCGGTCATGGCGGCCTGCACCTTCGCCGGCTCCTCGAGCATCCAGACGAGCAGGGTCTCCACACCGAAAAGGCAGCCCGCGAGGGTGAAGGGTCCCAGCATTGACGAGACGACCGGGACCGAGTCGCCATGCTTCCGCCTGGCCGTCCGGATCGCCGCCAGGACCACCGGGAACCGTCCGCGACTCAAGACGTCGCTTCCGAACACAAGCTGGCCCGGCTCCGCAAAGGGCGGCGTGCGGATCTTGGGAAGCGTTGCTTCGCTTCCAAAGTCGATGTCCGCGCCCAGGGCGCCCGACTCCACGGCCATGTCGAATGGCACCTTGACGGATTCCAGGCCGCAGACAACGTGAGCGGACGCGCCGGCGCGGACCATCTGCTCGGGGTCATGGTGGGCGTCCGGCCAGCGGGTCCCCACCTGACGCATCAGGTCGACCGTGACCACGCTCGTCACGCCCACGACGGGGGCGCGATCGACGGGTTGGCCGTTCAGGGCGCGAAGGAACCGGTCAACGCAATTCATGAAGGCCTCGCTTCCCAGGACGAAAACGGCGACGGGGCCTCTTCGGCGAGGCCCCGGGCTTCAACGTGGGACCGGCCGTACTGCGCTATGCCCGCTGGTAGGGCTGGAATTCCGCCTTGAACCTGGCCAGCGACTCGCGGACGGTGTCCAGGTCGCCGATCTTCTTTCGCTCGGTGACCAGCTCCAGGGGCGCCGACATGCCCAGGACCGGGCAGAAGCCGCGCTTGCTGATCTGCTCCTGGAAGCCGGGACCCGTCTTCACGTTCACGCCGCCGGTGGGCATGATCATCTTGCCGGTATGCCGCTCCCGCTGGTACGGGGCCAGCAGGGCGCCGATGCCGCTCGGCCCGTAGATGCTGGCGTTGAAGATCTTGATGCCGTCCGGCTCCAAGCCGTCGTCCCGCTCCAGGAAATAGGAAAACTCGGAAGGCGAGAAGCTCCCCGGTACGCCGAAGCACTTGGCGGCCCGGACCATCTTGACGAAATCGATGCGCTCGCGGCAGCCGCCCATCCCCGAGTCGGGGCCCACGATCATATCGAAACCCATCTCGATGGCCGCGTCGAGTTCGCGGGGGTTGATGACGCTGCCCACGCCCAAGAGCATGGGGTCGCCGGGGCGGACCTTGGCGCTGTCGGCGCGGCGCCGCCGGAGCTCGCTCATGGCCTCCTTCAGGACCTCCTCGGGGATGCGGAAGGTGACCTCGGCGATGAGGCCGGCCTCGTAGATCCCCTGGACGGTGTTTATCACGTCTTGCGGCGTCTTGGCGTGGTCGCGGCCCATCACGACCACGACGCCCTTCTCGCGCAGGAGCTTCTCGACCCGCTTCGGATCTCGGGTATACCCGTCGTTCATGGTTGGCCTCCTCGCGGGCTGCGGAAAACAGGCCTATCCGCTACGTTGGCGCGCCGGGTACCCATCGCAGATGGGTGCGACGCTGCGGCGTACGCACCCATCCGAATGGGTACCCGAGTACGCCCCGCGTCCCGCGTCGGGCGCCGCCTTGCGGCTAGAACTTTTTGAGCAGCCCGGGCGAAAATTGATCCTGCCGCATCCCAGCCCCACTCCGCTCGACGGTTACCGCAGGGCGGTAACCCCGCCGCCTTTTTTGCCGCGCTTGACCTCGGCCTCCACCATGGCCTGGGTAACCATCGTGGTGTCGCCCGGCGTCTCCTGGACCAGGATGCCGTGCGCGGCGCCCCACTCCACCGCCTCGTCGAGCGGCTTGCCCTTGAGGATGGCGGAGATCACGGCCGACGCAAAGGAATCGCCGCCGCCGGTGCGATCCGCGATTTCGATGTTGCGTCGGATGGCCGCCTGGTACAGCTTGTCCTCGGTCACATCGTACAGCACCGCGCCCCAGTCGATCCGGTCCGCGGAATGCGCACCGCGCAGCTGCGTTCCGATCAGCTTCAAGTTCGGATAGTCCTTGGCCACCTTGCGGAGCAGGGTGACGTAGCACTCCAGGAACTGCTCCATGCCGGCGTTGCTGGGCACGTCGACGGTGTAGCCCAGGGCGTCGTCGAAGTCGCTCTGGTTGCCCACGAGGAACTCGACGTGGGGGACGATCTTGCGGTTGATCTCGCGGGCCCGCTCCTTGTTGGGCTCTACGTTGGCCCGGTAGTTGAGATCGGTGGAGCGCAGCGTGCCATGCTGGCCGGCCTTCTTCAGGTACTCGACGGCGGTTTCGGCGGTCTTGGGCGAGAGCAGACTGTAGATACCGCCCGTGTGGGCCCAGCGCACGCCCTCCTTACCGAACAGCGTGTCGAGGTCGTAGTCCTCGGCGCCGACCTCGCGCACGGGGGTATGGGCCCGGTAATATTCGGTCTTGGACGGCACCACCCCCTTGCCCTTGAACGTGGCGTTGACGCCGTTCATCAGACCGCCCTTCTTGTCGGTGACGTACTTGCCCTCCTTGCCTCCCGGCTTGAACCAGATGATGTGGCTGGTGTCCACGCCGGCCTCCCGGAACTGACACTCGATGTTGCGGCCAAAGCCGTCGTCCACCAGCGCCGTGAGGACCGTGCTGCGCAGACGGAAGCAATAGGCCATGCCTTCCGCCACGTTGGTCTCGCCGCCGCCGTGCCAAATACGGCAGGTCCGGGCTCGCTCGAAGGGAACGTCTCCCGGATCGAAGCGGAGCATCACCTCGCCCAGGGCCACACCATCCCACTTGCACTGATCCGCTGACTTGATCTTGAGCGTTGCCATGATGCGTTGCTCCTCCCTGCGAGTGTCGTGTATGGACGAAACCACACATGTGGGGTCCACTGCGCCGTGATGACCCTGGAGGCGATATCGTGCCCGTGCGTGGCGGAGTATATAGAGAACCCCAAAGAGTGTCAAACCGCCGCCGCGCCGGCCTTCCCGGTTGTCAGGTGCGCCGACCGGACCCGTGACCCGTTCGGGGGCGGGCACTGTCCGGGGAACGCGAACTGCCCCTTGGAAACCGGTCGGGTGGCGGGTATACTCCACCCCGACGGAGAGGAGGTGTTCCGGCGGCGCGGCGGGCGTCCCCGCGCGCACGCCTGGGCCATGGCCCGGTTGGGGGGCGGGGAAGGAGGCGGTCATGGATCTCGGACTCACAGGCAAGGTGGCCATCGTGACGGCGTCCAGCCGGGGGATCGGCCGGGCGGCGGCAGACGTCCTGGCCGCGGAGGGCGCCCGGATCGCCATATGCTCGCGCACCGCGGCAGACGTGGCGGCGGCGGCGGAGCAGATCCGGGGCCGCACGGGAACCGAAGTGGTGGCCGTGCCCGCGGACCTCACCAAGGCCGAAGACATCCAGCGGGTCGTCGACCGGACCGTGGAGGCGTACGGGACGGTCGACATCCTGGTGAACAACGCCGGCGGCCCACCGCCCGGCGCATTCGACGGTGTGGGGGAGGCCGAATGGCGGGCCGCCTTCGAGCTCACGCTGCTCAGCGTCGTTCGCATGACCGCGGCGGTGCTCCCCCTCATGCGGCGGGCGGGGGGCGGCGTCATCATCAACCTCCAGTCGACGTCGGTGAAGGTGCCGCTGGACAACCTGATCCTGTCCAACAGCATCCGATCCGGGGTCATCGGTCTGGCCAAGAGCTTGTCTTTCGAGCTGGCCAGGGACGGGATTCGCGTCAACAACGTCCTGCCGGGAGCCATCATGACGGACCGGCTACGGGAGATGCTGGCGCTCCAGTCAGCCCGCTCCGGGAAGAGCGTGGAAGAGATCGTCCGCCTGCGGGAGGCCGCCATACCGCTGGGCCGGTTCGGCGACCCCGAGGACCTGGGGAACATGATCGCATTCCTGGCGTCGGAGCGGGCCCGGTATGTGACCGGCGTCACCGTCCAGGTGGACGGCGGGTTGGTGCGCAGCCTCCTGTGATCTCGGTCTCGGACGGATGCGTGGCCCCACGCGGGTGTTGCGTCACGGCGTTGGCATGCTATGCTAGGCTCGTTTTGTCGGGCGCGATACCCCTCCAACGCGATTCCCTATGAGCGCCGTCATTCAGCTTCCGATCTTCCCACTGCCGGATGTGGTGCTGTTGCCCCACACCTTGCTCCCCTTGCACATCTTCGAGCCCCGCTATCGACAGATGGTGCGCGATTGTCTGGCGGGCGACAACCGTCTGGCCATGGGGCTCTTGAAACCCGGCTGGGAGAAGGATTATTACGGACGCCCGCCCATCCACGCCATCGCGGGGGCCGGGGAAATCGTCCAGCACGAGGAGCTCCCGGACGGCCGTTTCAACGTGCTGGTGCGGGGGACGATGCGTGTCGGCATCACCGCCGAGATGCCGCCGGACCTACCCTACCGCGTGGTGCGCGCCAAGCCGTTGGCGGATCGGTACACCGGCGAGCGACCGGATGCGCTGGCGCTCCGCGTGGATCGATTGAAGGTTTTCTATCTGAGGGTGCTCGCCGAGGTCAACAAGGGTCAGGGCGAGATGGCGAAGATCTTCAGCGGTGTCAAGGACCCGGGCATCATCGCGGATCGGATCGCCGGGGCCGCCATCGCCGACGCGGAGGCCCGCCAGCAGATCCTGGAGTGCGTGGAAGTCCCGGCGCGATTGTCGCTGGTGCAAGAGCACCTCGTCGGGGTCCTCGTCCAGATCTCCGACAGGAACACCCCCAGCCAGCGCGGCTCCGGACGCGAGAACTGAGGCTTCGCGCCCCGCGGCCCGTCAGCCGCCGATTTCCGCGTGATATTGCTGCAGGCTTCGGACGCCCCCCCGCCCCCGGCGTACCGCGGCCATGCCCCTGGCGGTGGCGATGGCGGCCGTGGTCGTGGTGATATACGGGATCTTGTACTTGATGGCCGCCTTCCGGATGTACGAGTCGTCGTGGGCGCTCAGCTTGCCGGAGGGCGTGTTGACCACCAGCTGAATCTCGCCGTTCTTGATGGCGTCGGCGATGTTCGGTCGCCCCTCGTAGAGCTTCAGGATCGGCCGCGCCGCGATGCCGTGCTGGCGGAGGCACGCTTCCGTTCCGCTGGTGGCCGTGATGTGAAAGCCCAGCTCGGCGAAGAGACGGGCCGCGGTCACCGCGCCTGCGCGGTCGTGCTCCGCCACGGTGATCAGGACGGTCCCCTGGGACGGGAGGATCTGCCCGGCAGCCTCCTCTGCCTTGAAATACGCCTCGCCGTAGTTGTCCGCCATGCCGAGGACCTCGCCCGTCGAGCGCATCTCCGGTCCGAGCACCGGGTCGACCTCCGGGAACATGTTGAACGGGAACACCGCCTCCTTGACACCGAAATGGGCGATGGGGCGGCGGCGGAGGTTCAAATCCGCAAGCTTGGCGCCCAGCATCACCTGCGTCGCCAGACGCGCCATGGCGATGTTGCAGACCTTGCTGACCAGCGGTACCGTCCGGCTGGCTCGGGGATTCGCCTCCAGGATGTACACGGTGTCGTGGGCGATGGCGTACTGGACGTTCATCAGCCCCACCACGCCGAACTCCACGGCGATCTTGCGCGTATAGTCCTCGATGGTGTCGATGTGCTTCTTCGGGATGCTGACCGGCGGAATGACGCAGGCGGAATCGCCCGAATGGACGCCGGCCAGCTCGATGTGTTCCATTACCGCAGGGACGAAGGCGTCCCGGCCGTCGGAGATGGCATCGGCCTCGGCCTCGACGGCGTCCTCCAGGAACCGGTCGATGAGGATCGGACGCGCGGGGGAGATCTCGACGGCTTTGGCCACGTACTCGCGGAGCATCTCCTCGTCGTGGACCTTTTCCATGGCGCGGCCGCCCAGGACGTAGGAGGGACGGACTATCAAGGGGTATCCGATGCGGGCGGCGATGGACAGCGCCTCGTCCAGGGCGCTCGCCATCCCGGACTCCGGCTCCGGGATACCCAGTTTGGCGATCACCTTGCGGAAGCGATCCCGATCCTCGGCGAGGTCGATCACGGCCGGGGGCGTGCCGACGATCCGGACACCCGCGGCTTCCAGCTCCGTCGCCAGGTTGAGGGGGGTCTGACCGCCAAACTGGACGATGACCCCCTCGGGGCGCTCCT
Source organism: bacterium (assembly GCA_029580855.1). Classification (GTDB taxonomy): domain Bacteria; phylum Methylomirabilota; class Methylomirabilia; order Methylomirabilales; family 2-02-FULL-66-22; genus 2-02-FULL-66-22. Next base: position 12,078 of record JAKPQH010000004.1, on the reverse strand, counting down.
TCTCGTAAATGGCGAGGACGTCCTCGAGCGTCAGGGGCTCGAAGTAGAGCTTGTCGGAGGTGTCGTAGTCCGTGGACACGGTCTCCGGGTTGCAGTTGATCATGATGGACTCGTAGCCGGCCTCGCGAAGGGCGAATGCCGCGTGGACGCAGCAGTAGTCGAACTCGATCCCCTGCCCGATCCGGTTCGGGCCGCCGCCCAGGACGAGGATCTTTCGCCGCGAGCTGGTCGGGGTGCGGTCCGTTCCGTTGTACGTCGAATAGTAGTAGGCGGCGTTTTCCACACCGCTCACGGGCACGGCATCCCACGCCTCCACGACGCCCAGCTCGGTCCGCCGCGCGCGGATCTCGGCCTCGGGCACCTGCAGGATCTCGGCCAGGTATCGATCGGCGAAGCCGTCCTGCTTGGCCTGGGTGAGCAGGGCCGCGGGCGGGACGCGCCCCCGGTGTTGCAGCAGTCGTTCCTCCTCCTGCACCAGCTCCCGCATCTGCTCGATGAAAAACGGCTTGATGTGCGTCCGCGCACACAGCGCCTCGGTCGTAGCCCCTTTGCGCAACGCCTCGTACATGATGAACTGCCGCTCGCTGCACGGCTCCTTCAAGAGGCGCATGAGATCCGCGAGGGGCCTGCGGTGGAAATCCCGGGCGAAGCCGAGGCCGTACCGCCCGATCTCCAGCGAGCGGATCGCCTTCTGGAGCGCCTCCTTGTAGGTCTTGCCGATGCTCATGACCTCGCCGACGGCCCGCATCTGGGTTCCCAGCTTGTCCTGCACCCCTTTGAATTTCTCGAAGGCCCAGCGGGCGAACTTCACCACGACGTAGTCCCCCGACGGGGTGTACTTCTCCAGCGTGCCGCCGCGCCAGTAGGGGATCTCGTCCAGCGTGAGTCCGCACGCCAGCAGGGACGACACGAACGCGATGGGGAATCCGGTGGCCTTGCTGGCCAGGGCCGACGACCGGGAGGTGCGCGGATTGATCTCGATGACCACCACGCGGCCGGTCTTCGGATCGTGCGCGAACTGGACGTTGGTCCCGCCGATGACTTCGATGGCGTCCACGATGTCGTAGGCGTACCGCTCCAGGCGCCGCTGCAGCTCCGGCGGGATGGTCAGCATCGGCGCGGTGCAGAAGGAGTCCCCGGTGTGCACCCCCATGGCGTCCACGTTCTCGATGAAGCAGACGGTGATCTTTTGCCCCTTGGCATCGCGCACGACCTCCAGCTCCAGCTCCTCCCACCCGAGAACCGACTCCTCGACCAGGATCTGGCCGACCAGGCTCATGGACAGGCCGCGGCTGACGATGGTCTCGAGCTCCTCCATGTTGTACGCGAACCCGCCGCCGGTGCCCCCCATGGTGTACGCGGGACGAATGACCACGGGGAAGCCGAGTCGCCTCGCGACCGCTTTCGCCTCCTTCGGGCTGTGGGCGATGTCGCTCCTGGGCATGTCGATGCCGAGGCGCGCCATGGTGGCCTTGAACTCCTGCCGATCCTCGCCGCGCTTGATCGCCTCCACGTTGACGCCGATCACCTTCACCCCGTACTTCTTCAGGACGCCCTCGCGGGCCAGCGCCGAGGAGAGATTGAGTCCCGTCTGGCCCCCCAGGTTCGGCAGCAGCGCGTCGGGCCGCTCCCTCTCGATGATCTCCGTGAGGGATGCGACATTGAGCGGCTCGACGTAGGTCGCGTCCGCCATGGCGGGGTCGGTCATGATGGTGGCCGGGTTGGAGTTGACGAGGACAATCCGGTAGCCGAGCCTTCTGAGAGCCTTGCACGCCTGGGTTCCGGAATAGTCGAACTCGCAGGCCTGGCCGATGATGATGGGACCCGAGCCGATGATCAGGATCTTCTGGATGTCGGTACGTTTCGGCATTCTATCTCCCTGAACGCGGGACGCCTGTCGGCTATGCTACCGGCCGTGACACGCCGGACACACAAGACCCAAGCGGACGCCATGGCAGCGACCGTTGCCCTCACAAATCTTTCACCCACTTGTGATCGGGGTCGTCGTAGGGGATGTAGTTGCGCGGCTCGCCGGCCAAGATCCAGAGGTAATAGAGCGAGTAGCCCGGCGCAACGGCCACGGGATGGTAGCCCCAGGGCAGCTTGACCAGGCTGTTGTCGCGTATGACGAAGGTCTGGTCCAGGTTCCGTTCCTCGCTGTACACGCGCTGGAAGCCGAAGCCTTGCGGAGGGTTGACCTTGAAGAAGTACACTTCCTCCATGCGGGTCTCGTCGGGCGGGGCGTTCCGGTCGTGCTTGTGCGGCGGGTAGCTCGACCACTTCCCCGGGCCATTGAAGGTCTCGCCCACCAGCAGGCGTTTGGAGGGGAAGTTCGCATCGATGATGTCGTGGATCTGGCGCTCGCACGCGTCCTTGCCTCGCGTGGAAACCTTCACCTTCTCGGGCCCGATGAGGCGGGGCTCTCCGGCCAGGTCGCTCGGCGCTTTGGCCAGGACCGCCTCCACGACGCCGACCGCCTCGATCTTGAATTTGTGGCCCGGCGGGATGTGGACCGTGGTCGCCCGCCCGGCAAACACGTGCGCCCGGCCCCCGATGGAGAGGAATTCGGCCTCGCCGACAGTGACATTGGCCAGGCCGCCGAGGAGGACGATCGCGATCTCGCAGCCCTCGCTGGCGCTTCGGTACTTGCCGCCCGCAGGGAGTCGCAGGATTCCCTCTTCCAGGAATTCGATGCCGTCCTTGCCCGGCTTCACCAGAGGCGTGTAGCCGTCCTTCGGCGCATAGTGCTTGAACAGGTTCATGCTACGTTCCTTTCATCTCGCACAGCGCGAAGCGCATGGCGCAGGGCGCATGGCGGCCGACGCTTTACGCTTGGCGCTCTGCGCTGTGCTCTCTGCCCGCTGCCGCCTGCCCGCTGTTCTTTTTAGCGCCGCATGAAGCTGAAAGGCATCGGCTCCTGCTCCTCCGGGGTCAGGAGCCGGCCGTCCTTGATCGTGCCGCGGCAGACCAGGCGCCGTCGTGCCTGGAGCGGGTTTCCGAAGAAGTCGTGGTACGTGAACTCCCCCTCCTCGATCGCGAAGAGACCGATGTCCGCCGCCAGGCCTTCAGCTAGGCGTCCATGACCGCGCCCGGCGGGGAGGGACCTGGCCGGCTCGATCGTCGCGCGCTGCAGGACTTGCTCCAAGGAGAGGCCGAGCGCCATGAATTTCGTCAGGGTGGTGGGCATGTCAATGGTGATGTGCTGGTAGTTGGTCAGGCACAGATCCGTCGAAATCGTGTCGGGGAGGAAGCCCCCGTCTATGGCCGCTTGCGCCACGGGATGGCAGGTGTGGTAGCGGGCCGTCCCCGTGTCAAAGAGAACGCCGCGCTGACGCGCCTCAAGATACTCCGGGGTGATCTTGCCGTGTCGGTCCACCAGGCAGCCGGGTCCGGGGTGGTACATGTGCGTGACGACGTCGCCCGCCTTGAGATAGGGGAGGAGATCGGCGAAGAGGGGCGGAGCCTTCATCGTGTGGACCACCAGCGGCAAGCCCACCGCGTCGGCCAGTGCCCGCGCTGCGGCCATGGGCAGGAGCGATTCGAGGCCGGTGTGGATGCGCACCTTGATGCCGACGATGAGGTCCCGGTTCTTCTCGACCGTTTCCACCGCGGAGTCGAGGTGGAGGAACCGGAGGTCGTCGTTCTCCCAGGCGTCCACGCCCTTGAGCCCGTCCACGGTTTCACCGAGGGCCGACACGTTGAGCAGCGCGTACAAGTTGGATCGGACGCGCTCGATGACGAACCGCCGGAACGCCATGAACTGCAGCGAGCCCGCGGACCCGCCATCCACGAAGGTCGTGACGCCGCTCTGGCTTGAGACGGGGTCCACGTCCAGGCTGATCAAATGGCCCCAGCGGAAGGCGTGGACGTGGCAATCCACGAGGCCCGGAGTCACCAGCAATCCGGAGGCGTCGACGACCTGGGCGCCCGCGGGCGCCTCGACGGTGGGCGCCATGCGGGCCACCGTCCCGTCTGCCACGAGGATGTCCAGACGATCGAATCGCCCCGCGACCGGATCAAAGACCTCGCCGCCGCGCACGACAAGCGATGCTGCGCCCGCACCGCTGTCGGTTCCGCAACCAATGGGTTCCGCCATGCGTCGCTCCTTCCCGTGCCAGAGGATGATTCCGCTCCCTCAGGACACTACCAGAAACACACGGCATGCCGCAACGTCTCGTCGCGGGACCGCCACCGATGGCTCCCCTGTCGTAAATCCGTGTGTGCCGAGGAGGCATTTGGGTCAGGATGTGGGCGGAAAAAAGGGGGCTTGCCTATCCGATGGTTGAGATTGCTATTGCCTGAAACGGCGGCGGTCCATCAACCCGACAACACTCGACCTTGGCCGGAGGTCAATCTCTGGCAGCTGATCCCGCGCGATACACCATTCGTCTCACGGCTGTCTTGAGTTCGTGGAATGAAGCGGGCAGGCGGATCTCATCCCGCTTTCGCCAATGGTATGATTTCCCGCGCGAGGCGATCCCCGAGGAGACCCTTCTGCAACTCCAGGTCGTAATGGGTCTGGAGATTCATCCAAGCGACACCTGCCGGCACGAGTATCTCCTGGCCTGCTCCTGCAAAGGGCGGTATTGCTGTCCCTCCGGCCACCAGAACCGCCTCCGCCAAGCCCGGAGCGGGGTGGCGATGCGGGCGGGGCCCCGGGTCCCCATCGCCCGGACGGCGGCACCGCGCCGACGAGGCGTCGCGGAGATGGCCGGCCGGACCGCCGGCGCCTCGGGAAGCGCAGCCCGGGTGCCGCCGAGGCCCGGACGACGCGGGTCCGCCCAGCGGGGAAGGACCCGCCGGCCGTCCCCGGCGGCCGCATGGTCGTGCAGACCGAGGGGACCCTCGGGAATGTCCATCCCCACCTCCGCCGCTCCCCGTTCTCGCTGGCGAAGGTGCGGTACCACGGCCGCACCGGGACGAGCATCGATCGGTCGAAGCGGCCCCCGGTCCTGACGCGGCACGTCGAGGGCTTCGCGGCGGGCGAGGGGCCGGCGGCGCGCCCCGCGCCCCTCCCGAACGCGGGGGAGCCCCTGGGGCGATGCTACGGCTGGGATAGCAACGCGAGCCGGGGGAACCGGCGGAAGGCGCAGGCGGACGATCGGGTATCCGTTTCGGCGTCCGGTCCCATGGCGGCCTGCCGTGACGGCGCCCCCGGTACGGCCCAGCGGGCCTGGGCCCGGCGCATCACGCCGGGGTCTGACGTCGAGCCGCTCCGCTTTCAGGATGTTATCCGCTGGGGCCTTTTCGGATCGATTACAAGGCCACATTCTTTTTGCGGTCCCCGGGCGAATGGAGAAAATGGAAGGGGGGAAAGAGGTTCATGGCCGTTGGCCTGCTTTCTCCCTTTTGAAATTCCAGGAAATATTGTAGCGAACTTTGTAGCTCTTCCCGGGGGAAGGCTCGGAAAATGTGACGGCTTTGCCGCATTCCTTTATGAGGGCCGTTTGATAATCGCTCGCCTCGGCCTCCCAGACGAAGTTGCGCTCCATGGGTTTATCCCTGCCTTCCATTTTCGTAAGGGCATTGTGGATCAGGAATGCCTTGCCGGGGGCGGGCGGGGAACCGCACCCCGGCTTTAGTGTCTTGGACCGCGTGGGGACCGGAAGGGTCAGCATGAACGTGTAGTTGTCGTTGGCGGGGGCCTCCTTCAGGCCGAAGATCTTTTCCTGAATCTCCTTTTCGGTTCCGCAGATCTGGAGAGCGCTGCCTTTTCCCACCATGCCGACCCTGGTCAGCAGGACAAACCCCGGCTCAAACATATTCTGCGGGTTTTCCCCGATCTCCTTTGTTTCGATCGCCGACTCTTCGGCCCAGAGGCCGAAACATTTAGAAGCGGGATTCGTCTGGAAATATCGGTTTTCGTACTTATAGGCTGCCCGGAGATTTCCCGCCGGAAGGTAGGAGATTTCTTCTTCCCTTGTTTCCGAAGCCCTCCTGCGGCGGGGCTTGGTCGTCTTGCTCACCTTTTTTTCCAGTTCACCGTTGACCTGAATCACGCAGGAGCCTTCCTCTTTCACCCGGCCGCCGGATGAGGGGTGGGTTTCCCATTTGATCCAGACCTGCATATCGACATGGAGGCGCTGCGTTATCTCCACTACGCCTTCCGCCTGCAAAAAGTCCGGATATCCTTCCGGCTGGTACCTTGCCGAAAACCGGACCCGCTGGTCGCTTCCTCCCGCCCGGTAGGTCAGAACCCCCTCGCCCCCTTCATTGGTGACGACCTCCCCCTCCGGCGTCACCTTCCCGTCCACCAGCCCCTGAACCGTAATCTTCACCTTCCGCCCGGCAAGAGGCTCCTGGCCGCCCTGGGGATCTACTTTCGAGAGGCGCACGCGGATCTGGGCCTGGTCGCCCGGCGCGATCACCGCCCGGTCCGGCCGAACCTCGAGCTTCAAGCCCTTCACCGGGATCGAAAGAACCTGCTGGACCTTCTTCTTTCCCCTCCCGATGTGAAAGACTTCCACCTCCTGGAATCCCGGCTCAAGCCCATTCTCGAGCTTGAACTTAAAATCGATCCCCCCGTCCTCCGTGGTCTTCCCCTTCCAGAACCCGTCCCAGGGAACTACGCTTTTCCAAGCTTTCCTGATATCCGTCTTCCCCCGCTCCGTCTTCCTCTTCACCCAAAGGTTGGTCCCCCTCCCGAATCGATCCCGGCAATCCCGCGTCGGAACCGAAACCCGAACCTCCCGCTCCCCGGGCTCCGGCGACACAAACTTGGGCTCAAGCAAATTCACCCAGATCCTCGCACCCCGGAGCGCATTGAAGTGGGTCCTCTCGTACTCCTCGATGAGCCACCCCAGGCCCCTCCCGCATAGACGAAAGATGCTCGAACGGATCGCCGCCTGAAGGTCGGGATGCTCGAAGCTCTCCGCCGCCAGGTAAACCCCATCTATATCCCCGTCCCCCAAAGAGACCATGGCCCAGTAAGCAGGGGGCAGAGAATCATCACTCACCCCCCAGGCATTTCGCTGGGTGATCACCCCCAGGATAAAATTGAGGTAATACTCGCCGGCGGGCCTCTCGTTGAAAGCATTCTCGGCCTTCGGCGTCTCCGGCCGATCCTCCAGGAAAACGGTCGCCTCCAGGGGAATGATCTCTATCTCCCCCGCCGCGTGGGTGCGCAGCTCCCCCACCACCCGCGACATGATTTCGCCCAGCCATTGATCGTTCGTTTTATAGGGGGAATTCCAGTTGAGCTGTTTTTCCACCCCCTTTACAAAGGCCACCCGCACGTAAATCTTGGGCTTCGAACACTCCTCGGCAACGCCCGCTCCGGGAGCCCAGCAGAAAAAAACCAAAACCAGCGGCAAAAGAAGGAGTATCTTCCGCATCAGCATCCTCCCGCTGCAGGGCTGTTCATTATTTCGGGAGCGCGAACCGTTGCATCATGGACCTCCTCTCGAACCGACGTGAAGCGCGCAGCCATCCGGCGCAGCGCTCCCCGCTCTGTGGGGCCGATCCCGACAAGGCGGAGAAGGGGTTCCCGACCTGCCGCTTCCCGGAGTTACCGGCAAAGTATCCGACGCTCCGGATGAGGCTGTCAAGGTGAAAGACGGCCGGCCCGAGACCGCGGTGCGGCCAAGCGTGCGTGGGCCCGGCTCATCACGCCGGTGTATGAAGTCGATCCTCTCCTCTGTCCGTGGTGTGGCACGCGATGCGGATCATCGCCGTTCGGCTGAGCGCACGACGAAGCCGTTCGGCTGAGAGCCAGTGAAAAAATCGGTGATTGACGTATTAGTCAGCGAAGCCGTGCTGGTGCACGACGCAAGCCCGCTGACGGGGCGCGGCGTCGCGCAGCAGCGCGGGGGCTCCAGCGAGCAGCCGGGGGCGGCGCAGGCCCCGCAGGGGGCGGTGGTAGCCAGCACCTGGGCTACGTCGGGCGCTTCACCCCCTGGGAAGAACTCCCGCCACGGCGCCGCGGGCGATCGCCCGCGCGAGGTTGTGCGCCACGGCGTACCCCAAGGCGAGCACCCGGACCTTGGGGCGCCCGCAGACGCCGAGCTGCCGCAGTCCGCGGTTGCGCGCCTGGGCGTTCACGCACGCGGCGGTCGCCGCGCGCTCCGTGTAACGCGCCTGGGCCTCCGGCGTGCCCATCCGCTCCCGCCAGGCCGCGACCGCTGGCGTATCGGTCGGGAGAGGGGCGTGCGGGTCGCGCGTGGGATCCTTTGGCTTCTGCAGGGGCGCGGACCCCGTGGTCCGGTCGCTGACCGCGGCGATGTCTTCCTTCGTGGCGAAGCCGCCGTCCACGAGCATAGCCCCCGGGGCCTCGGCGTGCCGGGCTTCGAGTTGGTCCACCATCGGAGCGAGTTGGCCGTGGTCAGTCCCGGCGTTGGTCGCGTCCACGCCCACGATCACCTGGGCGCCGGTGTCCGTGGCGAACTGGAGGTTGTAGGCCGGGCGGTCGCCGCCATCGGCCATCTTCCTCACGCGGGCCTCCGGGTCCGTGGTGGAGGCCCGGGCCTTGAGGCGCTCGTCGGGCTTCTTCTTGGCCTCCAGCGCGGGCAGTTGCGCCAGCGCCCGGGCGACCTGGGCCTGCCGCTCGCGCGCGGCCCGCTCCCGGGCGGCCCGCTGCCGCGTGGTGGTCGCCCCCGGGTCCGCCTCGAGTTCCACCCGGAGGGTCTGCACTTGGGCCTCGGCTTCTGCGAGGCACCCCTCCAAGGTCTTCCGCCGGCGACACGAGGCGGCGCCGGCACTGGCCCGGACGCGGACGCCGTCCTGCGCCACCCGCTCCAGGGTCACCAGGCCCTGCGCCAGCAGCGCAGCCACGCCCTGGGTGAGCAAGGTGTCCAGGAAAGCGCCGTGGGCCGTGCGGAAGTCCGCCAGCGTGTGGTAGTTCATGGGTACGCCGCCGCAGAGCCACTGGTAGGCAACGTGCGTGGTGCACAGGCGGTCCAGCGCCCGGGCGGCGCCCACCCCCTCCAGTGTGGCGTACAGCCAGAGGGCCAGGAGGATCTTCGGGTCGGTCGCCGGGCGGCCGGCCTCTCCTTCGACCGCCTGAATCGGCTGGTAGCGGGGAGTCAGGTCCCGGCCCTCCACGTACGCCCAGACGATGCGGGCGCGGTGGTCCTCGGGCAGCAGGCTCTCCAGATCCACGGGGCGCAAGAGCACCTGGGTGCGATTGGCCTCGCGGAGTCGGGGGGCCGCCGGAACGGGCGCCGGCCTCACCGGAGGCGAGGTCTCTGGGGCCACGTCGGGGAAGAGCGTCATCGCCAGGCCTCCGCGGTGTGCGTGTTTCGCGTTTCATCGCCCACGTGTGCGGAGTGGTCAACCGAAATGTGAAGGTATCGGGTAGATTTTTTCATACGCTCTGAGCTCACGACGAAGCCTTCATCGAGCAACCCGCCGTCATCGAGAAAATCCTGACCCCCCTCGGTCGGTGGCCCTTCCTCGCCCACAGCCCGCCGCATTCCGCCGTCGCAGCCTAACCCACGCACCGCGGCTCCGTGACCTCCACGCGGGGGGCCGGAGGCGTCCGCCCGGCGCCGTGGCCGTCGTCCGGTGGCCCGTCCCCCTTTTCCGCTTGACCGCGCCCGCCCGTGCGGTGGATACTCCACCCCGACGAAGGCATTCCGGTTGTCGCCTGCCCCCGGGCCGGTCAGCCCCAGGGCGGCGGGCCCGGGGGGCCGGCGGCGGGTGAAGCGTCGCGCGGCCGCCAAAGGCAAATTCGTATCACCTCACCTGCTGGAGGAGGACCAGGAGTTCCCACTCGATCGCCTTCTGGGGGAGCAGAGTAGGGTTATCGCAATCCGCTTTCCCCGGGCGGGCGTGGTAGGCGCAGCCGTAGTAGTGGAAGCGACCGAACCGTGTGTTCAGGATCACCCCCACGATTAAGCTCGCCCTGCCGGGGAGGGGAACATGGCGGGATCCCGGCTTCCCTCAGGTCGATTGCCCCAACTTACCCCCCGGGAGCGACTGGGCTTCTCGCGTTGAATACAGCCTGGAAGAGAGAGCAGCCCCCATCGGCCAGTCCGAGCTCTGGAATTCCCATTGCCTGTTTGGAGGGGGCTGGTATAGTCTGCCTGCGAGGTGCGGCGGCCGGTTCCAGCCTTGAGGGGGCATTCGATGCAACAGCTCGAAGATGTAGCCGTCATCCCAGCGAGAGACAAAGACATCCTCCGGGAAGTCCGGCAAGCCATTCAGCGGGTGCTTCCAGGCGCGACCGTCTACCTGTATGGAAGTGGGGCGCGGGGAACCCGCGAGCCCGACTCCGACCTCGACCTCCTGATCTTGACGGAGGCCCGCGTGTCCCGCGCCGAAGAGCAGGCGGTTGCCGAGGCGATTTACGAGCTCGAATTAGCGCGGGGCGTGGTGATCTCGACTGTCCACTACGATAGGGCCGAGTGGGAAGCCCCCGTGATGCGGGTGACCCCGTTCTGGAATCGTGTCGAAGCGGAGGCGGTCCGCCTGTGAAACCGGAGGTGGCGGAGTTGGTACGCTATCGCCTCGCGCGGGCCCGGGAGTCTTTTGCCGAGGCAGAGCTCCTCCTTGCCAACGACCATGTGCGGACGGCGGTGAATCGGCTGTACTACGCCTGCTTCTATGCGGTCTCCGCCCTACTGTTAACCGAGGGGCATTCGTCCTCAAAACACAGTGGCGTCCGCGCCCTCTTCGACCAGCACTGGATCGTGCCGGGCCGACTCCCCAGGGACATTGGCCGGTTCTACCGACAACTCTTCGATGCCCGTCAGAAGGGCGACTATGCTGATCTGGTGACCTTTGACAGGGCCGAGGCCAGCATATGGATCGCCGAGGCCGGGAACTTCGTCGAGCAGGTGGCGCGGCTGGTCGAAAGCCTCCTAGGCTGAGCCTGGGCCACCCCACGGGACCAATCCTTCCGAGTTCTCTTGCCGTCCACTGCGAGATTGGCCTGCTTGAGCAATTCTGGGTCCTCTCCCCCGGCACTCCAATTGAGCAAAAGTCCAGGCGTGGCCGGCTCCCCGTCAACTCATTGCTGCCTGGCGGTACCACAACATACGTCCAAAACGATGCTCCCCCGTAGTCCTCTCTTGCGTGCCACGTCTCACCGCGACGGTGTGTTTGCGATTGACAGCCCGTGACCCCCAGCGATACGCTCCCTCCAAGGCTCTGCCCGATTTCTCGGTTGTCTTCTCCAATCCAGGCGTGTTATGCGGACACCATATAGCATGCCGACTTCGGCAGTCCTTTTCCACAACTCCTTGTATATCGTTTATCAAGAGGCTAGGCCGATTCAGGGGGTGGCGTGCCGCGCGGATTCGATGCCAGATATATAGTTCTATTGCGGAAACCATATCAGCGTAGTTGGGCAGCTCAAAGTGGTGGCGTTTATGAAACGTCTTTCGGCAGCGATATTGATGCTACTGGCTACTTCATGCTCTCCTTACGATGACGTGCGCTCGTTGTCGAAGGATATCGCTATTGACGAGTCTGGATCTATTGTGACCTTCCAGGGTCGCTGGCGGGCCTTATCACAGCCTGGGTATGCAGTTATTCCTAAGATCAATAGTACCGAAGGCATTTGCTCCAAAAACACCATGACTTGCACTGAAACGATTGCTAAGTTTTTTCGGCCCAATGATAAGACTCCACAAGGTGGAAGCTGGTTATGGGCGAACACGTACGAGTATAGAGTGGTCGAATGGTCCCCCACATTGATCCACGCAAGAATCGAGGCCCCGGTGAACGACATTGATCTCTCGATTTACTTGGCTGATCGCTCTGCCGAAAGGAGGTCGCGGGAAACAAAGGCACGTGGTGGCGGCCTATTCGGGACAGCAGACCCGAAGATATCGCGGCATTGGATTCTTGAGTGACTCCTATGAACGTGTAGCCATCTAACTATTGGCTCAAGTGTCGTTTTTCAGAAGGTTTCCCCCACCGGTTTTTCAGAAGCATTCCCCCACCCCCGGCGCCGGGTGGGTTGAGCATTCTTCTACCGTGATCGGCTCGGGTGCGCAACTCCTTTCGTCTTACGCGGGGCCTTCGCGGCCCGGAGACTCGGCCCCTCCATGACGATCTGGTGGGCCCGATGGGCGAAGCGGTCCAAGGCGCTGTTCGCGAGGATGGGGTCGTCGAAGAGGGCGACCCACTCATCGA
>JAKPQH010000003.1 GCA_029580855.1 bacterium | reverse complement strand
GCAGGCGATCACCGCCGTGGCCGCGCGGCCTCGCTCGCGCTTCACGATGTGGATGCCGGCGAACCAGAGGCCGGATAGCAGGACGATTATAGCGATATAGGCAGCATGGGCCATCTCCGGCCCGGTGCCGGTGACGCGGAGAAACCTGGCCGGCCAGGTGAGCGGGCCAGTGCAGGTCGCGTCCCTCATTCCGTGGACAATGCCCAGCGCGGGGTCCAGAGATATCGAGACCAGCGTCCAGTAGAGGAGACCCGAAGCCGCCCCGAGGCATGCCAGTACCGCGCTTGTCGCCATCGCCCCGGGTGCTTTTTCGACGTTCATCTGTTCTGGAATTCGACCGCCGGGCCTGCCTACCTTCGTGCGCTGTCGGGGCTTTTCTTGACAGATCCGCCGGGCATGGGTAGGTTCATGGTGAACGCAGTGACGCTTTACAACTGAACACCAGTGAAAGGCTTTGAAGGGGAAGAGTAGAGGTGGAAGCCGGGCCGAAGCGAGCCGGGACGGTGGGAGCCGGCGCCGCGGGCGCTCCTCGAACATGGCCCCCGAGCTCCCGGAAGAAAACCCGGCGCCGCCGGGCGAGTAGAACCGGGCGGATGCCCCCGTAACAGGGCCGGGGTATATTCTCTGCATTTGGGGGCGTACCCGGTGAGGCCCGGCGCCGCGAGGCGCGGGCGAAGTGGGGTGGTACCACGGAAGCGTGCCTTTCGTCCCCATGAGGACGGAAGGCCTTTTTTATGCGGGCCCTCCGCCGAGTCGTACCCGGGAGCCTCCGGCGGCCGGGCCGGTTCGGCTAGAATGGACACATCAACACCGCCGGAGGGAGGTGGGCTCGTGGTCAAGACGTACGAGGAGATAAACGAGAGGATCAGGAAAGGCGAGGCCGTCGTCGTCACCGCCGACGAGATGACGGAGATCGTGAAGTCCGAGGGCGCACGGAAGGCCGCGCGCCGGGTGGACGTCGTGACTACCGGGACGTTCGGGCCCATGTGTTCCTCGGGGGCGTTCATCAACTTCGGCCACAGCGAGCCCCCGATCAAGATGTCGAGGGTCTGGCTGAACGACGTCCCCGTCTGCGCCGACCTCGCCGCCGTCGACGCGTACGTAGGGGCCACCGCCAGCTCCGAGACCGAGGGGATCGCCTACGGCGGCGCGCACGTGATACAGGACCTGGTGGAGGGAAAGAGCATAAGGCTGCGGGCCTCTGCCTACGGCACGGATTGCTATCCCCGCAAGGAGATAGAGACCCTGGTGAGCAAAGATACCGTGAACCAGGCTTACCTGTTCAATCCGCGCAACGCCTACCAGAACTACGCCTCCGCTACCAACGGCTCACAGCGGACGATCTACACTTACATGGGAGTCCTGCTGCCGAACTTCGGCAGCGTCACCTACTGCAGCGCGGGCCAGATGAGCCCACTGCTCAACGACCCGCTGTACAGGGCCGTCGGCGTAGGCACCAGGATATTCCTCGGCGGAACCGCGGGGTACGTGGCCTGGCAGGGGACCCAGCACAAGGGAAGCGTTGAGCGTTCGCCGGGGGGCACCCCGGTCGGCCCCGCCGCGAGCCTCGCCCTCATCGGCGACCTCAAGCAGATGGATTCCAGGTTCATAAGAGGTGCCAGGTTTCACCGCTACGGAGTGACGCTCTACGTCGGGGTGGGCATCCCGATACCGGTGTTCGACGAAGAGATGGCCGCGTTTACCGGGGTGGCCGATTCCGAAATCGAGACCTCGGTCTTCGACTACAGCCAGCCGACGAGGGCTCGCGAGCCGCTGCGGCGGGTCAGTTACGCGGAACTCCGGAGCGGGTCGGTGCGGCTGGGGGACAGGAAAGTCCCCACGGCGCCGCTCTCCAGCTACAAGGTGGCCCGGCAGATAGCGGCGAACCTGAAGGCCTGGATCCGGGAAGGCGCGTTCCTGCTGACCGCGCCTGTGGAGCCGCTCCCGTCCGGTGGGGTTACGCTCCCGCTGGAGATTCGGACCGGGGAGGGGGAGTAGATGGCGAAGAAGAGGCTCGTGCTGACATTCCCTCCCGAGGTCGTGGAGAGGCCGGTGGTGGCGATGATGGTCAGGGACTACGACGTGATCACCAACATCCTGCGCGCGGAGATAAGCGAGGGCGAGATAGGGCGCATGCTGGTCGAGCTGGAGGGGCCGGCGGCGCGCATCAAGGCGGGGGTGCGGCACCTCCAGGAGCTGGGTGTCCAGGTCGAGGATGCCATAAGGGACATCGAGCTCGACGACAGGCTCTGCATCTCGTGCGGCGCCTGCACCGCCGTCTGCCAGCCCCGGGCGCTCAAGGTCGGGGCGCCGGACTGGGAACTGGTGCTCGACAGAGACCGCTGCATTCTGTGCGGCTTCTGCGTGGACGCCTGTCCCCTGCAGCTCATCAAGGTGAAGTTCTGAGCTGTGGCCGTCGGAAGGCGCTCGACCGGGGCGGTCCCCGCGGTCGAAAGGCGGACGGATGCGTTATGAGGTGAGGTTCGAATCCCCGAGACCCGGCGGAGCGGTGGAGCTCCGGGGACTGCTGGCGCTGCCGGACAGGTGTGCCGGCGGGAGGAGTCTGGTCCTGTGCCACCCCCACCCCGCGGGCGGGGGTTCCATGGATGTCGGCCTGCTGGAGACGATGGAGACCAGGGCGTCAAGGGCGGGATTCGCGGTCCTGCGCTTCGACTTCGCCGGCGTCGGGAGGAGTTCCGGCGCCTTTACCGACGGCCTCGATGAGCCGTGCGACGTGGCCGCCGCGTGCGGGTTCGTGCGGGGACTGGGGGAGGTCGACCCGTCGAAGTTGGCCGTTGCCGGGTGGTCGTTCGGCGCATGGATGGCGTTGCTGGCCCTGGGGGAGGGGCTTGAAGCCGCATGTTGCGTCGCCGTTTCCCCGCCCCTGGCGCTCTACGACTGGCGAAGCGCGGCGCCAGCCATCGCCGCCTCGACCGTCGAGCGGCATTACATAGCGGGCGCCGATGATCGCCTCTGCCCGCTCGAATCCCTCCGGGCTTTCACCGGCGCCGCCGGCGAGCGCGACTCAGCGAACACGATGGTACTGCCCTCGACGGACCACTTCCTCGCCGGGCGGGAAGAGATGGTGTCCGAACTGACCGTGGAGTTCGCCGAGGCTTCCTCCCGGACCTCCGGGGCGGCCCGGGACGGCGACGGCGGGACCGGCGAAGACGGCCTTACCGCTTCCTGAGCCGTCACGGCCGGCCCCCGCGGCCCGCGTTTCCTTGTCTGGCCGGTCCTGGTAGAGGCCGGCTTACTTCTTCCTGGGGGGCGCCACGTGTATCGCCTTGCCGTGGGCCGCCTCCGCCGCTTCCATGATCGCCTCGGGGAGCGAAGGGTGGGCGTGTATGGTCCCGGCGATGTCACCTGCGGTAGCGCCCATGTGCATCGCGACGGCCACCTCGTGCACCAGGTCCGACGCGTGCGGCCCCATGATCTGGGCGCCCAGGACCCTGTCGGTCTTGGCGTCTATGACCAGTTGGACGAACCCGTAGTCCTCTCCCATGGCCAGGGCCTTGCCCAGGGCTCCGAAGGAGAACCTGCTGATATTGACGTCGATGCCCTGTTCGGCCGCCTTGTCGGAGTTGATGCCGACGCTGCCGATCTCGGGCGTGGTGAAAATACACGCGGGCACCACGTGGTAGTTCATCGTGGCGTTGCCCCCGGTGGCGTTTTCCGCCGCCACCAGGCCTTCGAACGTCGCGGTGTGGGCAAGCAGGATGCCGCCAACCACGTCTCCCACGCCGTATATACCGTCAACGCTGGTCTCCATCGTCTGGTCCACAACGATGCGGCCGCGCTCGTCGGTCTCGACCCCGAGTTCGTCCAGGCCGAGACCGGCGGAGTTGAACTTCCTCCCGATGGAGACGAGCAGCTTCTCCGCCTCCAGTTCGTCACCGGTGG
>JAKPQH010000002.1 GCA_029580855.1 bacterium | reverse complement strand
TACTCCTCCCCATGGTCTCCACGCCGGCGGCTATCGCCCTCATCTGGGTGGTCATGTTCAACCCCAGCCTGGGAGTACTGAATTACCTCCTCTCCCTGCTGGGGGTGAAGCCGCTGCTCTGGCTGGGCCATCCGGGGACCGCCCTCCCGTCGCTGATCTTTATGGATGTGTGGAAGTGGACGCCGTTCATGATCCTGATCTTGCACGCCGGCCTCCAGTCGCTTCCCGCCACGCCGTTCGAGGCGGCCCGGATCGACGGCGCGGCGGGCTGGCAACTCCTCCGCTACGTCACCCTGCCGCTTTTGCGTCCGGCCATCGCGGTGGCGCTCATCTTCCGGACCATGGATTCGCTCAAGACCTTTGACACCATTTATGTGATGACCGAGGGAGGACCCAACCGAGCCACCGAGGTGCTCAACATCTACGTGTTCCAGGAAGGGTTCAAGTACTTTCACATGGGGTACGCCGCGGCCCTGGCCGTGATCCTCCTCATCCTGGTGTTCGGCGTCAACCTGATTCTGGTGCGGGTGCGGGAGCGGTCATGGAGCTACTGACGGCGTCGTCCCGCGGCGGTCCTCGAGGCCGGTCGCTGGGAACTGCCGTGTACTACACCGGTGTGGTGGCGATCTGCGTCCCCTTCGTCTTCGTCTTTGTGTGGATGGTGCTGGGGGCGCTCAAAACGCAGGTCCAGAACACGACCTACCCGCCGTTATGGCTGTTCGCGCCGACGCTGGAAAATTTCCGCAAGGTGTTCGCCGTCAACCAGTTCTTCACGTTCATGCGGAACAGCGTCGTCATCAGCGGGGGGGCGACGCTGACGGCCTTGGCGCTGGGTCTGCCGGCCGCGCACGCCATCGCCAGACACCGCCAGCGGGGACTCGCCATCGGGATTCTCGTGGCGCGCATGGCGCCCCACCTGAGTTACGTCGTTCCCTTTTTCATCCTGTTCCAGAAGCTGGGGTGGATCGATACCTTCGCGTGCATGGTCGCCTCCCACTTGATCATCACCCTGCCCATCGTGGTGTGGATCATGATCGGCGCCTTCGAGGACGTGCCCCTGGAGCTGGAGGAAGCGGCGCGCATCGACGGCTGCTCGCGGTGGCGGGTTTTTACGCGGATCGCTCTCCCGCTCTGCCGCACGGCGCTGGCCACGGCGACCATCCTCGCCTTTATCTTCTCCTGGAACAACTTCATCTTTGCCCTGATCCTGACTGGCCCCGACCGGCGCACCCTCCCCGTGGCGGTCTTCAACTTCATCTCGAGCGACGAGATCGACTGGGGCGGCCTTTCCGCGGCCGCCACGCTCATCACCTTGCCCATCCTTGTCCTCATCCTCTTCGTCCAACGCCACATCGTGCAGGGGCTCACGGCCGGCGGGCTGAAAGAGTAAGGCGATTCGGCGCCCCGCCCGAATCGAGGACGCGGGCCGCGGCGCGGCGATCGCCGCGACCCCCTCGTGGGCAGGGACCTCCTTCGGCGTGTCCGGGATCATCTCGTCAGCCCTCCATGGTTTCGCGTGGACGCCCCGCCCCGGGTGCGGCCAGGGCGGGGTGCGCGGCCTCTAGGTCAATGTGCCGTCCAGTGGCCCGACATGGCTTTTGCTTGACAGCATCCACCACGCCCAGCATGATCGGGTCAGTTGGCCCGTTGCCGACATGGCAGGTCGAGTCCGTGGGGAATCGAGATACCCCCACCCGCCTCGTTGGAAGCCGCGGGCGCGCCGGCGCCGCTGCCGGCAGACGATGTGCATTACTCCGACAAGGCCAAGGGAGAAACCGCTAGGACCGGGAGAAATGCCACGCTCTCAAAACCCGCCGGCGTGTCACCCCACGGATGATGATCGACAATCGCAACCGGCACGCGCGTCACGGCATCCCGATGGACGGCCTGGGGCACGGGTGGCACGCGCGCCGGGCCGCCGACGGAATAGTCGGCGGGGTGCCCGTTGACCCGCCGCTCCCGGAGTCGCGCACCGGTGCTGCGCGAGACCGCGCGGGTCAAGCGGCGGTTGAACGACCTGCCGGAAACCCACGACCAAGATGCCCAGGGGAGGGGGCGATGGACACGAAGGGAATGCAGATCCGGGTCCCGGCGACGGGTCCCGCCGCCCGGTTGGGCGGCGATATTCTGCTGACCCGTGTAACGCGGCCCGCGATCGCCCTGATCGCAAACCGACGCGGGCGTCCCCGTCGCCGAGGCGGCCGCTGCGGCGCCGCCTTGGTGCCGCCCCGCGCCGCCGCGGAAGGCGCCTGCGGCGCAGCTCGTGACTTGGTGCATCGGGAGGTTTCTTGCCGATCAACAGGGGCTGGCTCTACCATGCGTCGCCGGATCGATCAAGGCTGTCGTCTTCACGACGATGGGCGCCCTCGCACCTCCAGACTCCATGAATACCCAGTGTGAGACACACCGGACCGCCGGGTACCCGGGCTCGGACGGCGGGCATCCGCCCGTCCGCCGGGTATTGGTGTTCGCGATTGTCGCCCTGGCCTTGCTGATGATGTCGGTCGACTCGACGATCGTCGCGACGGCATTGCACGCTTTGCAGCAGGGGCTGGGAACGTCCATCAACTGGGCCGGGTGGACCATCACGGCATACTCGCTCGGCTTCGTATTGATGTTGCCCATCAGCGGCAAGCTCAGCGAGCGCTATGGCCGCCGGAGGGTGTTCCTCGGCTCGGTCGTCGCGTTCACCGCGGCATCGCTGTGCTGCGGACTGGCCGACGACATCTCGGTGCTCATCGCGTTGCGAGCGGCGCAGGCGGCCGGCGGGGCGGGCTTCACTCCGTCGGCAACCGGGATCGTCGTCGATCATTTCGGCGACACCCGCGATCGCGCCGTCAGCCTGTTCGGCAGCATCTTTCCCGTCGGCGCAATGATCGGACCCGTATTCGGCGGGCTGTTCGTGTCCTACTGGACGTGGCGGGGCGTGTTCCTGGTCAACGTGCCGATCGGGATCGCCATCATCGTCCTGGCGTTGCGCTACGTGCCGCGCGATCGGCCGCGGACGGACGAGACCCGATTCGGGATGGACGTCACCGGGATGGCGCTGCTGGGTGTGGGTCTGCTGACGGGCATGCTGGCCGTCAGCTACCTGGGCGAAACACACGGACACATGATCTCGTCCGTGTCCATGGGTCTGGCGGTCACCGCGACCCTCGCCGGGTGGATGTTCGTCCGCCACATCCGCCGCTCCGCGCAGCCGTTTATCGCCCCGCGGTTGATCCACGGACCGGGTTTCGGATCGGTCAACCTCATCACCATGGTTTACGGCGGCGTGGCGAACGGAGCGATGACGCTCGTCCCGCTGTACGCGACCACCCGCTACGGTATCGACGCGCTCGGTTCCGGCACGCTGCTCATTGCGCAGGCCGCCGCCGCCGTTGCGCTTTCCATCGTGGCCGCCCTGATGCTGCGGCGCACCGGTCACCGGTCGCCGTTGTATGCCGGCGGCATCGCGATTGCCGTCGGCATGCTGCTGCTCGCCCTCCGGCCGACTCCCGGAATTTCGCCCTACGTCTGGTTGGCGGCGGCGGCGGGTCTGGTCGGCGCCGGCGGCGGGACGATCAACCCCGCAAGCCGTAACGCCGGGCTGCAACTGGCACCCGAGCATTCCTCGACCCTCGCCGCACTACGTACCGCATCGCTGCAGATCGGGTCGATCACCACCGTCTCCGTCGCCACCGCGGTCCTCGCCCATTTCGTCGACTCCGGCGGCGTCCAGGCCTGGGTCTATGCCGTGGTGGCCGCGCTTCTTGTGGCCGCCCTGCCCTTGGTCACGCGCGTACCGGAGCACCACGGTTCGTGGTGACCCGATGGTCCGGATCCGCCGCGCCCGGTCCGCCCATCCGCTCCGGCGTTGCGCGCGCGCCCCGGGCCGCCGCTTGCGGTTCAGCCGGTCGCGCTCCGGCCCACCGACGTCCTGACGATCGACGCCCTGCCGATCGCGCGTTGCCCGGCGTCTACTTCGCCGCGAAGCGTTCCACCCACGCGACGTAGGCGTCGACAAAGCGCTGCAGGAATTCGCGCGTCGACTCGTTGGCGATGGTTCCGTCGGCCGCGATGATTTCGTCGCGAAAATGCAGGTACACCTCCGGTTGTCCGAGCGTGGCAACGTCGAGGAAGTGCAGCGCGCTGCGCAGGTGGTGCTGCGCGATGGCCGTGCCCACGGCGCCGATCGAGGTGCCGATGACCGCCGCCGGCTTGCCGGCAAATGAGTTCGTGCCCCACGGCCGCGACGCGATATCGACGGCGTTCTTCAACACGCCCGGGACCGAGCGGTTGTATTCGGGCGTGACGAACAGCAGCGCCTGCGCCGATTCGATGTCTTTCTTCAGGCGGCGCGCGTTCGGCGGATAATCCGCGTCAAAGTCCTGCGAGTACAGCGGCAGATCGTCGATCCGCACCTGCTCGAATTTCAGATGCGCCGGCGCGAGCTTCTCGACGGCAAGCATCAGCCGCCTGTTGTACGAATCTTTCCGCAAGCTGCCCAGCAGCACCGCCACCTTGTATGCGCTCATGACGTCACCCCCGTTGCGAAGAGTTCAGCGTCAGCAAACCGCGGACACCCGCGCGCCCGGCACCCGCGGTGCCGCGCATCGCGGCGACAACCCGCGCCGGCGCCACTGATCCTGCCGGTGTTACGCTGGTCCTGGATCGTCCGGTTGACGGCGAACAACCGGCTCGATTTCCGAGACCTTGCGCCGTCCCGACCCGATTTCCGCAGCCCCTCCGTTTTGCGTCCGGTTCGCACGCGTCTCAGCGCGCCGTCGCGTGGGGGCTGACGTAGGTACCGACCGCGGTACGGAAAGCGACGTTCATCCGGTTCCAGCCGTTGATCGCGACGATCGCCAGGGTCAGGTCGACCAGCGCTTTCTCATCGAAATGCCGTCGGGCCTCCTCGTACACCGCATCGGGCACGTCGTGCGTGGTGGCGATCTGGGTGACCGCTTCGGTCCAGGCCAGCGCGGCGCGCTCGCGCGCGCTGTAGCACGGCGCCTCGCGCCAGACCGAAAGCAGGTAGAGGCGCTGTTCGGTCTCGCCCCGCGCGCGCGCATCCTTGGTGTGCATGTCCAGACACCACGCGCAGCCGTTGATCTGCGAGGCGCGGGACTTGACCAGTTCCAGCAGCGAGTCCTCCAGGCCGCTCTTGTGGACCTGGTTCTGGGTGTGGAGCATCGCCTTGAACGCTTCGGGTGAGGCGAGCTTGTAATCGAGCCGTTGCTGCATCGGGGATCTCCTTTCGTGTTTCACGGATGCCGGAACAGGCGCTGCATATCGTCGTAGCCGAAGGCGGCCTCGAGATCGTCGAAGCGGCCGCCGCGCAACCGTTGCGCCGCCTCCCGCGCCGCCGACAGCGCCCGCGTCGCCAATCGGGTGGCGGTGCTGACGCGCGCCACGCCAAGACGGCCAAGTTCGACCAGACCCGGCAGGCCGGGGCGCGCGGCGATGTTGACCGGCGCATCGATCTGCGCACACAGCCTGGCGATCACCGCGGGCCTGGCCACGCCCAGCGGATAGATGCAGTCCGCACCCGCGGCGAGGTAGACGCGCGAGCGGCGCAGTGTCTCGTCGACGCGTTCGGTCTCGCTGGCGTCGCCGCCGACGATCCACGTATCCACGCGCGCATTGATGACGATGGGCACGCCCGCCCCGCGCGCGGCGTCCCGCGCCGCCGCGATGCGCCGCGCGGCATCGTCGATATCGCGCAGCCCCTCATGCCGGATACCGTCTTCCAGATTGATGCCGGTCGCACCGGCGTCGATCACCGCGCGCACGCTGGCGGCCACCGCCTCGGGCGACTCGCCGTAGCCTGCCTCGAAATCCACGCTGACCGGCAGCGGCGTGACGCGCACGATCCGCTCGACAGCTTTCAGGACTTCGGCCCGCGGCGCTTGCTCGCCATCGGCATAACCCAGCGACCAGGCCACACCGCCGCTGGTGGTGGCGATGGCGTCGAAAGCGAGCTCGGTGAACACCCGCGCACTACCGGCGTCCCAGGCGTTGGGCAACAGCAGTACCCGGCGCCGGTCGTGCAGCGCGCGAAAGCGCTCCGCCCGCTCCACCTGTGTCTGTCTGTCCATGCCCCGCCTCCCGCTGTGCGCGGTAAACTACCCACGGGCGCGCACCGACCGACCACGTTCCCGTGGAGAAGTATCCACGGCTATGCTGAAAGGCGTCAAGGGGAAAGCGGGATGATACGGACCGGGGCCGGGCCGGCCGGCGCCGCCGGCGCTGGGCTCACGGTGCGGCGGACGCCGTACGCCGAAGCCGCATGCGACCGGTGTACGGGGGCGGGGATGGGCGCAGCCCGCATGGGCGGGCTGTCTCGACGGCTGTCGCTCATCATCTTGGCGATGTCGGGGGCCGGTGTTGCCGTCTCACGATGATGGGCCCGCCGCGCAGGTCGGCATGTTCCGTGGCGGGAGGGATCATCCACGTGCTGGGCCAGAGCGGCCGTCGCGACCTGGCGCGTGGTTCGGGTCGCGCCGTCTACGACACCGGCCCCGTCGGCGGCCGAATGGCCAGTTCCAAATGGGGTGACGGACACGCCGGAGGACGCCCGGGCCGGCGCGCCGTCTCGAAAGCGAACGCGCGAGCTGCGCTGTCGTCTGGCGCTCAGCTGAAGAACACGCGCTCCGCGGTCTTTCGGAGAAGCCACTCCCGATCGCCTTCCGAGACGCCGTCCAGCCGATCCCGGACGAGGGCGATGGATGCCTTGTAACCATGCCCCGGGCCGACCTGGTACGGACAGTCGCTTCCCCACATGAGACGCTCGGGGCCGTAGGCCTTCAGGAGCTCTTTGACGAGTGGGATCATGTCATCGTAGGGCGGCGTGCGCTTTCCCAACGCGTAGAACGCCGAGAGCTTCACGTGGACCATCGGATATTGGGCGAGCTTCGCGAGGTTGGCCACATCCTCGGCCCGGATCGTTCCGGGAACCGGCGGTACCTTGCCGAAACCGTCCACGCCGATACGTCCGATGTGATCGATCGCCACCACCGTGGCGGGGTGGCGTTCGGAAAGGAGACCGAGCTGCGGGAGCCAATCCGGATTGATGAGCGGACAAATGACAAGCCGCTCTCTGGCGGCGAACTCGTACGCCTTCAAGATGGGATGCGACGCAGGGAAGGGGCTCTGCCACGGGTCGAGCAACCGCAGGCGGAACGCCTTGACCCCCTGCGCCTTCAGCTCTGCCATCCGCGTTGTCACGTTGGGGTCCGCGTGGTCGAGGTAGGCCTGGATGGCAATCTCTCCCGGCCGCGCCCGGGCGGCGTCAATGAGATACCGCGCGTCGAAGCCGAAGTGTACGGTATGGCCGACCGCAACCACACGGCTCACACCTTCCGGCCGGGCGTGGGAAAAGAAATCACCGGGCGTGAACCCTTGCGGCTTGACATCCTCCTCTTTGGCGCCCGGCCGCAAGGGATAGCGAGCGCGCTCCGGACTCCATAGGTGACTGTGGCCGTCGATGTAACCCAGGCTCGCGGCGGCCCCTCGCGAGACCGTGGCGGCGAGCGTCGCGGCTGCCGCCCCTGCGATGAATTCGCGACGCGTCACCGGCGAACTTGACAAGCCTGACATGGCCATCCTCCTTGGGATCGGTCAGACCGCAGAACTCCCTCAGGCGCCCGTCGCCTTTCCAGCGCCCCTCCCGCCCCACGTCCCAACCCGCGTGACGCCGGCGGGCGGGCCCATCCCGCATGGGTGGAGTATCCATCACGGCGGCGAACGGTGTCAAGGAGAACGCGGCACGATTCGGCACGGGAGTGGGGCGCACGGCGCCGCGAGTGTAGGCTCGCGGTAGGACGGTCCCCGCGCGATGACGGCGGCCGTCGGTCCCGCAGCTACGGCGCGGGGATGGGGATGGACCACCTTTTACGGTGCCTGCGGATCGTCTCGATGGCGTACGGTTACACGGTGAAGGCTGCGAGCTCAGCCGAACGGCGACGCTCCGCCTGGCGCTGCCACAGCGAGGACAGACCCGGGGATCGACCGCATACCCGTGTGTGCTTTGGCGCGCCCAGGCGCGCGTTCGCGCAGTGGCGGAGTAAACGGCGACCGTGCGCACACCGAGCCAGCGCGCCGACACGGCAACGCGGCACGCCATCTCGCCCCGATTGACCATCGGGATCGTGCGGAAGAAGGGCGTCGCGGCAATCGCTGGAGCTTGAAGACCTGCTTCAGGAAGGCATCCACCGCCTTGGCGGCGGTGTCGCGCGCCTTGCGATCCCCTTCGACCGACGCACCGGTTGCGGCGCAATGCGTCTTGGAGAAGCTGCCGACGTCCGCCAGCGGGATCGCGGCGCCGTTGCGGCGATCGCGAAAGGTCAACGCGTCGACGTCGAAGTCCAGCGGACAGCCCTTGCGTGTCTTGATGACGTTGGGCAACTGGATCCGGCGCAGATTGCCGGCGTCGAACTTGTGCCGCGCGCCGGGCAGCAGCACGAACTCGGTCGGCGTGCCGGCGGCGCGGATCAGCTGCGCGTACTCCTGACGGTCGCCGGGGTACGTGTAGTCGTCCTCGTCGCCATGGATCCACAGCATCGGCGCCGGGCCAAACACCCCGGGCTTCACGGCGATCGACGTGATCCCGGTGCATCCGCCCGCGTACACCGGGATGTGGGCGGCGAAGCGCAGGCCGTCGCTGCTCAGGCCCGCGGCGGGTAAGGGATTGCTCGGGTGGACAGTGCGCTGGGGCGGGTCATGGGTCGAGATGGGTCAGGATCTTCTCGATGACCTCGGCCTGTTCGATGAAGGCTTGGTCGTGAGTCCAGCCGAACGGCGATGATCCGCATAGCGCTGTCACTCCGTGGACAGACCAAGGGATCGACCGCATACCGACCTGATGAGGCGCGTTCAGGTGCGATCGAGCTGGCTTGCCTCGCGGCGGGCCGCTTGCGCCTCTTCGATCGTTCGGAACCGAAACACGCCGCGCGGGTACCGGCGTGGCGCAAGACGCAACATTCGAGCGCAGTGACGCACGAACCGCTCGAAGCCATCCTCGGGCCGAACGAGCACGGGCGCGCCAGACATCTCTTCGATCGATCGGAACTTCTGAACCGGCATTTCTAGCGATCCTCCAGAAGGAAACGCTGCCGCAATACTTCGGCGTCCTGCCGGTCGAGTGCGCGCACGGTGTCCTTCTTCAGGTCGTACAGCGCGCGGGGCGTCGCCACCCACACCGGAATACCGGCGACGATCTTCCTCTCGACTGCTATGTCCTCATAGCGCGCGGCCTCGCCGAGTCGTGTCAATATGTCGAAATAGAGGTCGCCTGTCGGAGGATAGTAGCGAACCGACGGGTATTCCCCGAGCAGGTCCTGGGGATGGATCTCTTCGATATTCGGATCGTCGGCATAGACGGCGCGGAGCGCGCGCTTGAGTCTTTCCACATTGTCGGCAGTCGCGCGGATGAAAAGGTCAACATCCTCAGTAGCACGAACGATGCCGTGCATCGCCAAGGCTGTCGCGCCAACCAGGACGTACTCCAACCCTTCGTCCTCGAAGGCTTTCAAGACGCGCAGCAATTCGTCGCGATCCACGCACCACCCCGGAAGCGTCGTGCGACGCTCGAACGCGTTGAGCCGCCGATATTCCCGAAGCCAAATGCCGTCGACGGCTACGAAGCAAGACCGTGGGCAAGCTACCAGCGGCGAACAACCGTGTCAAGGTGGACCTCGGACGCTTGCCTACCTCAGGTGACCGATGGTGGTGAGGGCGTACCGCTCGGGGGTCAAGAGCGTGCGGTTCAGTTCGGCGAAGGTGTCGGGGGACACCTCGTCGATGCCGCGGATGATCTCGTCAAGGTCGAAGTACCGCCCGAAATAGATCTCCGCCTTGGCCAGCCGGGTCATCCGGCTGGACGTCCCCTCCAGCCCGAGGAGCAGGTTCCCCTTCAGCTGCTCCTTGGCCCGCCGGAACTCGTCGAGGTCTACGGGCTCGTCGCGGAGCCGCGCGAACTCCGCCCGGATCAGGTCCACCACCTGGGGGTAGGATTCGGCGCTGGTGCCGGCGTAGACCGCCATCAGCCCGGAGTCCCGGTAGGAGGCCTGATAGGAATAGATCGAATAGGCCAGCCCGCGCTTCTCGCGGATCTCCTGGAAGAGCCGGGAGCTCATCGAGCTGCCCAGGATGGCGTTCTGGAGGAAAAACGCGTAGCGATGCCGGTGGCTGTAGGGCAACCCCTCGGCGCCCAGGACCAGGTGGAGCTGCGCCGAGTCCCGCTCCTCGTGGTGCACGGTGTGATAGCAGACCGGCGAGCCGCCGTTGACCGCGACCGAGCGTCCCGTCCAGTTTCCCAGAGCGGCGCGGACGAGGTCCACCACGCGCGCGTGCTCCAGATCGCCCGCGGCCGCGACGATCACCCGGTCGGGCTGGTAGAAATCCCGGAGCTGATCCACGACGGCCTGACGGGAGATGGCCTGCAAGGACTGGCGGCTCCCCAGGATGGGCCGTCCGAGCGGGTGATCGCGCCAGACTTGTTGCGCGAAGAGATCGTGGATGAGGTCGTCGGGGTCGTCCTCGACCATCTTGATCTCTTCCAGGATGACGCGCCGCTCTTTCTCGACGTCCTCGGGGTCCAGCCGGGGGTGGAGGAGGAGATCGCTGAGGAGGTCCACGGCCAGGGGAAGGTGCTCCCCCAGGACCTTGGCGTAGAAACAGGTGGTTTCGCGGGAGGTGAACGCGTCCAGTGTTCCGCCCACGCTGTCGATGGCCCGCGCGATGTCCTCCGCGCTGCGGCTCTCGGTCCCCTTGAAGAGGAGGTGCTCGATAAAATGCGAGACACCCGCGTGCTCCGCTCGCTCGTAGCGGGAGCCGACCCTCACCCACACGCCGATGGCGACCGAGCGCACGTAGGGCATGCGTTCCGTGAGGATGATCGGACCGTTCGGCAGGACCTCCTTCGCGAAGAGCCCGTCTACCGTTCCGATGGCGCCTTCCCTCCGCGGCGCCGGTCCTCGCCGCGGGCCGGCCCATGCGCGCCCTGGGATGGGCCCGCGGGACCGGCTTTCTGCTCGGCGTCCTTCAGCAGCTCTTTCCGGCTCAGCCGGATCTTTCCGGATTTGTCCACCTCGAGGACCTTCACCTGGACCTCGTCCCCTTCCTTCAGGACGTCCTCCACGCGCTTGATGCGCTCCGTGGAGATCTGCGAGATGTGCAGCAGCCCGTCCGTCCCGGGTAGGATCTGTACGAAGGCGCCGAACTCCATGATCTTGACGACCTTGCCGAGGTAGACCTTGCCCACTTCAGGGACCTCGACGATCTTTCCGATGATCTCCATGGCCCGCTGGGCGGCCGCCTCGTCCACGGACGCGATGGCGACCGTGCCGTCGTCCTCGATGTCGATCTTGACCCCGGTCTGCTCCACGATGCCCCGGATCACCTTGCCGCCGGGGCCGATGACCTCGCGGATCTTGTCGGTGGGGATCTTGAAGGTGATGATGCGGGGCGCATACGGGCTCAGGCTCGTCCGCGGGCGGGCGATGGCCGCCTCCATGATGTCCAGCACCTCCATCCGGGCCTGACGGGCTTGCACCAGCGCCTGCTTCAGGACGCCCTCGGTGATCCCCTGGATCTTGATGTCCATCTGGATGGAGGTCACCCCGGTCCGGGTGCCGGCCACTTTGAAGTCCATGTCCCCCAGGTGGTCCTCGAGACCCTGGATGTCGGTGAGAACCACCGTCGTGTCTCCCTCTTTCACCAGCCCCATCGCCACGCCCGCCACCGCGGATTTGACGGGCACGCCGGCGTCCATCAGCGACAGGCTGGCGCCGCAGACCGTCGCCATGGAGGAGGAGCCGTTGGACTCCAGGATGTCCGAGACGATCCGCACCGTGTACGGGAACTCGTCCTTGCCGGGGAGGACGGCCTGGATCGCCCGCTCCGCCAACGCGCCGTGCCCGATGTCGCGCCGGCTGGCGCCGCGCATAAACTTTACCTCGCCCACCGAGAAGGGCGGGAAGTTGTAGTGCAGCATAAACCGCTTGAACGTCTCTCCCTCCAGGTCATCCATCCGCTGCTCGTCCTCGGAGGTTCCCAGGGTCGTCGTGGCCAGCGCCTGCGTCTGGCCGCGTGTAAACAGCGCGGAGCCGTGGGTACGGGGCAGGATCCCGATCTCGCAGGTGATGGGCCGCACCTGGGTGACGGCCCGGCCGTCGACCCGACGCCCCTCCTCGAGGATCAACCGGCGCATCTCCTGCTTCTCCAGCTCCTCGAAGATCTCCTTGAGCTGGAGCTTCACCGCCTCCGGCTCGGACGCGACGGTGGCCAGCGCCTCGTCCAGAAGCACCCGGCGGCGCGCCTTCTGCTCCTCCTTCTGCGGGACAAAGGCCAACTCCCGGATGCGGGCCCTGCACAGCGCCTCGACCCGCGCCTTCAGCGCGGCGTCCACCGGGGGCGCCAGGAATCCCGGCTTCACCACGCCCATCTGTCGGGCCAGGTCCGCCTGCAGCCGGATGATGGGCTGGATGGCTTGATGGCCGAAGAGCAGCGCCTCCAGCAGCGCCTCCTCCGGGACCTCGTTGGCGCCGCCCTCCACCATGACCACGGCGGCTTCGCTCCCCGCCAGGACCACATCGATGTCGCTTTCCGCCAGCTGGGCGTAGGTCGGATTCACGACCAGCCGGCCGCCGATGCGCCCGACCCGGACACACCCGATGGGTCCCTGGAACGGGATCTGCGACACGCTGAGGGCCGCCGATGCGCCGACCACCGCCAAGACATCCGGGTCGTTCTCCTGGTCGGCGGAAAGGACGGTGGCGATGATCTGGACATCCTGGTGGTAGCCTTGGGGAAACAGCGGGCGGATCGGCCGGTCGATCAGCCGGGAGGTGAGCGTCTCCTTCTCGTGCGGGCGACCCTCGCGCTTGAAGAACCCGCCGGGGATCTTTCCGGCGGCGTAGGCCCGCTCCTGATAATCCACCGTCAAGGGGAAGAAGTCGATCCCCTCGCGGGTCTCCTTGGAGGCCACGGCCGTCACCAGGACCACCGTATCCCCGTAGCGAACCCAGGCCGCCCCGTCGGCGGCACGGGCCACCCGCCCGGCCTCGACAGAGAGGGTACGCCCTCCCAGCTCGATCTCGCTCCGATACGTCATTTGCGGATACCCAGCCTTTCGATCACTTGCTTGTACCGCGCCACGTCCTTGCTCTTCAGATAGTCGAGAAGCTTCCGGCGGCGGCCGACCATCATGAGCAGGCCGCGGCGCGAGTGGTGGTCTTTCTTGTGCACGCTGAGGTGCTCGGTGAGATAGCCGATCCGGCCGCTCAGGAGGGCGATCTGCACCTCCGGCGATCCGGTGTCCTTCTCGTGCAGCCGGTACGAACCGATGACCTCGCTCTTGTTTACTGCTTCCTTGGGCATGACCGCTTGTCCCCCTTTCGCGCCCAACGTTGAGCCCAGCATCGGGCAAACTACCACAGGGTCCTAGGCCTGTAAAGCCCATTCTGGCCAGGGATGGGCCTGCGCGCCGCGCCAGACGGCCTCCGCGGCCGCGCGGTCCCGGCCGAGCTGGGCGCGTAGCGCCGCTGCGTCGGTGAAGCGCCGCTCGTCGCGGAGCCGCGCCAGGAAGAACGCCGCGATGCGCTCGCCGTACAGCGGAGCCTCCCACCCGGAGATGTGAATCTCCAGGCGGTGATGTCCGCTCCCGAACGTCGGCGCCCTGCCCAGGTGCATCATGGCGTCCCGGAACGCGCCGCGGACCAGGACCCGACCCGCGTATACCCCGTCCTTCAGCAACTCGGAATCCGACACGGGGAGATTCGCCGTAGCGAACCCGAGACCGCGCCCCCGACCGTCGCCCCGCTCCACCTCGCCGACGAGGCAGTACGGGCGGCCCAGCATCCGCTGCGCCTCCGCCGCACGCCCCTGGATCAGCAGACCCCGGATGGCTCGGCTGCTCACCGTCAGGCCGTCGACGGTCACCGGTGGAATGACCTCCAGCCAGAACCCGCAGCGCGTTGCCATGGCCCCCAACAGGTCCACGTTGCCCCGCCGCCCGCGGCCAAAGCCGAAATCGTACCCGACGCACAGCCCGCGGACCCCCAGACCGTCCACCAGGGCGCGTTGCACGAACTCCTCCGCCTCCAGCGCGGCCAGGGCCGGGGTGAAATGGATCACCACCGCGGCCGCCATGCCGAGCTGCTCCAGGAGCGCCAGCTTGAGCGGCAGGGGCGTGATGAGGGCCGGGACCTGGTCGGGCCGGACGACGGCCAGCGGGTGCTGGGCGAACGTGAGCGCCGCGGGCGTGGCACCCGGCGTGGACGCCCGCTCCACCACGCGCCCCAGGATCGCCTGATGCCCGACGTGGACGCCGTCCAGCGTCCCCATCCCCAGGACCACTCCCGGGAGGTTCCAGCGAATTTCCTCGATGGCGGCGGCGTGGATGACCTGCATGGACCGACGACCTCAGGCGGCGCTGGTGAACACCCGGACGGGCGTGAGGACGATCCGCGTCGTCTCGCAGGTGGCGAACTCCTCCGAGGCCACGGCAGCCTCGGCGAGTGAGAGGAGCTGTTTGCGGAACCCGAGCACCCGGACCAGCTTTCCCCGGGACACGTCCGAGGGGAACTGGACCACCATCCCGGCCGTGACCGCGTTTCCGTGCAGGATGAGGGCTCCGGCCTCCGGGGCCACGCGCACCCCGGGGAGATGGCCCAGGGCCTCGGCGATGGGCAGCAGGACTTCGCCCAGCCGGCCGGTGCCGACCCGCTCCTCCAGAGTCTCCAGCGTGACCGATCCCTCCAAGGCAAACCGGCCCGCGCGGGTCCGGCAAAGCGCCCGCAGGTGTCCGCCGCACCCCAGCGCCCGCCCGATGTCGTCGCACAAGCTCCGGGCGTATGTGCCCTTGGAGCAGGTCGCCTTCAACTGGACATCGGGCGAGTCGAATCCCAGGAGTTCCAGCGCGAAGACCGTCACGGTCACCGGCTCCCGCTCCACGACCTCGCCCCGCCGCGCCAGGCGGTAGAGCCGCTCGCCCTGCCGCTTTTTGGCCGAGAAGAGGGGGGGCACCTGCGGGATCTTGCCCACAAAGCGCGGCAAAACCGCCTCCACATCCTGGCGCCGCACCCGCGTCGCGTCCGCGCGGCCCGTTTCCCGGCCCGTCCCGTCCAGGGTGTCGGTCGTGATCCCCAGGCGCAGCGTCATGACGTATTCTTTCTCCGCTTGGGTGAGGTACTGCGCGATGCGCGTGGCGCGCCCCACGCACACGGGGAGCACGCCCGTGCCCTGCGGGTCCAGCGTACCGGTGTGCCCGACCCGCCGCACGCCCAGGATGCGACGCACAGCGTCCACCACGTCGTGCGAGGTCATCCCCGGCGCTTTGTTGATGTTCAGGACGCCGTGGACTTCCGGTCTCGCCTTCATCGACGATCCCACCCCCAAGCGCCGCCCGCACCCCGAAGCCGCCGCGCGCACCTCACCGGACCAGCGCCTCGGCGGCTTCCAGCACCGCGGCCCTGGCCGTGGCCAGCCCCGCGCGCACCGTGCACCCCGCCGCGTTCCGGTGGCCGCCGCCGCCGAACCGCGCCGCCAGCACCGCCACGTCCAGCGACCCGGACGACCGGAAACTCACCCGGGTCTCGTCGTCCGAGTGCTCCTTGAACGCCACCGCGATCCGGACGCCGGCCAGATCGCGCGGATACTGGATGAAGTCCTCCGCGGCCTCCATGCCCACGCCGGCTTTCCGGCACGCCGCGGCCGTCACCTCGATCCAGGCCACGCGGCCGTCGCCCGAGATGCCCATCCCCGCCAGGACCTCGCCGAGCAGCCGCCACTCGCCGACGACGCGGCGCGCAGAAAATCCGCGCGCGATGGTTTCGGGGTCCGCCCCGGCGTCGACCAGCTCCGCCGCCGCGCGCAGCGCCGCCGCGGTCGTGTTGCCGTACCGGAAGCCGCCGGTGTCCGTGAGGATCGCCGCGTAGAGGTTCGCCGCCACATCGCCCGAGATGCGCAGACCCAGGGTGCGGAACAGGCGAAGCAGCATCTCCCCCGTCGAGGAGGCCTCCGGCTCGACCCAGTTGACGTCACCGAACCTGGTGTTTCCCGCGTGGTGGTCCACGTTGACCACCGTCGTCCCCGGCCGCCGACTCTCCAGCAGACCTCCCGTCCGGTCGAGGGTGGCCGTGTCGACCACCAGGTAACACGCGTAGCCGTGCTCCGGAGCCACCGCCCGCCGCACCTCGTCCGCGCCGGGCAGCTGCAGCAAGTCCGGCGGCACGGGGTCCGCGTTGAAGGCCGCGGTCCGCTTTCCGGCCTCCCGCAGCGCCAGGGCCGCCGCCAGCGTGGACCCCATGGCGTCGCCCTCGGGCTTGACGTGTGCCAGCACCGCCACCGAGGGCGCACACGCCAGGGCCTCGGCCGCGCGCGCCAGGTCACTCATCGTCCGATTCCCGGGGCGCCACCTGTTTCAGCAGGGCGGCGATGTGCAGGCTCCGGTCCACGGAATCGTCCACCTCGAACGCCAGCTCCGGCGCATAGCGCAGCCGCAGGCTCCGCCCCAAGCGGCCGCGCAGAAACCCGGCGGCGGCCTGCAGACCCTGCAGCTCCGCCCGGCGCTCGGTCCCCCCGCCGCCGGTGGTGAAGAAGATCCGCGCGTGGCGGAGGTCGGGACTCATCCGGACGGCGGTCACGACCACCTGGCGCAGGCGCGGATCCTTGACCTCCCGTAACAGGAGCCGGCTGATCTCGCGCCGGATCAGGTCGCCCACCCGGTCGGCACGTCGAAACGGTAAGCCCATCGTCGCGGGACCCGTGCGGACCCCGGCGGGACCCAGCCACCCATCTGGGGCGGATCCGGCGGGGCCGGCTGCTCGGCAAGGGATCCGGGGGTCGAACGGGGTCAGTGGCTGACCAGATCGATCTCGTAGTCCACGACCAGGACGTCCCCGCTGGCCTCGATCCAGTTGACCACCTTGGACAGCGTGGCATCCACCAGACGGGAGTCGTTGCCCACGCAGGCCACACCCAGGGTGGAGCGCTGCCAGTCGTCCAGCCGATCCACCTCCGCGATGGCCACGTTGAACCGGTTCTGCGCCCGCTCCTTGAGGCTCTTCACCACCCGGCGCTTCGCCTTAAGCGAGTCGCTGCCCGGGATGCGCAGCTCGATCTTGCAGGAGCCCACCGTCACGGTCGGCCTCCGCCCGTCCCCGCGGACGGAGCGGGGAGCCGGCTACAGCGTGGGCGCCACCTGTTCCAGCTCATAGACCTCCAGCACGTCCCCCTGGTGGATATCGTTGTAGTTGAGGAGGCCGATACCGCACTCCTGGCCGTTCTGCACCTCGTGAACATCGTTCTTGAAGCGGCGCAACGACCCGATCTTCCCCGTATGCACCACCCGCCCGTCGCGCACCAGCCGGACCGACGCATCCCGCAGGACCTTGCCGTCCAGCACCAACGAGCCGGCGATGGTACCCACCTTGCTGATGTTAAAGACCTGCCGCACCTCCACGCGCCCCAGCGACCGCTCCACGTAGGTGGGCTCCAGCAGGCCTTCCATGGCCGCCCGAACCTGGTTGATGGCATCGTAGATGATGGCGTACAAGCGCAGGTCGACGTGCTCCTGCTCGGCCAGCTTCTGCGCCTTGGGCTCGGGGCGGACGTTGAAGCCCACGATGATGGCGTTGGACGCCGAAGCCAGCATCACGTCGCTCTCGGTGATGGCCCCCACCGAGCTGTGGATCGCGTTCACCTTCACCCGCTCGGTGCTCAGCCGCTCCAGGGACTCCCGCAGGGGCTCGACCGAGCCCTGCACGTCCCCCTTGATGATCATCCGGAGCTCTTTGACCTCGCCCTGCTCGATCTGCTGGTGCAGCGCGTCCAGCGTGATGCGCGGCTGGCTCACCACGGCCTCTTGGCGGTGGCGCTCTTGCCGCGCCAGGGCGATCTGCCGGGCCTTTCGCTCGTCTCCCACTGCCGCGAAAGTGTCCCCGGCCAGGGGCACCCCGGAGAGGCCCAGGATCTCCACCGGCGTGGCGGGGCCCGCCTCCTGGAGTTTCTTGCCCTTGTCGCTCAGCATGGCGCGAACCCTCCCGTGGTGCAGACCGGCCACCAGGGCGTCCCCCACCTTGAGCGTGCCCGCCTGCACCAGGACGGGGGCCACCGGGCCGCGGCCCTTGTCCAGCTCCGCCTCGACCACGACGCCCCGCGCCGGCTTGCTGGGGTTGGCTTTCAGTTCCTGCACCTCGGCCAGGACCAGGAGGTTGTCCAGGAGGTTCTCGATCCCTTCGCGGCGCTTGGCGGAGACGGACACGAAGATGGTCTCGCCGCCCCACTCCTCGGGGACGAGGCCGTACTCGGTGAGCTGCTGCTTGATCCGGTTGGGGTCCGCGTTCGGCTTGTCGATCTTGTTGATGGCCACCAGAATGGGGACCTTGGCATCCCTGGCGTGGTTGACCGCCTCGATGGTCTGCGGCATCACACCGTCGTCCGCCGCCACTACCAGCACCACGATGTCCGTCGCCTGCGCGCCCCGGGCCCGCATGGCGGTGAACGCCTCGTGGCCCGGCGTGTCCAGGAACACCACGCGGTTGACCGCGTGGCCCGGGACCTCGACCTCGTAGGCGCCCATGTGCTGCGTGATGCCGCCGGCCTCGGTGGCGATGACGTTGGTGTGCCGTATGGCGTCCAGGAGCGAGGTCTTGCCGTGATCGACGTGGCCCATCACCGTGACCACCGGGGCGCGCGGCTTCAGGAGATCGGCGGACTCGACCTCCGCCGTGGCGGCCTCTTCCAGCATCTCCTCGGGCGAGGCCTTCTCAACCGTGTAGCCGAACTGCTGCGCCACCTTGCCGATGGTCTCGGGGTCGATGGTCGTGTTGATGGTCACCAGGACCCCCAGCTTGATGAGTCGCTTGATCACGTCGCTGGGCGTCGCAGACATCTTCTCCGCCAGTTCTTTGGGCGTCATCCCTTCCCCGACCTTGAACACCTTGGGCACCGGGGGTGCCGGCGGCGGGGCTTCGACGGGGATCGGCCGGGGAGCCACCGGGGGGGCCGACTTGACCCGCTCCACCACCGCGGGAGCCGGTTCCTTCGACGGCGCGAACTCCGCCGCCGACTCCCGGCCCCCTAGGTCCGGCGCCTGGGCGGCGGTCCCCACGGACCGCGGCGGCTCCACCGCCGGCCGCGGGCGGGGGCGCGGCGGGGGCGCGGGCCGGGCCGGTTGTGGCCGGAAGGGGCCGTGCACCGCGGGGCGGCGCGGCTCGACCCGCGGCGGTTCCACGGCGGCCGGCCGCGGCGGGGGCGCCGGAGCTTCCGCGGGCTTGGGCGGCGCGGGCACGGGCGGGGGCGCCGGCTTCGGCGGCCTGGCGATCTCCTCCGGCGGGGCCGGAGCCGGCTCGGCGGGCTTGGCGGCTTCCGGCGGCGCGGGCGGGACCTCGGGCTCGATGGCCGGGGGTGCGACCGGCGCCGGCTCCAGCGTGGGCGGGGCCGAGACCGCTTCGGGCGGCGTACCGGCGGCCACGGGCGGGACCTCGGGCTCGACGGTCGGGGGTGCGACCGGCGCCGGCTCCAGCGTGGGCGCCTCGAGCGTCACCACCAGCGGCTTGGCCGCCTGTGCCGCACCGCCGGATCGGCGCGGGACGCGGGGCTTGGGCTCCGCCTTGGCCTCGCCCTCGGCCGCCTTCGCCCGGGTCCGTCGCTTGGGTGCGGGCGCTTCCGCCGCTTCGGCGGGCTTGGCCGCCTTGGGCCGGACGGCGCGACGCGCCGCGGGCTTGGGCGGCGCCGGCGTTCCCGGCCGGATGGTGTGCGCGGGAATCCGGGCCACCGGCTGCGACAGCACGTCGCGGGCCTGCTCCTCGTCGACCGTGCTGCCGAAGGTCAGCGCCTCGATGCCGGCCGCGTGCAGCCGTTCCAGGACCTCCTTGGTCGTGAGGCGAAAACTCGTCGCGAGATCGTAGACCCGAACCGTTCCCACGCTGACATCCTCCAGCCCGCTCCGCGCCCGTGCGGGGCGGGCGGTTCGCTATGACGCTCCCGAGCCCGTGCGCTGTCCGAGGCCGGCCGCGGCGTCGAGCCGGCCCGCTTCGGCCAAGACGCGCCGCCGGAGGGCCGGCGCGTTCAACCCCGGCAGGTCGACGCCGAGCGCCCGCGACAGCGCGTTGCGGCGGAGCGCTTCCTCCAGACAGGCGACCGACGGGCACAGATACGCGCCGCGCCCGAACGCTCGCCGAGGGTTCACGACCACCCCGCCGCAACCGTCGGCCGTCAACCGCAGCAGGCGGTCCTGCTCCCGCACGGCGCGGCACCCGATGCACGTTCGCCGCGGCTCCGGGACCGCTGCCGAGCCCGCCGCCACGTTACGCCGGCTCGGCCGGCGGCGCCGCGTCGACGACGGGGCCGTCGGTCGGTTCGGCGGGAACCGTAGTCGCCGGGACCAGGGCCTCGCGCGCGACCTGCAGGATCCGCTCGGCGCTTTTGGGACCGATGCCCTCGATCTCCTGCAGCGCCTCGGCTGTGGCCTCCGCCAGCGCCGCCAGGCTGAGATACCCGGAGGCCACCAGCCGCCCGGCCAGTTTCTCTCCCACTCCCGGCAAGGCGATGAACGCCGCGAGGGCCGCCTCGGGATCCGGTGAGGGGGTCGTCTCGGGGCGGGCCTCGCCGCCCATCAGGACCGTCAGCGTCGCCTGGGCTTCCCGTTGCAGCTCGGAGGTGCTCTTGATGTCCACCTTCCAGCCGACCAGCTTGGCCGCCAGCCGGGCGTTCTGCCCGCGCTTCCCGATGGCGAGCGAGAGTTGGTCGTCCGCCACGAGAACCCGCAGAGTCCGCGTTTCGCTGTCCGCGGTCACGCTCTGGACATCGGCCGGGGCCAGCGCCGCCTTTACGAAGGTCGCGGGATCCTCCCGCCAGGGGACGATGTCGATCTTCTCGCCTTGCAACTCCCGGACGATGGCCTGCACACGCGCCCCGCGGTAGCCGACGCAGGCCCCCACCGGGTCCACGTTGCTGTCCTTGGACACGACCGCGATCTTGGCCCGCTCGCCGGCCTCGCGTGCGGCGACCTTTACTTCCACGATCCCCTCGTAGATCTCGGGAACCTCCAGATCGAACAGGCGTTTGAGAAAGCCGGGGTGGGTTCGGGAAACGACGATCTGGGAGCCCTTGGAGGTTTTCTTGACGTCGAGGATGTAGGCCCGCACCCGATCCCCGACACGGAACTCCTCGCGGGGCAGCTGCTCCCGCATGGGCAGGATCGCCTCCGCCTTGCCGATGTTCAGGATGGCGTTCCCCTTGATGACGCGCTGTACCACGCCGTGGACCAGCTCGCCCTCTTTCTCCTTGAAGGTCTGGAACACCGAATCCCGCTCCGCCTCGCGCACCCGCTGGATGATGACCTGCTTCGCGGTCTGCGCGGCGATGCGGCCGAAGCTCTGCGCCGGGACCGGCACGGGGGTCTTCATCTCGTCGCCCACGTGCGCCCCCGGGCTGATCTGCTGGGCCTCCTCCAGGCTGATCTCGACCTTGGGGTTGAGCGGGGCCTCGACGACCTTTCGGACCGCGTACAGCATAAACTGGCCCGACTTTCCGTCGAAGTCCACGCGCAGATCCAGCGCGGCCTGCGCGGCCGGCAGACTCTTGCGCGAGGCGGACAGGATGGCCGCCCCCACGGCGTCGATCAGAATGCCCTTCTCGATGCCCTTCTCGCGCCCGATTTGATCGATGACCTGCATCAGGTCCATGCTAACCCTCCCGTGTGGGGCCCGAATGCGCGGGCCCGACGGGCCCGGGACAAACAGCGTCGTGCGTCGCGGCTCGCCGGCCGGGTCGCCCGTCTAGAGCTCCGGCTCCAGCCTGGCGCGAACGATGGCGGCGCGCGGAATGAGCACGCGCGTGCCGTCCGGAAGATCCAGGAGCACCGTACCGTCCCGCATGCCCGCCAGACGGCCTCGGAAGTTCCGTCGGCCCTCCAGGGGCTCCCGGGTCGATACCCGGGCCGCCTGTCCGGCGAACCGCACAAAATCCTGGTCGCGGGTCAGCGGCCGGTCGAGCCCCGGCGAGGACACCTCGAGATGGTAGGGGTGCCCGATGACATCCTCGACATCCAGGTGAACGCCCAACTCCTCGCTCACCCGTTGGCAGTCGTCCAGGGTCACCCCGCCCGCCCGGTCCATGTACAGACGCAGCACCCACCCCTGCGTCTCGCGACGGAACTCGGCGTCCACCAGCTCCAGGCCGAGGTCGCCGAGAATCGGCTCCGCCAGGGCGCGAACGCGGGCGACGATCTCCGCCGTCTGCGGCGAATCCCCGGGGTGTCTTGATCGTCCCATCCTGTGTCCCGCCGGGCTTTGAAAAACAAAGAGTGGGCGTTGGCCCACTCTTTGTCCGAGAACGCTACCACATGATCGGGGGCCGACGCAAGGAAAAAACGCGCTACTCCTCTTCCTCCTCCACGGGCTTCGACTCCGCGATGATCTTCTCCTGGATATGCGCCGGCACCTCCTCGTAGTGCGAGAACTCCATGCTGTAGTCCCCGCGGTCGCCGGTGATGGAGCGAAGCCGTGGATCAAACTCCAGCATTTCCGCCAGCGGTACGTTGGCCTTGACGGCCTGGTTCCGCCCCTTGGCGTCGATGCCCAGCACGCGTCCGCGCTTGCTGTTGAGGTCGCCCACGATGTCCCCCATACAGTCGGCCGGAGCCACCACCTCCACCGTCATGATGGGTTCGAGGAGCGTGGGCTTGGCCTGGGCCACCGCCTTCCGGAACGCCAGACGCCCTGCCAGCTTGAAGGCCATTTCCGACGAATCCACGGGGTGGGTCGAGCCGTCGTAGAGGATGACCTTGAGGTCCACCACCTGGTAGCCCGCCACGGCGCCCCGCTCCATGCCCTCCACGATCCCCTTTTCCACCGCCGGGATGAAGTTCCGCGGGATGGCCCCGCCCACGATCTGATTGGAGAACTCGAAACCGCCGCCGCGCGGCAGGGGCTCCATGTGGATCCAGCAGTCCCCGAACTGGCCGCGCCCGCCGGTCTGCTTCTTGTGCCGCCCCTGCACCTCGCGCACCCGCGCCTTGATCGTCTCCTTGTAGGGGACACGCGGGGTCTTCAGCGTCACGTCCACCCCGAACTTCCGCTTCAAGCGCTCGGCCACGATCTCCACGTGCGCGCGCCCCATACCCGAGACGACGGTCTCGCGCGTCTGCGGATCGAAGCGGATCTGGATGGTGGGGTCCTCCTCGCGGAGCCGCGTGAAGGCGGAGCTCATCTTGTCCTCGTCCCCCTTCGCCTTCGGCTCGACGGCGAACGAGATCACGGGGGCCGGGAAGCTGATCTCGGGCAGCCGGACCGGCGCCTTCTCGTCGCAGAGCGTGTCGCCCGTGCCGGTCTCCTTCAGCTTCACCACCGCCCCGATGTCGCCGGCCCCCAGCGACTCCACCGCGGTCTGCTGCTTGCCGCGCAGGAGGAGGAGCTGTCCGATGCGTTCGCGGGCCCCTTTGCTGACGTTCAGCACCGAGCAGTCCGAGGTCAGGGTGCCGGCGTAGATCCGGAACATGGTCACCTTGCCGGCGAAGGGATCGGCAATCGTCTTGAACACCAGGGCGGTCAGGGGAGCACCGTCGTCGGCCTCGCAGCGCACCGCGTTACCCTTCGCGTCCGTCCCCTCGACCGGCGGGCGGTCCAGCGGCGACGGGAACGCCTCCACCACCAGGTCCAGGAGGGGCGTCACGCCCACGTTGCGCGACGGCGCCCCGCACAGGATGGGAAACACCTTCCGGTCCCGGATCGCCCGCACCAGCCCATCCCGCACCTCGGTCTCGGAGAGCTCGCCGTGCTCCAGGTATTTCTCCAGCAGCCCATCGTCCGCCTCGGCCACGGCCTCTACCAAGGCGGCGCGCTGGCTCTCGGCCAGCTCCCGGACGTCGGCGGGAATCTCTTCCTCTGTCGGCTTGCCGGAGCCGTCGGGCGTGAAGCGCAGCGCCCGCATCCGGACCAGGTCCACGACGCCGTTGAATCCCGCCTCGTGGCCGATGGGCACGTGGAGCGGGACGGCGCTCGCCGAAAGGTTCTTGCGGATGTCCTCCACCGCGCGCGTGAAGTCCGCCCGCTCGCGGTCCATCTTGGAGACATAGACCGCGCAGGGCAACTCCAGGGCGGCGGCCGTGCTCCAAACCTTTTCGGTCTGCACCTTCACACCGTCCACGGCCCCGACCACCACCACGGCCCCATCCACCACCCGCAGGGCATTCCGCGCGTCGGCGAGAAACGCGGCGAACCCGGGCGTATCCACCAGGTTCAGTTTATGCCCTTTCCATTCTGCCCACGCCAGCGCGATACCGATGCTGATCTTCCGACGGATCTCGTCCTCATCGAAGTCCGTGGTCGTCGTGCCGTCTTCGACCCGGCCGAGCCGCGTGGTGGCCCCGGCGGAGTACAGCATGGCCTCCGTCAGCGTGGTCTTGCCCGCGCTGCCGTGAGCCACCAGCGCGATGTTTCGGATCTTCGCCGTCTCCGGTCGCTTCATAGTTCCCCTCGCGGTTGAAGATGGATCCCGTTGTCGTCACACGGGCCGCCGAAGGAGGCTCTTTCCGCTGGCCGGGCCTTCCCGGCAGCCCGATCGAATTCGATCTTCCACAACGCCCCGTCGGCGTCGCCCCCGCGGCCGCCCCCGGCCCGGCGGGTCAGCCGGACACCGAGGGCAGCACGGAGCCCCCCTCGGGCAAGACGGCCACGAACGGATCGGGGCCGACCGCGCCGAGCGCCGCGGTGACGGCGCCGTCCAGGTCGCCGAACGGGACGAAGCGCAGCGAGCGCGCCAGCCCCGGGGGCAGCGACGAGACCAGGTAGACCGCAGCCTGTTTCATGGCCAGCGCCACGGCCGCCGCCTTGTGCCCGCCGACCACGAACTCGCGGCGGATGCGGTCCAGGATGCCGTCCAGCCCGCCCGGATCCTGCATCCACTCCTCGAACGTGTGGTGGCCGAGCCCCTCCGGGCATTCCGCCACCAGCAGGAGGACACCGCCCGGCCGGACGATGTGCCGGCCGTTGTCCAACGCCTTCTGGGCCTGGTACAGGTTGATGTCCTTGGGGGAGCCACCGGCGCCGATCACCACCACATCGGCGGGTCGGTCCACGGTGGCCCGGCCAAATGCGTCCAGGGCCGCGCAGCCGGCCCGGTGCGCCAGAACCGGGTGGCCCGCGACCGCCCGCACGATGCGCTTGTCCTCGTCCAGGACGACGTTCAGGATGAACTCCGCCCCCACCAGCGCCCCCGCCTCGTCGATGTCGTCGCGGACCGGGTTTCCCTCCAGGCGCCCCGCCAGGGCACCCGGTTCCGTCATCCGGCGATGGTTCGCCTGGATGGTGG
Source organism: bacterium (assembly GCA_029580855.1). GTDB lineage: Bacteria > Methylomirabilota > Methylomirabilia > Methylomirabilales > 2-02-FULL-66-22 > 2-02-FULL-66-22. The sequence continues at coordinate 16,844 of JAKPQH010000002.1, read as the reverse complement.
CCTCGGTGCATACGCCGGGGACGAGAGCCTTGAGCCCGCCACTGTACCCGGCGAAGTAGTGGTACTCGATCACGCCCAGCAGGACGCGCACGTCGGCCCGCTGGACCGGGCGGAAGACGTCCACCGGCGTTCCGCGCCGCGTGACGCCCACCGCCTCCACGTCCGCGGGATCCGAATCGATGCACCGGACCCGCCGGAAGACCGCCGGCCCGACCAGCGCCTGCTGCTCCGCCGGGGTGTGCGGGCGGTGGGTGCCGAGGCCGAACACCACGGTGATATCCCCGTCGGAAACCCCTCCCTCGTTCAGCTCGTCCAGGACCCAGGGCAGCAGGCGGTCCGATGGGCAGGGACGCGTGATGTCCGCCGTGACCACCGCCACTCGTTGGCCCGGGGTGACCAGGCTGGCGAGACGGGGGCAGCCGATCGGCTCGGCCAGGGCCGCCCGTACCAGGTCCGCCTCCGGGCCCGCGCCTCCGGTCCGGCCGGGCATCAGGACCGCGGTGCGCAGACCGGCCGGGAGGCGGAGCCGCTGGCTGGCGTGGCCGTATTTGAGAGAGATCTCCATCCCCGTCCCCCGCCCGCCGCCGATCGCCCATCGGCGGCGCCGGAATGAAAAGCGCCCTCCCGCAGGATCACGCGGAAGGGCGCACGACAACGCATTCGATGCCGCCGGAACCGAACGCTCAGCCTTCCGAGCCGGCGGGAGAAGTCGTCGCCGCGGCGGCGGCTTGCTTGCTGCGGCGCCGGCGGCGCCGGCGGCCCTTCGGCGCGGCCTCACCCGCACCCTTGGCGGCGCGCGCCTTGCCTGCGCCCTTGGCAGGCTCCGCGGTCTCGGCTCCGAGGAACTCGATGGCCGCCAAAGGGGCGCCGTCTCCCATCCGGTAGTCCAGCTTGGTGATCCGCGTATACCCGCCGTTTCGCTCCCGGTACCGGGCGCCGATGGTCTCGAAGAGCTTCTTCAGCGCCTTGTCGTCGGTCAGCACCTCCGCCGCCTGCCGCCGCGCGTGCAGGTCCTCGCGCTTGGCGAGCGTGACCATCTTCTCGGCCACGCCGCGCAGATCTTTGGCCTTGGCCGCGGTGGTGATGATCTTCTCGTAGAGGACCAGCGACGTCACGAGGTTGCGCATCATCATCTCGCGATGCGCCATGGTCCGGCCGAGCTTTCGTCCCGCTTGCCTGTGCCGCATTGCCGTTGCTCTCCCCAGGGTGCGCGCCGGGCTGGATCGCTCCTAGCCCTTGGCCGCCTTCCGTCTGGCGGCCTCGCCCACGAGACCCTCCAGCTTCATTCCGAGGCTCAGCCCCATGGTCGCCAGGATCTCCTTGATCTCGTTCAGCGACTTCCGGCCGAAGTTCTTGGTCTTGAGCATCTCGGCCTCGGTCTTCTCCACCAGTTCGTAGATGTGGCGAATGTTGGAATTTTTGAGGCAGTTGGCGGACCGGACCGACAGTTCCAACTCCTCCACGGGCCGGCTCAGGTTCTCCACCATCCGGTCGCGGGCCTCGTCCACCGCCTCTTCCTGCGCCTCCGGCTCCTCCTCGAAGTTGATGAAGATGGCCAGGTGGTCCTTCAGGATCTTGGCGGCGTACGCCACGGCGTCCTGCGGCAGCACCGAGCCGTCCGTCCACACCTCCAGGATCAGCTTGTTGTAATCGGTGGCCTGGCCCACGCGGGTGTCCTCGACCTGAAAGTTGACCCTCCGGACCGGGGAGAAGATGGCGTCGATGGGAATGACGTCCACCGGCATCCCTTCGCGCTTGTTCCGCTCCGCCGGCACGTACCCGCGCCCGTGGCGCACCTCCAGCTCCATGTCCAGGCGCCCGTCTTTGTCCAGGCTGCAGATGTACAGGTCAGGCGTCAGGATCTCCACGTCGGCGTCGGGTGTGATCTGCCCCGCGCGCACCTCCCCCTCGCCCGCCGCTTTCAAGGTCAGCGTCTTCGTCTGATCCGAGGCCAGCTTGAGGCGGAGCTGCTTCAGGTTCAGGATGACGTCGGTGACGTCCTCCTTGGCGCCCGGAATGGTGGAGAACTCGTGCAGGACGCCCGCGATCCGGACGGACGTGATGGCCGCCCCCTCGATGGACGAAAGGAGAACCCGCCGGAGCGAGTTCCCGAGGGTCAGCCCGAAGCCGCGCTCCAGCGGCTCCGCGAAGAACTTCCCGTACGTGCTGGTGAGGGTCTCCAGCTCGCACTCCAGCCGCTTGGGCTTCTGGAATCCCTTGAACTTCTGCATGCTCAGCCTCTCCCTCGCCGCCTACTTCGAATACAGGGCAACCACCAGTTGCTCCTGAACCGGGATGGCCATCTCCTCCTTGCTGGGAAGCGTCCGGACCGTGGCTTTGAAATTGCCGGCGTCCAACTCGAGCCAGGTGGGCACGCGGCGCTTCTTCGCCCCTTCCAGGGCGCCGGCGATCTCGGCCGACTCGCGGCTTTTGGGCTGGACCTCGACCACGTCCCCGGCTTTGAGCAGAACCGAGGGGATGGTCACCCGCCGCCCGTTCACGCGGAAATGGCCGTGCCGCACCAGCACCCGGGCCTGGGCGCGGGAGGCCGCGAAACCCAGCCGGTGCACGATGTTGTCCAGTCGCCGCTCCAGGAGGCGGACCAGGTTCTCGCCCGTGACGCCTTTCTGCCGTGCGGCCACCTCGAAGTACGTGCGGAACTGCGTCTCCAGGACACCGTAGATCCGCTTCATCTTCTGTTTTTCGCGGAGCTGCAGACCGTACTCGGACGGTTTGGACCGACGCTGGCCGTGCTCGCCCGGCGGGTAGTTCCGCTTCTCCACGGCGCACTTGACCGTAAAGCACCGATCGCCCTTGAGGAACAGCTTCATGCCTTCGCGCCGGCACAGCTTGCAGACCGGATTCGTGTGTCGCGCCACGGACGCTACTCCTTCCTAAACACGGCGCCGCTTGCGCGGACGGCACCTGTTGTGGGGGATCGGCGTCACGTCCTTGATGGCCGTGATCTCCAGCCCCGCCGCCTGCAGGGAGCGGATGGCCGCCTCCCGCCCGGCCCCGGGACCCTTCACGTAAACCTTGACCTCTTTCATCCCCTGCGCCATGGCCTTCTGGGCGGCGTTCTCCGACGCCATCTGCGCGGCAAACGGGGTGCTCTTGCGCGAGCCCTTGAATCCGACGCTCCCGGCGCTGGCCCACGTGACCACGTTGCCCGTCCCGTCCGTGATGGTCACGATGGTGTTGTTGAAGGTCGCCTGGATGCAGGCGACGCCGTGGGTGACCCCCTTCCCTTCCTTCTTGCTGGGGCGCGTGGGAGCCGACCGTTTCGCTGGTGTCCCCATTCACTCCTCCCGAACCGCTGGACATCCTCCGCCGGGCCGCCGGCCCGGTGCACCGCCTCCAACCTGCTCTTCCCCGGACCGCGCGACGCAGCCCGCTACGCCCCCTTGCCGGTCGGCGAGGCCTTGGCCGACCGTTTCACCCCCACGGTGCGTTTCGGTCCCTTGCGGGTGCGCGCGTTGGTGCTGGTCCGCTGTCCCCGCACCGGGAGACCCCGGCGGTGGCGCAGCCCCCGGTAGCAGCCGATGTCCATGAGCCGCTTGACATCCATGGCCACCTGGCGCTTCAGGTCGCCCTCGACCCGGTAGGCGCCCTCGATGACCCGGCGTAGCTTGTTCACCTGGTCCTCGGTGAGGTCCTTGACCCGGACATCCGTGCTGACCTCGGCCTCGGTCAGAATCTTCCGCGACAGGGACCGACCGATCCCGTAGATGTAGGTGAGGGCCACCTCCAGCCGTTTCTCGCGCGGCAGATCCACGCCCGCAATTCTCGCCACCGCAAACCTCCCTGGCGCGCCGACGGCGCCCCCGACCTAGCCTTGGCGCTGTTTGTGCTTGGGGTTCTCGCACATCACGCGGATGACCCCCTTCCGCTTGATGATCTTGCACTTCTCGCACATCGTTTTCACCGACGCCCGCACCTTCATCCGCGCACCCGTCTCCCGGCCGCACTCGGCCGGGGTCACTTGAAGCGATAGATGATCCGTCCCCGCGTCAGATCGTAGGGAGACAGCTCCACCGTGACCTTGTCCCCCGGCAGGATGCGGATGAAGTGCATCCGCATCTTCCCCGAGATGTGGGCCAGCACCTTGTGTCCGGTCTCCAGCTCCACGCGGAACATGGCGTTGGGCAGGGGCTCCAGCACCGTCCCTTCAACTTCGATGGCCTCTTCCTTGGCCATAAATCCGGCGTCCCTCGCCCCGGCAGCGCGCCCTACAGACCGCGGCCGTTCAAAAGAGTCAGAATATCCGGCCCGTGCTCGGTGATGGCCACCGTGTGCTCGAAATGGGCCGACAAGGCCCCGTCGGCGGTGACCGCCGTCCAGCGGTCCTCCAGCACCTTCACGTCCGGACCACCCGCGTTGACCATGGGCTCGATGGCCAGCACCATCCCCGGCTTCAGAACCGGCCCGCGCCCTTGCCCCGCGTCCAGGAAGTTCGGGATCTGGGGTGCCTCGTGCAGCGACTTGCCGATGCCGTGCCCCACGAACACCCGTACCACCGAGAATCCGTTGGCCTCGGCGTGGCGCTGCACCGCCTGGGAAATGTCCGCCAGGCGCCCACCGGGCTGGGCGGCCTGCACGGCGCGGTCGAGGCACTCGCGGGTCACGCGGAGCAGCCGCTCGGCCTCGGGCGAGATGCGGCCGACCGGCAGCGTGACCGCGGCGTCGCCGTAGTACTCGTCCACGACGGCGCCCATGTCCAGGCTGAGGATATCTCCCTCCTGCAGCGCCCGCGCCGAGGGGAACCCGTGCACCACGGCCTCGTTGATCGACGTGCAGAGCGTGAACGGGTAATCCCGGTATCCCTTGAACGCCGGTCGAGCGCCCCGCTCGCGCAGGTACGCCTCGGCGAACCGGTCCAACTCCAGCGTCGTCACGCCCGGCCGCACGCGCCGGGCCAATTCCTGAAGGGTTTCGGCCACCAGGCGGTTGCTTCGACGGAGGATCTCCAGCTCCCAGGGCGCCTTCAGGATGATTTTATCCCGCATGTTTCAACCGCCCAAGCTTTGAACCATGCGGGCGAAGATCTCGCCGATCTCGCCCGTTCCGACGATCCGCCGGAGGACGCCGCGCCCCTCGTAGAATCGCACCAGGGGCGCCGTCTGCTCCGTGTAGACCGCCAGGCGCCGTCGCACGGTGTCCTCGCCATCGTCATCCCGCTGGTACGTCTCGCCCCCGCAGACGTCGCAGACGCCGTCCCGCCGGGTGGGGGAGAACCGCACGTGCGACATCGCCCCGCACCGGCGGCAGGTGCGGCGACCGGCGATGCGTTCCACCAACTCCTCGACGGGGACGTCGAGGTACAAGACGTGGTCCAGGTTGAGGCGCAACTCCCCGAGGGTCTTCTCCAGCGCCTCGGCCTGCGCCACGGTGCGCGGAAACCCGTCCAGGATGTAGCCGCGCGCGCAATCGGCGGCCTGCAGCCGCTCGCGCACCAGCCCGATGATCACCTCGTCGGGCACCAGCGCGCCGCGGTCCATGTACGCCTTGGCCTGCCCCCCCAGCGGCCCGCCGTCCTTGACCGCCGCCCGCAGCATATCGCCGGTCGAGATCTGGGGAACCGCCAACCGCTCGACCAGCAGCTTAGCCTGCGTCCCCTTGCCCGCACCGGGAGGCCCCAGCAGAATGATCCGCATCGTCGCTTTGCGCCCGCGGGACGGGTCCCGGCTAGCCGATCCGCCCCCGCACCTTGGCCTTCTTCAAAAACCCCTCGTAATGCCGCATCAGCAGGTGCGATTCCACCTGCTGGACCGTGTCCAGGGCGACCCCCACCACGATCAGGAGCGAGGTGCCCCCGAAGTAGAAGGGCACGTTCATGTGCGTGATCAGGATCTCCGGCAGCACCGAGATAGCCGCCAGGTATAGCGCGCCGACCAGCGTGACCCGGTCCAGCACGCGCTCGATAAACTCCGCCGTCTTGCTGCCCGGCCGGATGCCCGGGATGAACCCGCCATACTTCTTCATGTTGTCCGCCACGTCGCTGGGATTGAAGATGATGGCGGTGTAGAAATAGGTGAAAAAGATGATCCCGCCCGCGTAGATCACCGTATAGGGCACCCCGCCGAACGCCAGCCAGTTCTTCACCGCCTGCGCCCACGGGTGGTTGATGAACTGCGCCGCGGTCGCCGGGAAGGCGATGATGGAGCTGGCGAAGATCACCGGGATCACACCCGCCGTGTTGACGCGCAGGGGGATGTGGGTGCTCTGCCCGCCGTACACCCGCCGGCCCACCACCCGCTTGGCGTACTGCACGGGGATGCGCCGCTGCCCCAGGGTCATCAGGATGACGCCGGCCACCACGGCCACCATCAGGACCAGCAGCAGCAGGAAGATGAGCGGGTTCATCTCCCCCTGGGTGATCAGCGTCCAGGAAGCCACGATGGCCTCGGGCAGCCGCACGATGATGCCGGCGAAGATCAGCAGCGAAATCCCGTTTCCGATGCCGCGCTCGCTGATCTGCTCGCCCAGCCACATCAGAAAGATCGTGCCCGCCGTGAGGGTGACGGTCGTCATGAGGCGGAAACCCCAGCCGGGGCTGGGCACGACCATGGCTCCCTTGATCTGCATACTCTCCAGCCCGATGGCGATCCCCAGCCCCTGAATCGCGGCCAGCCCCACCGTGCCGAACCGGGTGTACTGCGTGATCTTTTTGCGACCCTGTTCCCCCTCTTTCTGGAGCTTCTCCAACGCCGGGATGACCACCGCCAGGAGCTGCAGAATGATGGAGGCGGAAATGTAGGGCATGATCCCCAGAGCGAACACCGACAGCCGCCTCAGGGCCCCGCCGGAGAACAGGTCGAAAAACCCCAGGAGGCTCCCGGCCTGCGTCTGGAAGAACTGCGCCAACGCGTGCGCGTCGATGCCCGGCGTGGGGACGTGGGCCCCCAGGCGGTACACGATGAGAAGCGCGCAGGTGAAGAGCACCCGGCGCTTCAGCTCCGGAACGCGGAAGATGTTGCGGACCTGCTCGATCACGATCCGATGACCTCGACAGTGCCGCCCGCCGCCCGGATCTTCTCCGCAGCGATTTTCGAGAAGCGGTGCGCCGAGACCGTCAAGGCCTTGGTGAGGTTTCCATCCCCGAGGACCTTCACGGCCGCGCTGGCCACCCGCACTAGACCCGCCTCGGCGAGCGCGGCCGGCGTCACGGCCGTACCCGGTGCGAAGCGTTCCAGGTCCTTCACGTTGAGGATCGCGTACTCCTCGCGGAAGATATTGACGAACCCGCGCTTGGGGACGCGCCGGTGCAGCGGCAGCTGCCCACCCTCGAACCAGGGGTGGCTACCGCCGCCCGACCGCGCCCGCTGCCCCTTCTCGCCCCTGCCCGACGTCTTCCCGTGCCCCGATCCGGGCCCGCGGCCGACGATCTTCCGGCGGCGGCGCGAACCCGCGGGCGGCTTCAGCTCGTGCAGTTTCATGATCCCGTACTCCCCGGCGCGAGTCCGGCATCCGTCACCGTCTGGACTTCCACCAGATGGACCACCTTCCGCACCATCCCGCGGATCGCGGCGTCGTCGAGCCGCACCACGCTCGAATCCACCTTGCCGAGGCCCAGCCCGCGCAGGACCGCACGTTGCCGCGGGGTCGAGCCGATCCGGCTGCGCCGCAGGGTGATCCGGATCCGCCCGCTCACGGCTGGCCTCCTGCCGGATTCGCGGCCGGCGCCGACTCCTCCGCGGCGAGGGGGGCGGCCTGGCGCCCGCGCACCCGCTCCACCTGCTGCGCGGAGCGGAGCTCCCGCAGGCCCTGGATCGTCGCCTTCACGACGTTGTGCGGGTTGTCCGAACCCAGCGACTTCGACAGGACGTCCCGGATGCCGACGACCTCCAGGACCGCCCGGGCCGCCCCGCCCGCCACGACCCCGGTCCCGACCGAGGCAGGCTTGAGAAGGACGCGCCCGGCGCCGTAGACGCCGAGGACTTCGTGCGGGATCGTGGTGTCGCGCAGGGAAACCTTGACCAGCCCCTTCTTCGCCTCCTCGATCCCCTTGCGGATGGCTTCGGGAACCTCGTTGGCCTTCCCCAACCCCATGCCGACGTGGCCGCCCTGGTCCCCCACCACCACCAGGGCGCTGAAGCTGAACCGGCGCCCGCCCTTCACGACCTTGGCGACGCGGTTGATGTGGACCACGCGCTCCACCAATCGCATCCCTTCCGTATTGATGCGCTGGACCGTCCGTGCGGCACCCATCAGAATTTCAACCCCCTCTCCCGGGCGGCGGTCGCCAGGGCCTTGATCCGCCCGTGGAACGGATAGCCGCCCCGGTCGAAGACCACCGTCTCAATCTTGGCTGCCAGCGCCCGGTCCGCCACCAGGGTTCCCACCGCCTTGGCGGCCTCGGTCTTCTTCAGGTGTTCGCCCGCCTTCGGGAAGTCGGTGGAGGCGGTCGACGCCGCCACCAGCGTCCGACCCTGGTCGTCGTCGATGATCTGCGCGTAGATATGCCGTAGACTCCTGAACACGCAGAGCCTCGGCCGCGACGCCGTGCCCCGCACCGCTTTGCGCACGCGCGCGTGCCGGCGCGCGCGCGCCGCTCGTTTCTCCTGGATCTGTGCCACCTGCGACCTCTCTTCTCCCGCCGGGCCGCGGCGCTCCGCGCCGCCGCCGTCGCACGGCTACTTGGCGCCGGTCTTGCCCGCCTTGCGCCGGATCCGCTCCTCGGCGTACTTCACGCCCTTGCCCTTGTAGGGCTCCGGTGGTCGGAAACTCCGGATCTTGGCCGCCACCGCTCCCACCAGTTGCTTGTCGATACCGCTCACCAGGACCTGGGTCTGATCCTTGACCTCGATCGTGATCCCCTCGGGGATGGGGTAAACGATGGGATGGGAGTACCCCAGCGCCAGGTTCAAGCTCTTGGACCCGAGGAGGGAAGCGCGGTACCCCACCCCTACCAGATCCAAGCGCCGCTCGAAGCCCTTCAGCACCCCATCCACCATGTTGCGCAGCAGGCTGCGCGTCAGGCCGTGGAGCGCCTTGTGGGCCTTTTCGTCGGAGGACCGTCGGCACAGGATGTGGCGGTCCTCGAGCTGCACCTGCACGGCGGGGTCCGTCGCCAGTTTGAGCGTCCCCTTGGGCCCCTTCACCGTGACGTTCTGCCCGTGAATCTGCACCTGGACCCCGTCGGGTACGGGGATCGGAAGCTTGCCGATGCGTGACATTCGCCTAGGACTCCGCGCCGCCCGTCCGCGCGACCGGCCGACCCGTACCGGGCCCGGCGCCGCGCGGGGCTGCCTATCTTACCACACGTAACACAGGATCTCGCCGCCCACGCCCCGCTCCCGGGCGGCCTTGCCGCTCATGAGACCATGGGAGGTGGACACAACGGCCACGCCCAGCCCACCCGCCGTCTTGGGAATCTGCGGAGATTTCCGGTAGACGCGGAGCCCCGGCCGGCTGACGCGCCGAATCCCCTGGATGACACGCTCGTTGCCCGGCCCGAACTTCAGGTACACCCGGAGGGTCCCCTGTTTGGTGTCGTCGATCAGCCGATACGCCCGGATAAAGCCCTCGGCCTTGAGGATCTTGGCGAGTTCCACCTTGAAACGGGACGCCGGGATGTCCACGCGCTCCAGCAACGCCTGGTTGGCGTTCCGGATCCGGGTCAGCATGTCCGCGATGGGGTCCGTCATTGACATTCGTCACTCCACGGGTGGCGGGGCCGGGGGCTACCAGGACGCCTTGATCACGCCCGGAACCTCCCCCCGCAGGGCCAGGTTGCGGAAGCAGACACGGCACATCTCGAACTTCCCAATGTAGCCGCGAGGCCGTCCGCAGATTCGGCACCGGTGGTACCGGCGCACCGCGAATTTCGGGGCCCGCTGCTGTTTGATGATCAGGCTGGTCTTGGCCATGGCGCCTCTCGTCTACTTTCGGAACGGAAAGCCGATGTGTTCCAGCAATGCCCGAGCCTCCTCGTCGGTGCGGGCGGAGGTCTCGATACAGATGTCCATGCCCCGGGTCGCCTCCACCTTATCGTAGCGGATCTCGGGGAAGATCAGCTGCTCGCGAATGCCCAGCGCGTAGTTCCCGCGGCCGTCGAACGATTTGGCGGGCACGCCGCGAAAATCTCGGATGCGGGGCAGCGCGATGGACAGCAGCCGGTCCAGGAACTCGTACATCCGCTCGCCCCGCATGGTGGCCTTGCAACCGATGGGCATCCCGGCGCGCAGCTTGAAGGAGGCTTCCGACTTCTTGGCCCGCGTCACCACCGGCTTCTGGCCGGTGATGGCCGCCATCTCCGCCACGGCGGCGTCGATCACCTTGCCGTTCGCCACCGCCTCCCCCAGACCCATGTTGACCACGACCTTCCGGATCTCGGGGACCTGCATGCGATTCGCATAGTTGAACTGCCGCATGAGAGCCGGGGCGATCTCGGTCCGGAACCGCTCCCGCAGACGCGCGGGAACCCGGGGGATGCTGGGCGCCGGCTCGGCCTTGCCCTTAACCGCCTTCTCGCCCTTGTCGGCTTTGGCCGCCGCCGCGCGGCCCTTGCGCTCCGCTTTATCCGCCATGGCCTAATCCAATGTCTCGCCGCACTCGCGGCACACGCGGACTTTGCGTCCGTCGGCTAGTTGCGTGCGACCCACCCGAACCGGGCGGTCGCACTTCCCGCACACCAGTTGGACGTTGGACACGTGGAGGGGGTTCTCCCGCTCCAGGATGCCGCCCCGCTGGCCCAGCCGCCCGGGTTTGGTGTGTCGCTTGACGAAATTGATCTTCTCCACCAAGATCTTGTCCAGCTTGGGCAGGACACGCAGCACCTTGCCCCGCTTGCCCTTGTCCTTGCCGGCGATCACCTCGATCTGGTCGTTCTTCTGGACTGCCAGTCGATGTCCCACGCCCATGGTTCGCCCCCGAGAAACGCGCCCGCCCCCTCAGATGACTTCCGGCGCCAGGGAGATGATCTTCATAAACCGGGCCTCGCGCAACTCGCGCGCCACGGGCCCGAAGATGCGGGTCCCCACCGGGTCGTTGTGGTCGTCGATGAGGACGGCCGCGTTGCGGTCGAACTTGATATAGCTGCCGTCGGACCGCCGCCGCTCCTTCACCGTCCGAACCACCACGGCCTTCACGACGGCCCCCTTGCGCACCGACCCTTCGGGAACCGCCTCCTTGACGTTGGCGACGATGACGTCGCCCAGACGTGCGTACCGCTTGGCGGAGCCGCCCAGGACCTTGATCAGCGAGATGCGCTTCGCCCCGGAGTTGTCCGCCACATCCAGAATCGTTCGGAGGCCGATCATGGCTCTGTCCTGTCTGTCGCCTGCATCCGATCCGCGCCCCGCGCGGGCCGGCCGGCGGGAATCCCGCTAAACGGCCTTCTGCAGCACCTCGACCACGCGCCACCGCTTGTCCCGCGAGAGCGGTCGCGTCTCCATCAGCCGGACGGTGTCGCCCATCTGGCAGGTGCCCTGCTCGGCGTGGGCCTTCACCCGCGTCCGGCGGCTCACCATGCGGCCGTAGCCCAGGTGCCGCACCAGGCGCGAGATCTCCACCACCACCGTCTTCTGCATCTTGTCGCTGACGACGGTGCCGACGGTCGTCTGCCGCCGGCTGCGCTCCTCCGCCATCCTACCGCCCTCCCTTGTCCGCCGCCCCCGCCAGGACGCGCTGCGCCGTCCGCACCCGGGCGATGTCGCGGCGCAGCTGTCGGATGCGCATGGGATTCTCCACCTGGGACGTGGCCTGGCGGATGCGGAGCTTGAACAGCTCGTCCTGAAGTCCGGCCGCCTTCTGCCGGAGCTCCTCCGCCGTCAGGTCCTTCAGCTCGACGTACTTCATCACGCGGCTCCCGTCGGCTTCCGAGTCACGAACCGGGTGGCGATGGGCAGCTTCATGGCGGCAAGCCGCATGGCCTCTTTCGCCTCGGTCTCGGAGATGCCTTCCATCTCGTAGAGGATGCGGCCGGGTTTTACCACCGCCACCCACCCCTCCGGGGCGCCTTTGCCCTTGCCCATGCGTGTCTCGGCGGGCTTGGAGGTGATGGGTTTGTCGGGGAACAGCCGGATCCACACCTTCCCGCCCCGTTTCACGTACCGCGTCATCGCGCGCCGCGCCGCTTCGATCTGCCGGTTTGTGATCCAGGCGGCCTCCAGCGCCTTGAGCCCGTACTGGCCGAACGCCAGGTTGCTGCCCCGCGTGGCCAGACCGGACCGGCGGCCCCGTTGCTGCTTGCGATATTTGACCCGCTTGGGGACCAGCATGGGTTGCTCCTCGCCTCGTCAGCCGCGCGGCGGCGCGGGGGTCCGGCGGCGGCGCGGGCGATCCGCCGGGCGCAGATCCCGTAACCGTTCCGCTGGTTTGGTCTCGACGCCCAGGGTCTCGGGGAGCACCTCGCCGTGGAACACCCACGCTTTCACCCCGATGATCCCGTAGGTCGTGTTGGCGTTGGTCAGGCCGAAGTCGACGTCCGCGCGCAGGGTGTGCAGGGGAACCCGGCCCTCGCGGTACCACTCGGAGCGGGCGATCTCGGCCCCGGCGAGCCGGCCGGCGCAGGCAACCTTGACCCCCTGCGCGCCCAGCCGCATGGCGGACTGGACGGCCTTCTTCATGGCGCGCCGGAAGGCCACACGCCGCTCCAGTTGCTGGGCGATCTGCTCCGCCACCAGCTGTGCGTCGGTCTCGGCCTTGCGCACCTCCTCGATATCCAACCGGATCTCTTTTTTTGTCATCTTGCCCAGCTCGGCGCGCAGCTTCTCGACTTCGGAGCCCTTCTTCCCGATGATGATGCCCGGTCGCGCGGTGTGGATGATGATGCGGATCTGATCCGCTTTCCGCTCGATCTCGATCCGGGAGACACCCGAGTGCTGCAGCCGCTCCTTGATGTAACGCCGCAGCCGGAGATCCTCGTGCAGCGTGTCGGCGTAACTTCTGCCGGCATACCAGCGCGAGCGCCACGTCTTGATGACGCCGAGCCGAAATCCCAAGGGGTGCGTCTTCTGTCCCACGCCGTCCTCCCTCGCCCCGTGCGGGTCCGCGCCGCGGGCCGGCACGGGCGCGAAGCCCGGTCTACGCCTGTCCCCGCTCCTGCAGGACGATGGTGATATGGCTGCTGCGCCGGCGGATCCGGTAGGCGCGGCCCATGGCCCGCGGCTGGATCCGCTTCATGGTCGGCCCCTCGTTCACGTAAGCCTCGGCCACCATCAGGCGGTCCACGTCCCGGACGCCGTGGTTCTGGGTGGCGTTCGCCATCGCGGAGCGGAGCACCTTCTCTACCACGCGCGCCGCCTGGCGCCGGGTCAGCTGTACCTGCACCAGGGCGCTGTTCACGTCCTTGCCCCGGATGAGATCCGCCACGAGGCGGGCCTTCTGCGCCGGCACGCGCACGAAGCGCGCCACTGCTCTGGCTTCTGCCATGTTTTGACCCCGGCCGCCGGCGTCCGGTCCGCACGGCTGGACCACGAACCCGGCGGGCGATTCTGTCCGTCCCGGCTATTTCGGCGCCGTGGCCTTGGCGGTGTGCGCGCTGTGGCCGCGGAACGTGCGGGTGGGGGAAAACTCGCCCAGCTTGTGTCCCACCATGTTCTCGGTGACATACACCGGGATAAATTTCTTCCCGTTGTGCACCGCCAGCGTGTGCCCCACGAACTCCGGCGTGATCGTCGAGCGGCGCGACCACGTCTTGAGGACCTTCTTCTCCCGCGCCCGATTCATCTCCTCGATCCGCTTGCCCAGCTTGGCCTCGACGTACGGCCCCTTCTTCAATGACCGCGCCACGCTGCCTCCGTCCGCTCCACGCGCCCGCGCCGTCGCGCGGGCCGCGGGAGCCCGGCTACTTCCGCCGCTTCACGATGTAGCGGTCGGAGAACTTTCCCCGCTTGCGGGTTTTGACCTCGCGTTTGCCCCACGGGCTGCAGGGGTGGCGCCCCCCGGAGCTCTTGCCCTCGCCTCCCCCCATGGGGTGGTCGTGGGGGTTCATGGCCACACCGCGCACCGACGGACGGATCCCCAGCCAGCGGGAGCGGCCCGCCTTGCCGATGGACACGTTCTCGTGATCCAGGTTGCCGACCTGACCCACGGTGGCCATACAGTCGAGCCGGACCTTGCGCATCTCGCCGGACGGCAGCCGCAGCAGCCCGTGCTCCCCCTCCTTGGCGACGAACTGCGCCATGGCCCCCGCCGTGCGCACCAGCCGCGCCCCCTGGCCCGGCTGCAGCTCCACGTTGTGGACATTGAGACCCAGCGGGATGTTGCGCAGCGGCAGCGCGTTACCCACCCGCACCTCGGCCTCGGGGCCGGACATCAGCTGGTCCCCCACCTTGAGACCCAACGGGGCCAGGATGTACCGCTTCTCCCCGTCGGCATAGTGGAGCAGCGCGATGCGCGCGGAGCGGTTCGGGTCGTACTCCACCGCCACTACCTTGGCCGGCACCCCCGTCTTCTCGCGCCGGAAATCGATCAGCCGGTACATCCGCTTGTGGCCGCCGCCACGATGCCGACACGTCAGGCGTCCCCGCGTATTCCGCCCGCCCGTTTGGCGCAAGGGGGCCAGGAGGGATTTCTCCGGCGTCTTCTTGGTCACCTCTTCGAACGTCGAGACGCTCTGGAAGCGTCGCCCCGGCGATGTCGGTCGGTACTTGCGAACTGGCATGGCCCTGTCCTTCACTCGCGGACCGCGGCCCGCGGTCCGTTACACGCCTTCGTACACCTCGATCGAATCCCCCGCCTTCAGGGTGGCAATGGCCTTTTTCCAATCCGCTTGCCGGCCCTGGAAGCGGCCGAGCCGCTTCGCCTTGCCCCGCACGGGCAGCGTGTGCACCTCCAGCACCGTGACCTTGAACAGGGTCTCGATGGCGCGCTTGATCTCCACCTTGTTGGCCCGCTTGCTTACACGAAAGAGGTATTGGTTCCCCTCCTCCTTCAACCGCGTTCCCTTCTCGGTCAAGAGCGGGCGCTGCACGACGTGATGGGGTCCTTTCATGACGCCAGCACCTCCCGCAGGGTGTGGACTCCCTCCGGCGTGAGGACCAGGGTATCCGCCTTCAGCACGTCGTACACGTTGAGACCCTGGACCGTGAGCACCCGGACCGCCGGCAGGTTGCGCGCCGACTTCTCCAGCGTCTCGTCCCGCGTCGGGAGCACCACGAGAGCCTTGCCCGCCACCCCGGCCCCCTTGAGCAGGGCCGCCATGGCTTTGGTGCTCGGCCGTTCGAGGCCGAGCGACTCCAGCACGCGGACCGCGCCGGCCTGCGCTTTGGCGGTCAGGGCGGCCAGCAGCGCATGCCGCCGGACGGCCTTCGGCACCCCGTACGCGTACGAGCGCGGCTGCGGGCCAAAGACCGTGCCGCCATGCCGCCACAGCGGGGAGCGCGACGACCCCGCGCGCGCACGCCCGGTGCCCTTTTGCTTCCAGGGCTTCTTCCCGCCACCGCTCACGTCCGAGCGGCCCTTGGTGTCCGCCGTGCCCTGGCGCCGCTTGGCGAGCTGCATCCGCACCACCTCGTGCAGCAGGTGCGGTTTCACGGGTACCGAAAAAACCGCCTCGGGCAGCTCGCAGCGATCCACCGTCTCGTTCTTCGCGTTTACCACATCCACGAGTGTCGCCATGCGCTCATCCGGTCTCGCCGCGGTCGGCCGGAGACCGGTCCTCACTTTCCCTTCTGGATCGTGACCATCCCGCCACTGGGGCCGGGTACCGCGCCCTCGACCAGCACCAGGTTGTTCTCCGCGTCCACGGACACCACGCGGAGCCCGCGCACCGTGGCGCGCTGGGCGCCCATGTGCCCCGGCATGCGATGCCCGCGGAACACCCGCGACGGGTACGAGGACGCCCCGATGGACCCCGGAGCCCGGTGGAACATGGCCCCATGCGTCATGGCGCCGCCTCGGTAATTCCAGCGCTTTACCCCGCCCTGGAAGCCCCGCCCCTTGGTGATCCCCGATACCCGCACTCGGTCCCCGGCGGCAAAGACGCTGACCGTCAGGATCTGCCCCACGGCGAACTCACCCTCGCCGCCCCGCAGTCGGATCTCGCGCAGGAAACGCTGGTAGGCGGTCTGCACCTTGTCAAAATGGCCGCGCAGCGGACGGGGCACCCGGTTCTGGTTGGTCAGCGTCTCGAAACCGATCTGGATAGCCTCGTAGCCGTCCCGGTCCGCGGTCTTCCGCTGCACCACCGGGCACGGACCGGCCTGGATCACCGTCACCGGCACGGCCTTGCCGCGCTCGTCAAAGACCTGGGTCATACCGACTTTTCGTCCTACCAACCCGATTGCCATCGCCGCCTAACCATCGCCGATCGCCGATTGCGGATTGCGGTTTGCAGATCGAGGTCGCCGCATGGGGCGTTTGGGTCCGTTCTTCTCAATCTGCAGTCGGCAACCGGCGATCGGCGATCCCCGTTAGAGTTTGATCTCGACATCCACCCCGGCCGGAAGGTCCAGCCGCATGAGCTGGTCCACCGTTTGCGGCGTGGGCTGCACGATGTCCATCATCCGAACGTGGGTGCGGATCTCGAACTGCTCCCGGGACTTCTTGTCCACGTGGGGAGACCGGAGCACGGTGTAGCGGCTGATCTTGGTCGGCAGCGGGACTGGCCCGGAGATCAAGGCGCCCGAGCGCTCCACCGTTCCCACGATGTCCTTCACCGCCTGGTCCAGCAGCCGGTGGTCGTACGCCTTCAGCTTGATGCGAATCTTCTGGTTGTCCATTCCCTACCCTGACGCCCGTTTCGGGCCTCTGCCGCCGCGCGTCCGCGGACCCCCGCAGCCGTCCCCCTACTCCAGCACCTCGCTCACCACGCCGGCGCCCACGGTCCGGCCCCCCTCGCGGATGGCGAAGCGGAGCTCCTTCTCCATGGCGATGGGCGCGATGAGCGTGATCTCCAT
>JAKPQH010000001.1 GCA_029580855.1 bacterium | reverse complement strand
GAGGTTCGGGCGGGTGGCGCGCAGGTGGTGTTTTTCGGGCGGGGTGGCGGGCAGGTTGCGGCGGTGGCGGGCGCACTGGGATTCGATGGGCTGGGTGCGGCGGAGGGCGTGGACGAGTTGCGCCCCGGCGCGGAGGCGGGCGATGTGGGCGGCCAGGATGGTGTTGGCGCGGGTGCAGCCGTTGCTGGCCGGGATAGGGACAAGCCAGCACGGGGTTTGGATGAGGGCGGCCATTTCGGCGGCGGCGGTCGCGAAGTCGCGGGCGGGGCTGCGAGGGTCTTTGAGGGCGTAGGCGAGGCGGCGGGTTTCGGTTTCGGTCGGGGTGAGCGGGCCGTGGCGGGGCGATTTGTATTTGCGGGCGGCGAGGATGTTCATGGCGCGATGCCCGCGCCTCTCCGCCGGAGGCGGAGAGGGCGCGGGCGGTTGGGGTTAGTCTTCGTCGGGCAGCATCACGGTGATGGTGGGGGCGGGGTCGTCCATGTCCACCGCGCCCGCGGTGGCGATGAGTTTGACCAGGCGCGGCGGCTGGGTGTCGGAGTTGCGGACATAGAGGGCGACCGGCAGGCGGCTGGCGCCGGGCTGGCTGCGGATGATGGCGAAGCGGAGCATCCAGACCACGTCCCAAAGCCGGCCGGGTTCGTCCTGGCCGGTGACGCCGGGCGGGACGGCGACGCACTGCTCATAGACGCCGCGGGTGATGAAGACGGGGAAGCGGATGCCCGCTTCCCGCGCGGTCTTGGTTACTTCGATTTGGAAGCCGTCCGCAATCGCTTGCGAGCGGGTGTACTGGTAGATGACCGGGCCGAAAGGCGCGGCGGGGTTGTGGTTTGTGTTGTTCATAAATCAGGCGGTGGGGAGGGGTCAGACGGCGAAGTAGCCGAGCTCGCGGAGCGAGGCGTGGCGGGGGTTGCCGATAATGACGTGGTCGAGGACTTCGATTTTGAGAAGCTGACCGGCGCGGATGAGGTCGCGGGTGATTCTGATGTCGGCCTCGGAGGGGGAGGGTTCGCCGGAGGGGTGGTTGTGCATGAGCACCAGCGCGGGGGCGGCGGTCATGATGGCGAGGCGGAACACTGGCAGCGGGTGGACCAGGAGCGTGTCGTGGGTGCCGACGCTGAGGAGGTGGTGGGCTTTGATGCGGCGGCGGGTGTTGAGGAGCAACACCGTGAAGCATTCACATTCGGGGTCGAAGGCTTCGGCTTGGGGGACGTGCAAGCGCCAGTAGGCGGCGGCGGCTTCCGGGGTATCGCAAAGGGTCATGTGGTCGGGGGTGCGGGCTTCGCGGAGGGGAACGACTTTGTAAATGTAGGGGGAGGGAGCGAAGCGGAAGGGTTTGACGATTTTGTCCAGCCCGGGGAGCGAGGGTTGGAGGGTAGTTTTTGGCTGCTCATCAGGACGGGACTGGAGCCCGGAACCGACTTTTTGAATTGGAGATGGAGTTTTCATGGTCTTTTTTTTCTCTGCTCAGTCCGGTCTATCGCCCTTCACCCAGAGAGCCCGCGCCGCAGGGCGGCCAGCGGGAGTAGTCTTCAGAGGGCACCGCGTCCGGCCCCCTGCGGGTCTGAGCGGGCGGGTGAGGGCGATAGACTGGACTGATGCAAGAAGCCGCGCGGCGCGGCGGGAAAAAGACCTGAGAACGGATTCGTCTCGTTTTTTTCCGAGCGCAGCTCGCGCTGGCGTGGCGGAGCCTCGCCCGAAACGAAGCGCAGCGGAGTGATCTTCTTTTTCGCGCGCGCCTAACTGATTAAGTCCGCGAAGTGAGGGGCTGGCGTGAAGGATGCGGGAGCGACTGGCGCGAGCACTGCCCACCGGCCGGGGGGGAAGAGGCCGGTGAGAGCAGTGATTCGTGCCAGGCGCGACAGGGACTCCGGCCACAAGACGCTGTTGTCTTTAGTGGACCGGGCCGCCGAAGGCCTGCCTGTGTGGCGCCCGCGGCAGGCAGGCTTGCGATGAGGCGGCGGGGACCCGTGTGCCGAGGGTTCCCGCGCCAGCGGGATACGGCAACGGGGCGGCACTATAGATAACAGCTCTTGTGGCTGGAACCGGGAGCATCCTTCATGACAGCCCCGAACGGAGCGAAGGTCCGAGCCGGACTGGCCACCGCTGGCGCGCGCGATCGTGTTGGGGCGCGGGGGCCGCGGGGTTCGCACTTCTGGCCGGGAGTGCGGAGCGGCGGGCCGTGGCTCTGAGGGGGACGGGGCGAGCGGTAAGGCCCAGCGCGGAGCACGGACGCCAGAGGTGCGACTGAGATGGGGGCCGCCGCATGACCGGGCCGCAGCGGAGGCCAGCGACTCGGGGAGCGTTTCCGGAGCCAGGGCCGGTGATGCGGCGGCCGGGGGGTTCGCCGGTCTTGGCGGTTTCCCGGAGCGGAGCGCAGTGGAAAGCCGACAAGTCAGGCGCTCCGTTAGCCGAGCAAGGGTCCTGCTTTTCACGGTGCTACGCACGGCCGAGCGAGCTTGCGAGCGCCGGGCGAGTGAAAAGCAGGACGCTTGCCGGCGGTCCGGGGAGTTTCCCCCCCCCCCCGGCGTTCGCGTATCGCGAGAGCCGACGCTCTCCGCCGTCTCCACGGCTGGCGCTGTCAGCTTTCCGCGCCAGGCGTGGAGACGGCGGACTCGAATCGGGCGGTTGCCGAGCTGCGCGAGGCGGGGCGCGAGGCATTTGGCGCGCGGGAGCGCGCCGGAGCGGAGCGACAGCGGAGCGTTCCAACATGGGGTCTTCGAGCGCAGCGAGCTGATGTTGACGTTGCCCGCGAAAAATGGGGGAGGGGGGCCGCGGAGGCGCGTAGAGCGGGGCGGAGCGTGCCCCCCTCCCCCCTCCAGGGCAAAAGGGGTTACTGACTTTTAGGGGGGAGGGGGGTGTTAGCGGAGCCTGCGGAGGGGCGCTGGCTGCGGGGGTTAAGGGGCGCAGCCTGCAGGCCCCGCAGCACCCGGAGGGCCGCAAGCGCCGGAGCGGCTGACGCGGAGGAAAAGATATAAAAGGTTGGACGCGGGAGTTGGCGTGCGAGGGAGGTTGTCTCGGGCGAAGTGGCAGGGCGGAGCCCGAACGAAGCGTTTGCGGTGGTCGTGGTTGCGAGCCCGTAGCGGCCCGCCCCCCCCCGGGGGGGGCGGGCCGCGGAGGGCGAATTGACGGTTGTCGAACGTTAGTGAGCTGGCTTGGTGTTGGCTTGGCGGCGCGTCGGGATCAGGCGGGTCTTGCCGGAGGCTGGAGTGTCCACGCGGTCGGCAAAGGCGAGCGCAACTCCGCAGGTCAGGATTATGGCGGCTCCGAGCCAGTGCGCGCCGTCTGGCGATGGGAAGAAGGTGACGAGGCTCACCGCCGAGCCGACGGTTAGAACTGCGCCTGA